>JACQDL010000014.1 GCA_016201065.1 Actinomycetota bacterium
GTGACCGCCACCAGGCGACCCGCACGCGTACCGACCCGGCCCCCACACCCCGAACCACCAAAACGACCACCGACGGTCACCACCCCGGCACCCCGTACCCCGGTGGGCCGGATGGGTCAACAACCGGGCCCGGCAACACCCACACCGTCCCGAAGACCGGCCCACCCGGGGCGTCTCGTCGCCCAACCGCGTCCGGTGCGGCACGATGAATGGGGACACAGCGAGCAGGGGGCGAGCAGATGCCACGGTCCGGGTGGGCGCTCATCGGCGTGCTGCTGCTGGCGGGCGGCTGCGGCGCCGCCGAGGTCGACCGGACCCAGCTTGAGGTGCAGGTGAAACGGAGCATCGAGCAGCAGGCCGGGGCCTCATCCCGGATGACCGCGGTCTCCTGCCCGGACCGGCTCAAGGCTCAGGCTGGCGCGCAGACCCGGTGCTCGGTCACCACCGAGAAAGGCCAGCAGGTCGACGCCGTGGTCACCGTCACCGGTACCGCGAACAACCGGCTCCAGTTCACCCTCAAGCTGGACCGGAACCCAGCCCCCTGACCACGCCCCCCACGAAGCCGGTGCACCCCACGGCACCGGCGGACTCCAGACCGGCGTGCTCAGACACCAACCGGTAGCCGGTGCCGCAACCCCGACACCGACACCGCAGCTCGGCGTCCAGCCGCTCACCACACTGGCACACCCAACCCTTGCGCCGCGCCGGGTTCCCGGCGACGAAGGCATGGGCCGGCACGTCCCGGGTGACGACCGCACCGGCGGCGGCGAACGCGTACGTACCGATCGTCGTGCCGCACACCACCACCGTGCCGGCGCCCAGCGTCGCCCCCCGCCGGACCAGGGTCGGCAGCAGATCCTCGGGGCCCCGCTTGACCGCCGCGCGCGGCCGCAGGTCGTTGGTGAACACCACGTTCGGCCCGAGGAAGACGTCGTCCTCGCAGGTCACGCCGGCGAAGACCAGCACCTGGTTCTTCACGGTCACGTTGTCACCGAGGACCGCGCCACCCTCGACATAGGCGCCGTCGCAGATGTTGCAGTCGCGCCCCACCACGGCGCCGGCCAGCACGTGCGCGAACGCCCACACCCGGGTGCCGGCGCCGACCTCCGCCGACTCGCACAGCCCCTGCGGGTGGACGAACACCCCGGTCACGCGACCGCCTCCGCGAGCAGCGCCTCCGCGAGCAGCGCCACCACGCGGTCCTGCTGCTGGGGCGTGATCTCGGCGTAGATCGGCAACGAGAGGATCTCCCCGGCGGCCCGCTCCGCGACCGGGAACGCGCCCTCGCCGTACCCCAGCGAGGCGAACGCCGGGGTCAGGTGCACCGGGGTCGGGTAGTGCACGCCGGCACCGACGCCGTTGGCGTTGAGGTGCTTGAGCACGAGGTCCCGCTCCGGTACCCGGACCACGTACAGGTGCCAGACGTGTTCGTTGCCCGCCAGCGTCACCGGCGGCACCACCCCGTCGATGCCGGCGAGCAGCTCGCCGTACCGGGCCGCGGCGGCACGGCGGGCCTCGTTCCACCCCGCCAGCCGGCGCAGCTTCGCCGACAGCACGACCGCCTGAAGGGTGTCCAGCCGGCTGTTGAAGCCGAGCACGGTGTGCTCGTACTTGCGCGGTGAACCGTGGGCGCCGAGCAGCCGGACCGCCTCGGCGAGTTCCGGGTCGGCGGTGAGCACCGCGCCACCATCGCCGTACGCGCCGAGGTTCTTGCCGGGGTAGAAGCTCGTCGCGGCGACCCGGCCGGCGCCGCCCGCGCCCGCGCCCGCGCCCGGCCCCGCGCCGTGCCGGCGAGCGCCCTGCGCCTGGGCGGCGTCCTCGACCAGCACCGCCCCTGCCTCCGCCGCGATCGCGGCGAGCCGCTCCACCGGGGCGAGCTGCCCGTACAGGTGCACGCCGATGATCGCCCGGGTCCGCCCGGTCACCGCCGCCGCCACCGCGTCCGGGTCGACGAGGTACGTCGCCGGGTCGCAGTCGACGAGCACCGGCGTGGCGCCCGCGCGTGCCACCGCCTCCGCGGTGGCGATGAACGTGTTGGCCGGCAGCACGCACTCGTCGCCCGCCCCGATCCCCGCCGCACGCAGCGCGAGCTCGATCGCGTCGGTGCCGTTGGCCACCCCGACGCAGTGCGGCACCCCGCTGAACGCCGCGAACTCCGCCTCGAAGGCGGCCACCTGCGGGCCACCGACGAACGCGGTGCGCGCCAGCACCTCCTGCCAGCCGGCCGCGACCTCGCCGGCCACCTGCGCGTGCTGCGCGGCCAGGTCCACCAGAGGAATGGCTGTCACCGTTTGACTCCCCCCGCCCATGTCGTGCCGGTCACCGCGTTGAAGTCATCGACCCGGGCGGTACCGCGCAGCCGGGCCAGCTTGCGCCGCACCTTGTACGCCGCGATGCCGGCCGCCGACCGGGCGGTGTCGAGGTGGTGCCGCCCCGTGCGGCCGTCCAGGGCGACGGCGTAGACCGTCTCCTGGATCGCCGCAGCCCGCTGCAGGCTGAACCGCTGCACCACCAGGTCACGCGCGAAGTCACCGAGCTGCCGCCGCCGCGCCGGGTCGGTCAGCAGCTCGCGCAGGATGCCGGCCAGTGCCAGGGCGCCGTCCTGGCCGTCGCCGACGCCGTACCAGCCCTGCTCGCAGAACCTGCCCGCGGACTCCGGCGTGAGCGTCTCCCAGAACCCCCGCTCCCCCTGCACGACGAGCGGCTTGCCGAAGGCCATCCCGCGCAGCGCCGACCCGCCCATGCCCAGGGTCAGGTCGGCGGCGGCGTACGCCGGCCGCGGGTCGTCCAGCGTGCCGGTGAGCACGACCAGCGGCCGGCCGGCGGCGGTGTCGACGGAAGCGGCGTTGACGGCGGCGGCGTTGACGGCGGCGGCCCGCTCCGCGATCAGCGGCCGGGCCGGCCCGTCCCCGACGATCGCGAGCTGGCAGGCGAGGCCGGCGGCGTTGACCGATCCGACCGCGGTCACCGCGGCGAGCAACCCCTCCAGCTTCAGCTCCGGCACCAGCCGGCAGGCCGTGACGATCAGCGGGACGTCCGGAGCCAGGCCGTACCGCTCCCGGAAGTCGCCCGCCGGCAGCAACGCGGAGTTCGCGGTCACGTCGACCGGTGGCTCGATCAGGGTGACCCGCCGGAACCCCGCCGCCAGCGCGCGGCGCCGGATGTCCGCGGTGCCGACCACCAGCGGCAGCGACCGGGGCAGGAAGGGCGCGACCGACATCGACATCACGGTGCACACGACCGCCGTGCCCGACCGCCGCCGGGGACCGAAGAACGCCTCCACCCCCGGCGGCCACTCGTAACCATGCACGACGTCGACCCGCCGCGCGCCGACCAGCTCGACGAGCTGCCGGGCGACGGCCGCCGACGGCCGGCGCCGGCGTGCCCCGCCGGCCAGCGGCAGCCACTCCAGCCCGAGCTCCCGCACGGTCCCGACCAGCGGGCCGTCCTCGGCGACCAGCAGCACGTCGTGGCCGCGGTCGCGGACCGCGGCCGCCAGCTCCACCGCGTTGAGCTGGGAGCCGCCGATCTCCATCGAATGCGGGTAGACCAGCACCCTCACACCAACCGCACCTCCGTCCGGCGTAGCCGGCGGGCCGGGTTGCCGACCCAGACCTCGCCGTCGGGCACGTCCCCGAGGACCACCGACCCCATCCCCACCAGCGACCACGCGCCGACCCGCAGCCCCTCCCGGACCAGCGCGCCGGCCCCCAGGTAGGCGCCCTCGCCGACGGTGACCGATCCGGACAGGCAGACCCGCCCGGCCATGGTCACGTGGTCGCCGATCTCGTCGTCGTGGGTGACCAGCACGTGCGGCATCGCCACCACGTGCCGGCCGATCCGCTGCGGCGCGCTCACCACGACCCCGGCGAGCAGCACGCTGCCCGGGCCGATCCCGGTCCCGGCGGCAACGCTGGCGCCGGCGTGCACGACGGTGCCGTACCGCTCCGGCGGCAGCCCGAGCCGCTGCTCGATCCGCCGCCGGCTGGCCTGGTCCCGGGTCGAGGCGGTGCACAGCACGACCGCCGCGTCCGGATGGTCGTGCACCGCGTCCACCGGGCCGAGCACCGGCACCCCGTCGACCACCCGGCCGTGCCGGTCCGGGTCGTCGTCGAGGAACCCCAGCACGCGCCAGGGCGGGGCGGGGTGCGAGCGGACCGCGGCGAGCACCTCACGGGCCAGCCCGCCGGCACCGACCAGCAGCAACGGTTGGACCACCTCAGGGCACCCCCGCGCCGCTGAGCACGGCGAGCAGCCCGGCGATCACCCGGTCCTGGTCGGGCTCGCTGAGGTCGTGGTAGAGCGGCAGGATCAGGGAACGCCCCGACAGCAGCTCGGTGACCGGCAGCGGCCCGCCCGGATGCTCCGCGTACGCCGACTCCAGGTGGCTGGCCATGATCCCGCGGCGGGCCGACACGCCGCGGGCGACCAGCGCGGCGAGCACGTCGTTGCGGGAGCCGGGGTAGCCGTCCGGCAGGAGCACCCAGAACGACTGGTAGTTGGTCGTGCCGCCGGGCGGGTCCTGCGCGAAACGCACGCCGGCGACGCCCGCCAGCGCGGCCTGGTAGCGGGCGGCGAGCTCGCGGCGGCGGGCCACCATGGCGCCCAGCTTGCGCAGCTGCACCAACCCGATCGCGGCCTGCAGGTCGGTCATCCGGTAGTTGAACCCGGTCTCGCCGTACTCCTCCACGACCGCACCGCCGGCGGCGTGCCGGTCCGCCGCGGAGACGCTCATGCCGTGCTCCCGGAGCCGGCGCATCCGCGCCGCCCACTCCGGGTCGTCGGTGGTGACCATGCCGCCCTCACCGGTGGTGAGCAGCTTGCGCGGGTGGAACGACCAGGCGGCCAGCAGCGCGCCGGCCCCCACCGGGCGACCGCCGAACGTCGCCCCGGCCGCGCAGGCGGCGTCCTCCACCACCGGGATGCCGCGCGGTCCGCACAGCGCGCGCAGCGCCGGCACGTCGGCCGGGATCCCGCCCTGGTGGACCACCATCACCGCGCGGGTGCGGGGGGACAGCACCGGCTCCACGGTCTGCGGGGTGAGGTTGCCGGTCACCGGCGACACGTCGGCGAAGACCGGGAACGCGCCGGTGTAGCGGACCGCGTTCGCGGTGGCGATGAACGAGTGCGACGGGACGATCACCTCATCACCCGGACCGACCCCCAGCACGTGCAGCATCAGGTGCAACCCGGTGGTGCAGGAGGAGACGGCCACCCCGGTGCTGGCCCCGACCTGCGCGGCGAACAGCCGCTCGAACTCGGCCACCCGGGGACCCTGGGCGACCCAGCCGGAGCGGACCACCTCGGCGGCCGCGGTGGCCTCCTCCTCCCCCAGCCAGGGCCGCATCACGGGGATCGTCGGGATCGTCGGGATCGGCGGGTTCGTCACGGGTCCTCACTCGGGGTCGGGGTGGCGGGCACGGCGTCCCGCGGGCGCAGGTCGAGCAGCCCGGCGAGGGTGCCGGCCCGGCGCGCCCAGGAATGCCCGGCGGCGAACGCCCGGCGGCGGACCACCAGGTCGGGGCGGCGCGCGGTGGAGAACGCCTCGCGCACCGCGGCGGCGAACCCGGTGGGGGTGCCCGCGGTGGTGATGAGGTCGGTGGCCAGCCAGCGGGTGGCGGGCAGGTCGGTGCTGACGACGGGGCGGCCGGCCGCGAGGTACTCCAGCGTCTTCAGCGGGAACGACGCCCGGTTGAAGGCCGAGTCCCGGTACGGGGTGAGCCCCACGTCGATGGCGCCCAGGTAGCCGGCCAGCTCGGCCTTGCCGACCTCGCCGGCGTACCGGACGTTCGGCCGGCGGGTGAGCGCGGCGAACCGCTCCGGCTCCCAGCCCGGGTGCAGCGGACCCACTACGAGCAGGAGGCTGCCGAGGTCCGCGACGGCTTCCAGGAGCGCGATGTCGATCCGGTCGGACAGCTGCCCGATCAGCCCGGCGATCGGGCGGTCGGCGGGGAGCGACGCCGGCCACGGCGCCTCGTCCGCGCCGGCGAACCGCTCCGCGTCGCACCCGTTGGGGAGCACCACCACCTCGGGCACGCCCTGCCCGGTCCACCGGTCCCGCAGCACCGGGGAGACCGCGAGCACCAGGTCGGCGCGGGCCAGCTGGCGCCGCTCGTCCCGCTCCAGCCGGGCGGCATCCTGACCCATCAGCCGGGCACCCGCGACGTAGTCGTCGGTGCCGTAGAGCACCCGGCGGACGCCCGGCGCCCAGCCGGTCAGCACGTCGTCCAACGAGCACGCGACGACCGCGCGCGGGGTGGCCGCCAGCCGGCGCAGCGCCCAGCGGACCTGCGCGCGTACCAGCGGCCAGGTGGTCGCCCGCACCCCCGGCCGGCTCCACCCCGGCAGCGCGGCCGGGGTCAACCGGACCAGCCGCGAGTCGAGGTGGGTCAGCCGCGGGGTGAGCCGCCGGCCGGCCGCGCCACGGAACCGCTGCGGGGTGACGACCGACACCGGCGGGTCGACCCAGAGCACCGGGGCGTGCGCGCTCAGTGCGGTGGCCAGGTGCCGGTCCGAGCCGATCAACCCGTCGTAGGAGGTGCCGGCGCAGAAGACCACCCGAGAGGTCATGCCGGCCCGTCTCCCGCCGCGCCCCGGTGTCCGCCGGTGTCCGCGCGCCACCAGGAGACCAGGTCGCGCAACCCGGTGGCGAGCGAGATCTCCGGCTTCCAGCCGAGCTGGTCGGCGGCGGCGGTGATGTCGGCCAGCCGGCGGGTGACCCCGTTGACGGCCCGCTCCGGGCCGTGCTCGACGCCGAGGTCGCTGCCCATCGCGGCGAGCAGCGCACCGGCCAGCTCGGCCAGCGAGGTCTCCACCCCGGCGGCGATGTTGACGGTGGCGTCCGTCGCCGCCGACCGGGCGGCCAGGATGTTGGCCCGGGCGATGTCCACCACGTGCACGAAGTCCATCGTCTGCGCGCCGTCGCCGAAGATCAGCGGCGCCGCGCCGACCGCGATCCGCTCCATCCACCGGATCAGCACCTCGGTGTACTTGCCGTGCGCGTCCATCCGCGGCCCGTAGACGTTGAAGTACCGCAGCGCCACGTAGTCCAGCCCGCGCATCGCGTGGAAGCTGCGCAGCATCCCCTCGTTGAAGACCTTCGCGGCGCCGTAGAGGGTGTCGTTGTGGTACGGGTGCTGGGTTTCCGGGGTCGGGAAGGCGTCGGCCAACCCGTACACCGACGCCGAGGAGGAGAGGACGAGCTTGCGGGCACCGGCCTCGACGGCCGCCTCGGCGACGTTGAACGTGCCGTCCACCATGACCTCCAGGGCCAGCCGGGGGTCCTCGGCGCACTGGGTGATCCGGATCGCGGCGAGGTGGAAGACGACGTCGATCCCGGCGCTGAGCCGCCGCACGGTGTGCCGGTCGCAGATGTCGCCCTCGACGATCACCAGCCGGTCCCGGTCGACCTGCAGGGCGGCGGAGAGGTTCTCCAGCCGGCCGCGGACGAAGTTGTCCAGCACGACGATCTCCGCCACACCGGCTGCCAGCAGCTGGTCCACGACGTGCGAGCCGATCGTGCCGGCTCCTCCGGTGACGAGCACCCGCTGTCCCGCGAGCGGCTGTGCGGCACTCATCGGCGCGGCACTCATCGGCGCGGCACTCATCGGCGCGGCACTCATCGACCGATCTCCTCCAGGTAGACGGGAACGAACGAGCCCCCGATGCGCAGGCTCTCGGCGGCGGCCTCCAGCAGGGCGAGCACCCGCAGTCCCGACCTGCCGTCGGTGAACGGCGCCCGCGAATCCGTGATGGCGCCGGCGAACTCGGCCATCACACCGCGCAGCGCCTCGCCCTCCGGCAGCGCCGGGGCCACCATGTCACCGACCCGGTAGGACACCAGCGCCTGGGTGCGCACCTCGTCCCCGAGGTGCGCCGGGTCGGTCCGGTCCACCCCGCGGTCGTAGACCGCGAGCCGCTGGGCCGGGTTGAGGTCGTCCCACACCACGGTGCGCGACGACCCGCCGACGATCATGGTCCGGATCTTGGTCGGCGACAGCCAGTTGACGTGGGCGTGCGCCATCGCACCGTTGGACAGCGTCACCGACAGGTAGGCGACGCAGGTCTGGCCGGCGCCGATCGGGTCGGCGCCGTGCGCGGCGACCGCGACCGGGGTCACCCCGTCGGGCAGCACCGCGTCCAGGATGGACAGGTCGTGCGGCGCCAGGTCCCAGAGCACGTCGACGTCCGGCTGCACCAGCCCCAGGTTGATCCGGACCGAGTCGACGTACTGCAGTTCGCCCAGCTCCCCACCGCGGACCAGCTCCCGCAGCCGCTGCACGGCCGGGGTGTAGCAGTAGGTGTGGTCGAGCATCAGCACCCGCTGCCGCTCGGCCGCGACGGCCACCAGCTTCGCGCCGTCGGCGTAGGAGGCGGCCAGCGGCTTCTCCACCAGGACGTGCTTGCCGGCCTCCAGCGCGGCGGCCGCCACCTCGTAGTGGGTGGCCGCCGGGGTTGCCACCGCGACCGCGTGCACCTCGGGGTCGGCGAGCACCTCGGCCAGCGACGCCGTCGCCCGCACCGTGCTGTAGGCGCCGAGCACCCGGCGGGCCCGCCCCTCGTCCAGATCGCACAGGTACCGCAGCCGGAGCTGCGCGGTGGCCTGGGCGTTGCGGACCAGGTTCGGTCCCCAGTAGCCAGCTCCGATCACGGCGATGCCGATCGGTGTCATCTCCGTCCCCCCGGGCGCCGTCGCGCCCAATCTCCGCAATCCTCCCCTGGCCGACCCCGGTCCGGGGCCGGCTGCCGAGCCATCGCCCGATCGGGCCAGCCGGCCGAGCGCTCCCGGATCGCGCCGTACCTATCGACCGGCGCGATCACTTCCTCAGGGCTGTCCTGGTCGGTGCTCTTGTGGTCGGCCGGCCGTGCCGTCGGATGGTTCAGGCTTCCTGCTCCCCGTCCCCCAGCTCGCCGTCCCGCGGGCCACGGCGCCGGGGCCGGCGCGGGCTGGCCTGGGGCTGGCTGCTGCCGGACGGCGTGACCGCCTGCGGCAGGATCGGCTGCAGGACCGTGCCGCTCCCGCCGTTCTGCGGTGCCAGCGTCGGCGACGTCGGGGACGAGGCCGGGACCGGAGCGGCGGCCGGAGCCGGCGCGACGATCACGTCGACCCAGTAGTTCGCGCCCCGGTAGGTCCGGTCCGGGAACGCCGTGCCCAGGCCGTAGACACCGTTCGGGGTCCCGGCCCCGGTGGCCGGGGCGTGCAGCGGAACGCTGGTCGCCTCACCCCGCTCGAAGTACTGCGAGTCCGCGGCGTAGCCGCCGGCGGTGACGGTGTAGGACGCGACGTACGGGGTGTTCGCGGCGATGCTCACCGGGCTGGCGAACATCAGCGTCTGCCACCCGGTGGCCGTCTCCCCGGCGAACGTGCCGGTGGCCAGGAGCTGGCCGTTGGCCGTCCACAGCGACCCGGTGTGGGTGCCGAGGTTGTTCGGACCCTTGTAGAACCGCACCCCGTTCACGACGCCCGTCACGTCCGAGGTGAACCGGACCCCGAGCTGGTAGGCGCCGGTGTCCGAGCTGGACTGCACGGTCGGGACGGTCGCCGCCGAGAAGATGCCGCACGGGCAGGTCTGGCTGGTCGTGGTGGTGAACGACCAGGTGACCGGCGCGGTCATCAGGTTCCCGCTGGCGTCGGCGGCCGACACGCTCGCGGTGTAGGTCTCCCCCGCCGCCAGCGGCGCGACCGGTGTCATGGTCGCCGTGTTGGTCGCCGAGTCGTAGCTGACGGTCGAGGAGATCTTCGCGCCGCCGCCGTCGGCCAGGGTGAACTGCACCGTCGCCGGGTCGAGGGGCTCGTTGAACGTCGCGGTCACCGACGGGGTGAGCGGCACGCCGGAGGTGCCGGCGGCCGGCCCGCTCCCGGTCACCGACGGCGGTGTGTTGTCGCCGGTCAGCGAGTTGGTCCACAGCACGTCGACCCAGTAGTTGGCCGCGTTGTAGGAGGAGCTGGGGAACCCGCCCGCGCCGTACCGGTACACGCCGTTGCCACCCACCGCGCCGTCGGCCGGCGCGTGCAGCGCCTGGTAGTCGGCGCTGGTGCCGCCGAAGTACCCCGGTGTGGAGGAGTAGTAGCCGGCGGTGGTGTGGTAGCTGACCACGTAGGTCGTGTTCGCGCTGACCTTGACCGGCGCGGTGAAGGTCAGGGTCTGCCACCCGGACCCGGTCTCACCGGTGAAGGTGCCGGTGGCGAGCTGGCTGCCGGTCGCGCTCCACAGCGAGCCGGTGTGCGGGCCGGTGTTGCTGGTGCCCTTGTAGAAGCGCACCCCCGTCACGTAGCCGTTCACGTCGAACCGCACCTTGGTGCCCAGCTCGATCGCGCTGGGGTCGTTGGTGCTGGGGTTGACCGGCTGCACGAAGTCGTCCCAGATCGTGCACGGGCAGCTCGCCGGCCGCGGCGTGCCGGTGGTGAAGCTCCAGCTGTACGCCGCCGGCATCTGGTTGCCGGCCAGGTCGGTCGCCCGCACGGTGGCGGTGTAGCCGGTCCCGCCGGCCAGCGTCGCGCCGGGGGTGAAGGTGGCCGTGGTGCCCGCCGCGTTCAACGCGACCGAGCCGGACACGGTGCCGGTGCTGGAGCCCACGCCGAACTGCAGCGCGCCGCTGGTCACCGGCTCGTTGAAGGTCACCGACACCGGCCCGGTCAGCGACACGCCACCGGCGTTGGCGGCCGGTGCCACCGAGGCCACCTGCGGCGGCTGGGTGTCCGGCGGGGCGGCGGTGGCGAAGACCACGTCCACCCAGTAGTTCGCGCTGTTGTAGGTGTCGGTCGGGAAGCCCGAGGCGCCCGCCCGGTAGACCCCGTTGGGGCCGTCGGTGCCGTTGGCCAGCGCGGTCAGCGGCTGGTTGGCGAAGCCGGTGCTCGCGAAGTAGCCGCCGTCGGCGGCGTAGTGGCCGGTGCTGGTGTGGTAGGAGGCGACGTAGGTGGTGCCGGCCGTGACCGGCACGGCCTGGCCGAGCGCCAGGGTCTGCCACCCGGCGGCGGTCTCACCGCTGAACGTACCGGTGGACAGGAGCTTCCCGGCGGTCGTCCACAGCGACCCGGTGTGGGTGCCGGTGTTGCCGGTGCCCTTGTAGAACCTCACCCCGGTGATCCAGCCGTCCTGCTGGGACCGGAACTTCACGCCCAGCTCCAGCGCCGAGGTGTCGTTGGCGCTGGTGGTACCCGGCACGGTGCTGCTCGGCCAGATGCTGCACGGGCAGCTCCGTGCGCTGACGCTGATCGACGTCGTGGTCGGGGCGGACAGGTTCGCGCTGTCGTCGACGGCGCGCGCCGCCACGGTCAGGGCACCCGCGGCGGTCGGCGTGAACACGTAGCTCCACGCCGAGCTGCCCGCCTGCCAGGTGGCCGGGTGCCAGCTGCTGCCGCCGTCGACGGAGACCTCCACACCGGCGACCTTCCCGCCGGTGTCCGCGACGGTGCCGGTCAACGTCACCGAGGTGCTCACCGCCGGGCTGGCCGGGGTGTCGATGGTCACCGCCGGTGCCACGGTGTCGGTGCTGGCCGTGGCCGCCACAAGGCCGGCCTGCAGGGTGGCCGGCTGCACGCCCATGTCGGCGAACACGTTGACGGTGGCCTGCCGGATCCGCACGTCGACGGTCGAGGTGCCGGTGCTGAAGGCGTGGTTGTCGTCCAGCCCCCAGGCCCACTGCACGGTGCCAGCGGAGAACACCAGGGCGTTGCTGGCCCGGTCGCGGTAGAGCGTCAGGGCGTGCGTGACGGTGCCCGAGCCGTACTGGTCGCCGTAGTTCTGCAGCACGTAGGTGCCGTTGATGTCCACCGTGGTCCGCGACATCTGGGCGACCCCGGCCGGCTGGAATCCGTTGTCGACGGCCGCGTCCCACTCGTAGCCGAGGGTGCCGGCCGCGAAGGAGTAGGTGCTGCCGGCCGCCGCGCCCGCCAGCGGCGTGTTCCGCCACAACCGCATCGCGCCGTACGCCGCGGGCACCTGGAGGGCGTCGCTGCGGTACCCGTTGACCAGGAACTCCTGGCCGAGCAGGCCGTTCTCCGGCCGGCCGCCGTCAGACGGTGGGCTGAAGCGGGGGTCCCGCCAGGTGCCGGTCCACTCCGGGCTCGGGTCGATCTTCGCGCCCCACTTGGTCTCCTTGTAGCAGACCAGGGTGCGGTTGGCGGTCGCCGAGGAGTCGATGCTCGGCTCCCAGCGGGTCTTCCAGAACACCTCGTTGCCGGCGAAGAAGGCGAGGTTGACGCCGGCCGACCGGGCCGCCTCGACGTTGCCCCGCTGCGCACCGGACCAGTACTCGTCGTGCCCGACGGAGACGAAGGCCCGGTGGTTCCTCAGCAGCGCGCCGTAGCGGTCGGTGTCCAGGCCGGAGCCGTAGCTGAGGTCGTAGCCGTTGCTCTCCAGGAACCGGATCATCGGGTACTCGGCGTTGAACGGCATGTTCTCGTCGCCGCTGCCGGACAGCGGCCGGTTGTAGCTGACCTTCCACGCCGATCCGGCCGGGCCGGGGCCGGTGCCGGAGTACATGCTCGTCCCGCCGAAGTTGTTGTACGCCTGCCAGGTGCTGTCCGACGCTTGCAGGTACAGGTCGGAGTGGCTGCTGTCGTCGCGGACCACGAAGAAGATCTCGTTCTCGCCGCCGGTGTCGTTGCGGTGCGGCACCGCGTAGTAGAGGCCGGAGACCGCGGTGGTCGGGACCGCCCAGCTCGCCGAGACCGCCCAGCTGCCGCAGTCGTACAGGCCGGTGGCGTCGGTCCGGCACGCCGGCTGGCTCTGCGGGAGCGACGCCGAGGGGTTCACCGTGGCGATCTTCCGGGCCCCGTCGCCGCCGTACCAGCCGAGCCGGTAGATGTCGATCCGGTACGACGCGGCATTGGTGTCGATCTTGAAGTCGACGCTGCCGCCGAGGTTGACGCTGATGTCCGACGGGTAGCCGACGATGCTGCCGTCACCGCCCGAGACCCGCCACTGCGACTCGGGGACACCAGGCTTGCTGTTCTCGCAGGCGACCTTGTTGGTCACCGGCGCGCCACAGGGGTCGGCCGCGTACGCCACGCCGGCCGGCAGGACCACACCGGCGGCGACGGTCAGTGCCGCCGCCGACAAGGAGGTCAGCCGGGCGAGGAAACGGGAGCGGGAGCGGGTCATTGCTGCCTCCTCGGCGCTCAGTACGCGCCAGCGCCTCTGGTGACGGCGAAGACCGTCTTCCAGAGGATCATCAGGTCATAGGTCAGGGACCAGTTCTCGACGTAGCGCAGGTCCAGCAGGACCGACTCGTCCCAGGTGAGGTCGCTGCGGCCGCTGATCTGCCACAGCCCGGTGACACCGGGCTTCACGAGCAGCCGGCGCCGCACGTCGTCGCCGTAGTGCGCGACTTCCTCCGGTAGTGGCGGCCGGGGCCCGACCAGCGACATGCTGCCGCCGAGAACGTTGAGCAGCTGGGGGAGCTCGTCGAGGGAGTACTTGCGCAGGAAGCGCCCGAACGGCGTGATCCGCGGATCATCCTTGATCTTGAACAGCAGCCCGTCGGCACGCTCGTTGTGCGCCGTGAGGTCGGCCCGCCGGGACTCCGCGTCCGCCACCATCGTGCGGAACTTGACCATGGTGAACTCGTTGCCGTCCTTGCCGATCCGCACCTGCCGGAACAACGCCGGCCCCGGGCTGGTCAGCCGCACCGCGATCCCGATGCCGAGCAGCACCGGCGCGAGCGCCAGCACCAGGAAGGCCGCGGCGGTCCGGTCGACCGCACCCTTGATCACGCGGCGGGCACCGGAGAACTCCGGCTCCTCCACGTGCACCAGGGGCAGCCCGGACACCGGCCGGATGTGCAGCCGCGGCCCGGCGACCTCCATCAGACCGGGCGCGACCACCAGCTCGATGGCGGTGCCCTCCAGGTCCCAGGCGAGCCGGCGGAGGCGGGCTCCGGACATCTCCGGGCACGAGGTCACCGCGACGGTGTCCACGGAGGCCGCCCGGGCGACCCGCCCGGCATCGTCGACGGAGCCCAGCACCGGCACGCCGACGCGCTCCAGCATCCGCCCGTCGGTGTCCGGCGGCAGGCATGCGCCGACGACCCGCATGCCGGCGTACGGCTCCCGGCGGAGCTGGGTCACCAGGTCGAGCACCGAGTACGCGCCGCCGACGGCGACCACGTCGAGCAGGAACCGGCCGTGCCGGCGGAGCCTGTGGACCCGCCGCCGTGCCGCGTACCGGCCGACCAGGCTGAGCGCCGCAGCCATCGGCAACGCCAGCACGACGTACCCGCGGGCCACCTCGGCCTTGCTGGCGTAGGAGGTGAACGCGACGGCGGCGGTGAGCCCGACGAAGGCCCGGAACACGCGCTGGAACTCCTCCGAACCGAGACCGAGGAACCGCCCCTCATAGGCCCGGGCGAGCGCCACCGCACCGACCCACAGCATCGGCAGCAGCGCGCTGAACCACCGGTAGGTCGAGGTCCCGACGGGCGTCACGCCCACGGCGAGCGGCCCGGTGGAGAACCGCACCAGGTAGGCGGCCACCGCGGCGACCGAACCGGCCAGCGCGTCGAGCAGGACCAGCAGGACGCTGTACTGGGCGGTCCAGCGGCGACTGGAGCCGCCCGACCGCGCCAACAACATGCTTCGGCTGCCCGATCGAATGATCGTGGCAACGCTCATAACGTGCCCCCCAAGATCCGGTACGCCGCCCCCCGGCGCCGGGAAGTCGTGCGGCTCTCCCTGCGGACCATGCCCCGGGTGGGGCCCGTCCGCCGGGCGAACCGTCGACGCAGGAACCATACCGGCTTCTGTCACGCTCGGTGAATGAATTCGGAGAACTACTCATGAAATACCTCCCACAACTCGGCGTCACCACCACTTTGATAACTCTCCGTAGTGCATGGGCCGGTCATTTTCGCCCGTATTAGTGAGTTCCGCGCTGCTTGCCGTTACGTTGCAGATATGTCAGAGCGGAATGTCGCTCATATCCGCGCCACCCGCCCGTGGCGCAGCCCGCGAACCCGCGGTCAGGGAGGATGAGCGGGTGACGATCCCAGTGGACCGGTACGCCGCCGGAACGAAGGACGACGAGGACGCACTCCTGCGGGCCGACGTGCGGCGGGTCGGCACGCTGCTCGGCGAGTCGCTGGTCCGGCAGGAGGGGCAGCTGCTGCTGGACCAGGTCGAGCGGGTCCGCGCCCTGACCAAGCTGGCCCAGGCCGGTGACCAGGCCGCCCTCGCCGAGCTGCGGGAGCTGCTGGGCGGCGCGCCGCTGCCCACCGCGATCCACCTGGTGCGGGCGTTCTCGGCGTACTTCCACCTGGCGAACATCGCCGAGCAGGTCGACCGGGTGCGCCGGCTGCGCGACCGGCCCGCCGAGCAGGGCTGGCTGGCCAGCGCGATCCGGGACATCGCCGCGGCGGTCGGCCCGGACGGGTTGGCACTGGCGGTGGGTCAGCTCGCGGTCCGGCCGGTCTTCACCGCCCACCCCACCGAGGCGAGCCGCCGGTCGATCCTCAACAAGCTGCGCATCGTCGGCGACCTGCTCGCCACGCCGACCCCGGCGGACGGGCCGGCCAGGCAGCGTGCCGACCGCCGGCTGGCCGAGGTCATCGATCTGATGTGGCAGACCGACGAGCTCCGGCTGGACCGTCCGTCGCCGGTCGACGAGGCCCGCAACGCGGCGTACTACCTGGACAGCCTGTTCAGCGACACCGTGCCCGACCTGCTCGACGATCTGGTGGCCGAGCTGCACCGGCACGGCGCCGACATCCCCCTCGACCACCGGCCGCTGACGTTCGGCACCTGGATCGGCGGCGACCGGGACGGCAACCCCAACGTGACCCCGGAGGTCACCTGCCAGGTCCTCCAGCTCCAGCACGGCCATGCGATCCGGACCCTGATCCGCATGGTCGACTCGCTGATCGAGGAGCTGTCCAGCTCCTCGCGCATCGTGGGGGTCAGCGAGGTCCTGGAAGCCAGCCTGACCACCGACCTCGCCGCGCTTCCGGAGCTCGACCCGCGGTTTCGCCGGCTGAACGCCCGCGAGCCGTACCGGCTCAAGGCGACCTGCATCCGGCTGAAGCTGCTCAACACCGCCGCCCGGATCACACACGGTTCCGCGCACACCCCTGGCCGGGACTACCTCGGCAGCGCCGAGCTGCTCGCCGACCTCCGGCTGGTCCGGGAGTCCCTGCGCGCGCACCACGGTCAGCTCATCGCGGACGGTCTGCTCACCCGGACCGAACGCGCGGTCGCCGCCTTCGGGCTGCATCTGGCCGCGATGGACATCCGGGAGCACGCCGACCGGCACCACCACGCGGTGGGGCAGCTCATCGACCGGCTGGCCGAGCTCGGCCGCCCCTACGCCGAGCTGGACCGGTCCAGCCGCCGGGCCGTGCTGGCACGGGAGCTGGCCAGCCGCCGGCCGTTGGGCGGGACCGCGCTGCTGGACGAGCATGCCGCCAGCACGATGGCGGTGTTCCACACGATGCGGGAGGCACTGGACCGCTTCGGTCCGGACCTCACCGAGAGCTACATCGTGTCGATGACCCGCGGCGCCGACGACGTGTTCGCCGCCGTGGTGCTGGCCCGTGAGGCCGGCCTGGTCGACATCCACAGCGGGCTGGCCCGGATCGGCTTCGTGCCCTTGCTGGAGACGGTCGAGGAGCTCCGCCGGGCCGACGACGTGCTCACCGAGCTGCTCGACGACCCGTCCTACCGGGTGGTCGTCCGGCTCCGCGGCGGGGTGCAGGAGGTGATGCTCGGCTACTCCGACTCCAACAAGGAGGCGGGCATCACCACCTCACAGTGGGAGATCCACAAGGCCCAGCGCCGGCTGCGCGACGTGGCGGCCGGCCACGGGGTGCGGCTGCGCCTCTTCCACGGGCGGGGCGGGACCGCCGGCCGCGGTGGCGGCCCGACGTACGACGCCATCCTCGCCCAGCCCTACGGCACCCTGGACGGCGAGATCAAGGTGACCGAGCAGGGTGAGGTGATCTCGGACAAGTACACGCTGCCCGCGCTGGCCCGGGAGAACTTGGAGCTGACCCTCGCCGCGGTCCTGCGGGCCTCGGTCCTGCACCGGGTGTCCCGGCAGCCACTCAGCCAGCTCGCGGAGTGGGACGGCTGCATGGAGCTGGTCTCCGGGGCCGCGGCCACGGCGTACCGCCGGCTGGTGGACAACCCCGACCTGCCGGCCTACTTCCTGCACTCCACGCCGGTGGAGCAGCTCGGCCAGCTCAACATCGGCTCCCGCCCCTCGCGCCGACCCGACGGCGACGCCGGACTCGCCGGGCTGCGCGCCATCCCGTGGGTCTTCGGCTGGACCCAGTCCCGCCAGATCGTGCCCGGCTGGTACGGCGTCGGCGCCGGCCTCGCCGCCGCCCGCGCGGCCGGGCTGGCTCCGGTGCTGGCGGACATGTACGACGACTGGCACTTCTTCCGGACGTTCATCTCCAACGTCGAGATGACCCTGGCCAAGACCGACCTGGGGATCGCCGCGCACTACGTCACGTCGCTGGTGCCGGCCCCGCTGCGCTACCTCTTCGACGACATCCGGGCCGAGCACCACCGGACGGTGGCCGAGGTGCTGGCGCTGAGCGGGGAGTCCACGCTGCTCGACTCCCAGCCGACCCTGCACCGCACCCTCGCCACCCGGGACGCCTACCTCGACCCGATCTCGTACCTCCAGGTGGCGCTGCTGGCCCGGTTGCGCTCCGGCGACGACGATCCGCTGCTGCGCCGCGCCCTGCTGCTCACCGTCAACGGCGTCGCGGCTGGGCTGCGGAACACCGGCTGAGGTCCGCGTCCGCGCCGTGACCGGGCCGTGACCGGGCCCGCTCAGCTGGCGTGGAAGGCGTTCTGGGCGGCGGCGAGCCCCTCGGCGAGCAGGGTCTCGACGGCGTCGGCCGCCCGGTCCAGGAGCAGCGGGAGCTCCCGGCGCTCGGCCGTCGAGAAGTCCCTGAGGACGTAGTCGGCGGGGTCCTGCCGGCCGGGCGGGCGGCCGATGCCGAACCGCACCCGGTGGTAGTCCCCGGTGCCCAGCGACCGGGTCACCGAACGGAGCCCGTTGTGCCCGTTGTCCCCACCGCCGAGCTTGAGCCGCAGCACGCCGAAGCCGATGTCCAGCTCGTCGTGCACCACCACCAGCCGGTCCGGGGTGATCTTGTAGAAGTCGCAGACGGCCCGGACCGGACCACCGGACTCGTTCATGTAGGAGCGGGGCTTGGCCAGCACGACCCGGACGCCGGAGCCGAGCCGGCCGGAGCCGAGCCGGCCGGAGAGCACGTCGGCGCGGGAGCGGTGTCCCGAGAACCGCCCGCCCAGCCGCGCCGCCAGCACGTCGGCGACGAGGGCGCCGGCATTGTGCCGCGTCCCGGCGTACTCCGCTCCGGGGTTGCCCAGCCCGACGACGCAGAACGGCTCGTCCACGCCACCCTTCCTACGCTCCTGCCACCTCGGTGGCGGCCGTCTCGGTGGCGCCGATGGCCGCCTCATGCGCGGCAGCGGTCGGCGCGGCGAGGATGGACACCACCACGTAGGTGGCGTCGGTGACGAGCGTCGCGCCCTTGGGCAGGGGCAGGTCACCGGCGGTGACGTGGGCACCGACATGTAGGCCGGCGATGCTGACCTCGACCGAGTCCGGCAGGTGGGTGGCCTCGGCCTCGACCTCGACCGTGGTCAGCTCGTGGTTGACCAGCCCACCCGCGACCGGATCCCCGACGAGGGTGACCGGGATGGACACCGACACCTTCTCGCCACGCCGGACGAGGAGCAGGTCGACGTGCTCGATCTCGCCGCGCACCGGGTCCCGCTGGAGCTGCCGGGCCAGCGCCAGCTGCTGGCCGCCGTCGAGCTCGATCGCCAGCAGCGCGTTCAGCCCGCCGCGCTTGATCGCCTGGGCGAACTCCCGCGCCGGAAGCGCGACGTGCCGGGGGTCGGTGCCATGCCCGTAGAGGACAGCCGGGATCTTGCCCGACCGGCGGGTTCGGCGCGCGGCGCCCTTACCGAACTCGGTGCGTGACTCGGCGGCGATTCGGACCTCGGACACGGGACAGCTCTCCTCGTACGGCGGTGTGGCGTGGCTTCGGTGTTACCCCTGCCGTTGTCGTCCGCATACACCGCCGTCGATCACGGAGCTGCGGGCACTCCCTCGCCGGGCAACGTGGCGAGTTTACCCGCTGCCGCACGAGCAGCCGAAATCGTCCCTGGTCACGGTTCGGTGACCCGGGCCAGAAAGTAGATCGCCCCGGTCGGCTGGTGCCGGACCACGACCAGGAACGGCCGGTCGACGTGGAACGGCACCGGGTCGGCCCGGTGCGCCGACGCCGTGATCATCACGACGGCCGTCGCGGCGGCGCCCTCCAGGCCACGCTCGTCGACGGCCAGCACGGCGCGGTGCACGACCCGGTCGATCCGCAGCGGTTCGGTCTCGGTGATACCCGAGAAGTCCGCCTCGCCGGTAAAGGCGGTGACCAGCCCCACCGCCGGCAACACCTCGTCCAGCGGAACGTCTCCGGCCACCCGGAAACGGGGCAGCGCCAGCTCGACATCGGTGGGTGTGCCCTGCCCGAGCGTGTGGAGCAGTCGCGGTGTCAGCTCCTGCTCGGCCACCGCGAGGTCACCGTCGGGGAGCAGGATGTCGACCGCGATCGGTCCGGTCGTGGTGAGGGTCACCGCGCGCCACCCCCCGACCTGGGCGTACCTCAGCGACCCCGAGCGGCGCATGGTGGGCACGGCACGCTCACCGGTCGGCGCGTGGAACGGCGCCGGCGCGGTCGCCTGCTCGGGGAAGTCCGGCCACCAGGCAACCCGCAGCCACAGTGCGTTGACCGCGACCGCACACGAGTCCGGCCGGACCGTTCCCGCGCCGAGCAGGTCCCGGATCAGGCCGTGGGTCGTCGCCGCCACCTCGGCGTTGATCTCCAGTCGCACTCGCTCGCTCGCCCCGGCGAAGTCGGCGGACCGGACCGAGGCGGCGGGCCAGGACCGCAGCCCGGACAGGTAGGCCGGCGTGGGCTCCAGGTCCTGGCGCAGCCACACCGTGTTGACCACCGCGAGCTCCGGCGGCGAGCTGGCGCCGCCCGGATCCGGGGTCGCCGCCGGCCGGAGCACGGCGCCGAGCTCGTCGAGATCGCCGAGCAGGTCGACGAACTCCTTCCGGGTCCGGCCGGCCGCACCGGTACCGACCACGGCGAGCGCCGCGGCCACCGAGTACGGCGACCACACCAGGTTCGACCGACCAGCCGCGACGGCGAGCGGCCGGTGCAGCGCCAGCGCGACCTCGTTCATGGTTGCCCCATCCGATCCGCCCGCCCGCCCGCCCGTCAGCTCGCGTCGCCGTCGAAGAGGCTCGTCACCGAGCCGTCCTCGAAGACCTCCCGGATCGCCCGGGCGATCAGCGGCGCGATCGAGAGCACCGTGTACTTGTCCAACCGCTTCTCGTCCGGGATCGGCAGCGTGTCGGTCAGCACGACCTCGCTGATCCGGCTGTTCTTCAGCCGCTCGGTGGCCGGGTCCGACAGGATGCCGTGCGTCGCGGCGACCACCACGTCCTCGGCGCCGGCGTCGAAGAGCACGTCCGCGGCCTTGGTGATCGTGCCGCCGGTGTCGATCATGTCGTCGACGAGCACGCACACCCGCCCCTCGACGTCACCCACCACCCGGTTGGCCACCACCTGGTTGGGTACGACGGTGTCCCGGGTCTTGTGGATGAACGCCAGCGGGCAGCCGCCGAGCCGGTCGGTCCACCGCTCGGCGACCCGGACCCGGCCCGCGTCCGGGGAGACCACCGCCAGCTCCCGGCCGGCGTACCTGGCCTCGATGTGGTCCGCCAGCAGCGGCAGCGCGAACAGATGGTCCACCGGGCCGTCGAAGAAACCCTGGAGCTGTGCGGTGTGCAGATCGACGGTGAGGATCCGGTCGGCGCCCGCGGTCTTGAACAGGTCGGCAATCAGTCGCGCCGAGATCGGCTCCCGGCCGCGGTGCTTCTTGTCCTGCCGGCTGTAGGGGTAGTAGGGCATGACCACCGTGATCCGCTTGGCGGAGCCACGCTTGAGCGCGTCCACCATGATCAGCTGCTCCATCACCCAGGTGTTCACCGGTGCCGGGAAGCTCTGGATCACGAAGGCGTCGCAGCCGCGCACCGACTCGTCGTAGCGGACGTAGATCTCGCCGATCGGGAAGTCCCGCAGCGAGGTGGGGGTCAGCCCGACACCGAGGAAGTGGGAGACCTCCTGGGCGAGTGCGGGATGGGCCCGGCCGGAGAACACCATCATGCTCTTGCGGTTGTCCGACTGGTGCACGCTCATCGCCCCGTCCCCACCTCACCGTCAGCCGGCCCGCCGTCCGGCGGCTGCCCGCCGTCCGGCGGGTGCCCGCTGCCCTGCGGATCGGCCGCACGCGCCGCGGCGTTCGCCGCCGCGGTGCCCGCCCGCCGGCGTTCCACCCACCCCTCGATGTTGCGCTGCCGGGCCCGACCGATGCCCAGCGCCCCGGCCGGCACATCCTGGGCGATCACCGAGCCGGCCGCCGTGTAGGCGCCGTCGCCCACCGTCACCGGAGCGACGAACATGTTGTCGGCTCCGGTGCGGGCATGGCTGCCGATCACCGTGCGGTGCTTGGCGACGCCGTCGTAGTTCACGAAGACGGTGCCGGCGCCAATGTTGCTGTGTTCGCCGACGGTGGCGTCGCCGACGTAGGACAGGTGCGGGACCTTGCTGCCGGCGCCGATCTCGGACGCCTTGATCTCGACGAAGCTGCCGGCCTTGGCGGCGGGTCCGAGGCGGGTCCCCGGCCGCAGGTAGCAGTACGGCCCGACGCTCACGTCGGCTCCGATCTCGGCCCGGTCGCAGTGTGCCCGCTGCACCCTCGCCCCGGCGCCCACCACGGTGTCGATCAGCGTGCAGTCCGGACCGATGGTGGCCCCGGCCGCGACCGTCGTCGCGCCCTGCAGCTGCACGTTGGGCAGCACGGTCGTGTCCGGCTCCAGCCGGACGTCCACATCGATCCAGACAGTCTCCGGGTCCAGCACGGCGACGCCGGAACGCATCCAGCCGGTCACGATCCGGTCCCGGATCACCCGGGCCGCGGCGGCGAGCTGCGCGCGGTCGTTGACCCCCTCGGTCTCCCGGGGACCGGCCGCCGCGATCCGGACCGGAAGGCCCTTGTCGACGTACATGCCGATCACGTCGGTGAGGTACTCCTCACCCTGCACGTTGTCGGTGGACAGCGCGCCGAGGGCCTGCCGCAACGGTTCCGCGGTGAACGCGTAGACCCCCGCGTTGATCTCCCGGACGGCCCGCTCGGCCGGAGTGGCGTCGGCGTGCTCGACGATCCGGACGACATCCCCCGCCGCGGTGCGGATCACCCTGCCGTAGCCGGTCGGGTCGGCCACCTCCGTGGTCAGCACGGTGGCCACCGCGGTGGACGCCTCGTGGGCGGCGATGAGCCGGGCCAGGGTGTCGGTGGTCAGCAGTGGAGCGTCACCGGGGAGCACGACGATGGTGCCCTGTGCCGCCGGGATGTCCTCCAGCGCGAGGCGGGTGGCGTGCCCGGTGCCGTGCTGGTCGTGTTGCACGACGGACCGGGCATGCCCGGGCAGGCTCGCGGTCACCGCCTCCCGGCCGTGCCCCACCACGACCAGGGTGTGCCCGGCGGCCAGCGGCTCGCAGGCCGCCAGCACATGACCGAGCAAGGTACGGCCGAGCAGCCGGTGCAGGACCTTCGGGGTGGTCGACCTCATCCGGGTGCCCTCGCCAGCGGCGAGGATGACGACCGCAGCCGGACGGTGGGTGGCCGGGCGGGGGTCGGACACTGGACGCTCCCAACGGCGGTGGCGGGTCACCTCATGCTAACGAGCCGGTGGCGGGCCGTTCGCGGGACCGCCAATGAGTGGCACAACAGCCATGGTGTACCGGCCGGGCCGAGCCCGGCGGGTGAGTCGGCAGACCGTGGCTGGGGGACTCGGACTCGAACCGAGACTGCAAGGCTCCAAAGGCCTGCGGGCTGCCATTACCCCATCCCCCACTGGCCGAGTCGCCGGACCCGGCACCGACCGGCCAAGACTACGGGACGCACGCCCGACCACCGCAGGAGATCCGGGCCCGCCCTAGCTAACTTACGGTACCGTAGGTTACGGTGACGTAAGGAGACCTGCGGCCCAGGAGGCCACGAACCCGAGGGATGCCCATGAGCTCAACGACCGAAGCACCGTCCCGCCGGCTCGGGCCGAAACCGGTCGTCAGTGGAACCCGACCGACCTGGGAACAGATCATGCTCTACATCTTGGTGCTCGTCCCGTTCCTCGCGCTGCTCGCCGCGATCCCGGTCGCCTGGGGATGGGGGTTGGGATGGCGCGACATGGTCATCGCGTTCGCCTTCTACCTGCTCTCCGGCCTCGGCGTGACCATTGGTTTCCACCGCTACTTCACCCACGGCGGGTTCAAGGCGCGCCGGCCGCTCCGGATCGCGCTGGCGATCGCCGGGAGCCTCGCCGTACAGGGCCCGGTGATCCGGTGGGTCGCCGACCACCGACGGCACCACCAGTTCAGCGACAAGGACGGCGACCCGCACTCACCGTGGCGGTACGGCACCAGCCTCCGCGCGCTGTCCAAGGGAATGGGGCACGCGCACATGGGATGGCTGTTCGGCCGGGAGCGGACCAACGAGGAGCGGTTCACCCCGGATCTGCTCGCCGACCGGGACATCAGCCGTGCCGACCACCTCTTCGGCGTCTGGCTCGCCGTGAGCCTGCTGCTCCCCGCCCTCATCGGCGGACTGTGGGCGATGTCCTGGACCGGCGCGCTCACCGCGTTCTTCTGGGCCAGCCTGGTCCGGATCAGCCTGCTGCACCACGTGACCTGGTCGGTGAACTCGGTCTGCCACGTCATCGGCGAGCGGCCGTTCGAGGCCCGGGACAGGTCCACCAACTTCTGGCCGCTGGCGATCATCAGCTTCGGGGAGAGCTGGCACAACTCGCACCACGCGGACCCGACCTGCGCCCGGCACGGTGTGCTGCGCGGGCAGCTCGACATCTCGGCTCGGCTCATCGCGATCATGGAACGGTTCGGTTGGGTGTACGACGTCCGCTGGCCGGCCCGGGCACGCCTGGCCGCCCGGCGCTCGAACTGAGCCGGTTGCCCGGCCGCCCGCTCCGGCTCAGGCTGGCACGATGAGCGACGTGACCGAAGACAACCATCCCAAAGGCGGCAGGCCGCGAGTGCGGATGACCGGCAAGGAACGTCGCCAGCAACTGCTGGACGTCGGGCGGACGCTGTTTGCCGAACGCGGCTTCGAGGCGACCTCCATCGAGGAGATCGCCGCCCGCGCCGGGGTGAGCAAGCCGGTGGTCTACGAGCACTTCGGCGGCAAGGAGGGGTTGTACGCGGTCGTGGTGGACCGGGAGATGAGGCGGCTGCTGGAGCGGGTCACCACGGCGCTCACCGCCGGCCACCCCAGGGAGCTGCTGGAGCAGGCAGCGCTCGCCCTGCTGACCTACATCGAGGACGAGTCCGACGGATTCCAGATCCTGATCAGGGACTCCCCGGTGGCCAGCACATCGGGCACCTTCTCCAGCCTGATCGGGGACATCGCCAGCCAGGTCGAGTACATTCTCGGCGGCCAGTTCAAGGCGCGCGGCTACGACGCCAAGCTCGCCGGGCTGTACTCGCAGGCCCTCGTCGGGATGGTGGCGCTGACCGGCCAATGGTGGCTGGACGAGCGCCGGCCACGGCGCGACGAGGTGGCCGCACACCTGGTGAACCTCGCCTGGAACGGGCTGTCCCATCTGGACAAGAAGCCAGCGCTGCGGGTGCCGCGCTGACCGTACGGCGGGCGAGCTACCCGACGTCGAGCCGCTCCGCGACCGCCAGCCACTCCGCCTCCAGCTGCTCCCGCTCGGCCAGCGCCGAGCGCAGCGCGGCGTCGAGCTCGCCGACCCGGACGTAGTCCGTGGCGTGCCGGACGAGATCGTCGTGCAGCTCCGTCTCACGCCGTTCGAGCTGGCCGATCTGCCGCTCCAACCGGACGAGCTCCTTGCGGTCCTCGCGGCGGCGCGCCGCCGTGGTCGCGGCCGGCGGGGCCGGCAGGGCCGGCGGGGCCGGCAGGGACCCGGTGGGCCGCGAGGCAACCACCGGCTGCCCACCGATGGTTCGGCTGGCCATGCGCCGCTCCAGGTACTCGGTCACGCCACCGGGAAGCGCCGCGAGCTGACCATCACCGAGCAGGGCGTACACCGTGTCGCAGACCCGCTCGATCAGGTACCGGTCGTGGCTGACCACCACGAGCGAACCGGGCCAGCCGTCCAGCAGGTCCTCCAGCGCGGTCAGGGTGTCCACGTCCAGGTCGTTGGTCGGCTCGTCGAGCAGCAGCACGTTCGGCTCGCTCATGAGCAGCCGCATGAGCTGGAGCCGGCGCCGCTCGCCGCCGGAGAGCTCCTCGACCGGCGTCCAGTGCCGGCCGCGGGAGAACCCGAAGCGTTCGGCGAGCTGGGCGGCGGACAGCTCGACCGCACCGAGCCGGGCAACCCGGCCGACCTCCTCGATCGCTTCCAGCACCCGCAACGGCGGCTCCCCCACGCCGCGCGGCGCCAGCTCGGCGACCTCCTGGGACAGGTAGCCGGTCCGGACGGTGGCACCAACCACCACGCGCCCCCCGGCGGGAACGACCTGCCCGGTCAGCAGCCGGAGCACGGTGGTCTTGCCCGACCC
The DNA here is from genome assembly GCA_016201065.1 of Actinomycetota bacterium. Lineage (GTDB taxonomy): Bacteria > Actinomycetota > Actinomycetes > Mycobacteriales > JACQDL01 > JACQDL01. The sequence goes on from JACQDL010000014.1 coordinate 25,645, forward strand.
GTTGACGCCGATCAGGCCAGCCCGATCGCCCGGCCCGATGCGCCAGGTGGCCCGGTCGAGCAAGGTCCGGTCCCCGACCCGCAGGGTGACGTCCTCCAGGTCGTAGACGCTCCGGCCGAGGCGGGCGGCGGCGAACCGGTGGAGCTGGACGGAGTCCCGCGGTGGTGGCTCGTCCCCGATCAGGGCAGACGCCGCGTCCACCCGGAACTTCGGCTTGCTGGTCCGGGCCGGGGCACCGCGCCGTAGCCAGGCCAGCTCCTTGCGCAGCAGGTTCTGCCGCCGGGTCTCGGTTGCGGCAGCCTGGCGGGACCGCTCGGCCCGGGCCAGCACGTACGCCGCGTAGCCGCCGTCGTACCGCCACACCCGCCCGTCGGCGACCTCCCAGGTCTGGTCGCAGACCGCGTCCAGGAACCACCGGTCGTGCGTCACCACGAGCAGCGCACCACGGCGGACCCGCAGGTGCCCGGCGAGCCAGTCGACGGCCTCGACGTCGAGGTGGTTGGTCGGCTCGTCCAGCGCCAGCAGGTCGGTGTCGTGCACGAGCACCGCGGCCAGCCCGACCCGTCGCCGCTCACCGCCGGACATCCGCCTCACCGGGGTGTCCAGCCCGAGCTCATGCAGCCCGAGACCGTCGAGCACGGCGCGCACCCGGGCGTCTCCGGCCCACTCGTGCTCGGCGGCGTACGCGCCGGAATGGAGCACGACGTCGCGCACCGTGAGGGCGGCGGGCGGGTCCTCGGCAGGCGGGTCCTCGGCGGGCGCTCCGCGCTGCCCTGGTGACGCCAGGTCGGCGTGCTGGTCGAGGTAACCGACCCGCACGCCGGCACCCAGCCGCACCCGACCGGCATCCGGCTCCACCCGACCGGTGAGCAGGCCAAGCACCGTCGACTTGCCGGCACCGTTCGGCCCGACCAGGCCGATCCGCTGACCGGCGCCGACCCCCAGCGACGTCGGCTCCAGCACGACCGTGGTGCCGAACGCCTTGCTCACGTTCTCGGCGTTGACGAGGTTGGCCCGCGGGATGGTCAACGACTCACGCCTCCCGCACCCGGGCGCCGGCCACCGGTCCCTGCGCGACCCGCACCGTGCGCCACACCCCAGCACCGGCGAGCGACGCGGCGAGCCGGACGGCGTGCTCCTCGCTGCGGGCCAGCAGCGCACACGTCGGCCCGGACCCGGACACCAGCCCGCCGAGCGCGCCGGCCTCGACCCCGGCCCGCAGCGCCCGCCGCAGCTCCGGACGGAGCGAGACGGCGGCCGGTTGGAGCTCGTTGACCAGCAGCTCACCGAGCATGTCAGGGTCGTGCACCCGCAACGCGTTGATCAATCCGGCCGGGTCGGCGGCGGCCGGCTGCTCCGGTGTGGCGCCCGCGTCTCTCATCCGGTCGAGCTCCCGATAGACCCGCGGTGTCGGCAGCCCGCCGTCGGCGATGCCGAGCACCCAGTGCCAGCGCCCACTGGCGAGCACGGGGGTCAGCCGCTCACCCCGGCCGGTGCCCAGCGCGGTGCCTCCCACCAGCGCGAAGGCGACGTCGCTGCCGATCTCCACGGCGATCTCGGTCAGCTCCGACCGGCTCAGCCCGGTACCCCACAGCACGTCGCAGGCCACCAGGGTGGCGGCCGCGTCCGCCGAACCGCCGGCCATCCCGCCGGCCACCGGGATCCCCTTGCGCAGCTCAAGGTGCACGGCGGGGTCGACGCCAGCGCGCCTGGCGAGCAGCACCGCCGCCCGCCAGGCGAGGTTCCGCTCGTCGGCCGGCACCGATCCGGCGTCCGCCCCGGAGACCGACAGCGTCAGCGTGCGCGCGGCGGTCGCCGTCACCTCGTCATACAGCGACACGGCCTGGAACACGGTCACCAGCTCGTGGTAGCCGTCCGGGCGCACCGCACCGACGTGCAGATGTAAGTTGATCTTGGCAGGGACCCGGACGCACACCGGTTCCGGCACGCCAACCAGCGGTGACAGCGGGTCTCCTCACTCAGGTGGACGTCCCGACTCTAGTGCGCCACCCAGCGGCTGCCCGAGGTCGCGTCGGTCACCCCGCGGGCTGCTGGGTGCGGGCGGCGGCCACCCGCGCGAACGCCGCCACATCGAGCCCCTCGCCGCGGGCGCCGGGGTCCACGCCGGCCGCCCGCAACACCCGCTCCGCGGCGGCCGGCGACCCCGCCCAGCCGGCCAGCGCCGCCCGCAGGGTCTTGCGGCGCTGGGCGAACGCCGCGTCGACCACGGCGAAGGTGGCCACCCGGTCGGCCCCGGAGGGTGGGTCCCGGCGGTGGAAGGCCACCAGCCCGGAGTCGACGTTGGGCGCCGGCCAGAACACCGTGCGCGGCACGGCGCCGGCCCGGCGGGCGGCCGCGTACCAGGCCAGCTTCACCGACGGCACGCCGTACACCTTCGACCCGGGGCCGGCCGTCAGTCGGTCGGCCACCTCGGCCTGCAGCATGACCAGACCGTGGCGCACCGTCGGCAGCGCCGCGAGCAGGTGCAGCAGGACCGGGACTGCCACGTTGTAGGGAAGGTTCGCGACCAGGGCGGTGGGCTGCGGGTCCGGCAGCGCGCCGAGGGTCAGCGCGTCCGCGTTGAGCACGGTCAACCGATCGGCCACCGCCGGCACCCGATCCCGCACGGTGCCGGTGAGCGCGCCGGCCAGCACCGGGTCGACCTCGATCGCGACCACCGCGCGGCAGGCCGTGAGGAGGCCGAGGGTGAGCGAGCCCAGGCCGGGTCCGATCTCGATCGCGACGTCATCCGCGGCGAGCTCGGCGGTGCGCACGATGCGACGGATGGTGTTCGCGTCGTGCAGGAAGTTCTGCCCGAGCGACTTGCTGGGCCGGACGCCGAGACGGGCCGCCAGATCCCGGATCTGCGCGGGACCCAGCAGCCCGTCCGTCACGGCCGTCAGGGTAGATGACCTCCAACGTGGACGACCTACGGGTCGTGCAGGTGCGTCCCGCAGACCGGCCACGGCGAGCTGCCCCGGGCGGCGTACAGCTTCTCGCCGATCGCGATCTGCTGCGCCCTGGTGGCCAGGTCGGCGCGCTGCGCGTACACGCCGCCACCGTTCGACAGCCAGGTGCCGTAGTCGAACTGCAACCCGCCGTAGAACCCGTTGCCGGTGTTGATGGACCAGTTGCCGCCCGACTCACACTGGGCGAGGGCATCCCAGTTCAGCCCCGAGGTGGAGGCAGGCGGGCTCGGCGGTGCCTTGGTGCCGACCCGGATCACCTGGGGCTGGGCGGCGGTGATGACCTGGGTGCGCTGCGCGGTGCGCCCGCTCTCCTTGCCGGCGATGTAGACCACCAGGTAGGTGACCTTCTGGGTGCCGGCCACCCCAGCCTTCTCGACGACCTGCTGGCCCTTGATCAGGGTGGCGTCGTCCTTCCTGACCACCGGAGGTGGCAGCGGTGCGGTCACGGTCACCGTCTGGTACCGGACCCGGACCAGGACGACGATCATGCCCTCGGTGACCGGCGTGCCCGTGGCCACCGACATCCGGTCGGTGTCGGCCACCGTGATCCCGCTGCCGACCAACGCCTCGCGGACGGTCGCGGCCGACGTCGTGATCGCCCGGGACCTGCCGTCGGTCACGACGGTGATCCGCTTCGGCGTCCGGATGGTCAGCGTGAACCCGTCCAGCGGCAGCCGCTGCGACCGGGACGCCGACAGGTACAGGTCGCCCTGGCGGTAGCCGATCTGGTCCAGGGCCTCGGCGACCGAGGTGGCGGTGACCCAGATCTGCCGGGTGTGGCCGTCGACGCTGAGGGTCAGCATCCGGCCCCGGCGGAGGACGACCTCGGCGCCGGACTTCAGGGCCGCGTCGCGGCCGGGTGCCAGCGTGTCGTGCTGGCCGACCGAAAGATGCTGATCGTCGAGGAGCCCACCGACGGTGGTGGCGTAGCTGCCGACCTGCCGGGTACCGCCATCGACGCTGAGGGTGACCTTCTTTTCCAGCCCCGCCCAGGCGAGCGAGCCGCCGAGCAGCACCACGAGAACGAATCCATAGATACCGGACTTGAGGGGAGTCAGTCGCGTGCGACGTAGCGGACTCTCCACAGAGCTCCCAACCGAGTGCCTCCCGGGCAGGGGACGCGGGTCCGGGCTGGGCTCGGCGGGGGCGGGAAACCAGAGTTGCTGGGTCTGCGCCGCGTCCTCATCGAGCCACCATGAGCCCGGAGCGTGCCCACCCCGGCCAAACGTCTGGGAACGATAGGCGCCGGCATCGGGTTTGGCCAGCCGATGCGTCGCGTGGTAATTCGTGTCACAGGGGACCGAAGACCTGTTGCCCCGTCCGGGATACGGCGGCACAGAGGTCATTCGGGTCAACGCCTTTCACCTCAGCGATGTAGCGCAGAGTGAGCGGAACGAGGTACGGCGCGTTGGGCCGTCCGCGGTACGGCATCGGGGTCAGGAACGGTGCGTCCGTCTCGACCAGGAGCTGGTCAGCCGGCGCAACCGCGACCGCATCTCGCAGGGCCCGAGCGTTCTTGAACGTCACGTTTCCGGCGAAGCTCAGGAAGTAACCTCGGTCGGCGCACACCTTAGCCATCTCCGCGTCACCAGAAAAGCAGTGGAAGACTACCCGATCGGGTGACACCTCCTCCTCAAGAATGCGCAACACGTCACCGTGCGCCTCACGGTCATGGATGACCAGCGCGAGCCGGTGCCGGACGGCGAGGTCGATGTGCCGCCGGAAGGACTCCTGCTGGGCGGCGACCCCGTCCGGACCGGTCCGGTAGTAGTCCAGACCGGTCTCCCCGATCCCGCGCACCCGGGGCAGCGCGGCGAGCCGGTCCAGCTCGGCCAGCGCCTCCTCCAGCCGGCCGGCCTCGGCCAGCCGGGGCGCCTCGTTGGGGTGCAGCGCCACCGTGGCGACGACCTCCGGGTACGCCGCCGCGGTCTCGGCCGACCATCGTGACGACGGCAGGTCCACCCCGACCTGGACCACCGAGGTGATCCCCACCGCCAGCGCCTCGGCCAGCGCCCGCTCGACCGGCACCCCCAGCAGGTCCAGATGGCAGTGGCTGTCCAGGGCCGGCACCGGCAACGGCTCCGGCGGTGGTGGCGGCTCACCGGACCGGCCGGCCGGACCGTCGGATCGCGGGCTCACTCGCCGCCCTCCAGCCGGGCCAGCTCACGGTCCACGATGGACCGATCGAGCTTGGCGAACACCGGGGTCGGCGGCTGGAGGGGACGCCCCACCGGCAGCGGCACCGACTCCCACCGCGCCTCGGTCCGGTACTCCCCGGTCAGCACCGAGTAGTCCGGGCCGCCCTCCTCGCTGGCCGCGCGCAGCTCGGGCATCCCCGACCAGGTGCCGGTGCCACCGAGCAGCTCATGGATCCGCTGCGCCGAGGCCGGCAGGAACGGCGTGAGCAGGCTCTTGCAGTCGTCCACCACCTGCAGCGCCACGTGCAGCACCGTCGCCATCCGCTCCGGGTCGGTGTCCTTCAGCTTCCAGGGCGCGGTGTCCGACAGGTACTTGTTCGCCTCGGCGACAACCCGCATCACATCGGTGATCGCCGCCTTGAACCGGGACCTGCCGAGCTGCTCCCCGACGGTGCCGAACGCCGCCTTCGCGGTGGCCAGCAGCGCGGCGTCGGCGTCGGTGAGGGCGCCCGCGGCGGGGATGTACCCGACGTTCTTCGCCGCCATCGAGATCGACCGGTTGACCAGGTTGCCCCAGCCGGCCACCAGCTCGTCGTTGTTGCGGCGGAGGAACTCCGACCAGGTGAAGTCGGTGTCCTGGGTCTCCGGACCGGCCGCCGACAGGTAGTAGCGCAACGCGTCGGCGTCGTACCGCTCGAGGAAGTCACGGACCAGGATCCCGACTCCCCGCGAGGCGGAGAACTTGCGCGCCTCCATGGTGAGGAACTCGCTGGAGACCACGTCGGAGGGGAGGTTCAGCGCGCCCAGCCGGCCCGGCTCGCCGCCCCGGTCACCCCGCCCGGAGTAGCCGAGCAGCATCCCCGGCCAGATCTCGGAGTGGAAGACGATGTTGTCCTTGCCCATGAAGTAGTGCGCCTCGGCGGTCTCGCTCTGCCACCACGCCCGCCATGCCTCCGGGTCGCCGGAACGCCGGGCCCACTCGATCGACGCCGACAGGTAGCCGATCACGGCGTCGAACCAGACGTAGATCCGCTTGTCGGAACGGTCCTGCCAGCCGGGCAGGGGCACCGGCACGCCCCAGTCCAGGTCCCGGGTGATCGCCCGTGGCCTGAGGTCGTCCAGGAGGTTGAGCGAGAACTTCACCACGTTCGGACGCCAGCTCGTGCGGGTCCGCAGCCAGCCCGCCAGCGACTCGGCGAACGCCGGCAGGTCGAGGAAGTAGTGCTCGGTCTCGACGAACTTCGGGACCTCGCCGTTGACCTTGCTCCGCGGGTTGATCAGATCGATCGGGTCGAGCTGGTTGCCGCACTGGTCGCACTGGTCGCCGCGGGCCCCGTCGTAGCCGCAGATCGGACAGGTGCCCTCGATGTACCGGTCGGGAAGGGTGCGGCCGGTCGACGGCGAGATCGCGCCCATCGCCGTCTTCGGGAAGACGTACCCGTTGCGCAGCAGGCCGAGGAAGATCTCCTGAACGATCGCGTAGTGGTTGCGGGTCGTGGTGCGGGTGAACAGGTCGTAGGAGAGGCCGAGGTCGCGCAGGTCCTCCGCGATCACCCGGTTGAAATGGTCGGCGGTCTCCCGTGGGGTCCGGCCAGCCTGGTCGGCGGCGACGAGGATCGGGGTGCCGTGCTCGTCGGTCCCGCTGACCATGAGCACCCGGTTGCCGGCCATTCGCTGGTAGCGGGCGAACACGTCGGACGGCACGCCGAACCCGGCGACGTGACCGATGTGGCGCGGCCCGCTGGCGTACGGCCACGCGACCGCGGTGAGGACATGCTTCCCGCTCGACATGGTGGTCAGCCTAGTGACGCGGGTGCCGCTGGCGCCGCAGCCGCCCCCAACGCAGCCGCTCCCAACGCAGCGGCCCCCAACGCAGCGGCCCCCAACGCAGCGGCCCCTACCCTGGATCGCGAGCGGCGAGCACGGCGTCGTACACCGCCCGCCGCGGGACGCCGGCCTGCCGGGCCACGGCCGTCAGCGCCGCCTTGCGATCCTCGCCGGCAGCCACCCGGTCGGCCACCGCCCCGGCCAGCACTGCCGGGGCGGTCTGGGCCGGTGCGGCCACTGCCCCGGCGACCACCACCGTGACCTCGCCCCGGACCTGTCCGGTGGCCCATGCCGCGTGCTCGGCGAGGGTCCCGCGGCGTACCTCCTCGTAGGTCTTGGTCAGCTCCCGGCACACCACCGCCGGCCGGGCCGGGCCGAACGCGGCCGCCATGTCGGCCAGCGTTCCCGCCAACCGGTGCGGCGCCTCGAAGAACACCATCGTCCGCGCCTCGGTGGCCAGCCGGGCCAGCGCGGCGCGCCGCTCCCCGGCCTTGCGGGGCGGGAACCCCTCGAAGCAGAACCGGTCGCACGGCAGGCCGGAGACGGCGAGCGCGGTGGTGACCGCGGAGGGGCCGGGCAGCACGGTGACCGTGATCCCTTCCGCCACCGCGGCCGTGACCAGCCGGTATCCGGGGTCGGAGACGCTCGGCATCCCCGCGTCGGTGACCACCAGGACGTCGAGCCCGTCGCGCAGCGCCGCGACCAGCTCGGGAGTCCGGCTCCGCTCGTTGGCATCGTGGTAGGAGACCACCCGGCCGGTGGGGGTGACGCCGAGGTCGGCGGTCAGCCGCCGCAGCCGCCGGGTGTCCTCGGCTGCCACCACCCCGGCGCTGGCCAGCGCGGCCCGGAGCCGGGCGCTCGCGTCGGCCGGGTCCCCGATCGGTACGCCGGCCAGGATCACCCGGCCCGGGTGGACGTCGGCGGAAGGCACCCGGCAAGGCTAGCGATCCGGGCCCGCGACGGTCACGGCTACATCCGCATGGTCATGGGCATGGCGAACAGGACGACGTTCACCGCGCTGAGGACCGTCAGCAGGACCAGGTTCGGGATCAGCACGGCGCGCAGCGTGCCGGACCAGGCGCCGTAGCGCGCCCGACTGATCCGCCACACGGTGTACCCGGAGCCGGCGATGCCCGCGGCGAGGACGCCGTACTGGATCAGCCGGATGGTGCTGCCGGAGACGAGAGCGGTTGAACCACCAGCGTGGCCGGCACCGACCAGCGCCGACGCGGTGATCAAGACTGCCTTCCCCTCGGCCAGCAGATGGAACAGGTTGTGGGCGAGGTGCCCGGCGATGTCCAGCGGGATGAGGGCGTAGCCGAACCGGGCGAAGGTACGCCACGTGGTCTCCGCGCCGCGCCGGGCCGCCACCCAGGACGCAGCGGCGAGCAGCAGCGTCGGAGCGGCGATCGCCACCGTGAATGCCAGCGTGAAGACGATCGGGATGCTGCTGAGCCCGGTGGTCCGCGCCACCCACGCCAGGGTGTCCGTCCAGACACCGAGCATCGTGATGTTCTGGATGAAGACGATCCCCATGATCGCCGCGGCGAGGAAGGCGTGCTCGGGGACTGGTTTCCGGACTGTCCACAGCTCCGTCGTCGGCGGCCGCACGGTGAGGGTCAGCGCGTCGTTCGGGCAGTTCTTCACGCAGTTGGCGCACAGGTTGCAGTTCGCGGCGGAGTCCATGGTGCGCGGGAACTCGAACAGCGGGCAGGCCGGGGCGGCCGGTCCACCGTGATAGCACGCAGCCCGCGCGGTGCAGGTCGCGCAGATCGCCTGGTCAGCCCGGAGGGCAACCATGCCGGTACGGGCGTAGTTGCCCGACAGCCCACCGAGGAAGCACAGGTGCCGGCAGAAGGTCCGGCGCTGGAAGAACGCACCGGAGGCCACCACGGCGGTGGTGAGCAGCAGCAGGAGCACACCCGTACCCCAGGGCGACGCGACGATCCCCCAGACGTGGTCGGCCCAGGTGATCGCGATGAACTGCGCGTCGATGACCCAGATCCCGTACCGCCTGAGGAAGCGTGGCACCGGGCGGTGCACTCCGACCAACCGCTGCACGGCGTCCGACAGCGTGCCGAACGGGCAGATCGCACACCAGAACCGGCCGACCAACACGAAGACGACTGGGATCACCGGCCACCACACAACCCAGGTCAGCGCGGTGCCGAGATTGTCGTGCGCGGCCCGCGGTCCCGCCAGCAGCTCGTACCCGACCAGCACGAACACGGCCGCGGTGGCCCACTGCAACACGCCTGGGTACAGGCGGCTGCGGAGCACGGCGGCCATCAGCGGGCGCGGCCCGGCCGCCGTCATCGCGATCCTCCGCTCCGGGCGGGTGCGCCGTCGAGGTGGCGGGGCAGCGGGTAGGGCCGCCGCCTGCGCCAGGCCGCCGCCGCGGCGAGCACGCCAACGTCGACCGCGGCGAAGGTTCCGAGCACGATCGCCCGCGGCTGGTCGGCGGGCGCGGTGGGGTGTTCCGCACGGCTCGCGTCATGGCCCGTCATGTCATGGCCCGTCATGTCATGGCCCGTCATGTCCGATCCGGCCGTGGGATGGACGTGATCGTGACCATCGCTCGCCACGACGGACGACGATGGCGGCGTTCTCTGGGCGGTGCCCGCGGCGTACCCGCCCACGCCCACCAGCACGAGAAGTCCTGTAAGTGCCACCCAGAGCAGGCTGGTGCGCGGGTCCCGGGGGACCGTCCACGGCCATCGCGGAGCATCCACTGCAATCCTGACCTTCCAGATCGACGTTGACCGTGCCGGCCAGCCGAGGTCCCCGACGATCCCGCCATGATCCGCACGGATCGATGACGGAACCGTGAAGTTCTCCTGTGGACCATGCCGGGTTGCGCCAGCACCGGGCGCGTCGCGCCGCGGGACAGGTGGGATCTACCGAGAACCTTCATGTGTCGCGGCCGGTTCCTTCATCGGCGGAGTCCACGGTGGGGACCGGACCGACCCGCTGGTGATGGCCGGCGGTTCCCGCCCGAACGCCGGCTCCCGCTCGCCGGCACCCGGGACGTCCTCGGAAGCGGGTGTGGAGGTCAGATGAGCAAGAACTCAGGCGACACCCGACCGAGGACGAGGTCCGCCCCGGGCGCGGCCAGGCCATCCACCGCACCGCCATCGGGACGAGCTTCCATACCGTGGCTGCTGGTCGGCGGCGTGGTCGCTGCGGTGATCATCGTCGGCGGGACGGCCTTCGTCGCCGGGTCCCGCAACCCGGCAGGCGGTGGGGGACCGACCGCCGCCGGTGACGAGTTCGGGCATATCCACGGTCTGTCCATCGACCCGGCCAGCCGGACGGTGTACGCGGCGACCCACCACGGGCTCTTCCGGGTGGCCGGCGAACACTCGGTCGTCCGGGTCTCCACGCAGGCCCCGGACCTGATGGGCTTCGCGGTGGTCGGCCCCGGGCACTTCCTGGCGTCGGGCCATCCCGGCACCGGCGACGGCGGCCCGGCCGACCTCGGCCTGGTCGAGTCGACCGACGGGGGCGTCACCTGGCGCACCCTCTCGCTCCCGGGGGCGGCCGACTTCCACGGTCTGCGCGCCGCCCACGGCGCGGTCTACGGCTACAGCGCGCGAGACGCCACGTTCATGGTCAGCACCGACCGGCGTACCTGGCAGCGGCGGGCCACGGTCCCGATGGGTGCCTTCGCGGTCAGCCCCACCGAGGCGGACACGATCCTGGCCGTGGGGCGGGACGGGCTGATGCGTTCGACCGATGGCGGGCGTACCTGGCTACAGGTCGGCGACGCCCCGCAGTTCACCGTCCTGACCTGGGACCAGAGCCCGGAGATCTGGGGAGGCGATCTGGCCGGGATCGTGTGGCGCTCGACCGACGGTGGCACGAAGTGGTCGCGGCGCGGCGCGCTGCCCGCCCCTCCCGAGGCGCTGGCCACGCATGGCGGCACCGTCTACGCGGCCGTCGACGGGGCCCGGATCCTCGCCAGCACGGACGGCGGCGCCACCTGGCAGGTGACGTACAGCCCCGGGTGATCCCAGCTCACGCGGCAGAGGTGGCCGGACGCCTCGCTAAGCAGGGCGCACCGCGCACCGCCTATGCTCGCCGGCATGTCATTGACGGTGCCCGGGCATGCCGCGGTGCCGTCCTCCTGCTCGCCGGACCCGCCCGACCGTCGGGATGTGTGGCTGCCCGCCATCCAGCCCGCGTTCGCGGCGCTCCGGGTCCGGATGCCATCCGATCGGGTGGCATCGTGGCTGGCCACGACGGTCGTGACCGCGCTGGCCGGCGTGATCAGGTTCTGGGGCCTGGGCTACCCCAAGGGGATGGTCTTCGACGAGGTGTACTACGCGACCGAGGCGCGCGAGATGCTCCTCAACGGCGGATACGAGAACAACCCCGGCTACCTGTTCATCGTCCATCCCCCACTCGGGAAATGGCTCATCGTGCTCGGTGAGCGGCTGTTCGGGCACACCGAGCTCGGCTGGCGGGTGCCTTCGGCGGTGGCCGGCACGCTGGCCGTGCTGATCCTGGTCCGGCTGGTCCGGCGGATGACCCGCTCCACCCTGCTCGGCGGTGTCGCCGGGCTGCTGCTGGCCCTCGACGGACTCTCGGTGGTGCACAGCCGGGTCGCGCTGCTGGATGTCTTCCTCCAGCTCCTGGTGCTGGCCGGGTTCGCCTGCCTGGTGCTGGACCGGGACGCGGTGCGCTCCCGGCTGGCCCGGATGGTGGGAGCCGGCGACGTCCGGGCCCTCGGTCCCGGGCTGGGCCCCCGACCGTGGCGGCTGCTGGGCGGGGTGCTGCTCGGGGCGGGCTGCGGGGTCAAGTGGAGCGCGGTGTACTTCCTGGCGGGATTCGCCGTGCTGTCACTGCTGTGGGACCGGGCGGCCCGCCGTTCGATCGGGGTACCCAGACCCACGGCGGGGACGGTGCTGCGCGACGCGCCGTGGGCCCTGTGGGCGATGTTGGTGGTACCGCTGCTGGCCTACCTGGCAACCTGGACCGGCTGGTTCCTCTCCGAGAACGCGTGGAACCGGCACTGGGCGGAGGCCAACCCGGCAGGCTGGGCATTGTCGGGGATCACCACCCCGAGCCGCTGGCCGTTCCTGCCGGACGCGGTGCGGTCCCTCGTCCAGTACCACGGCTGGATTCTGCACTTCCACGATGAGCTGTCCCAGGCGCACCCCTACCAGTCGATGCCCTGGGCCTGGCTGGTGGACGGACGGCCGGTGTCGTACTACTACCCGCCGCAGACCGAGGTGCCGCAGACCTGTGGCGCGACGAGCTGCGTGCGGGAGATCCTCGCGGTCGGCACGCCGGCTCTGTGGTGGGCCTTCCTGCCGGCGCTGGTCTGGACGGCGTGGCTGGTCATCTCCCGGCGGGACTGGCGGGCGGGCGCGGTGTGGGTGGCGTTCGGTGCCGGCTGGCTGAGCTGGATGATCAACCTGGATCGGACGATGTTCTTCTTCTACATGCTGCCGCTGGTGCCGTTCCTGGTCATCGCGGTGGCCATGGCGCTCGGTGACGTGCTCGGCCCGCATGGTGCCGGCAAGGTCCGACGCCGGATCGGGGCGACCGCGCTGAGCGGCTACCTCGCCCTGGTCGTGATGAACTTCGTCTGGCTGCACCCGATCCTGGTCGGCAACCTGATCACCTTCGACCGGTGGCAGTCGGAGATGTGGTTCCCCTCCTGGATCTGACGGTGCTCCTGGATCCGACGGTGCTCCTGGATCCGACGGTGCGGCTCTGAGCACGCCGCCTAACGGTCACTCGTCATGAGCTCCGGCTCATACCCGGACCGGCTCGCCGGGATCGTCACCCGCGGGCCGCCGCCCGAGGTGGGCAGCAGGGTGGACAGCCCGGCGGCAACGGCGACCAGCGCGAGGTCAACCGCGAGGACCCAACCGAGGGCGTACAGGAAGCCGGTCCGGTCCGCCCGGATACCGAGCACGGCGAAGAAGAGCTCACCGAGCGTGGCCACGCCCAGGGCGCTGGCGAACTGTTGCGCGGTGGTCAGCACACCCGCCGCCGACCCTGCCCGCAGCGGGTCGACGCCGGTGAGCACCACCCCGATCAGGGACGGCACGATCAGGCCGTTCCCCATCCCGACCACGGCCATCGGGACCGCCATCCGCAGCGGGCTGACCGACGCGCCGGAAAGCGAGACCTCCACCAGCAACGTCAGCAGGCCCGTGCCGCTGACCAGCGTGCCGACGGTGATCACCCGCGCGCCGTACCGGGCCACGGCGCCCCGGGCAAGCATCGAGGTGATCGCGAACGCCGCACCGAGCGGCCCGAAGGTCAGGCCGGCCTCCAGCGGCGACAGCCGCAGGCCCGACTGCAGGACCAGGGTCAGGGCGAACATGAAGCTGCCGAAGAACGCCATGATCGCCACGTTGACCGCGAGGCCGGCGGAAAAATGCCGGTTGCGGAAGAGCGCAGGATCGATGACCGGCTGGCCACCGCGCAGGTGCAGCGCCCGCTCCCACGCCAACGTGCCGATGAGCACCGGGACGGCGACGGCGGGAGCCACCAGGGTCCACACCGGCCACCCCTCGCTGCGTCCGAGCACCAGCGGCACCAGAACCAACGCGACAGCGAGCGAGACGCCGACCGAACCGACGGGGTCCAGCCGAGGCCGCTTCGCGGCTGCGGCCGGCGGCAGCCAGCGGCTGGCCAGGGCGATCACGACCAGGCCGATCGGCAGGTTGACCAGGAAGATCGCCCGCCAGCCGAGCCCGAACAGGTCGGCGTCCAGCAACACCCCGCCCAGCACCTGGCCGGCCACCGAGCCAACCCCGACCGTGACCCCGAACCAGGACAGCGCCTTCGGGCGTTCCACGCCCGGGAACGTCGCCGTGATCAGCGCGAGCACCTGGGGCACCATCGCCGCAGCGGCGAACCCCTGGAACAACCGAGCCGCGACGAGCTGCCCCGGGCTGGCCGCCACCCCACACAGCACCGACGCGACGGTGAAGGCGCCCATGCCGAGCACGAACAGCCGGCGGTACCCGAACAGGTCGCCCAACCGGCCGCCGGTGATCAGTCCGCTGGCGTAGGCGAAGGCGTACCCGCCGACGATGAGCTCCAGGGCCACGTCGGTGGCGTGCAGCTCGGTCCGCACCGACGGCGCGGCGACATTGACGACGAAGAAGTCGAACAGCGACATGAAGATCGCGGACAGGACAACCGGGAGCATCTGCCACCGGCGGGGATCGGGCGGTGCGTCGGTCACGACTCTCCTCGCTGGCCCCATGGCCAAAGTTCGATACTCATCGCAACATACGACAACTATCGAACATTCGCCACGACGGTACTACCCTCGACCGGTGACCGAACCCCTGCCCCAACCAGCAATGCGCGAGCTGAACCTGACCAGCGTGCTGGCTGCGCTGGCCGATCCGGGCCGGCTGGCGACCGTCCGCGCGCTGGCCGCCACTGGCGAGGCGTGCTGCGGCCAGGTCCAGGCCATGGCCGGGCTGGAATGCGGCAAGTCAACGATGTCGCACCACCTGAGGGTGCTCCGCACGGCGGGTATCACGACGACCCGGGTCGACGGCACCCACCGCTGGGTGTCGCTGCGCCGCACCGAACTGGACGCGCGGTTCCCCGGACTTCTCGCCGCCGTGCTCGCCGAGGGCGCATCCCCGGTCCGGCCGTTCTGACCGCCGCCTGCCTCTCCAGGCAGGCGGCGGTCAGAACGGCGGCGGTCAGCCGCTCTTGCGCCGGAACGCGCGCTTGCCGCGCGCCGGGCCGTGCGTGCCGTGGATCTTCGACGCTCCGGTCCCGTCCCCATCGGCGGCCCGGTCCGCCTGTTGGTCGCGCTTGCGCTCCAAGACCTCACGGAACTTCTGCTTGACGTCGTCCGCGGACTCGCCGGACTCGCCGGACTCGGGTGCGGTGTCCATTCGGACCTCCAGGGTTGGGCAGCCAGGTACAGCCTGTCATGACCGCCGCCGGGCCCGCGAGCAGGTCCCCGGCCGGAGCCGGGCACGGCCCGATCCGGCCCGGGACCCGGGTCACCGGCCGGTCAGCCCCCGCATCGCGGCGCGATCGAGCGCGGCACGGGGATTACCCAGGGCGAAGACGCCGACGGCCCGGGCGTTGCGCTGATCAACGCCGACGAACGACGAGGCACCCAGAACCCCTCCGTTGTGCCAGGCGACGCCGTCCCGCTCGAAGAAGTGCCACGCCATCCCGATCTGCGCCCGCCATGTCCTCACCTGCGGCACCAGGGTCATCCGGGTCGCGGCGAGCACGGCGTCCCGCGGCCCGGCGGCCGGACCATCCGCCGGGCCAGGCCGGACCGCCTCGGTGAGCAGCCCCAGCCAGGCGGCCAGATCAGGCCCGCTCATCCACAGTCCGCCCGCAGGGGCGAACGCCGCCAGGTCCCACGGCGGGACCGGCCGGCCACCCCTGCCGACCAGGACCGCTCGGGGTGCGGCCATCGCGGTCGGCGCGGCCGTTGCGGTCAACCCCGCCGGCAGGAGTACCCGTTCGGTCAGGGCCTGCTCCCAGGAGGTGCCCAGGCTGCGGGCCAGGGCAAGCCCAAGGACCGCGAAGCCGAAGTTCGAGTAGCGGGGTGCCGCATCCCGTCCGGCGCGCACCCGGTCACGATGTTCGGCGACGGCCCGGAGCAGCCGCGCGGTGTCCATGGTCCGGTAGGGGTCCTTCCGGTCGACGTGGCGGCGCATCCCATGGGGCACCCGGGGCAGACCGGACCGGTGGCTGACCAGGTCCCGGAGGGTCACCGGGCGGCCACCGACCCGCAGCGGTACCGCCAGGACGTCCTCGACCGGCCCGTCCAGCTCCACCTCACCGGTCGCCACCGCCTGGGCCAGCAGAGTCGCGGTGAACACCTTGGTGATCGACCCGATCTGGAACACCGGTCCCCCGTCGGCGGGCACTCCGGTCACGCAGGGTGAGGCCCCGCCCGGTGCCCCGTTCGTCAACGGCGGCAGCGTGGTCCACGTCCCGGCCGTCCAGGTATGCGGTCCGGTCTCGTCGACCGCGACGGCCAGGATCCCACCGAACGGCCTGGGCACCAGGGGCCCGAACGCGGCCTCGAGTACCTCGTCGGCGGGCGCCGACCCGAGCGTGGCGACCGGATGGGCGTGCCGCCGCCGTCGCCTGGTGCGGGTGGTGGCCACGGTGTTGACCTCGCGATCGTCGGGTGTGATGGCTGGGTCCGGGCTCATGGCAGATCATGGGCGAGGGTGAACAGGCCGAACACCCCCGCCTGTCCGGCCGCGGTCTGCGGGACGCCAGACGTGGCACTGGTCAACCCGAACGCGACGACCCGACGTACGCCGTCCGGTCGGCGCAGCCAGTAGATCCCGGACACGACGCCAGGCTCGGAACCACCCTTGTAGCGGACCGACGCCCACCGCGCCACCAGCTCCGGGGGAAGCCCGGGGTTGATCTGCAGGATATCCGCGACCGGGCCGAGGCCGGGCCGCTCGGTGAGCGTGTCGAGGTCGACCATCGTGCGACACATGTCGGCAGCGGTGGCGAACCATTCAAGGTCGTCGATGTGGCGCGGCGCGTCCGGATCGGGTGGCTGGGCGAGCGACAGCGGGATGCTCGCGACGGTCGTGCTGAGGAACGCCCGCCGGGCCGGCACCGACCGCAGCGCGAGGTACCGGTCGCCCGTGGCGGGCGAGACGAACTTCAGCCGCGCCATCTCCGCGGTGAACAGCAGCGGGATGTTCCGCTCGGCGCTGCGCGCGCCCGCCGCGACCATGGCGGCCTCGACCGTCTCGCGGCCGAGCCGGCCGATCAGATGGTCGGTCGCGGTGTTGTCGGACTCGGAGATCATCAGTTCCGCGTACCGGCGCAGGGTCACCGGGGTCCCGGTGCGCATCTGGTACGTCGTCCCGCTGGGATCGCTGCGGTAGCGGTCGGCGACCGGAAAGGTCTCGTCCCACCGAGCGCGCCCGGCCCCGATCTGCCGCGCCAGCGCGTCGAGCACCCACAGCTTGAACGCCGAGGCGAGCGGGAACACCTGGCCGGGGCGGAGGGCACGCAGCTCGCGGCAGGTGCCGCCGGTGACATCAAAGACCCCGTAGGTTGCCCGCGCCGACACGCTGCGCAACGCGGCGTCGACCTGGGACGGCGACAGCGGGCCGGTGGGCGGCGCCGGTGCCGTGGCCGTCGGGGTGGTCGGGCGGGCCTGGCCGGGTGTCGGGGAGGCCGCACCACCGCACGCCGCCAGGGACAGGCTCCCGGCCACCACGATGCGGAGGAGTTGGCCGCCGGTGCGGTCACAGATACTCATGATCACACGCTAGGAACGCGCGCCGTCCCGGTCGCCAGGGCAGGCCCGCGGATCGGGCTGCGTGTTGGCACGTAGGCGGCAACGGCCCCATGGATGTCAGGATGATCGTCGATGAACCGGTGGACGCAGGTGACGGTCGCCGCCATGGCCACGGTGGCCGTGGCGGTCGCCCTCGTCGCCCAACAGCGCGTCGCCCGACTCCCGGACGACCGCGTTGACCTGGCGGCCGGACCGCTCGACCCACACCGCGGCGCCCTCGATCGTCACACCGACACCGTGTTGCGGACCATGCGTGGTGACCCGGGTGCCTTCGAGGAGTTGCGCCGGTCCCTGACCCCGCAGGCCCGCACCTCGATCGACGACGCAGCCATCAGGCAGGTCGTCGCCTTCACCCGGGAGGAGCTCCCGCTCCAGCTGCGGGGCGTCAGCAAACGGACACCGGACACTCTCGACGTGCTGCTGCAGCTCCGATCCGGTCCGGTAGCGCTGTCGGTGGCCACGGTGACCGGAACAGGCCCGACCGGCCCAGATACGCGCATCGTCGGGCTGTTGCTGACGCCGGCTCAGCCTGGGCGCAGTCCGCTGGGCGCTGCCGAGCTGGCGCTGCTGGCAGCCGCCGGCCTGCTCATGATCGGGCTCGGCCTCAGTCGCAGCCTCAGCGCGCCCCGGTACCTGGCCGCGGGAGCGGCGACGGTCGGCTCCCTCGCGGAACTCACCCCGTGGGCGGCAACGCAGACCGCGGCGTTGTTCGCCGTACCCGCGGCGTTGGTCGGGACGGTCGGTGCGCTGCGGCTGGGCCGGGCGGCGCTGGCGGCCACGGCCGTCGCGGCGGCGGGGTCTCTGCTGCCGTTGCTCGCCGTCGACACGGGCGGCTTCGCGGCGCCTGCCCATCTGTGGCCGGTCCCAGCGCTCGTCGGGCACTCGGCTGTCCTCTCGGCCGGCGCCGCCTCGGCGGCATTGGCCGCGGCGCTTGTGGTGGCCGGAGCCCTGGTCCGCCGCTACCTGACGTCCGCGCGCGCCGGACGCCGGGCGCTGGTCCCCGTCACGGTGGGTGCGCTGGCGGGCTGCGCCGCCGTGATCATCGTGGCATCCAGCCAGCTGCTGCATCCGGCGACGATCGATCTGACCCCCAGTGGCTGGCTCGCGGTGGCGCTGCTCGCCGCCGCCGCCGGGCAGGTAGCCGCCAGGGTCCGGCGGCGCTACGACCTGTCCGACGTCGCGACGATGGTTGCCGACCTCGGTACCGCCCGTAGCAGCGATCTCTCGTCCCTGCTCGGTCGCGCCCTGGACGATCCCGGGGCCCGCCTCGTCTACTGGACGGGCGCCCGGTACGTGACCCCCGGGGGAGACGCGGTGGTCCTCCCCGCATCGCCACGCGCTTACACGCTGCTGAAGGCCTCCGACGAGCCGCTGGGCGCGGTCCTGCACGACCCGGCCGTGCACGTCGATCCCGAGCGGGTCTACGTCACCTGCGCGGCAATCCGGCTGGCGCTGGAGAACGAACGGCTCACCGCGCGGACCAGGGCGCAGCTGAGCGAGGTGCGGGCCAGCCGCGCCCGCCTGCTGCACGCCGAGCAGACCGCCCAGGCGCGGCTTGAGCGCGACCTGCACGACGGCGCCCAGCAACGGCTGACCGCGGCCCTGCTGGCCGTCCGGATGGTGCAGGCCCGGCAGCGCCCGACGAGCCCAGCGGTCGCGGCCGAACTGGAGCCCATCGTCAGCGAGATCGCCGCGGCGATCCAGCAGATCCGGGAGCTGGCCCGCGGCGTGCGCCCGGCCATCCTCGACCACGGCCTCACGGCAGCAGTCGACTCGCTCGCAGAGCTCAGCCCGGTCCCGGTGACCGTCCACTCCGACGGCGGTCGCTGCCCGGCGGACATCGAGACGATCGCCTACTTCGTGGTGAGCGAGGCCCTCACCAACATCGCCAACCACGCGCGGGCCACCCATGCCGAGGTGCGGATCACGACCTCGCCGGCACTGCTCCGCCTGGTGGTCACGGACGATGGTCGCGGCGGCGCGAGGGCCGGGACCGGCTCCGGGCTGACCGGCGTCGTCGACCGGGTCGACGCCTGCGGTGGGCGGGTCGAGCTGACCAGCGCGCCAGGGGCGGGGACCACGATCACCATGGAGCTGCCGTGCCGGTGAGGGATGGCGACGCTCCGCGTGTCGTGGTCGTCGACGACTCGGCGTTGCTCCGCGAGGGGGTGGCCCGGCTGCTCGCCGACGCGGGGTTCGTGATCGTCTCCACCCACGCCGACACACAGGGGCTGCTGGCGCACCTGACCGGGACCCGTCCTGACCTGCTCGTGATCGACATCCGGATGCCGCCGACCCACACCACCGAGGGGCTGCAGGCGGCGCTGGCCGTGCGCCGCGACCTTCCCGGCACCGCGGTGCTGGTGCTGTCCCAGCACGTCGAGACCCGGCTGGCCGTCGATCTCATCGCCGACCGCAGCGACGGTGTCGGGTACCTGCTGAAGGACCGCATCGCGGACCTCTCGGAGTTCATCGAGGCAGCCCATCGGCTGTGCCGGGGTGGCAGCGCGATCGACCCGCACGTGGTGTCCCGCCTGCTCGGTCGGGAACGGCGCAACAACCCGCTGACCCGGCTCACCGAGCGTGAGCGCGAGGTCCTCGCTCACATGGCCGAGGGCCGATCCAACCAGGCCATCGCCACCGCGCTCACCCTCACCGAGCGGACCGTCGAGGCGCACGTCCGCAACCTGTTCACCAAGCTCGACCTTGCACCCGAGGCCGACGACCATCGCCGGGTCCGGGCGGTCCTCCTCCACCTGCAGTCCATCGACGCCTGACGGGCGACCCCGCCCGGCCGCCAAGACCGAGATGACGACGAGCCGCGCTCCTGGCGGGACCTCCGGGACGCGGTCGCGGTCGCCGCTGGTCTCACCGCGGGGAACATCACCACAACCATCATCACGATGGGTTGAAGCGGGATGGTTCTGGTGGGGTCCAGGTCAGAGTGGTGTTGTGGGTGATCTCCACGACGCGGGTGAGGGTGAACCGCACGACGCGCTCGGCGCCGGGCACCGAGGCCGCGGCGGCCGGGTCCCAGTCGACGGCGGCGTGGCCGGTCAGTTGCAGGGTGGTGCCGGTGTCCCAGTCGATGAGCAGCAGGCCCGCGGCGGGGTCCTGGTGGAGGTTGCCCAGGGTCAGCATCATCGCGTTGCCGGGATAGTCCGGCCACTGTAGTGCGGAGGAGGACACGGCCCGCAGGAAGCCGGGCTGGCCGCCGCGGTGGGAGGCGTCGGCGTCGCCGTCGGCGGAGCGGGTCGCTACGAAGAACGTGTCCGCGGCACGGATCATCTGCTGCTGCCGCGGGGTCAGGGCGTGGGCCGCGGGCGCGGACATGGGTGGCTGCGGTCGGCCGGTCGGTCGTGGCGTGCGCTTCTGGATGTACTTGGGACAGTTGGCGATGACCTGGTGCGCGGTGATGGTCAGGCCCTGCGGGGTGGCGTGCGAGCAGCCGTTGACCCGCATCCTGCGGCGGGTGCCGGGTTCGATGGCGATGGTGCCGACCCTTGTGGTGCCGGCCAGCGCCTCGGCCAGCGGGTCGTGGGGTCGGGGCCGGGCCTGGACGTCGATCGTGCGGTCGTCGGTGGGGTGCAGGAAGCCGGGTGGGCCGGTGAGCAGGGACGCCCACATTCGCCCGGCGGAGTCGGCCGCCCCGACCACGAGCAGGGGCTGCTCAGCGAGGAACGCCACCGCTGCCGCCGGCAGCCGCTCGCGAATCGCCCGACCGGCATGCTCTGCCTGCTCGGTCAGGCCCGCGCGCGCCTGCACGGCACGCTCACCGGCGTGGTAGCCGACGGCCTGGGACTGCATGATGCCTCCGATGAGGTGTGACGGGCCGGTGGACGCCGCCATGCGGTGCGGTCGCCCACCGGCCCGGGACGGATCCGGTGGTCTAGAAGAACCCGCAGCTCGGAGCACCCGGCGTGGGTGCTGGGGCGCTGACTGCGCCGGTCTGGGTGAAGACCTCCAGCCGGACGCCGTCGGGGTCACGGAAGAACACGCCCCCGGAGGCAGCTCCCTCGGCGTGGGGCACGACGCCGTCGTAGATGAGGTCGGCCGCGACTGCCCGTAAGGCGGCTTCCACGGCCCGGACCTCGTCGAGGGTGTCCACCTGGAAGGACAGGTGGTGCAGTCCGGGCAGCGCAGTCGGGAAGCGGCCGTCCGACTGCTGCCACAGCGTGAGGACGAGTTGGTCGTCACGGCCCAGGAAGGCCCACCGCTGGTCGGCGTCGCTGCGTTCGGCCTGGACCTGCAAGCCCAGCACGCGCTGGTAGAAGGCGCTGGAACGGGCCAGGTCGGTGACGTTCAGTCCCACGTGGCCTGTCTTGAGCGTCGCGGCGGGAGGGGTGGTGGTCATCGTTCTCCTTCGGATGGCGCTCAGAAAGGTCGTATTTCTAACTGATAGAAGGGAGTATGCAAGTTAGATATCTACCCTGTCAATGCTCCGGTATAGGTTAAGGTTGGTTCATGGCTGGCGTGATCCCGCGGACCGATCCCCGACCCCTCGCCGGTGAGCCGATGAGCATCGACCTGCTCAACACGGTCTGGAACGACGCCGCCGGCCCGCGTGACCTGCTCGACGACGTAGCCGGGCTGACCGCATGGCTCACGGCAGTGGGGCTGACAGCGACCTCATCGAGCAGCGAGGCGACCCGCCTCGCCCTCCGGCAGGCCCGCGACGCGATCCGCACCAACGCCGACCAGCCCGGCTCACCGGCCGCCCGCGAGGCCCTCAACCGCGTCCTGACCCATGGCAGCCTGGTCCGGACACTGACCCTCGACGGGCCGACGACCAGCGTTCATGTCGACGATCCCGCCCAGCACGCGGCGTGGGTTGCCGCCGAGAACTTCCTGCACCTGCTCCACCGCCCCGACCGCATCCGGCGCTGCGCACACCCCCACTGCGTCCTGTACTTCTACGACACCAGCCCCAAGGGCAACCGCCGCTGGTGCTCCATGTCCGGGTGCGGCAACCGCGCCAAGGCCGCCCGGCACTACTCCCGCAGAAGGACCGCGCCGAGAACCTGACCCGTCGCCGTGGGGCCGACCCAGGGCCGTCGCGTGGTCGTGTGGTGGGTGTCCGACCTGGGCTGATCTGGGTGACACGGTGGGTCGATCGATGCGTACGGGTCAGGCCGCGGCGGCATCAGCCGTCCGAGCCGCCACCGTCGCCGCCGCCTTCGTCGCCGCCACCGTCGTCGTCGTCGCCGCTCTCCACGTCCGTGTCACTGGGGTCGTCATCGGTCTGGCTGTCGTCGCTGCCGAGCATCACGGTGTCGGCGCCCGCGCCCCCGTTGTCGACGTCCGCACCGACGTCACCATCGAGGGTGTCGTTACCCGCGCCGCCGTTGAGGTGGTCGTTGCCCGCATTGCCGTTCTCGATGTCGCCGCCCGCGCCGCCGTTCTCGACGTCATCACCAACCCCTCCGTTGATCACATCGTCACCCGCGTCGCCGTCCAGCACGTCGTGGCCGTCGCCACCGTCGACCGTGTCGTTCCCGGCACCCGCGAAGACGATGTCGTTCCCCAGCCCGGCATCGATGACGTCACGCCCCGCAGATCCGCAGACCAGGTCGTTTCCACCGCCGGCATTGACGACGTGACCGGCCACACGGATGACGATGACGTCACGACCCGACGTCCCGTTCACGACGTGCGGGCTTGCCGAGGTGACCACCGTCGTGGCTCGCACACCGTGGCAGGCGGCGGGCGCAGTCGCCGCAAGCGCAGCCACCGGGTGACCGGAGAACATCGCGAAGGGCACGCTCAACGAGAGCGCCAGGGTGCGGGTCGTTGATCGACGAGACAACGGAATCCTCCCGGGGGCGTTCGACCGCCCGATCGCGGCCGCTCAGGGTAGTCATCGACGACACCCCCGGCACGGTTACGCGACCAGCGAATGCGGTCTCGCCGTCCCGCGCGGACCCGGGCAGCACACCACAACGTCTCAGGCGACCACCCATCGTGCCGACATATGGGGCGAGTGGACGTTGGTGAGGAGGGTCCCACGCGTAGCCAGGCGATGAGCGACACGGTCCTCGAGGCCGCGCTGCCTGCGGCAGCGCTTGGCCAGGCATGGGCACTTCGCGTGCTCCACGACACACTCGCGCCACGCGTCGTCGCCTACCTGCGTCGCCACGGCGCAAGCGAACCCGAGGACCTCACGAGCGAGGTGTTCCTGACCGTCTTCGGCCGCCTGGCGACCGTGTCGGGTGGCGCGAGCGGTCTTCGCACCTTCGTGTTCTCGGTGGCGCACGCCCGTCTCGTGGACGCTCTGCGCCGGCAGGCACGACGCCCGGAGGCTCTTCCCTACGACGCGAACGCCGACGGCCGGGCCACCGTATCGGCCGAAGCCGAGGCGGTGGCCGCGATCTCCGCCGCAGAGGTCACCGCACTGATCGACACGCTACCCGGCGCGCAGCGTGACGTACTCCTGATGCGCCTCATCGGCGACCTCAGCGTCCAGCAGGTTGCACAGGCTCTCGCCAAGAGCCCCGGAGCGGTGAAGCAGCTGCAACGTCGCGGTCTGCTGGCACTGCAAGAACGTCTGGTCGCGGTGGAGCCACCTGTCGGAATCGAACCGACGACCTGCTCATTACGAGTGAGCCGCTCTGCCGACTGAGCTAAGGTGGCGCGCCGCCAGGCACCCGGCGGCCGGGACAGTGTAGCCGTTTGCTTACCGCAGTGCCCGCGGCCGGGTGCGCACGCCAGAGCGGTCCGGGCGGCGGTCCGGGCGGCGCTACGACCCGGCCGGCTCGCCGTCCGCCGATGAGCCAGCCTGGTACGCCTGCCTCGACCCGCAGACCGCGGCGCGGCTGCACGACGTGCGCCGCCCCCCGTCGTTCAACCGTACGAGCACCGAGTCCGACGGGACGTTGTGACCAACCACCCGGCCCGCCCCCTCCGGGGTGTCCACGGCCGCCCCGACGACCGGTGCGGACGCGGCGAACTCGACGTACAGCGGATGCTCGTACTTCAGGCAGCACATCAGCCGGCCACAGGCCCCGGAGATCCGCAGCGGGTTCAGCGGCAGGTCCTGGTCCTTGGCCATCCGGATGCTGACCGGCTCGAAATCACTCAGGAACGTCGCGCAGCACAGATCCCGCCCGCACGAGCCGATCCCACCCTGCACCCGCGCCTCGTCGCGGGCGGAGAGCTGACGCAGCTCCACCCGGCAGTGCAGGGTCGCGCCGAGGTCCCGCACCAGCGACCGGAAGTCGACCCGGTGCGGTGCGGAGAAGTAGACGGTGGCCCGGTTGGGACCGGGCGCGTAGTCAACGCCGACAACCTTCATCGGCAGGTCGTGCTCCCTGATCAGCTGCCTCGCCGCGACCCAGGAGTCGGCCTTGTGCCGGCGGATCGATGCGTTCCGCGCCACGTCGTCGTCGCTGGCGAGCCCGACCAGCATCGGGAACCCGCTGGTCTCCCCGGCCACCCACTGCGCTCCCCACACGCACTCGGCAACCACCGGATCGTCGTCGGTCGGCAACAGCACCCGGTCACCCACGGTGGGTCGCAGCTCACCGGGGTCGGCGTAGAACAGGCGTCCGTACCGCTCGAAACTGACGGCGCACAACATTCCCATCCGCGGCAGCTTACCTGGCGGGACCGCGCACCGTTCCACAGAAGCGAGCACGCTGCGTCGATCACTCGACTACGCTGCGATCATGTTCGTTCGGTCCCGGACTTCTCTCGCGGAGGCTTGCTGATGCCTCGAGGCGGCCGCTCCGCGGCCGCGGTGCTTGCGGTGGGGCTGTCCGCCCTGGTCTCATCCGGCCTCGCCGCCGCAGGACCGCGCACGCCGAGCATCGCCGCTGGGCGGACGGGTGACACACCTGACCCTGCCGGGCCGCCCATGGTGGGGGACGCCCCGCCCGGTTACGGCGCTGCCTCCGACGGCGCGCTGCTCCGGGTCGACGCCACCACGCAGGCCGCCCTGAGTCCGACGACAGGCCTTCGCCTGGGTGCCGCATCGGCCACGGCCAACTCCCGCCAGGCCATCACGGCCACCGCGCTCGCCGCCGACCTGGAGGCATCGGCGGATCACCCGCCGGCCACCCCAGTCCTGGTGAGCCGGGTAGAGCAGGACGCCCCGCCCGACAACACCGCGGCCATCGTCTCCAGGCTCGCCGACGCCCCGCGCGAACCGTACCTGCGCGCCACCTCGACATCGACCAGCGCGTTCGCACCCGGCACGGGTCCGGCCGGCTGCGCGCCCGGCGGGCTCGCGGCGCGGGCCGTGTCGACGACCACCGCCGCCATGGCGCTGTTGCCCCGCAAGGAGGGCCTGGTCGAGCTGCCGGGCATGGCCTCCAGCACCGCCGAGACCGGGCTCGTCCCGGTACCCGGACAGGATGGGTACGGCGTGTACGCCAAGCACGAGCTACGGATCTCCACGATCACCTTGCTCGGGAGCTCGGTCCAGATCCAGGTACGGTCGACGCCGACACTGGTGGCCATCGCCGCCGGGACATCCCGGTCCCGGGTCGGCTACTCGGCTCCCAGCCTCGACGTCCGCCGGCCGGACGGGTCCGTGGTGACCCTCAATGCGGTCAACCCGACGGCGACGTTCCCGGCGCCGGGCGGCGGCACGGTCACCCTCACCGCTGGCGCCCTGCACGAGAACGCCGTCACTCCGCTGCGGGTCAAGGTCACCGCGACCCTGCTCGGCGTGACCCTCACCTCGCCCGACGGGTCGACGACGGACCTCACCATCGGCGACCAATCGGTGCTCGCCACCGCGCCGACGCGGGGGGTGAGCTGTGCCAACGGGCTCCCGGCGCCCGCCGCCCCGGCCGAGCCCATCACCATCCAGCCGGTGTTCAGCGGCGGCACCGGCGGCACCGGCGGACCGGCGGTCGGGAAGGCCACCACACCGGGCGAACCGGCGCCTGCCGCCGCGGCACCGGCCCTGGCCTGGCCTCCCACCCTGCCGAGTACGGGGGTCGATGGGATCGGACCGCTGACCAGCGGAGGGGCTGGATTGCTGATCACCGGATTCGGCCTCATCCTGCTTGCCGGACGGCGCCGCAGGCCGCGAGCAGTCCCGGTACGCCGCAGGCACGCCCGCCGCCGCTGACGTCGCCGGTCGGCCGGTGCCGGGAAACCGGTGCCGATCGCGGGCGGCGTCAACCGCGCAAGGCCATCGTCAGCGCCTCGACCGCCACCCGGGGTTTCACGTTGAGCTCCAACTCGGTCCGGCAGGCGAGCACTGCCTCCAGCCGAGCCAGCGCGCCGGCCGGACTCAGGCCCGCCGCGACCGCGACGACCTGATCGACGACGTCCGGGTGTGCCATCGGCACCCGCGCGCCGAACTGGGTGACCAGCACGTCCCGGTAGAAGCCGGCGAGATCGATCAGTGCGCGGTCCAGGGCGTCCCGCTGGGCCCGGGTGGCCCGGGCCTTCTGCCTGCGTTCCAGATCCTTCGTCACACCGACCGTGCCCCGCGCCGTTCCTGCCGTCCCCTTTCCCGTGCCGCCCGCGCCGAGCGCCACCCTGAGCGCCGCCGCCTCCGGGCCGTCAAGCTCCGCAGCGATCGCGCCGGCCTCCCGCTCCGCGGCACCCACCAAGCCATCCGCGGCGGCGAGGGTGTCGGCTAGCGAGCGCAGCGAGGCCGGCAGCGCCAGCACGGCGCCACGCCGATCCCGGGCGTCGGCGTCGCGGGCGAGCCGCCGGGCCCGGCCCACGTGCCCCTGCGCGGCGCGCGCGGCCCACTCGGCGTCCACGGGACCAACCCCCTCGCGCCGCAGCACCTCGGCGACCGCGTCCGGCGGTGGCGTGCGCAGGCCGACCACCCGGCACCGCGACCGGATCGTCACCGAGACATCATCGGGGTGGGTGGACGGTGCGCAGAGCAGGAACGCGGTCCGCGCCGGAGGCTCCTCGACGGCCTTGAGCAGCGCGTTCGAAGCCGCCTCGGTCAACCGGTCGGCGTCTTCGATGATCACTACCTGCCAGCGCCCACCAGCCGGGCGGCGGGCGGCGGTGCGCACGATCGCGCGCATCTCCTGGACCGCGATCGACAACCCCTCCGGGACCACCCGATGCACGTCAGCATGGGTGCCGGCGCGGACCGTGCGGCACTCGGCACACTCCCCGCAGCCGCCGCGCGGACATTGCAAGGCCGCCGCGAACGCCCGCGCCGCCACCGACCGACCCGATCCCGGCGGCCCGGTGAACAGCCACGCGTGGGTCATGCCGCCCTGCTGCGGGTCGGGCTCTCCCGACGCCGCGGCGCCGACGATCCCCGCAGCCGCGCGCACCGCCTGCCGGAGCGCCGCGACCGTCTCGGGCTGGCCGACGACGTCATCCCAGACGCTCATCGCGGCACCGTTCCCGATCCGCCCGACACCCACCGCGAGGCGAACTGGAAGGTACGACGCCAGCGACCCCCGCGCTGCACCAGCACGGTCACCACCGCGTCCCGGATGACCTCGGCCACCTGGTCCGCCGGGCGTGCCGCGTCGAGCACCAGATACCGATCCGGTCGCTCGTCGGCCAGCGCCAGGAACGCTCGGCGGACCCGCTCGTGGAACTCGACCGACTCCCGTTCCAGCCGGTCGGCCGGAGAGCGTCCGCCGGCCCGGGTCAACCCCTCCGCGACGTCGATGTCCAGCACGACGGTGAGGTCCGGCACCAGCCCATCGGTGGCCCACCGGGACAGCCGCCGCACCTCCTCCACCGGCAGCGACCGGCCGCCGCCCTGGTACGCCAGCGAGGAGTCGACGTACCGGTCGCACAACACGACCTCACCGGCATCCAGCGCCGGCCGGATCACCGTGTCCACGTGGTGCGCCCGATCGGCCGCGAACAGCAGCGCCTCCGATCGCGGAGTCAGCCGGTCGGCCTGCCCGTCCAGCAGGATCGTCCGCATCTGCCGCCCAGCCGCGGTGGCACCCGGTTCGTGGGTGACGGTGACGGTCACTGCCTGGCTCCGCAACCAGCCCGCGAGCAGATCCACCTGGGTGGTCTTGCCGGCACCCTCGCCACCCTCGAAGGCGACAAACACCCCTCCCCGCTGGAGCCGGCGGCGCGCCGTGGTGTCGCCGCGCAACGCGGCCATCAGGTCGGCCAGCACCGGCAGTGCCTGACGGTCATCCATCTGCCGGTAGGACACCAGCCCCACCGCGACCGCCAGCACGCCGGCGACGATGAGCATGATCCGGCTGCCGTCGATGACGAACCGGACCCCGAACAGGTCCAGCCTGCGCTGGCTGACCAGGCCGACCAGGAAGGGCACCGAGGCCAGCGTCAGGATCAACACGACACGCACCATCGAGGTGATGAGTGCGAAGGTGCGGCCGCGCACGCTGTCATGCACCTCGGCACCGAGCAGCACCGTGCCGGACAGGTAGGCCAGGCCGCCACCGAACCCGACACCGACGACCGCGAGCAGGGCCAGCACCAGGTGCGGCATGACCGCCACCAGGGCGAGGCAGGTGCCCGCGAGGACGATGGACAGCCCGAACAGACGCCGCCGGGACAGGTCCCGAACCACCCGCGGGCCGAGCACGATACCCAGCCCGAGCCCGACGAAGACACCGCCGAAGAGCAGACCGTACGACGCGTCGCCGCCGCCCAGACTGGCGGCGTAGGTGCGGCCGGTGCCGATCACCGCACCGGCCGCGGCGAAGGCACCCAGGATTCCGATGACGAGCCCGCGTACGAGCGGGGTCTTCTTCACGAACCCAGCGCCCTCGTGCAGCAGCTGGAAGATGCCCGGCTGCTCAACCCCGTCGCCGCGCTGCGCGCTGCTGATCCTGGTCACCGTGAAGACCGTCGCCGCCGAGACGGCGAAGGTCACCGCGTTGAGGTACAGCGCGAGGTCGACCTGGTTGGTCCGGAAGAACGAGAACTGGCCGGCGAGTCCGCGGCTCAATGCCGCGAGCCCGGCGAAGAGCAGCGCGGCCGTCACCGGTGCCAGGCCGTATGTGGTGGCCAGGGACAGTTGGTTGGCGGCCTCCAGCTGGTCCTTGCGCACCAGGTTCGGTACCGCCGCTTCCTTGGCCGGGGTCCAGAACAGGGTGACGCACTCGATCAGGAAGGTCGCGATGTAGAGCCAGAGCAATGACTGGACGAGCGGGATCGAGACGAACAACAGGCAGCGCGCCACGTCGCTGACCGCCATGGTGTAGCGCCGGTCGAACTTGTCGGCGAACGCACCAGCGATCGGGCCGAGCAGCGCCGAGGGGATCAACCGGACCAGGAGCACGCCGCCCAGCGCGTAGTTGGCCCCGGCGTAGGAGTTCGCCAACTCCGCCGCGAGTGCCGTGGTGGCGAGCAGCCCCAGCCAGTCGCCCACGCTGGACAGCGACAGGACGGCCCACAGCCGACGGAAGTCGGACGTGCGGAGCACGCCGCGTACGGTGCTCCCGATGCCCCCGGTCGGGACGAGGTCCGGATCGGCGCCCAGGTCGGCCTCTGATCGGGTCGGCAGCGGGCCGAACCCGGCTCCGGGCGCGTCAGAGCCGGCGTACGGCGGGGACCCGTCCCCGGCCGGTACGTCAGCATCCATACTGTCTCGGTCGATGCTGATGCCGCCCCCGCAGTCGCTTCGTCGACCCTGCCATCGGGATCACTGTAGTAGGCGACGCCCGACACGCCAGTGACAGACCGGCTGCGCGGCAGTCCGGCGGCCCGGCGGCCCGGACCGGCTCGACCGGCCACCGGAGCGCACGTAGCCTCCGGGCCATGCCCCAGCAACCAGTGCAACCCGGCGGTGGCGCCGGCCGCAGGCACCAGCGAGGCCAGGGACGCGCTCGCCGACCCGGGCACGGGCACGGGAACCCGGCAGCCGGGTCCGACCGGCGCTGGCTGGCCATGGCGCTGGTCCTGATCGTCGCGTACATGGCGATCGAGGTGATCGTCGGTGCGCTGGCACACTCGCTGGCCCTGATCTCCGACGCCGCACACATGCTCACCGACGCGGCCGCGATCGCACTGGCCCTGGTGGCGGAACGGTTGGCTGCCCGCCCACCCGCGGGTGGCTACACCTTCGGGCTGCGCCGGGCCGAGATCCTCTCCGCGCAGGCCAACGGCATCACGCTGCTGCTGCTCGCCGGTTGGCTGGGCGTGCAGGCGGTGCACCGGCTCCGCACACCGCCCGAGGTGGCCGGCGGTACGGTGCTCGTCACGGCGCTGGCCGGCATCGTGGTGAACCTGGCGGCCAGCTGGCTGATCCACCAGGCCGATCGGCGCAGCCTCAACGTCGAGGGCGCCTTCCAACACATCCTCACCGACCTCTTCGCCTTCATCACCACCGCGATCGCCGGTGCGGTCATGCTCCTGACCGGCTTCGATCGCGCCGATGGCATCGCCACGCTGGTCGTCGTCGCGCTCCTGGTGCGGGCCGGACTCCGGCTGGTCCGCGAGTCGGGACGGATCTTCCTGGAGGCGGCGCCCGCAGACGTGGACCCGGCCGAGCTCGGCGCCCGGCTGGCTGGACACCCGGCCGTCGTCGAGGTGCACGACCTGCACGTGTGGCAGATCACCTCCGGCGAGCCGGCCGCCTCGGCTCACGTGCTGGTGCGGGACGACTGCGACTGCCATGCGGTTCGGGAGGAGTTGGAGCGGGTGCTTCGCGACGGCTACGCCATCACCCACACCACGCTCCAGGTGGACCATTCGTCGTCGACACCGCCTAGCGGTAGCGACGCGGCCCACTGCGAGGCGCCGCACGGGCCGACCCACAGCGCGATCAAGACCGACCGGCCAGGGTGACCTGCCTCGGCGCGGGTCCGGCTACGTCGCGGCGGCTTTCTTGGCTGCGACCTTCTTCGCTGCGGCCGTCTTGGCTGCGACCTTCTTCGCTGCGGCCTTCCTGGCGGGCGCCTTCCCGGCGGAGCTGGCCCGGACCGCCTTCTTCGCGGGCGGAGCGGCGGCCCGCCGCTCGGCCAACAGCTCGGCGGCGCGCTCGACGGTGAGGGTCGCGGTGTCGTCGCCCTTGCGCAGCGAGGCGTTGGTCGCGCCAT
Organism: Actinomycetota bacterium; assembly: GCA_016201065.1. Lineage (GTDB taxonomy): Bacteria > Actinomycetota > Actinomycetes > Mycobacteriales > JACQDL01 > JACQDL01. The sequence goes on from JACQDL010000014.1 coordinate 56,837, forward strand.
CGGTGACGTACGGGCCGAACCGACCGTCCTTGATCACCATTGGCTGGCCGGTCGCCGGATCGGCGCCCAGCTCCCGCAACGGCGGCGTGGTGGTCCCCCGGCCGCGGGTCTTCGGCTGGGCCAGCAGCGCCAGCGCCTGCTCCAGCGTGATCGTGAAGAGCTGCTCCTCGGTCTCCAGCGACCGAGACTCCGAGCCCCGCTTCACATACGGGCCGTACCGGCCGTTCTGCGCGGTGATCTCGCCCTCGGGGTCGAGCGCCCGGGGCAGCGTGAGCAGTCGGAGCGCCTCCTCCAGCGTCACGCTCTGCACGGTCATCGACCCGAACAGGCTCGCCGTGCGGGCGCCTGCCCGCACGTATGGGCCGTACCGGCCGGCACGCACCACGACCGTCTCACCGGTGGTCGGGTCGGCCCCCAGCTCGCGCTCACCGGAGGGCTGGGCGAACAGCTCCTCCGCCTTCGCCGGGGTGAGCTCGTCCGGGGGCAGCTCATCGGGCAGGTTGGCCCGCTCCCCCTCCTCGGCGCCGGTCGAGCCAGCGCCCGGCGCCGCCGGTTCCGCCGTCGCGCGCTGCAGGTAGGGGCCGTAGCGCCCGACCCGCACGACCACACCGTCGAAGAGCGGGATGGAGTTGACGCCCCGGGCGTCGATCTCGCCCAGTCTCTCGTTCACCAGGGCCTTCAGACCACCCGCCCGGGCGATCCCGCCGGCGCGCCCCTCGGGCGAGCCGAAGTAGAACCGGGTCAGCCAGTCGGAGGAGTGCCGGCCGCCGCTGGCGATGTCCTCCAGGTCCTCCTCCACGCTGGCGGTGAAGTCGTAGTCGACCAGCCGGGCGAAGTGCCGCTCCAGGAGCTGGACCACTGCGAACGCAACCCAGCTCGGCACCAGGGCACTGCCCTTCCGCCACACGTAGCCGCGGTCGGCGATGGTCCGCATGATCGAGGCGTACGTCGAGGGGCGCCCGATGCCCAGCTCCTCCATCGCCTTGACCAGCGACGCCTCGGTGTAGCGGGCCGGCGGCTGGGTGGTGTGCCCCTTCGGCAGGAGCCCGAGTGCGTCCACCGGCTGCCCCTCGGTGACCGCCGGCAGCCGCCGCTCGGCGTCGTCCGCCTCGGCCGACTCGTCCTCGAGGGTCTCCACGTACGCCCGGAGGAAGCCGTGGAAGCTGATGGTCTTGCCGCTGGCGGCGAACTCCGCGACCGCACCGGTGGCCGCCGTGCCGGCCAGCCGCAACGACATCGTGTTCCCACGGGCGTCGGTCATCTGGGAGGCGACCGTGCGCCGCCAGATCAGCTCGTAGAGGCGGAACTCGTCCTGCGACAGCTCACCGGCCAGCTCTCCTGGAGTGCGGAACGCGTCACCAGCCGGCCGGACCGCCTCGTGCGCCTCCTGAGCGTTCTTCACCTTCCGCAGGTACCGCCGCGGCTGGTCCGGCACGTACTCCGGGCCGTACAGCTCGCGGGCCTGGGTGCGGGCCGCCGTCAGCGCGGTGTCCGACAGGTTGGTCGAGTCGGTCCGCATGTAGGTGATGTAGCCGTTCTCGTACAGCGACTGGGCGATCCGCATGGTCCGGTCGACCCCGAACCGCAGCTTGCGAGAGGCCTCCTGCTGGAGCGTCGAGGTCATGAACGGCGGGTACGGGCGCCGGGTGTAGGGCTTGGTCTCCACGCCGGTGACCAGGTAGCCCACCCCGTGCAGGGCGCCGGCCAGATCCCGGGCCGCGGTCTCGTCGAGGGCCAGCGCGGTCCCGCGCACCTGACCGGTCTCCGGGGCGAAGTCGCGGCCGGTGGCGACCCGGCGGCCGTCCAGCGCGACCAGGTTCGCGGTGAACGACGGCGGCTCGGTGCCCGGTCCCGCGGTGAACGTCCCCTCGATGTCCCAGTAGCCGGCGGCCCGGAAACGCATCCGCTCGCGTTCCCGCTCGACGACGATCCGCGTCGCCACCGACTGCACCCGGCCCGCCGACAGCTTCGGCATGACCTTCTTCCACAGCACCGGGCTGACCTCATACCCGTACAGCCGGTCCAGGATGCGCCGGGTCTCGTAGGCGTCGACCAGGTGCAGATCCAGCTCCCGCGGGTTGGCCACCGCGGCAAGGATCGCCTGCGGGGTGATCTCGTGGAAGACCATCCGCCTGATCGGGACCGTCGGCTTGAGGATCTCCAGGAGGTGCCAGGCGATGGCCTCGCCCTCGCGGTCCTCGTCCGTGGCCAGGTAGAGCTCGCTCGCGTCGGCCAGCAGCTTCTTCAGCTTGCTGACCTGCTGCCTGCGGTCGGCGGTGACGACGTACAACGGCTGGAAACCCTGGTCGACGTCCACCCCGAGCCTCGCCCACGACTCGCCCTTGAACTTGGCCGGGACGTCGGCGGCGCTGCGGGGGAGGTCGCGGATGTGCCCCATGCTCGACTCGACGACGTACCCCCGGCCGAGGTAGGAAGAAATCTTCCTCGCCTTGGCCGGCGACTCGACGATGACCAGTCGGGTGCCAGTGCTCTTCGCGCTCGCCACGGTTCTCCAGCTCAACGGTTGCTCGATGCGGGTACAGCGGGAAGTGTGCGGGTCACCCTCCGCTCCGTGTCAAACTCCGGTACGCCACCGGATGTGCCATCCTTCCGCCGGATGATCCGCTATGCGGGCCCGTCCCAGCCCTGCCGGACTACCCGTTCAGCCGCACCTTCGGGACGGCTCCGGCCTCTGCTGCCGGGTCCACCCCCATCGCGACCCCGCGACGCTTGCTGAACAGCACGGCACCGGTGATGATGGCGATCGCCAGCACGGCGATGACGATACGGCCGCCGGTGCTCGCCCCGGACCCGACCGACATCTTCACGATCGCCGGTGCGATGAGCACCGAGACGAGGTTCATCACCTTGATCAACGGGTTCAGTGCCGGACCGGCGGTGTCCTTGAACGGGTCGCCGACGGTGTCGCCGATCACGGTGGCGGCGTGCGCGTCGCTGCCCTTGCCGCCGAACGCCCCGTCCTCGACGTTCTTCTTGGCGTTGTCCCAGGCCCCGCCGGCGTTCGCCAGGAAGACCGCCATCAGCACACCGGCGCCGATCGCCCCGGCGAGGTAGGACGCCAGCGGTCCGACGCCGAGCAGGAACCCGGTCGCGACCGGGGCCAGCACGGCGAGCAGGCCGGGCGTGGTGAGCTCACGCAGCGAGTCCTTCGTGCAGATGTCGACAACCCGCCCGTACTCCGGCTTCTCGGTCCCGTCCATGATCCCCGGCTTGGTGCGGAACTGCTCGCGCACCTCGAAGACCACCCGCCCCGCCGCCCGGGACACCGCGTTGATGGCGAGCCCGGAGAAGAGGAACACGACCGCGGCGCCGATCATCAGACCGACCAGGTTGTTCGGCTGGGACAGGTCGAGGCTGAACGACGGCGGGAGGCTGCCCGGCTGCCTGATCTTGGCCAGCGCCTCGCGGACCGCGGTGTTGTAGGAACCGAACAGGGCGGTCGCGGCGAGCACCGCGGTCGCGATCGCGATGCCCTTGGTGATCGCCTTGGTGGTGTTACCCACCGCGTCGAGGTTGGTGAGCACCCGAGCGCCGGCCTCGTCGATGTCGCCGGACATCTCGGCGATCCCCTGCGCGTTGTCGCTGACCGGGCCGAAGGTGTCCATCGAGACGATGACGCCCGCGGTGGTGAGCAGGCCACAACCGGCCAGCGCCACCGCGAACAGACTCACCGCGATCGACCCGCCACCGAGCAGGAACACCGCGTACACCCCGGCGCCAAGGAGGAGTGCCGAGTACACCGCCGACTCCAGGCCGAGGGAGATCCCGGACAGGATGACGGTCGCCGGACCGGTCAGCGAGGTACGGGCGATGTCCTGCACCGGCTTGCGTGCGGTGTCGGTGAAGTATCCGGTCAGCTGCTGGATCGCCGCCGCGAGCACGATGCCGATCAGCACCGCGAGGAAGGCGATCAGGGCAGGGTTCCCGTTCGCGTCGGTCACGGAGCCGTCCAGCCCGGCGAACGTCGTCGGCAGGAACGCGAACGACAGGATCAGGACCATCACCAGGGAGGCCGCCGCCGAGAGGAAGAAGCCCCGGTTGATCGCCACCAGGCCGGACCGGTCGGAGGACCGAAGTTTCGTGGTGAGAATGCCGATCACTGAGCTGATCACGCCGACGCCCGCGACCAGCAGCGGGAAGACCAGCCCCTTCGCGCCGAACGCGACATGCCCGAGGATCAGCGCCGCGACCAGCGTCACGGCGTACGACTCGAACAGGTCAGCGGCCATGCCGGCGCAGTCGCCCACGTTGTCGCCGACGTTGTCGGCGATGGTTGCCGCATTCCGCGGATCGTCCTCGGGGATCCCCGCCTCGACCTTGCCGACCAGGTCCGCACCGACGTCGGCGGCCTTGGTGAAGATGCCGCCGCCGACCCGCATGAACATCGCCAGCAGGGCACCACCGAAGCCGAAGCCCTCAAGCACGGTCGGCGCGTTCGCGTTGTAGATCATCAGCACGATGGTGGCGCCGAGCAGACCCAGGCCAACCGTGATCATCCCGACGACGCCACCCGTCCGGAACGCGATCCGGAAACCGGTCGTCGCGGCGGTCACGCCGTTCTTCGTTGCGCCGGCCTCCATCGCGGCGGCCGCCACCCGGACGTTGGCGCGGGTGGCCACGGTCATCCCGATGAACCCGACGGTCGCCGAGAATGCCGCGCCGATGAGGAAGAACAGCGCGCGGCCCACCCGGACCGCTGCGCCCCCCTCGTTGACCGGCAGCGCCAGCATGAGGACGAAGACGACAACGGCGAAGACGCCGAGGGTCCGGAACTGCCGGTTCAGGTACGCCGAGGCGCCTTCCTGCACCGCTCGGGCGATGTCCTGCATCTTCGTCGTACCCTGGCTGGCCGCCATGACTTCCTTGATCAGGATGTAGGCGAAGCCGAGGGCCGCGAGCGCGATCACCAACATGAGGGCGACGAGCCCACGTTGGCCGCTGGTGATGCCCGGAGCCTCTGCGAGAGGCATTCGTCCTCCTCAAGACAAACCATTGACCGACAGCGTCAACGCGCCGGTCTGGCCGGTGAGCTGTCGTGTGACACGGGCAGACAGTGGTGACCGCCCGTGAGAGAATGCGGAGTCTACGGGAGCCGGGACCGTGGCCGAAGCCCGGCCAGCCCATGCCGGCCCACGCCGGGCAAACCGGACACACCGGTAGCTACGTCGTCGGCCAGCGCATCCGGACCCGGGTGCCCGACCCGGTGTCGTCCTGCTCGATCGTGATGTCGTCCACCATGGCGTCAAGCAGGGCCAGACCAATGTGCTCGTCCTGCGGTTCCAGCCAGCCGCCGACGTCCGGTAGCTGGGCATCGACCGACCGCAGCGCCCCACCCGCGAGGCCGTCGTGGACCACCAGCTCGAACTGAACTCCGTCAACCATCTCGACGATCACGGGCCCACCATCGCCGTTCCGTTCGTGGATCTGCACCGCCCGCGCGCAGGCCTCCCCCACCGCGAGACGTACCTCGTCAAGCAACTCCTCCGAGACCCCGCTCCTGCGGGCCATCGCGGCGGCGACGAGCCGCGCGGTACGCACGTGCGCACGGCGCGGAGACAGCCGCAATGTCACGGTCGCCATCGAGGTCAGCTCACCTCAGATCCGTCGGCGTCGGGGATCTGGCCCGGCTTCTCCGCCGGCGGCTCGGCCGCTGGTCCGGCGCCGGGTGGGTCCAGCACGGCCTGGACCGTGAACACCTGGTCCAGGCCGGTGATCCGGAGCAGCTTGAGCACCCGCTCCTGGGAACACCGCAGCACCATGCTCCCGCCCAGGTCCCGGACCCGGTTGAGCGCACCGACGAGGACCCCGAGGCCGGTGGAGTCGATGAACTCCACCCGCCCGAGGTCGATGACCAGATCGAGAGCACCACCGTCGAGCAATGCGGTAATGCGGTCGCGGAGGGTCGGTCCGGTGTAGACGTCGACCTCGCCCGAGACTTCGAGGACGGTACGGCCGCCCTGCGAGTGGACGTTGAGCGTGAGGTCCACCGTGCACCTCCGAGGGGTCAGCAACTGGAGTTCGCCCCGATCTAACACCAGTGCACTCTGTGAGCATGAGCCCCGCGCGTTCCGCCGCCGCACCGGACCCGTCGAGCATCGCACCGCGCCGAGGTGAAGCGCTCCTGGCGCGGTTGCTGCCCGGGTCGACCGCTGCGACCCGCGAACAAGACGCGCGCGACCCGGGCAATGCTACGCACCGTGCCGTGGCAGACACACAAAAGGGTACGAGCCAGCAGATAGCCGCTCGGAGCGGCTCGCCGGTGACCCACATCGAGCGCCTCGCCGCACGGACCGGCCGGTGCGCGCCATGGCCGACCTGGGTACCCGAACCGCTCGTGGACAGGCTCGGCCAGCGCGGCATCGCCGCACCCTGGGAGCATCAGGTCACTGCGGCCGAACTGGCCTGGTCGGGCCGATCGGTCGTGATCGCCACGGGCACGGCGTCGGGCAAGTCGCTGGCCTACCAGCTTCCCGTGTTGAGCACGCTGCTGTCCGATTCGCGTTCCACCGCACTGTACCTCGCGCCGACCAAGGCGCTGGCCGCCGACCAGCTGCTCACCGTGCGTGGCCTCGCCCTGCCCTCGACCCGCGCGGCGCCGTACGACGGCGACACCCCCAGCGAGGAACGGGACTGGGCCCGCGCACACGCCCGGTGGGTGTTCAGCAACCCCGACATGCTCAGCCGCGGGATGCTGCCCGCACACCCCCGGTGGGCCCGGTTCCTGCGCCGGCTCCGGTTCGTGGTCCTTGACGAGTGCCACGGGTACCGGGGAATCTTCGGCTCCCACGTCGCCCATGTCGTGCGGCGGCTGCGACGGGTGTGCGAGCACTACGGCGCCGCACCGACCTTTGTGCTCGCCTCCGCGACGGTAGCCGATCCGGCTGAGCTGGCCGGCCGTCTGGTGGGCCTTCCGGTCACCGCCGTCACGGACGACACCTCACCGCGCGGGGCGATGACGTTCGCCCTCTGGGAACCGCCGCTGCTGCCCGGGGTCGCCGGAGATGCCGGGGCGCCGACCCGGCGATCCGCCCCGGCCGAAACGGCCCGGCTGCTGGCCGACCTGGTGGTCGAGCGGGCCCGCACGATCGCGTTCGTCCGCTCCCGACGGACGGCCGAGGTGGTCGCCCTCATGGCCCAACGGAGCCTCGGCGAAGTCGCTCCCGGGCTTGACACCCGGGTCGCCGCGTATCGCGCGGGATACCTGCCCGAGGAGCGTCGGGCACTGGAGGCAAGGTTGGCCAGCGGCGACCTGCTCGGGGTCGCCGCGACCAACGCGCTGGAGCTGGGCATCGACATCGTCGGACTCGACGCGGTCATTCTGTGTGGATACCCGGGCACGGTCGCCTCGGTGTGGCAACAGGCGGGTCGGGCCGGTCGGGCCGGCCAGGATGCGCTTGCGGTACTCATCGCCCGGGACGACCCGCTGGACGCCTTCCTCGCCCATCACCCCGAGGCACTGTTCGGCCGGCCGGTGGAGGCGACCGTGCTCGACCCGGACAACCCGCACGTACTGGCACCGCAGCTGTGCGCGGCCGCCGCCGAACTGCCGCTGACCGACGCCGACCTGCCGATCTTCGGTGCCGAGGCGGCCAGCGCGGTGCTCGCCGACCTCGTCCGGGACGGACCGCTTCGCCGTCGACCAACCGGGTGGTACTGGACGGCGCGGTACCCACTCCAGGTGGACATCCGAGGCGCCGGCGACGAGCCGGTGCAGCTCGTCGAGGCGGGCACCGGACGGATACTCGGCACCGTCGACCGGTGGGCCGCCCACGCCGCCGTCCATCCCGGTGCGGTGTACCTGCATCAGGGGCGGTCGTACGTCGTTGACACCCTCGACGTTGGTCTGGACGTTGATCTGGGAGTCGCGGTGCTGCACCCGGAAACCCCGGACTGGACCACCTCGGCCCGTGATGTCACCGAGCTCCGGATCGTGTGCTCGACCCGCCAGCTCCGGGCCGATCCCCTGACGGTCGACTTCGGGACGGTCGACGTGACCAACCGGGTGGTGTCCTACCTGCGACGACGCCTCACGACTGGTGAGGTTCTCGCCGAGGTTCCGCTGGACCTGCCGGCTCGCAACCTGCGGACGCGGGCCGTGTGGTACTCGGTGACCGATGAGGCGCTCGCCCGCGCCGGCCTGCCACGAGAGCGCCTGCCGGGTGCGGCCCACGCCGCCGAGCACGCCGCGATCGGCCTCCTTCCGCTGTTCGCGACCTGCGACCGGTGGGATATCGGCGGCGTCTCCACGGCGGCTCACCAGGACACCGGGGAGTGCACGGTATTCGTCTATGACGGCCACCCCGGGGGTGCCGGCTTCGCGGCCCGGGGTTTCGACGCCGTGCTGCCGTGGCTTACGGCGACCCGAGCGACGATCGAGGCATGCGAGTGCGAGACGGGTTGCCCTTCGTGCGTGCAGTCTCCGAAGTGTGGCAATGGAAACCACCCGCTGGACAAGGATGGAGCGGCACAGTTGCTGGAAGTGGTGCTTGCTGCCCTGCGGGGTGCCGCGCTCAGGCCCCGCTGACCACATGCTCGGGCCCTGCCGCCCGGCAGGGCGCTAGCTGGCCAGGACCTCGCCCAGCCGGGCGTGGGCCGCACCGGGGAGGGCCTGGTGCAGGGCTTCGGCACGGGAGCGGACCAGACCGCTGCGGTAGGCCTGCGGCAGGCGCCGCCAGACCTCCACGGCCAGGTCGGCAGCGGCAGTTGGGTCGCCGTCGGCGCTGAGGCAGGTGGCAGCGTCCAACGTCAGAAGAGCGCGGGTCATGACGGACGGGGAGCGGGTGAGGGCGAGGGCGGCTTCCTGTTCGGCGTACGCCTCGCGGGTCTTGCCCATGAGGGTGAACGCCTGGGACAGGTGGACGTGGTGCTTCTGCAGCGGGTAGCCGAACCAGGTGTCGGCCGCCTGCGCGGTGTCCAGCTGTGCGGCGATGGCGCGGGCGTCGGCGACAGCGCGGAGCGCGCCCCGGTGGTCCCCGGTGGAGGCGAGCGCCCGAGCGGTGACAGCGGAGGCGAGCGCGGCCGAGGCCGTCGGAGCACGGCCGGCTTCGGCGCGGGCCCGGATCGCGAGTTGGGCGGCGGCGCCAGGGGCGCCGTAGTTGAGCGGGACCATCGCGTGCCGGGCAAGCACCCAGGCCAGCATCTGCCACCCTCGAGCAGGCCCTGACCGCCGAAGCCTGGCTCACCGCCCACCACCGCGACCCCCAACCCGACTGGACAGAGAAGCCGTTGAGGAGCGCCCGTGCCTAAGCTGCCCCGCTTCGCCACCGCCCCTGCCCACGTTGGGGCGGTCGACTTCGGGCACGTCCTGGTCCTCGTCGACTACCGCACCGGCCGCGTCCAGTGCGTGCTGCCCGCCGCCGCGACCCACTGGCGGCACATGGCTGAGACCGGCTCGCTCGACACCGTTCCGCCGACGCTGGCCGGACGGCTTCTCGGAGCCAGGCTGCTGACCCCAACCGTCGTCCCGTCTCCGTGGCCCGCCCCGGCCTCGGCCCGGGCCGCCGCCGCGAGCTGGGGCAGCGCCGAGTACCCCGCGGCAGTCGTCCCACCCGCCCCCGCCCCCATCCGGGCGACGCTGGTCGCCGCCGCGGCCCTGGCGGTGGTCTTCACCGTCAAGCGAGCAGGCGACCGGGCCACGGCGATGCACCGCATCACCACTGCGGTCCGAGCGGCGATGTCAACCTGCCGCCGCCCGGCCACCCCCGATCAGGCGAAGGCTGCCGTCCTCGCCGTCCGGCACGCCGGCTGGCACTCCCCAGGCCGGACGGCCTGCCTGGAGGAGTCCGCCGCCACAGTGCTGCTGCTGGCCTCCCAGCGCCTGGCCGTCACCTGGTGCCACGGCATCGCTCCTGACCCCGTACGGCTGCACGCCTGGGTGCAGACTGAGGACGGCACCCCGGTCGCTGAGCCGCCCTCGACGCTCACCTACTCGCCCGTTCTCACCATCGGAGCCCGCCATCAGCACCAGCCCTGACCCGATCCTGTGGATCAGCACCGGCACCTGCGCGCTTGGCCCCTACCGACCCGACCTAGTCGAGACGTACTGGCGCTGGGAACAGGACCCCGCACTGCTCGTCGGCTACGGCCGCCAGCAGCCCGAGTCCCTGGAAACCCGAACCGAAGGCATGGCCGCGCAGGTCAGAGGCGACAACATCCGCTTCACCATCTACGACCTGGCCTCCGGTCCGCCCACCCCCGCCGGCGTCAGCACGCTCCTGCCGGACCCGGCCGTCCGGACCGCCGAGTACGTGATCATGCTCGCACCGGAAGCCCGCGGGAAGGGCCTCGGAACCCAGGCGACCTGGCTTACCCTCGACTACGCCTTCCACATCACCAACCTGCGGATGGTCTGGCTCAAGGTCCTCAGCCCCAACAGGCCCGCCATCCGTGCCTACGAGAAGGCCGGCTTCCGCACCGTCGGCGCCCTCCGGGAAGCCGGGTACTGGCTCGGACAGGTCTGCGACGAGATCGTCATGGACGCCCTCGCAACCGACTTCACCAGCCCCTCCGTGATCACGCCGCTGCGGCCCGAGTAGCCCGTCAGCGGTCTCCAGCAGGCAGTGCTGCGGCTCCCGCTACCGACTGCCGGTCCGGCCCGGGCCCGGGCCCGGGCCGCGAACGAACCCAGCCCGCCGAACCGGGCGGCCACCTCGACGCCAACCTCGACCACGAGCCCGCGCGACCGGCACCACGCCAGCCGGGCGCCGTTGACCCGAGCAATCTCGGCAGCGAGCCCGCAGGCGTCCTCGCCAGCTCCGTCAGCCAGCCGACGGGCGGCCGCGAGGGCCGCGAGATCTGCCGCGGCCTCGGCGCGATGCCGGGCAATGGTGGCCGCACCACGAACCGTTACCCCACCCGCCACCAAGGTGATCAAAGTGATCAAAGTGATCAAACCGACCAACCACACCGTAGCGCTTCCCCGCTCGCCCATACCCCGAAGACGCCTGGTCACGGCGCACCGGGCTCGCGGTAGGCCACCGCGCTGCCGCGCACCGCGATCCCTGGTCCGCTCGGCCCGAGCACACGCACCCGAGCCTGGACGGTGACCACCACCCGGTCCGACCCGACCATGACCGCGACCACGCTGCCGGCAGGACCGGCCGTCTCCGCGAGCTCGCGCACCACGGATGTCGGTTCAGATCGCGCGGCCGCGCGGGCGGCCTCACGGGCCGCATCCTGGCAACGGAGCTGAGCGCCGAGCGCGGCGAGGCTACTCATCGCGAACACGGCAAGGAGCACCAGCACCGGCAGCACAGCAGCCGTTTCGGCGGTGACCGCACCACGCTCCCGCCGGGGTGCGGCACCCTCCACATGGTGTGCGCCGGAGCTCACCAGTTGACCTGAAGGGCGTCGGTGACGATCCGCGTGAGCGTGGCCAGGACCGTGCCGCTCGTCACGACCTTGTACAGGACCGCCGCGAAGGCGACGGCGGCCATCGTGCCGACCGCGTACTCGGCGGTGGTCATTCCTTCCTCGCACCGACTTAGCCGGAGCAGCAATGTGCGCACCGATGGTCTCCCTTCATTGTGGATGATCATGGCAACACCTCGGCTGCGATCCCGAGCACTGTCGGGACCACGCCGAGACAGACGAAGGCGGGGAGGAAGCACAACCCGAGCGGGAGCATCGCCAGGGCCTCGGCCTGACGGGCGGAGGCCTCTCCCCGAGCCGAGGCCTCCGCCCGCGCCTCATCCGCGAGCCGCCGGCACGCTTCGGCGAGGGCGGAGCCGCTGTCGGCGGACCGCGCGGCCGCCCGGGCCACGGGCGCCAGCACAGGGTCGGCGAGGTGGGCCTGCCACGCGGTCGCCGGACCAGCGCCCAGCCCAGCGAGCTGGCCGACACGAACCAGATCCGAGCCCAGCGGACGGCCGATGGCCGCGCCGACGTGCCGCAGCGCCGAAGCGAGTGGCTGTCCGGCGACGAGGCAGCAGCTCAGCAGGTCAAGGGCGTCGGGGAACGCGGCCCGCCGCAGCGCCTGCCACCGCCGCACACCGGCCGGCTCCAGCCGACGGACCAGCCGATGAGCGAGCATCGCCGCACCGATCCCGGCCGCGAGACCCCCAAGCCCCCCAACGAACGTCGCGACGGCGAACCCCGCGGCCAATGGGGTGATCCGGCGCCTGCCGTCGCGCCGGATCTCCGTCAGCCACCGCTGACCGGGTGACCGTCGGCGACTCGGCCGGGCGATGGCCACGGCAAGCCGCCTGGCGGCGCCGGCCGGACCTCGGAGCGCGATCACCGCGACGGCGAGGAAGGCCCAGCTGCCCGTCACGAAGCCTCCTCAGCCGTTCGGACGATCCACCCGGTCCAGGCCAGACCCGCGCAGTCGAGGCACACCCCAACCAGCAGCGCGACCTGTCCCGGCGCGGTACCCGTCAGGATCGATAGCGGGCGCGCACCGATCGCCGCTCCGAGCGCGATACCGGCCAGCGGGAGCACGCCGAGCAAACCGGCGGTCGCACGGCAACCCGCCAGCGAGACGGCGAGCTGCCGGCGGCGAGCACGACCAGCTCGGGCCGATCGTTCGGCCCCCTCCAGTAACGGTGTCAGCGGCGCACCAGCCGACTCGCTTACCTGCCAACACACCGCGACCCGGCCGAGCACTGACGCGGCCCGCGTCGAGCACCCCGCCGACTCGCTCAGCGCCCGCGCGGGGGAGCCGCCGATCCGGCTGGCCGCCGCAGCCTCGGTGAGCACGCCCGCAACGGCACCGCGGCTGCCCTCCCCGACCGCGCGCAGAGCCTGATCGGGCGGCTGACCGGCACGCACCTCAGCGACCAGCGCGGACACCGCCTCGACGGCGGCACCTTCCTCCTGCTCCGCTGCGCGCCGCAGCCGGCCACGGCGGAGAAGTTGGGCAGCAACCCCGCTGCCGAGCCCGGCAGCGGATCCGACAACCGGGCCGGCCAACCCCGTGCCGACGAGCCCCACGCCGACGGCGAACAGCACCGCCACCTCACGCTTGACTACCAGCGCCCGGGTACGGGCGAGCACTCGGGAGGGGCCACTGCGCCCCCCGGCGGGGCCACGGAGGACCCGCCCCACCCGGACGGCGCCCGCTGGCTGCAGCGGCCGCACGGCGAGCAACGCCGCCGCAGCCAGCGCGGATGCCACCGCGGTCAGCATGGGGCCCGCAGCATGCCCGCGAGCTCGGCGGCCGCCGGACATTCCGCGCCGTCCCGCCGCCAGGCCGGCACGGCGCGGACCCAGTCGCCGTCCCGCCGCAAGACACTCAGCTCCTTGACGAACCGGACACCGTCGCCGCCCCGCCGCAGGTGAAGGACGAGCCGCACGGCCGCCGCGAGCTGGCTGTGCACCGCGGCCCGCCCCAGTCCACCGAGCGCACCCAGCGCCTCCAACCGAGCCGGCACCTCGGACGCGCTGTTGGCATGGACCGTCCCCGCCCCACCCTCGTGGCCGGTGTTCAACGCACCGAGCAGGTCCGCGATCTCGGCACCCCGCGCCTCGCCGAGCACCAGGCGGTCCGGGCGCATCCGCAACGCCTGGCGCACGAGATCACGAAGGGTCACCTCGCCTGCCCCCTCGACGTTCGGCCTGCGGGCCGCCAGCCGCACCACGTGCGGATGGCACGGATCGAGCTCCGGGGCATCCTCGACGAGGATCACTCGCTCGGTCGGGCTGGCCAGCCCCAACAGGGCAGCGAGCAGGGTGGTCTTCCCACTGCCCGTCCCACCCGACACGAGGAACGACCACCGTCCGGAGACGACCGCGGTGACCAGCCGCGCGGAGACCGGCGTCAGGGTGCCCAGCTCGACAAGCCGGGGCACGGAGAACGCGGTCGGCCGCAGGACTCGCAACGACAGGCAGGTACCGCCCGCGGCGATGGGCGCGAGCACGGCGTGCAACCGCACCCCACCGCTCAACGGAACATCGACCCACGGCTGCGCTCCGTCGAGCCGCCGCCCCGCCGAGACCGCCAGCCGCTGCGCGAGCCGCCGCACGGCCGCGTCGTCGGCGAACCGCACCGGTACCCGGCAGAGCCCAGCCCCACGATCCACCCACACCTCCGCAGGACCGTTGACCAGGACATCGGTTACCTCGGGGTCCCTCAGCAACGGCTCCAGGGGTCCGGCGCCGACAAGCTCAGCCTGCGCCTGGCGCACCAACGCCAGCAGCTCTGCTTCTCCGGTGAGACCGCCAGCCTCGACCCGCACCAGCTCCGCCACCACGGCCGGCGTCGCCTCGCGACCGCTGCCGGCCAGCCTGCGGCGTACCCGCTCGACCACGTCCGTCAACCCGCCACCTGCCCAGCCGCCCTCGCGAGCAAGCGTTCGGCGAGCCTGGTCAGTGCGCCGCGGCGGTGTCCGGGTGGTTCGCCGAGGTCCAGCGCACGAGCCAGCCAGGGCTCCGTCCGAAATTCTCCGGCCACCTCGATGTTCAGGGCCGCCGCGATCTCCGATGTCGACAGCCCACCGGCCCGGTCGCGACGGACCACCAGCTCCGGGGCGACCGCCCAATGGCGGGCCCAGCGGACCATCTGGCCAGCCGCGGCGACGGCGCGGACCTCGTTGGTCACGACAAGCAGGACGCGGGTCGACGCCAACATCGCCGCCTCGGCGTTGTGCCCCAACGCCCGGGAGACATCCACCACCACGGGGTCGGCGCACCGCCGACCCGCCGACAGAACCGCACGCACCGCAGTGGTCGGGAGGTCCAGCGGGTCTTCCCGACCGGTCGAGAGCACCGCGACCCCACCGGCTTCGGGAAGCGCCGCGCGCAACGCAGCCGCAGGGAGCGGACCAGCGACCGCCCGCAGGTCGTGCCAGCGCGCGCCGCTGGACTGCTCGGCCCCCAGGAGGAGGTCGGCACCGCCGCCCAACGGATCGATGTCGACCAGCAGCGGCCGCCGCCCCTGCCGTGCGGCGCGCACGGCGAGCGCGGCCGACAGCACGCTGGCCCCCGCACCACCTCGGCCGGCGAGCACGGTGATGAGCGAGCCGGTCGGGCCGGACGGCTCGCTGCCTGCCGCGGCCAGCAGCCCCACCAGCACTTCTTCCGCCGCGGGCAGCTCAAGGACCCGATCCACGCCGAGCCCCACCCCCAGCTCCCACGCGGACGGCGGCACCGCACCCGCGCAGGCCAGCACCACGCCGGACCTACGGGAGAACCCGGTCCGGACGCAAGCGGCCGCGCTGTCGACGCCGACCACCACGAGAGGTGCCTTCGCCCACGCCGCCGTCGCGGCGTCCGGATCGACCACGCTCGGATCGGCGCCCGCGACAGCGGCCAACCGCAGCAGCTCCTCACGGAGCTCGGCATCGTCGGTGATGAACAGCGGCCTCTCCGGCATCGGATCCCCTCACGGCAGCACGGCGTACCGCGAGAATCGCGCCGGCGCTGGTCTGGCTGAAGGGGCACCGGCGCGGTTGTGGACAACATGGCGACCGGTGGATAGGCGGTTGCGGCAAATGGTGGAGCACGCTAACCCGCTGGCAGGAGACGAGCCCGCACATGCGACGGCCCCCGTCGGGGGGCTGACGGGGGCCGTCCAGCGTCCGGCTCCGGGGGGTGAGTCGGACGACTGTGCAGGCCACGGTACCGCGTTCGGTCCGACCAGACGAGAGCCGGGTGTGCCGGGTGGGCCGCCACCGCAGACCGACCGGCTGTACCGGGACCGGTGACCGGGGCCCACCGGCACTGGGCCACCCGGCGGCATCCGACCCACCGGCCGCCCGGGTGGTCCGGATCGCCGGTCTGGCCGCCTATTCTGCCTGCGTGACCCGCGCAGCCGCGTTCTTCGACCTGGACAAGACGATCATCGCCAAGTCGAGCACCCTCGCTTTCGGCCGATCCTTCTTCCACAACGGTCTGATCAACCGGCGAGCGGTGCTCGCCAGCGCCTACGCGCAGCTGGTCTACGTGATCGCAGGGGCCGACGCGGAACAGATGGACCGCATCCGCGACCGGAGCGTCCGGATGGTGGCAGGCTGGGACGTCCGGCAGGTCCGCGAGATCGTCGCCGAGACCCTGGACGAGATCGTCAACCCGCTGATCTACGCCGAGGCCCTCGAGCTCATCGCGCGCCACCGGGCCGCGGGCGACGAGATCGTGATCGTCTCCACCAGCGGCGCGGACATCGTCGAACCGATCGGTGCGCTGCTCGGGGTGGACCGCGTGGTCGCGACCCGGCTGGTCGTCAAGGACGGCCGGTACACCGGCGAGATCGAGTTCTACGCGTACGGCGAGAACAAGGCCGCCGCAGTCGCCGAGATCGCCGCCGAACGCGGCTGGGACCTCGCTCGATGCCACGCGTACAGCGACTCGGTGACCGACACGCCACTGCTGGAGCTGGTCGGGCACCCGACGGCGGTCAACCCCGACCGGGCGCTGCGGCGCATCGCGATCGAGCGCGACTGGCCGATCCGGACCTTCTCCCGACCGGTGCCGCTCCGCCGCCGGCTGCGTCCATCGCCGCTGGTCGCGGGTGGTGCCGCGGGCACGGCCGCCGTCATGGCCGGCTTCGTCTGGTACGCCGGCCGGTACCGGCGACGGAGAGCGCAAGTCGCCGGTGGCGAGGTCTTCCCATCCAGCTGAGGTCGGCGTACAAAGGAGTTACGGAAGCGGTTCGCGAGAACCACACACCGCGCACGACACCGGGCACCCACGCGCGACCAGCCGCGGGAGGCACGAACGGGACAGACCCTCGGGTCGGATCCCGTCGAACAGGTGCACGCCTGGTAACCCGGCGGCCGTGCCGAACGGCGCCTCGCAGCGAGGCGCCGTTCGCTACGACCACCCAACAATCGCGCGGACCAGCGGGCCACCGAGCGGTCACGGGCCGGCCTGACCTGGCCTCCACCGCGAAACCGCCCTCACAGCACGCTGGCGAGCGCCGTGGTCAACCGCTCGGTGTGCCTGACGTCGTTGTACGCCGCGAAGGAGGCGCGCACGAGCGTGCGCCCGGACCACGCGTGCACCGGCACCTCGATCCGGAAGTCCTCGCGGAGGCGGCGCTGCAGCTCGTCCGGACTACCCGACCAGGGCACCGGCGCGCTGGCGAGCTGCGCGTGCCAGGCCGAGCCGGGCTGGTACAACGGCGACCCACCGAAGCGCTCCGCCACCGCCGCCACGAAACCCGCCGCCAGCCCCCGGCCGCGGGCCGCGACCGCCGGCCAGCTGTGCCGCTCGGTGAAGGAGATGGCGGCCGGCACGGACAGCACAGCGGCCGGGTCGTAGGTGCCCCGCCACCCGTGCCGCTGCGCGAAGGACGTGCCCGGCGCCGCGCCCCACGACACGACCAGCGGCTGCACGACGTCGCGCAGCGGCTCCGACACCCAGCAGAAGGCCGACCCCTTGGGCGCGCACAACCACTTGTGGCAGTTGCCGATGTAGGCGTCCGGACCGACCACGGCGAGGTCCAGCGGAAGCTGGCCCGGCACGTGTGCACCATCGACGACGGACAGGATCGATCGGTCCCGGGCCCAGTGGCAGATCTCCGCCGCCGGCAGCACCGCCCCGGTCACCGCGGCCAGGTGGGAGAAGAACACCACCCTGGTCCGGTCGGTCGCCGCTGCCGCCAGCGCGGCCACCACCTCGGCGGGGTCCACCAGCGGGCTGGGCAGCGGCACGGTGACCAGCCGGGCGCCGGTTGCCCGGGCGACGGCCTCCCAGGCGTACACGCAGCCGCCGTACTCCTGGTCGGTCAGCAGCACCTCGTCGCCGTCGTGCAGCTCCAGCGCCCGGGCGACGGTGTTCACCCCGGTCGTCGTGTTCGGGACGAAGACGAGCCCCGACACCTCCGCCCCGATGTAGTCGGCCAGCCGCTGCCGGGCGGCATCCAGACGAGCCTCGTACTCCCGGACGAGGAACTCCACCGGCTGCCGTTCGAGTTCCATCTGCAGCCGCTGGTACGCCTCGAACACCGGCCGGGGGCAGGCGCCGAACGACCCGTGGTTGAGGTAGGTCCAGCTCGGGTCGAGCAGGTACACGTCCCTCATGACGCCGGCCGAGGGTGCCGGGATCCGGCTCTCCGGACTCCCGCTCTCCGGACTCCCGGCGGTCGGCGTGGTGGTCAACGACATCTCATCCTCGCAACACGGCTTCGCAGATGGCGAGCCCTTCCCGGGCGCCCAGCTCCTGCGCGGCACAACAGTGCCGCAGCCACCGCGCGACGCCCCCGGCGTCACCCTCGGCGTACGCCGAGGCGGCGTCGGCGTACTCCTCGCGCAGCGCGAGATGCCCGACCTCCGGCACCGACAGCGCCTTCGGATCCAGCCCGCCCACGATGCCGGTCAGCCGGGCCGCCGCGCGCGCCACCACGCCGGAGCCGGTCCGGAACGGGACGAGCGTGTGCAGCTCGCCGTGCACGACCGCAGCAACCAGGACGGTCGGGACGGCGCTGCCGCCGGTCAGGACCCGGGCCAGCCCGTCCAGCCGGGCCGAGGTGACCTCGTCCGCCGTCGGGCGGCCGAGCTCGTCGGCGGGCTGGGAACCGGTGGCGGCCAGCACGTGCAACCGGGCCAGCACCTGCAACGGCGCCCGCCGCCAGGTCTCGACGAGCCGGCCGAGCTCGCCCGCGATGCGCAGCGCGCCCTGCGCCACGGGGTCGCCCACGGTGCCGGCCCGCAGCTCGGCCAGTCCCACCTCGACGTCCTCAAGAGCGGCCGAGGCGCGGGCACTGCGCAGGGCCGCCTCGGCGCTCACGGTGGCCGAGGAGGCGCGCAGCACCCGGTGCCCGAGCAGCCGATCCACGGCGGACCGAGCGGACTCGGCCGCGTCCGCGACACCGGGCAGGTCGAGCAGCGGGATCAGTACGTCGGCAGGCATGGCCCGCCAGCGTACGCGCGGGCCGGACCCGGACCGGAGGGTCGGCGCGCCGGCCTTCCCATCTTCGGTACCTTCTGCAGATCGTTCGGGACTGGTGCGCGCGACGTCGCGGCGTAGCGTTCGGTCTACCTGGCCGCGGGACCCGAACCCGGAGACCATGGCCGCCGCCGGCCAGCACCATCAGCGGAAGGAGCAGCCTTGACCAAGACACCACCCGCCGAGGTGACGCTGGCGAACCTGCTGCAGGAGGCGCGGCGCTTCGCCCCGCCGGTAGAGCTCGCCGCCAACGCGAACGTCACCGCCGAGGCCTACGAGTCGGCGGCGGCGGACCGGCTTGCCTTCTGGGCGGAGCAGGCGGAGCGGCTGTCCTGGACCCGGCCGTGGGATCGGGTGCTCGACTGGAGCAACCCGCCGTTCGCCAGATGGTTCGTCGGTGGTCAGCTCAACGTGGCGTACAACTGCCTGGACCGGCACGTGGCGGCCGGCCGGGGTGACAAGGTCGCCTACTACTGGGAGGGCGAGCCCGGCGACTCGCGCACCATCACCTACGCCGAGCTGCACCGCGAGGTCTGCCGGGCCGCCAACGCGATCACCGAGCTCGGCGTGGCCAAGGGCGACCGGGTGGCCATCTACCTGCCGATGATCCCGGAGACGGTCGTCGCGATGCTGGCCTGCGCCCGGATCGGGGCGCCGCACACCGTCGTGTTCGGCGGGTTCTCCGCCGATGCGCTGCGCAACCGGATCGAGGACTGCGACGCCAGGCTGGTGATCACCGCCGACGGCGGGTACCGGCGTGGGGCGGCCAGCGCCCTCAAGCCGGCGGTGGACGAGGCGCTGCAGTCCGCCGACCGGGTCCGGCACGTCCTCGTCGTCCGCCGCACCGGCCAGGAGGTGCCCTGGGTCGACGGCCGCGACGTGTGGTGGCACGACGTGGTCGCCACCGCCTCGGCCGAGCACGAGGCCCAGCCACACGACGCCGAGCACCCGCTGTACGTCATGTACACCTCCGGCACGACCGCGAAACCGAAGGGCATCCTGCACACCACCGGCGGCTACCTGACCCAGGTCGCCTACACCCACCACGCGGTGTTCGACCTCAAGCCGGACACCGACGTGTTCTGGACCGCCGCCGACATCGGCTGGGTCACCGGGCACAGCTACATCGTCTACGGTCCGCTGGCCAACGGCGCGACGTCGGTGATGTACGAGGGCACCCCGGACACCCCGCACAAGGGTCGGTGGTGGGAGATCGTGCAGAAGTACGGCGTCACCATCCTCTACTGCGCGCCGACCGCGATCCGCACGTTCATGAAGTGGGGCGAGGAGATACCGGCCGGGTTCGACCTGTCCTCGCTGCGGCTGCTGGGCAGCGTGGGGGAACCGATCAACCCGGAGGCGTGGATCTGGTACCGCGCCCACATCGGCTCCGACCGGTGCCCGGTGGTGGACACCTGGTGGCAGACCGAGACCGGCGCGATCATGATCAGCCCGCTGCCCGGGGTCACCACCACCAAGCCCGGCTCGGCGCAGCGGGCACTACCCGGCATCAGCGCCGACGTGGTCGACGACCACGGGCGGTCGGTGCCCAACGGCTCCGGCGGGTACCTGGTGCTGACCGAGCCGTGGCCGGGCATGCTGCGCACGATCTGGGGCGACGACCAGCGCTACCTCGACACGTACTGGTCCCGGTACGAGGGCAAGTACTTCGCCGGTGACGGCGCGAAGAAGGACGACGACGGCGACATCTGGCTGCTCGGCCGGGTGGACGACGTGATGAACGTCGCCGGGCACCGGATCTCCACCACCGAGGTGGAGTCGGCGCTGGTGTCGCACCCCAGCGTCGCCGAGGCGGCCGTGGTCGGCGCGTCCGACCCGACGACCGGGCAGGCGATCGTGGCGTTCGTGATCCTGCGCGGGAGCGGGCCCGAACGGGAAGGGCTCGTCGGCGACCTGCGTGATCACGTGGCGAAGGAGATCGGACCGATCGCGAAGCCCCGGCAGATCATGATCGTGCCGGAGCTGCCCAAGACCCGGTCTGGCAAGATCATGCGACGGTTGCTCCGAGATGTCGCCGAACGACGCCAGCTCGGTGACGTCACGACGCTGACCGATTCGGCCGTGATGGAGCTGATCGCCACCAGGCTGCCCGGAGTCGCCGACGAGGAGTGATCGCGCGGTGGCCGACCTGGGCTGAGTGGACCCACCGGTCGCAGGTGGACGATGATCGGGTCGGTCACCACACGATCGGGGAGGCAGTCGTGCTCGAACCCACCGACCGCACTGCGGCTGACGGCCACCGATCGGACGCCTCCTTCGGGGAGCTGGTCCGGGACGCCACCGAGCAGGTGTCCACGCTGGTCCGGGCCGAGATCGAGCTGGCCCGGCTGGAGCTCGCGAGCTCGGTACGGCGGGCCGGGGTGGGCGGCGCGCTGTTCGCCGGGGCCGGGGTGGTGCTGCTCATGGCGCTCCCGTTCCTCTTCGTCGCGGTGGCCGAGGGGCTGGTCGCCGCCGGCCTGTGGCGGTGGTCGGCCTACCTGGTCGTGTTCGGGGTGTTCACGCTCCTCGCGGGCGTGCTGGCGCTGCTCGGTCGGCGCAGCCTCAGGAAGGTGCGCAAGCCCGAGCGGACCATCGACACGGTCCGGCGGGCCGCTGTCACGCTCCGCCGGAGCGGCACCGAATGACGGTCCCCGATTCGGGGTCTGTGCTCGTGCCCGGGCGGTGGACGCACCGGGAGATCAGCGCCAACGGCGTGCGGCTACACGTCGCCGAGGCCGGCTCGGGACCACTGGTCCTGCTGCTGCACGGGTTTCCGGAGTTCTGGTGGAGCTGGCGGCACCAGCTGGTGGACCTGGCCGACGCCGGCTACCGGGCGGTCGCGCCGGACCTGCGCGGGTACGGCGCCTCGGACAAGCCGCCCCGCGGATACGACGCGTTCACCCTGGCGGGCGATGTCGCCGGTCTGATCCGGGCGCTCGGTGAGCGGGACGCGGTCGTGGTCGGGCATGGCTGGGGCGGCGCGCTCGGCTGGACCGCCGCCACGCTGCACCCACGGGTGGTACGACGCCTCGCTGTGCTGTCCACACCCCACCCGATGCGGTTGCGCTCCGCGGCCCTCGCCGGGCCACGGGGGCAACTTCGGGCGTTCCGGCACGCACTGGCCTTCCAGCTGCCCCGGTACGCCGAGTCCCGACTCACCCGGGACGGGGGCTGGTATGTCCGGCGGCTGCTGCACGACTGGTCCGGGCCGCGGTGGCGGCGTACCGACGACCACGCCGCAGCCGCCGCGCGGTACGCCGACGCGCTGCGCATCCCCACCGCCGCGCACTGCGCGCTGGAGTACTACCGCTGGGCGATCCGCTCGCTGCCCAGGCCGGACGGGCTGCGGTACGCCCGGCTCATGCAACAACCGGTGACCGCACCGACGCTCCAGCTGCACGGCGGGCTCGACCCGTGCCTGCTGCCGCAGAGCGCCCAGGGCTCCGGCCGGTACGTCGCGGCCGCCTACCAATGGCGGCTCCTGCCCGGCCTCGGGCACTTCCCGCACGAGGAGGACCCAGCCCTGGTCTCCGGCGAGCTGATCCGGTGGGCGAAGGAGAGCTGAGCCGGCCCGGACCGGTCAGGACGGACCCCGCACGGCCGCGTCCAGCTCCGCATGTGCCTCCGGGTGCTCGTCCCACCACCGCTGGAAGCTCTCGCTGCGGCCGACCAGGCCGAGGTATGCCTCGGCCGCGCACCGGAAGGCGACGTCCGCGTGCCCGGCCATCGGCCCGTCGGGCCGCCAGGTCAGCAGCAGGTCGACCAGCAGCGGACTGCCGGCGAGCGGACGCACGGTCACCCCGTCCCCCTGCCGCGAGGCCGGATGGGCCAGCGTGACGACACCCGAGCGGACCAGCTCGCGGGCCGAGGACGACTCGGTGGTGTGATGCCGGATCCGTGGTGTGAACCCGGCCTGCGCGCAGGCACGTTGCAGGGCGAGCTGCTCGCCGCTCTCCGTCGGCGGCACGACCGCCCAGTCCTCCTCGGCCAGCCTCGCCAGCGGCACGACGTCCAAGGCCCCCAGCGGGTGTTCTTCGGGCAACGCCACGAACGACGGCTCGACCACCAGCAGCCGCGCCCGGACCGCCTCCGGAATCCGATACGGCAGGTCGCGCCACGCCTCGACGATGGCGAAGTCCACCCGGCCCGACTGCACCAGCCGGAACAGCGTGCGGCTGCCCGACTCGACCTCCGTGCCGACCTGCGGCAGGTCCAGCGCGCTCCGCAGCCGGGCGGCGAACATCGGGGCCAGCGGTCCCGCCGAGCCGGCGACCAGCACCGGGCCGCCCGCCGCGCGGGGCTTCACCCGCTCGGCCACCCCCGCCATCAGGTGGGACATGTCGGCGAGCACCACCCGCGCGCCACTGACCAGGAAGTCACCGAGTTCGGTCGGGGTCATCCCCTCCCGGGTCCGCTCGAACAACCGGCCGCCCAGCTGCCGCTCGATCCGCTGGAGCTGGGCGGTCAGAGCAGGCTGGGACACACCGAGCTGGGCGGCCGCGCGCGAGAGGCTACCCGCGTCGACGACCGTGCACACCACCCGCAGGTGGCGAAGTTCAAGCTCGGGCATACACGGATGTTATGGCCAGGGCTGCCCCCCGTGACACATCCGGGCGTGTCAAGGTGGTCACGACGCCGCACGATCGCCCGGATCGGGTTGCCCGCACCGTCGACGGGACCGTCGGTCAGTCGCAGCTGCCGGTGCTCACCTGCCGGTTGGCCGCGATCCCGATCCGCACGTCCGAGTCGACCTGATCGGCGGTCAGCACGAAGCCGGTCTGGGGGTCGTCCAGTGCCGCGGCGAAGATCACGCCGTAGACGGTCCCGTCGGTGGCCAGCAGCGGGCCGCCGGAGTTGCCGCTGCGGACCGTGCCTCGGATCGCGTAGACCTCGCGCACCACGGTCTTGGTCGAGTAGATGTTCGGCCCACGAATGTTCTCCACCGTCCGTACCCGGGCCGGGCCCACGAAGAACGGGCCGTCCTGCGGGAATCCCGTGATGATCGCGTCCTGACCGGCCTTCGCCTGCCTGGTCGCGAAGCGGAGCGGCCGCGCGGTCAGCCCGGGCACGTCGAGCACGGCGATGTCGGTATCGGGGTCGTAGAGCACGACGACGGCGTCCAGCGTGCCCCGCGTCGTCTGCACCGTGGGACGCCGGACGCCGGCCACGACGTGCGCGTTGGTCAGGACCCGGCCGGCAGCGATCACGAAGCCGGACCCCTCGATCCGCCGGCTGCAGGACGGCGCCACACCGACGATCTTCACCACCGACGGCCGGTCCGCGCTGACCACGGGGCTGCTGGCGAGCCTGGGGTCCGGGGCCGGCACGTCGGGCACCTGGGTGGGCGACAGCGGCCCGAACACCTCGGGGAAGTCGCCGCTGCGCACGGTCTGCCGCAGCGACTGATAGAGGTCCCGCACCGAGGCGGGCACCGTCCCGTCGACGGCGTGGATCACGGCAGAACGTCGCACCGCGCTGGCCAGGCCGGGGAACGGCGCCGAGGCCAGCGGGGTGGCCACCATCCAGGCCACCAGGAGCACGGCGAGGAACGAGGTCACGGCGCCGCCGGCCGAGTCCGCGACCCGTGCCGGCCGCCAGGTCAGCCGCTGCCGAACCGCGTTGCCCAGGTAGACGGCGAGAACCTGCCCGAGCATCGCGCAGAACATCACCACGGCCACGGCGAGCACCACCTGGCCGGTTCCCACCACCAGCCGGGTCGCGATCGGTGAGGCGATCTGGAGGCCAAGGGCGGCGCCGCCGAGGAACCCCACGAACGACAACGCGGACACGAGCAGGCCCTGGCGGAAACCGTTCACCGCAAACAGCAGGGCGAGCCCGACGATGAGCAGGTCCACGATGCTGAACACGGGTCTCCCTAGGGACTGACGACCAGCGTGCCGGTCTGGTTGAGGGACTCGTGGATCGTGCACACGAAGCCGTACCGCCCCGGGGTGTTCACGGTGAACTCAACCAGCTGCTCGGCCCGGCCCCGGGTGAGCGGCACCGCCACCTTGCCCGGCTGGGCGGCTCCCGACTGGGCGGCTCCCGACTGCGCGGCTCCCGACTGCGCGGTGAGGGTGTCGAAGGTGAGGGTGTGTGGTGTGGATCCGACGTTCCTGAGGGTGATCCGAACCTTGCCCACGTGCACCCGGACGGTTGCCGGGAGGAACCGGAACTCGTCGTTGGCGTCGATCACCACCGACTGCACACCGTCCGCGCCCGCCGTCACCGTGACGTCACCCTGCTGCGGGGCGACGGCCTGGGACGGCTGGGAGTTCTCGCAGGCGGCCAGCGTCAGCGCGAGACCGGCCACGCCAGCGAGCGCCGTGCTGCGGACGAGCGCCATGGCGCGGAGCGGAGGTGGCGTATGCACTAGCCGACCGTACCGGGCCTTCCTGAGACGCCGGGTGCCGGGACGGAACCCTGACCATCCGGACTGTCACCCTCCGGCGGGCCCGCCCGGTGCGAAAGCGCCCGTACGTCGGAGGTGTCCCATGGACGGCCCCACCCGGCCAGCTCGAGCACCCGAGCCAACAAGCTCGCCGTGAACCCCCACACGAGCATGCCGCGGACCGCGAACGCCGGCCCGACAAACCCGAGCGGGTGGGCAACCCGGAACCGGTTCGCCGGGTCGGCCAGCTCGCTGAGCGAAACCCGATGCACGGCGGCGACCTCACCCGGGTCGAGCGGGCGGACCGGCCCCGGGGTGTGCCACCAGGCGAGCACCGGCGTGACGTCGAAGCCGCTGACCGGGATGTGCAGGGTCGGCAGCTCGGCCAGCACGGTGACTCCGGCCGGATCCAGCCCGACCTCCTCGGCCGCCTCCCGCAGCGCGGTCCCGGCCGGGCCGCTGTCGGTCGGATCGGTGGCGCCCCCCGGGAACGCCGGCTGCCCGGCGTGGCTGTTCAGCGTCGCGGCCCGCTCGATCAGCAGCACGTCGGGACCGTCCGGCCCGGTGCCGAAGAGGATGAGCACCGCCGACGGCCGGCCCCCGGCGTCGGGTGGGGAGAACCGGGCCAGCTCCGCCGGGCGGATCATCTCGCCGCTGGTCACCAGCGCGCGCAACCACGCCGGGTGGCCCGCCCCGCCAACCCGTCCGGGTCGGTCCTCAGCCACCGGCGGGCACCCCCAGCTGCTCCCGGACCGCGGCGGCCAGCGCTGCGTCGTCGAGCGCACCCACGTGCACGGAGGCGATCTGCCCGTCCGACCGGACGAACATCGTGAACGGCAGGCCGGGGACCCGGCGGGCGGTCCGTACCGCGCCGTTGACGTCGTACACGCTGGGGAACCGCACCTTCACCGCGGTGAGGAAGGCCAGCGACTCCGCCATCGAGGGGTCCTCGGAGTCGACACCCAGCACCCGCAGCCGCCCGCCCGCGCGGTCGGCCAGCCGCTGGAACGCGGGCATCTCCTGCCGGCAGGACAGGCACCAGGTCGCCCAGACATTGACCACGGTGGGCACCCCGGGCGGCCCGGCGAGCGGCACCGCGGGTCCGCCGGCCAGGCAGGGCAACGTGACGTCCGGCAGGCCGTCCCCGCCGCCCGCGGCCGCCGGGGAAATGCCCGGTCCTGGCACCGGCACCGGGCACGGCGCCAACCCGGCCCGGTCCCGCGCGGCGGCAAGATCGCCGTCGCGGGCCGCCTGCCCCGCCGTGCCGGCCGCGGCGGTCGCACCGCCTCGGGAGCCGACGGGGCCACTGCCGCATCCGGCCAGGGTCGCCAGCAGCCCGGCAACGGCCAGGGTCACCGCGAGCCGATGGGTCCGGATCATTCGTCTGAGGGCCCCTTGCGGACCAGCGCGGCAGCCCGGTCCGGCTCGACCGGGCCGACGCCGTAGGAGGGGCAGTCCCGGGCGAGTGGGCACGCCCCGCAGGCCGGGGTACGGGAATGACAGATCCGGCGGCCGTGCCAGATCACCCGGTGCGACAGCATCGTCCACTCGCCGCGCGGGATCAGCTCGGCGACCGCGAACTCGATCCGGACCGGATCCGTCTCCGCGCTCCACGCCCAACGACCCACCAGCCGCGCGAAGTGGGTGTCCACGGTGATGCCGGGCACCCCGAACGCGTTGCCGAGGATGACATTCGCGGTCT
Source organism: Actinomycetota bacterium (assembly GCA_016201065.1). GTDB lineage: Bacteria > Actinomycetota > Actinomycetes > Mycobacteriales > JACQDL01 > JACQDL01. Next base: position 83,773 of record JACQDL010000014.1, read on the forward strand.
TGCGGCCGATCCCCGGGAGGGTGACCAGCTCCGCCAGCCGGCCGGGCAGCTCACCGTCGTACCGCTCGACCAGGGCCTGGCCGAGGCCGATCAGCGCGGCCGTCTTGTTGCGGAAGAAGCCGGTCGGCCGGATCAGCTCCTCCATCTCGCCACGGTCCGCGCCGGCGTAGTCCGCAGCGGTGCCGTACTTGGCGAACACCGTCGGCGTGACCTCGTTGACCCGCTTGTCGGTGCACTGCGCGGACAGGATGGTGGCCACCGCGAGCTCCAGCGGTGAGCGGAAGTCGAGCTCGCAGTGCGCATCGGGGTAGGTTTCGGCGAGAACGCGGTTCATCCGACGGGCCCGCCGGGTGAGCGCCAGCGGGGTCTCGGTCTCGATCTTCCGGGCGCGAGTCACCACGGGGGCTAGCGTACGCCGCCGGCCGTCCCGTTCCGGACCGTCCTCGCACCCGGCCCGGGGGTTCCCGGCGCGGCGACTGGCATGTGGGCCTCGGGTGGGCCACGATGGGCGGGTCATGATTGGGTTCCTGGTGGTGTTCTTCCCGCTGCTCCTGCTCGCGTTCATGCTGCTCATGGAGCGGGTGGAGAGCCCGCTGCGGCGCGCCGCGGTGGAGACACAGGTCGAGGAGTTCCTCGAGACCGCCCGGCCGGATGAGGTGGATGCCTTCGTCCGGGAGGGCTTCACCCCGGCGCTGGAGCGCTGGCGGACCCGCCGCCAACGCCTGGCCCGGATGCTTCCGATCCCGACCCGGATCAACGGCGGGAAGCGGCCGTAGCCATTCGCCCGGACCGACCAGGGCCGCGGGCGTCTGTCCGCGCAACCCTACCGAACGGTCCTCCCGAAGGCCGTACACTGCGCGACGCGTGGGTCGGGACAACACGGTCGGCTTCCCCACGGCGCCGTGCGGCGGGAGGATGACATGGACGACGTGCTCGCGAGGTCGGGGCTGTTGCAGGAGGTCGATCCGGCAGCCGCGGAGGCGCTCGCGGCTCAGTTCGAGTATGTCGACGTGCCCCGTGGCCACATCATCTTCCATGAGGGAGAGCCCGGAGACAGCCTCTACATCGTGCTCTCCGGCAAGATCAAGCTCGGTCGACGATCGGCGGACGGACGGGAGAACCTGGTCGCCGTGATGGGTCCGTCGGACCAGTTCGGTGAGCTGTCGGTGTTCGACCCCGGCCCGCGCACGGCGACCGCCGTCGCCATCGTCGACTCACGGCTGGCCCGGATGGCGAAGCCGGCGCTGCAACGCTGGATCACCGACCGACCCGAGATCGCCGAACGGCTGCTGCGGGTGCTGGCCCGCCGGTTGCGCCGGACCAACAACATGCTCGCCGACCTGATCTTCACCGATGTGCCGGGTCGGGTCGCCAAGCAGCTCCTCCAGCTCGCCTCCAAGTTCGGTTCGATGGATGGCGGCCACCTGAGGGTCACCCACGACCTGACCCAGGAGGAGCTCGCCCAGCTCGTCGGAGCGTCCCGGGAGACGGTCAACAAGGCACTTGCCGACTTCGCGTCGCGGGGATGGCTCCGCCTGGAGGGCAAGGGCGTGGTGATCCTGGACCGGGACCGGCTCAACCGGCGCGCCCGGCTGTAGCCGCCGAATCGGCGGCCGCCAGGGCTACCGGCCGCGCAGGTAGTCCAGCTGGGCGCGGACCGAGAGCTCCGCGGCAGGCCACAGCTGGCGGTCGACATCGGCGTAGACGGCCGCCACCACCCGCAGCGGGTCGGCGGCCGGGCCGAGTTCGGCCAGCACCGCGCGCACCTGGTCCAGCCGCAGCCGCCGGTGCCTCAGGTAGGACTCGGCGGCCGCGGCCGCGTCCGGCAGCTCGGGCCCGTGCCCGGGCAGCACGGTGCGCGGGCCGAGCTCACGCAGCCGGTGCAGCGAGTCGAGGTAGTCGGCGAGCCGGCCGTCCGGGTGGGCGACCACGGTGCTGCCACGACCCAGCACGGTGTCGCCGGTGAGGACGGCGTCACCGACGAGGAAGCACAGCGAGTCCCCGGTGTGCCCGGGCGTCGCGATCACCCGCGCCGCCACCCCGGCGGCAGCGACGACGTCACCGCCGGCCAGCCCCTCGCCGCCGTACCGGTGTCGCGGGTCGAGCGCCCGGACCGGAGCACCGGTCAGCTCGTGCAACCGGCGCGCGCCCTCGGCGTGGTCGGGATGACCGTGGGTGAGCAGGATCACCGTCACGGGTCCGGCGGCGCGGACCGCCGCGAGGTGGGCCTCGTCGGCCGGGCCGGGGTCGACGACGACGCAGTCCCGCTCCGCGGGACCACGCAACAGCCAGGTGTTGGTGCCCTCCAGCGTCATCGGCGACGGGTTGCGGGCCAGCAGCACCGCAGCCTCGGGGGTGACCTGACGTAGCACGCCGTAGGCGGGGTGGGTCACTCGCCCGGCTCCGGCTCCGGCTCCGGCCGCGGACCCAGCCGGACCGGTGGCCTGACCCGGCTGCCGTCGGGCAGCTGCACCCACTGCACGCCGCCGTGCTCGACCAGCAACGGCCGTACCACATCGAGCCGGCCGGGCGGCGCAGCGGCGAGCACGCTGGCCACGCTGCGGTGCGGCACGAGATCCCGCAACGTGTGAACGGTCGGGGGCAGCATCGGACGTGCCCCGTCCTCGTACTCCGTGAGCGCGGCCGCGGGCCGCAGCCAGCCTGCCGTCTCGGCCTCCCCGGACACATCCCGGGCTCGCTGCCCGGCTGGCAGCGCCGCCGCGAAGAACCACGTGTCGTACCTCCTCGGCTCGACCTCGGGAGTCACCCAGTGTGCCCACGGCCGCAGCAGGTCCGCCCGCACGGCCAACCCCCGCACCGTCAACGCCTGGGCCAGCGACAGCTCCCCGCCGTGCAAGGCCCGCCGGACCGCATCCCACTCGGCGGTGTCCGCGACGACCGGTGCCGCGCCGGGTCGACCGGCGAGCAGCACACCGGTCTCCTCGAACGTCTCCCGCACCCCGGCACACACCAGCGCCCGCGCCGTGGGCTCCTCGGCGCCGAACGCCGCCGCCCACGCGGCCGGCGGCGGACCGATCCACGCCAGACCGGGCTCGGCGTCCCTCGGGTCCACCGACCCGCCCGGGTACGCCGTCATCCCACCGGCGAACGGCATGCCGCGGACCCGCCGCATCAGGTACACCTCCACGCCGGCCGGCCCGTCCCGCAGCAGCAACACGGTGGCGGAGTCCCTCGGCACGGCCGCGCTCACGCCGCGGGCTCCCGCCACCCGTGGATCACTCCACCTCGACGATGAGCTCGACCTCGACCGGTGCGTCCCGGGGCAGTTCGGCCACTCCCACCGCGGACCGGGCATGCCGCCCGGCGTCGCCGAACACATCGCCGAGCAGAACGCTGGCACCGTCCACCACCCGCGGCTGGTCGTGGAAGCCCGGCGCGCTCGCGACGAAGCCCACGACCTTGACCACCCGACGGACGGAGTCGAGCCCGACCAGGGCGTCGATCGCGGCCAGCGCGTTCAGGGCACAGATCCGGGCGTGACCGGCCGCCTCGGCGGCCGAGACCGCCGAGCCCACCTTCCCGGTCGCCGCCAGCGCGCCGTCGACCATGGGGAGCTGCCCCGAGGTGTACACCAGACCCCCGGTCCGCACCGCCGGCTGGTAGGCCGCCAACGGCACGACGACCGGGGGAAGGGTGAGGCCGAGCGCAGCCAGCCGGGCCGAGGGCGCCGGCTGGCTCACGACGTCGTCCCGACCGGACGCTTCAGGTACGCGACGAGGTTCTCCGGATTCGGTCCGGGAACCACGTTGACGAGCTCCCAGCCGTCCTGGCCCCAGTTGTCGAGTATCTGCTTGGTCGCGTGCACCAGCAACGGCACCGTTGCGTACTCCCACTTCTGCATGTGCGCACGGTATCGCGGGCGTGGGCGGTCGACGCCGGATGCCGGCCCGACCGGGATCCCGGCCCCACGGGGTGTTACCGGGGTCATCCCCGGGAACCCCACGCCGGGTCGGGCCGCGAACTACGCTTGGCAGGTGGCTTCGTCCATCCCCACCGGCGGCCCCGTCCCGCTCCGGCAGTGGCCGGCAGCGAGGCTTCACGTCGTGACCGGCAAGGGCGGCACCGGGAAGACGACCGTGGCCGCTGCCCTCGCCCTGGCGCTCGCCTCGGGAGGACGGCGCACTCTGCTGGTGGAGGTGGAGGGGCGGCAGGGCATCGCGCAGCTGTTCGACACCCCTCCGCTGCCGTACGAGGAACGTCGCATCGCGGTGGCCCCCGGCGGCGGGGAGGTCAGGGCGCTCGCGATCGACCCCGAGCAGGCGCTGCTGGAGTACCTGGAGCTGTTCTACAACCTGCGCCGCGCAGGCCGGATGCTCAAGCGGATGGGGGCGGTGGACTTCGCCACCACGGCCGCGCCGGGTGTCCGCGACGTGCTGCTGATCGGCAAGGTGAAGGAGGCCACCACCCGGGTCCTCGACGGGGAGCGGGTGTACGACGCGGTCGTGCTCGACGGACCACCGACCGGGCGGATCGGGCGCTTCCTCAACGTGACCGCCGAAGTCGCCGGGCTGGCCAGGATGGGTCCGATCAAGACCCAGAGCGACGGGGTGACCGCGCTGCTGCGCAGCGGCCTGACCGCGGTCCATGTCGTGACGGCGCTGGAGGAGATGCCGGTGCAGGAGACCGTCGACGCCGTCGACGAGCTCCGCCGGCTGGAGCTGTCGGTGGGCACGCTGGTGGTCAACATGACCCGGCCATCGCTGCTGCCGCAGTCGGAGGTGGCCCGGATCGCGGCCGGCGGGGTGGAGCTGGCTCGGCTCCGGGAGGGGTTGGTGGCCGCCGGCCTGCCCGACCGGTACGCCGCCGGGCTGGCCGCCGAGGCGGTCGAGCACGCGGTGCGGATCGGCCTCGAGCAGGACAACCGACGAACCGTGGCGAGGCTCGGGATGCCGACCTACGAGCTCCCGTTGCTTCCTGGCCCGGTGGACCTCGGCGCGCTCTACGAGCTCGCTCAGCGACTGATCGATCAGGGGGTCGGCTGATGGCCCGCCACGCGCCGGTGCTGGACGTCGACGGGATGCTGCGCGCCCCGGGGACGCGGATCGTCGTGTGCTGCGGCTCGGGCGGGGTGGGCAAGACCACCACCGCGGCCGCGCTCGCGCTGCGCGCCGCGGAGACGGGCCGCAGCGCCGTCGTGCTGACCATCGACCCGGCCCGCCGGCTGGCTCAGGCGCTCGGCTTGACCGAGCTGGACAACACGCCCCGGCGCGTCGCCGGGGTCGGAGCCGGAGCGGGTGGCGCGCTGTACGCCATGCAGCTGGACATGAAGCGGACCTTCGACGAGGTGGTGCTCGCCCACGCGGCAGCGGAGAAAACCGAGCAGATCTTCGCCAACCCCTTCTACCAGTCGCTGTCCGGGTCCCTCGCCGGCACGCAGGAGTACATGGCGATGGAGAAGCTCGGCCAGCTCCGGGCGCAGGAGACGTGGGACCTGATCGTGGTCGACACCCCGCCATCACGCTCAGCGTTGGACTTCCTGGACGCGCCACAGCGGCTCGGCCGGTTCCTCGACGGCCGGATCATCCGGCTGCTGACCGCGCCCGCCAAGGCCGGCGGCCGGGCCTACCTGAAGGTGGTGAGCGCGGGCCTCACGCTCTTTGCCCGGGCGGTCACCAAGATTGTCGGCGCACAGCTACTGACCGATATCTCCGATTTCGTCAGCGCGCTGGAGACCATGTTCGGCGGGTTCCGGGAACGTGCGCAGAGCACCTATGACCTGCTCCGCAAGCCCGACACGGCGTTCGTGGTGGTCGCCGCGCCCGAGCCAGACGCCCTGCGCGAGGCGTCGTACTTCGTGGAACGGCTCTCGGCGGACCAGATGCCGCTGGCCGGACTTGTGGTCAACCGAACCCGGGTCAGCCTGGCGCCCGGCCTCTCGGCCCAGCGAGCAGCCGTCGCCGCCGAGCAGTTGGCGGAGTCCGGCGGGGACCAGCTGGCCGCAGCAATCCTCCGGGTGCATGCCGACCGGACCGCGGCGGCCGCGGTCGAGAGTCGGCTGCGGGACCGGTTCACCCGGGCACATCCCGACGTGGCGCAGGCTGTGGTACCGGCGATGGCCGCCGATATCCACGATCTCGAGGGCCTGCGACAGATCGCGGCCGCCCTCGCCGGGGCGACGTCGCGCACGACACCGACGTCGCGCACGACACCGACGTCGCAGACGGCACCGACGTCGCAGACGACGCCGGTGTCCCCCTGACCGTCCCGCCACGCGACGACCGGTCAAACCGCCCTGGCGACGGGGCCAAAATCTCGCTTGGCCGCGTCCAGGAGCGAGCGCCAGGACATCACATCGGGACGGCGGCGCAGCAGCGCACGGCGTTCCCGCTCGGTCATACCACCCCACACGCCGAACTCGACCCGGTGGTCAAGCGCGTCTGCGAGGCACTCGGTTCGGACCGGGCACCCCATGCACACCAGCTTGGCCCGGTTCTGTGCCGCCCCCTGCACGAACAGCGCGTCCGGGTCCCCACCCTGGCACGCCGCCCGCGCAACCCAATCTCCGGTCATTCGTTGAACCCCTTGGCCTGACGGTGGCCCTGCATCCACCGTGCAACGCGCCACACGGTAGGAAATCGGACAGGCTCCGCAACAGACCCCGAACGGATCATTGATCGATAGCCCAGCTTGACTAGAACGCCGGACGCGCGCCGTTGGACCAACCGGCGGAACGGCAGGATGGGCCGACTGGAGCTGCGTGATGGGGCCTTGCCTGCGGGTCGTAGGCTATCAGGCGTGGCTGATCCACACCGGACTTTCAACGCATCGCTGAAGCTGGTCGGCGCCGTCTCGGTCGCTGGCGCGCTCGCCGCGGGAGTGGCACTGCCGTTCGTGGGTGGCGCCGGTGTCATGGCGAGCACCGTGGCCGACGGGTTCAACAACCAGCAGTGCACCCTCGACCTCGCGAGCCAGCCGGCGCAGCGGACGGTGATCACGGCTTCCAACGGCCAGCCGATCACCTACCTGTACCAGCAGAACAGGGACATCGCCTCGGCCAAGGAGATCCCTCCGGTGGTGCGGCAGGCGATCGTGTCCATCGAGGACCGGCGCTTCTACCAGCACCACGGCGTGGACGTGCAGGGCCTGCTCCGCGCCACGGTCCGGACCACCTCCGGGGACACCCAGGGCGCGTCGACGCTGACCCAGCAGCTCGTCAAGCAGCTCAACCTCTACGGAGCGAGCAGCGCGGACGCCCGGAAGGCGGCAGTCGAGCAGACCGCCGGGCGGAAGCTGAAGGAAGCGCGCTGTGCCCTGGAGATGGAAAAGACGTACTCCAAAGACCAGATCCTGACGAACTACCTGAACATCGCGAACTTCGGTGCCGGCGCGTACGGCGTCAAGCTCGCGGCCAAGTCGTACTTCCCGAAGACCCGGCTGCCGGAGCTGTCGGTCAGCCAGGCGGCGCTGATCGCCGGGATGGTGCAGAGCCCCAGCCGGTACAACCCATACCGGCATCCGCAGGCCGCCAAGGCGCGCCGGCACGAGGTGCTCGCGGCGATGCTGCGGGACGGGAAGATCACCGTCGCGCAGGCGACGGAGGCCGACCAGGAGCCGGTGCCGGCCGGCACGCCGCCGGCCAGCCAGGCGCTGGGGTGCGCGAACGCCTCCGGCGGCGCCAGCTACAACATCGGGTTCTTCTGCGACTACGTCATCGAGTACGCCAAGGATCAGCTGGGACTGTCCGAGGAGCAGCTCTACAGCGGCGGCTACCGGATCACCACCACGCTCAACCCGGTGATGCAGCTGACCGCCCAGAACAGCGTCTACTCGCACATGACCCAGGACGGCGTGCGCGCGCAGCACGCCACCGCGGTGCTGCCCATCGTCGAGAACGCGACCGGCTACGTACGGGCGATGGCGGTCAGCAAGACCTACGGCACCAAGCCGGGTCAGACCGTGGACCCGCTGCCCTACCGGGCGATGGGCGAGGGCGCCGGATCGACGTACAAGGTGTTCACCCTGCTCGCCGCGCTGAAGCGGAAGGTACCGCTGCGGGTCTACTCGATCACCACGCCGAACAACGAGTACACGCCGACGAACTGCCAGACCCGCGGCACCATCCACAACGCCGGGCACTACCCGGACACCAACAACCTCGAGTTCGCCACCTACGCCTCGGCGAACACCTTCTTCGAGGCACTCATCGACCAGCAGTTCCACTGCGACCTCTCGGAGATCTACCAGACCGCGGTGGATCTCGGCCTGAAGACCCTCGACACGCCAGCGATCCGGCACAAGGTCGTCGATGGGCAGCAGATCTCGTTCACCCTCGGGCCGGACTCGACCAACCCGCTGGAGATGGCCGGCGCCTTCGGCACGCTCGCCAACGAGGGCAAGCACTGCGACCCCACGCCGATCCTGAAGATCGTCGACAACGCCGGCAAGAACGTCCGGATCCCGGGTCCGCAGTGCAAGCAGGTCATCGACCCGGCGATCGCGCACACCGCGACCCAGGTGCTGGAGAAGGACACCGATCCCGGTGTGTCCGGCAACACCGCGAAGCGGGCGCACATCCCGGGCTACGCCACCGCGGGCAAGACCGGCACCACCCAGAACAACGCGGCGGTGTGGTTCATCGGGTTCACCCCGCAGCTGTCCGGCGCGGTGGCCGTCTTCGACCCGAAGGCACCCAGCTCGCCGCTGACCGACGTGCCCGGCTACAGCGGCCGCGCCGGCGACGTGTTCGGTGGCGGTGTCGCCGCGCCGATCTGGCATGACGCGTTCGCTCCGATCATGCAGGCGTACCCGCAGACGCCATGGCCCGCGGAGGACCCAGACGTCGTGCGCGGCAACGCGGTGCCGGTGCCCTCGGTGATCGGCATGGACCTGCAGCAGGCGACCGCGACGCTGGCGGCGCAGGGCTTCGGCATCAAGGTCGTCGGCACCCAGGACAGCCCGGTGCCGAAGGACCAGGTGGCCAGCCAGTCGCCGAGCAACTACGCGATGCCTGGCGACACCATCCAGGTCATGCTCAGCACCGGGAAGGGCGGTCCGCTGCCACCGGAGTGCCTGATCCTGCCGAGCCTGCCGCAGTGCACGCAGGTGGGCACCGGCGGTGGTGGCCGGGGACGGCCGGGCGGCGGCGGGCTGATCGGCCCGACCCCAACTCCGACTCCGACGCCCGCACCGTCACCGACGCCGTGACCCGGGTACCGAAGAATGCGCCAGAAGGCGAAAGGGTCCGGTGGTATGAGGAAGGATCGGACCCTGACTACCGCTTCTCGCTGGCCAACGAGCGGACATTCCTCGCCTGGATCCGCACGGCGTTGGCGTTGCTGGCCGGCGCGGTCGCGTTGAAGCAGCTCGTGCCACCCTTCAGGGTGCCCGGAATGCACACCGGGCTGAGTCTGCTGCTCAGCGGGTTGGGTCTGGCGATCACGGTGACCGCCTACCGCAGATGGGCCGGGTACGAGTCCGCCATGCGGCAGCAGCGATCGTTGCCGCAGTCGCGCATGATGCCGGTGCTCGCCGCCCTGCTCGTTCTCGCAGCGGTCGTGGTGGTGGTCGCGGTCCTGGCCCAGACATCGTGACCGAGCTGCTCGATCCCGGTATGCAGGCCGAGCGGACCTGGCTTGCCTGGGCGCGCACCGGGCTGACGTTCGCAGCGAACGGCGTGCTCGTCATCCGGTCCGGCCTCACGGAGCACAGCACCCCATTGCTCGGCGTCGGCGTCACCATGACCCTGGCGACCGCCATCTTCGCGGTGATCGGGAGACGCCGGCACCACGTCATCGTCTCGGCGGTGCGCGACAACCGCAATCCGATGAACTACCGGCTGGTCCGGATCACCACGTGGACGACGATCGTCACCGCGGTTGCCGTAATGGCAATCTCGATCCACTACGGCAATGCGCCAAGAACGCCCTGAGGAGCCCGCTCGGAGAGCGGTCGTCAACCGGCCGAGGTATCCGCCAACACTTCCCGCAACGAGTCCCGGCGAGTCCGGCAGTCGGCCGCCATCGCGATCGCCCGGTCCCGCCAATGGATCGCAACGGCGCCCAGCAAGTCGACGTCGTCCTGGTGCCGCGCCGCCCAGCGGTCGGCCTCGGTAGCCAGCCAGCCGAATGTCACGACCGCATCCTGGTCGAGCATGGCGCGCAACATGAACGCCCGCTCCCCAACCCGCAGCCCCAGCCCGCCTGTGTGCGCGCCCCGCAGCAGGTCGCGGCGGCTCAGCACGAGGCCGCTGCGCACCGGAGTCAGGGTCGCCCGGACCAGGTCCTTGGTCTCCGCGTCCGGTCCGGGCAGCTCCGGCACGGCACGCAGGTGCTGGGCGGGCGTGGCCGGGGGGTCCAGCTCGGCGACCTCGCCGGCCAGCACCTGCCCGAGCAACGCCGCCCAGTCCCCGTAGAACACGGAGTCCGACCCCGACACCGCGGTCGTGTACGCCGGCAGCCAGGTGAGCATGTGCTCCCACAGCAGCGCCCGGCGTGCCTCCCGGCGCAGCGCCCTCCGCGCCGGCTCCGGCTCGCCCTGTTCGGCCTCGACGAGCATCGCGTACAGCCCGAGCAGCGCCGCGAGATGGTCCGGCTCGGCCGGCGGCGTCATCCCGACGGCCCGCCAGAACCCCGCGATCCGGCTCGCCGCCTCGCCGCCGAGCATGCCCTCCGGCCCGAGGTACACCGCGGCGTACGGGACGAGCTGCATCCCGAACAGGTCGGTGTGCTCGGCGACATCGGGCAGGCTCGGCAGGTCGAGTGCGGCCGCCACGACCCGGTGTGCCGGGTCGGGCGGCTCGCACAGCGCGCCGAGGGCGCGCAGCAGCTCGGGCTCGATGGTCACGAGCCGCTGCCCTGCTCCGGCAACCGGTAGACCTCGCGGCTCGGCTTCAACGGCCGCATCAGCCAGTACGGGCGGCGGGTGCCGTCCGGCGAGTGCTCCCGGGCGTCACGCGCCATCTCCAGCCAGTGCCGGTACACCTCGCGGGACTTCTCCGTGTCCACCACGATGTCGCCGTAGGCGTCACCGGGCTCCGCGCGGGTGACCCGGACCGCCTGGTGCCAGCAGTGCTGGCCGGAGACCGGGTCGGGGTGGACCGAGAACGTGAGGTTCTGGTGCACCCCGACGTCGGTCCACCAGATCCGGCTGGTGTCCGGGTCATTCGAGGAGTACGGCTTGACGCCGCTGAGCCTCGACATCTTCCACGACGTGCCGGTGCGGGTCAGGTCCACGGTTGCCGCGGTCTGGCCGCCGATGTCGGTGCCGCCGGCCGGCGCCGTCTTCCACCGGCCCATGTGGTGGCTGCATGCGACCACTCCGGGGCGGATGCCCTCGGTGACCCATGCCTTCACCACGAAGTAGCCGATCTCGGTGGTCACCCGCACCAGGTCGCCGCTGCGCAGCGTCATGGGTGCCGCGTCGGTCGGGTGGATCCACAGCGGGTTGGTGTGCGCGAGCTCGTTGAGCCACTTGGCGTTCGCGCCCCGGGTGTGGATCTGGGTGGGCAACCGGAAGGTGGAGATGAGCACCTTCTGACCCTGCTCCATCGCCTCCGGGTGCACGTGGCTGCGGATGTAGGTCGGCAGCGCGTACTCCGGCCACCCCCACTGGGACAGCGTCGGGGAGTAGAACTCCAGCATGCCGCTCGGTGTCGGGAAGCCCCGGCGAACGGTGCCGTCGATGCGGACGCCGACCGGGTTGCGGCCGGCGTCGTCGGGCACCGGGGTTCCGGTGGGCGCGAGGTTGACGGCGGGTGGCTTCGCCGCGGTGGAGTAGACACGGCCGAACAGGTCGTCGACGGCGCCCTCCAGCATCGTGGCGTCGATCTCGTGCTCGAAGAGCTGGCCGACCTGCGGGAGCACCTCGAACGCGCCGTACCGGCGCATGTACTCCAGCGGCAGCATCCCCTCCTCGGCGGCCTTCTCGGGCAGCCCGGGAACGGAGTTCTCGAAGATGAACTTGTAGTACTCCTCGACCGTCAGCTTCTCGCCCGGCTTTTCCCGCGACTCGTGGTGCTGCCGGATGCCCAGCGTGCCGTCCGGGTCGATCCGCCAGGACAGCTCGATCCAGAACTCGTTCTCCTCCCACACCTCGCCCGGGTTCGTCTCGCGGGTGTCGGCGATCTTCTCGCCGAGCCGCTCGCGGGCGGTCCGGAGCACCGGCTGCCGGAAGCCGATCCACTGCCCGTCGTACTGCTCGTACGAGGTCAGGTCGTGCCGCTCGGGGGCGAGACCCATCGGCAGCACGTAGTCGGCGATGTAGGAGGTCTCGCTCCAGGTCGGGGTCAGCGCGACGTGCAGGCCGACCTTCTCCTCATCCCGCAGCACCTCCGACCAGGTGAGGCCGTCTGGGTTTGTCCACACCGGGTTGTAGACCCGGGTGAAGTAGACCTCCAGCGTGCCGCGGCCGTCCTTGAGGAAGTGCGGGAGCAGGAAGGACATCTCGTTGAGGGCGAGCGGGTACTCCGTCGGCCAGGTCAGGTCGTTCCACATCGGCGGGTGGCCGGGGTTGTGGATCGGCCGCGGGATGAACTTGTTCCACGCGTTGGGGTGCAGGCCACCCTCGCTGGAGACGGCGCCGAGCAACGCGTTGAGCATGAACAGGCAGCGCGCGACCTGCCAGCCGCCGAGGTTACCGGCGGCGGCCGAGCGCCAGTTGTGGGTCGACAGCCGGGTTCCCGCGCCCGCCACCGTGTCGGTGATCGCCTCGATGACGTCGACCGCGACTCCGGACTCGGCGGCGGCGAACTCCGGCGTGTACTCCTTGTACTGCTCGGCCAGCAGCCGCTCGAACGTCTCGAAGGTCTGCTCCAGCTTCGGGTGCTCGGTCGCGAGGTACTCCCGCCAGTTCCACCAGCGCCGGACGAACTCCCGGTCGTACCGGCCGGTGCTGATCATGCCGTTGGCGATGGCGAGCAGGATCGCCGCCTCGGAACCGGGGTGCGGTGCCAGCCAGTGGTCGGCGTGGGTGGCCGTGTTGGACAGCCGGGTGTCGACGACGATCAGCTTCGCGCCGCGGGCCTTGGCGTCCATCACCCGCTGGGCGTGCGGGTTGAAGTAGTGCCCGGACTCCAGGTGCGAGCTGATCAGGAACATGACGTCGGCCTTGTCATGGTCCGGGCTCGGCCGGTCGATGCCGGTCCAGAAGTGGTAGCCGGCGCGCGCGCCGCTGGAGCAGACGTTGGTGTGCGAGTTGTGCCCGTCCACCCCCCAGCTCGCGAGCACCCGCTCGGTGTAGCCGTCCTCACCGGGGCGGCCGACGTGGTACATCACCTCGTTGGGGCGCTTCTCGGTGATCGCCCTGCGGATCCGGACGGCGATGTCGTCGAGGGCGTCGTCCCAGCTCACCTGCTCCCAGCGTCCCTCGCCGCGGGCGCCGACCCGCTTCAGGGGTGCCAGGATCCGGTCCGGGTCGGTGACCTGGTTGAGCGTGGCCGGCCCCTTGGCGCAGTTGCGGCCGCGGGAGCCGGGGTGCTCGGGGTTGCCCTCGAACTTGCGGACCTGGAAGGTGTCCGGGTCGACATAGGCGAGCAGGCCACAGGCGGACTCGCAGTTGAAGCAGGTCGTCGGCACGAGCATCGACCGCTTCTCGACCCGCTTCGGCCACGACCGGGAGTCGAGCTCGACCCAGTTGTCCCAGCGTTCCTTCGGCGGGTGCGCGGCGTAGTGGACCCGGCTCGGACCCGGGTAGAACGTCTCGCCGCGCGCGGTGACGGCGTCGCGGGCCGCGCTCACCCGTTCGCCCAGCGAGGCGACCGAGGTCCCGTTCTTGGAGGAGTTCATGTCTCGATCGATCCCCTAGGCGAGAGGTACGGATTGGCCGGCCTGGACGTAGGCGTGTTCGTGCGCCAGGAGTCCGAGCAGGGCGGGCAGCGCCAGCCAGGCGGTCGCGGGCGTCGCGATCGGCGCGAGCAACGCCACCGCGATCAGGAGGATGCCGGACCAGAAGTAGCCGCGGTACCGGCCGTGCGTCATGTTGTGCGAGGCGAGCCGGGCGTGCTCGGTCGGGTGGGTGATCGTCGTCTCGCCGAGCACCATGAGCAGATGCACCAGGGCCGCGCCGGCCAGCGTCCACGCGAGCGGTGACACCGCGTCCGGAGCCATGAAGACCGCGAACGGCAGCAGCGCGCCGGCGCCGGCGAGCACCGCCTGCACCGCCAGGTGCGGCGGCAGCAACGGGCTCTGCCAGAGGTCCCGGGCCTTGGCCTGGGCGAACAGGTAGGCGGTGTAGATCGCCGTCATCGCCGCCAGCGGGAGGCCGACGACCGCGACAACCTGGCGCAGGCCGACGGAACCGATCAACCCACCCAGCAGGTGGCCGCCCAGCGCGGCGGTGTACCCCATCAGCACGATCCCGCCACGGACCAGCCAGGACCTCCACTGCGGGCGGGTGAGGATGTAGATGAAGCGCTCCGGGTGCTCCAGGTCCCAGATCAGCAGCGCGGCCGTCAGCGCGAGGAAGACGCCCGAGAGGATCGGGGCGACCCACATGAACAACGGGTCGGTCCAGGGCAGCTTGCCGGCGAGGGCCAGCAGGAGGGCCACCAGGTAGCCGCCGGCGCCGATCCCCTTGGTCCAGGTGTAGAGGCTCACCCGCCAGTCCCAGGGTGCGTTGTGGCTGACGTCGTAGGCGAGCACGGCGGCGGCGCTGCTGTTGCGCCCGCCTGGGTGACCGCTGGGCACGTTGTGCTTGCCGGTCGGCTTCTCGGTCCAGATGAACCCGTCACCGTCGGGCGCCCGGGCGGCCAGCGGATCGAGGGTCGCCTGGGTCGCCCCGCGGTAGAACAGCTTCGGCCGGGTCCCCTTCTCCGGCCGGCGGACCGCCACCGGCGTGCGGTTGACGATCTGGGCGACGGCCGAGTTGGGATCGTCGGGATCGCCGATGAGGATCGCCTGGGTCGGGCACACCACGACGCACGCCGGTTCGAGGCCAACGTCCAGCCGGTGCGCGCAGAAGTTGCACTTCTCCGCGCAGTGATCGTCGGGGTTGATGAAGATCGCGTCATACGGGCAGGCGGCAATGCAGGACTTGCACCCGATGCAGGCGGCCTTGTCGAAGTCCACGATGCCGTCGGGGCGGTAGTGCATCGCGCTGGTGGGACACGCCGCGACGCACGGGGCGTCCTCGCACTGGTTGCACCGGGTCACCTGGAAGGCGCGGCGAGCCTGCGGGAAGGTTCCGACGTCGACGTTCTTGACGTAGGTCCGGGTCACTCCCACGGGTACGTCGTTCTCGGACTTACACGCGGTGGTGCATGCGTGACAACCAATGCATCGGGTCTGGTCGATCACCTTGAGCAGACGGCGCGGTGCGCCGTCTGGAGCGCCCGCGGGGGTGAACCCGCGGGGCACCTCGATTGCGGTCACGCATGGCCTCCTGACATCACCTGGTGGAACGTCTCGTTGCGATGGGACTACCGGCGTGCGCCGACTGTGGAGCACATCAGGGCGCAGAGCTGCTCGATGACCGGTTCGGTGATCTGGTAGACCACCGTGCGGCCCTCCTGGCGGCGGCCCACCATGCCGCCCATCGCCAGCCTGCCAAGGTGCTGTGACGCGTTCGCCACCGACACCTGCGCGGCGGCCGCGATCTCGCCGACCGTCCCCTGACCGCCGTCGTACAGCGCGCCAAGGATGCGTAGCCGCGTCGGGTTGCCGAGGAGCGAGAACCGACGCGCCACGTCGTCCAGCGCCGTTGCCGGGATAGCGGGCATGGGGAGACAGTAGGTCCTACCGTTCAATTATTCAATTGATCGCTTGAAGATCGAATACATGCCGACAACATACCCCGTACACCGGTAAACGGGACTATACCGGCGGACCGCCCAACCCTCTCAGGTCGGGTCTGGGTACCTCGGGACCCCGGAGGTCAGGCAGACGCCCGGCCGGCGGGCCAACGACCCCACCAGCGCGGCTGGGTACCCGCACCCGGTGGCAACGCCGCGCTGCCACCGCCGGTCGCACCGCGCCGAGGGCGCGTCACATCCGTGGACGCCGCCCCGTCGAACGGGCATGAGTACTCACCCGAGCCCGAGCCCGAGAGCAGCTGAGCGGACCCGGTCCCACGGCCCGACCCCGGCGGGCGGCGTCGCCGGCTGGGCACTGAGCGCGCTGGCATTCGGGCAGGCGGCGGTGGGTGCATGGGCGGCCGTCTGGCCGCACTCGTTCTTCGACGCGTTTCCGGGCCTCGGTCTCCGCTGGGTCATCGGGGACGGACCGTTCAACGAACATCTCACCCGCGACGTCGGCGGGCTCTCGCTCTCCCTCGCGGTGCTCACCGTGGCCGCGGTCCGCACGGCCGGCCAGGTCAGCGGTCGGTGGCTCGCGCTGGCCTGGGAGGCATACGCGGTGCCGCACCTCGCCTTCCACATCGTGCACCTGGATCACCTGGACCGACGAGTTGACCAGGTCAGCAGCCTCGTCGCCCTGAGCGTCAGCGTCGGCGTGCCGCTGATCTACGCGCTAGCCTGGCGCCGGGCAGGTGCGGACGACGCCAGGAGGGCCCGATGAGCAGCCTGAACAGCGGTCCGCGCGCCGAAGGTCCGTCGCAGCTGGACGATCTCATCGAAACCTTCCACGGTGAGCGGCAACGGTTGTCCTCCCTGGCGTACCGGATGCTCGGCAGCCGGGCCGACGCGCAGGACATCGTCCAGGAGGCGTGGATCCGACTCCAGCGCGCCGCAGCCGGTGCCGAGCCGATCCGGGATGTGCCGGCGTGGCTGACCACGACCGTGTCGCGGCTCGCGCTCGACCAGCTCCGCAGCGCCCGCACCCGCCGGGAGGTGTACGTCGGGCCGTGGCTGCCGGAGCCGATCGTCGGCCCACACCCCACGGCCAGGCAGGCAGCCAGCGACCCCGGCGAGGTCGCCGCACTCGCGGACGAGCTCAGCTTCGCGATGATGGTCGTGCTGGAGCGGCTGACCCCGGCCCAGCGGGCCGCGTTCATCCTGCACGACACGTTCGGTTTCTCCTTCACCGACGTCGCCTCGATGCTCGACCGCACGCCGGCCGCCTGCCGGCAGCTCGCCAGCCGGGCCCGGGACCAGCTGTCCCACCAGGTGCGGCGCATCGACGCTGACGCCGACGACCACCGGCGGGTGCTGGACGCCTTCCTCCGTGCCTGCGCGGGTGGCGATCTCGCGGCCCTGGTGGCGGTCCTCGACCCCTCGGTGGTCTACCGGTCGGACAGCGGCGGCGCGGTCCGATCGGCCCTCAACGTGGTCGCCGGTGCGGACCGGGTGGCCCGACTGGTCCTCGGCGTGCTCCACAAGTTCGGTACCGGGCACGAGTTCCAGACCAGCACCCTCAACGGAGAGGACGGGCTGCTCGTCTACCGGGAGGGGCAGCTGGTTGCGGCCGTCGCGGTCACGACGGTGGTTGCCGGCGACCCGGCCCGGGCAGCCATCACCGAGATCAACGCCCTGGTCAACCCCGACAAGCTCGCCGCGGTCCAGAGCCAGCTCGTCGCGGTCCAGAGCCAGCTCGGCGCGACCTGACACCGCTCAGCCGCTGGAGAGCTGGCGCTTGACCTCCTCGACGATCTGCGTGCCGCCAGCCCGGCCGGCCACCCGCGGCTGCACCACCTTCATCACCTGGCCAAGCTGGCTGGGGTCGCCCGCCCCCGTGTCGACGATGGCGGCCCGCACGAGATCGGCGAGCTCGGCGCCCGTCAACGGCGTCGGCAGGTAACGGTCGAGCACCGCGGACTCGGCTCGCTCCCGGTCGGCGAGCTCGACCCGGCCGGCCGCGTCGAAGGCGTCAACGGCCTCCCGGCGCTTCTTCGCCTCGCGGAGGAGCACCGCGAGGACCTCCGCGTCGGACAGCACGCGGGCCCTCTTCCCGGCTACCTCTTCGGTGGTGATGGCGGTCAGGGCCATCCGCAACGTCGCGGTCGTGACCTCGTCACGAGCCTTCATCGCGATCGACAGGTCGTCACGCAGCCGTGCCTTGAGCTCACTCATAGTCGTCCACGCTATCGCCAGGAGGCTCCGGTCGACACCTGAGATCTCCGCGCACCGGACAAGGTGCCGGAGGGTGCGGGGCCGTACCCTGACCGAGTGCCCCAGCCGCCCACGCTCAGCTTGGCCACCGTCGCCCACTGGCTGGTCGGCCTCACCGCGGTGGGAGCAGCCACCCTCGGATACGCCGTCGGCGTGGAACGGCGGCACTGGACGCTGCGTCGTTTCGAGGTGCCCGTGCTTCCGGCCGGCTCCCGCCCGCTGACCGTGCTGCACCTGTCCGACATCCACATGACGCCGGGGCAGCGCTCCAAGCAGGCCTGGATCCGGTCGCTCGCCGAGCTCCGTCCAGACCTGGTGATCAATACCGGGGACAACCTGGCAGCGCAGGACGCCGTACCCGCGACGCTCGACGCGCTCGGACCGCTGCTGGACCGTCCCGGCGCCTTCGTCTTCGGGAGCAACGACTACTTCGGGCCGGTACCGAAGAACCCGCTGAGGTACTTCGACCCGCACCACAAACGGACACCCGGCCCGCGGTTGCCGTGGCGGGCGCTGCGGGATGGCCTGACCGCCGCAGGCTGGGTCGACCTGACCAACGCGCGGGCCGAACTCGCCCTGGCCGGGCTCCGGGTGGTGCTCGCCGGAGTGGACGATCCCCACCTGAGACGGGACCGGTACGACCGCGTCGCCGGGTCCGCGGACCGCACCGCTGACCTGCGGCTCGGGCTCGTGCACGCACCGGAGCCGCGGGTGCTGGACCGGTTCGCCGCCGACGGCTACGACCTCCTGCTGTGCGGCCACACGCACGGCGGGCAGCTGCGCGTGCCGTGGTTCGGCGCGCTCGTCACGAACTGCGGCATCGATCGTCCCCGGGCGCGCTGGTTGCACCCGTGGCGGGCCGGTTCGTGGCTGCACGTGTCTGCCGGGCTGGGCACGTCGCCGTACGCGCCGTTCCGGTTCGCCTGCCCGCCGGAGGCGACCCTGCTGACCCTCGTGCCCCGCGCGACCGATGGGCCACCCAGACTCCCGGCCGGTTCCGCTACACTGACCGGCGCACCACCGGGGTGTGGCGCAGCTTGGTAGCGCGCTTCGTTCGGGACGAAGAGGCCGTGGGTTCGAATCCCGCCACCCCGACAGGTAAAACCGCAGGTCAGGGACCATTTCCCGAGTCGGGAGGCGGTCCCTGACCTGCGTTCTGAGGGCGAGTACAGCAGCGAAGTACAGCAGCAAGGGTCTAGGCGGGCGCTGCCGGACCGTCGCTGAGGCTGTCGCCCAGGCGCCGTAGCGCGTCGCGGGTGGCCGGTGACGACGCCTTGGCGTAAATCTCCATGGTCACCGCGAACTGTGCGTGCCGGAGGATCTGCATGATGACCCGGGGATGCACGCCCAGGTCGACGAGCAGTGTCGCGCAGGTCCGGCGCGCGTCGTGCACGGTGATGGTCCGTACCCCGGCCTTGGCGCAGCGGGCAACAAACGCGCGGTTGAACGTGCACGGCTTCGCGGGTCTTGCCGTAGATGTACTTGCGCTGTCGGCGTCCCGCCGGGGTGGTCACCCAGACGTAGGCGGCGTAGCCGTTGCGGTGGGGGTAGATCGCAATGGCGTTAACTTAGCTGCGGTGCTGGTATGGTCTTGGGGTGGCGCGGGTCGGGCAGCAGGTTGCGGGGTTGGGTGAGGATCGGCTGCCGGGCCGGGTCGCGGTCGGGGTGTTGACGACGGTGTTCCCGCCGGCGCTGGTGGATGGGGTGGTCGCGGCGGCGGGGGTGGGTGAGCAGCGGGTCCGGGTGCTGCCGGCACGGCTGGTCGTGTACTACAACCTGGCGATGATCGTGTTCTTCCAGTCCAGCTACGGGCAGGTGTGGTCCAAGCTGGTCGGTGGGTTGGAGTGGGGCAGGAGTTTCCGGCTGCGGGTCGCGGTGGGGATGTCCCCGTCGGCGGCGGCGATCTCCAGGGCCCGTGGCCGGTTGGGTTGGAAGGTGATGGCCGACCTGCTGGAGGCGGTCGCGGGGCGGTTGGCCGGTGAGCAGGACGAGTGGGCGCACGTGGCGGGGTTGCGGCTGGTGGCGTTCGACGGTCTGACGGTGGATGTGCCCGACACCGACGACAACGCGCGGGCGTTCGGCCGCCCGGGCGGTGGCGCGGGGGCCGGGGCGTTCCCGCAGGTACGGGTGGTGGCGCTGGCCGAGTGCGGGTCGCGTGCGGTGATGGGAGCACGCTGCGCCGGGATCACCACCGGGGAGCAGGCCCTGGCCGGGGACCTGCTGGGGTTGCTGGGGCCGGGGATGTTGGTGGTCGCCGACCGCAACTTCCTGTCCCACGCGGCCCTGGAGCAGGTGCTGGCCACCGGTGCGCACGTGCTGTGGCGGGCCAGGGCCGACACCGACCTGCCCGTGCTGAAGGTGCTCAAGGACGGCACCTACCTGTCCCGGATCGCCGACCCGACACTGTCGCGGCGCCTGCGCCGCCAGGGGAAATCCGGGGCGGACATCCCCGGGATCACCGTGCGGGTCATCGAGTACTCCGTGGCCGCGGGCGACGACAGTGACGTCCCGGAGCTGTTCTGCCTGGTCACCGACCTGCTCGAGGTCACCGACCTGTCCGCGGCGGACGCCGCGGCGGCCTACGCGCAGCGCTGGCAGATCGAGACCGCGTTCGCCGAACTGGAGACCGGGATCCGCGGCGGCCCAGCGGTGGTGCTGCGCTCCAAGAACCCCGACATGATCCGTCAGGAGCTGTACGCCGTGTTATGTGTCTACCAGGCGATCCGGACCCTGATCTGCCACGCCGCCGATGCCGCGTCACTGGACCCCGACCGGATCTCCTTCACCCGAGCCAAGGAAGCCATCGCCGCCCGCGTCAGCGACGCCGCGGCGTTTCCCCCCCACTGATCTGCCCGACCTGGTCGCGGACCTGGTCGGGCAGATCACCTACCACCGTCACCTCGTCCCCGCCCGCCAGGCACGCTCCTACGCCCGAGCACGGAAACGACCCGGGGGCCGCTTCCGCACCAAGAAACCCGCCGACCGGGCACCCCTCACCCCACGAACCAAGGTCATCTTCTGGCGACTCCCACCACCGATCTAAAGTTAACGCCATTGGGCGGTGTCCTGGGGGTTCCGTCTCCGGGTTCTGCGGTGGATTCGCCTTGGGCGTCAGCAGCTGACGTACAGCAGCGAAGTACAGCAACGACCCCGGCCACGGGTGTACCGACGCGGCCTGGCGCAACCCGTTGACCGCCGTCGACCACACTGCCAGCAGTCCGCCGCGATAGCCACATCTCCCGACTTCATGGTGCGCGGTAGGCATCACGCCGATGCCTGATCGACCGCACCGATACGCGGCGTGTGTGGTCATCAATACCGTATAGAACTCGCCATTCACGCATGACCCGAGCGGAATACACGCCACTCATCGGTGCATCCAATTCCTTGCCGACACGGTGCGGGTTCTCGGCGAGCGGTCCGACCAAGAAGTCCCACACACCGACCGCGACACTCAGCGGAAGACCCTCAGCTAAAGCGCGCCGCGCCGCGCCGGGGCGGTCAGGTCAATCTCGTAAGGCGGCCGCTCGGTCACGCGCCCTCACGGCGATTCGCTCGTCAATCAACACCTGAATAGCGT
Organism: Actinomycetota bacterium; assembly: GCA_016201065.1. Lineage (GTDB taxonomy): Bacteria > Actinomycetota > Actinomycetes > Mycobacteriales > JACQDL01 > JACQDL01. The sequence goes on from JACQDL010000014.1 coordinate 105,312, forward strand.
CGCGCCCACGGACCACTGGTTCGATCTTCTCCAAGTCCCGCATGGCGTCAGGATCAGAGAGAACGTCAATGGTTTCCCGCAACCTGTCCAACTCACCGGAGGGCACCACATCGGCCACGTGCTCGCCGTGGGCGAATACCGCAACGGTCTCACCCTGCTCGGCCCGGCGAACAGCGTCCTCCCACACGGCGGCCTGTTGGCCTACCGCGTGCAGCTCGTCGGCTGAGACGCTGACCGGCTGATCACTCACGCCTCCAAGGATACGCACGAGACCAAGTGCCGAGACCAAGTGCCGAGACCGAGTCCTGACGTAGGACGCCGGCGCATCCGTGAACTGTGTCACCCGCCCCGGCGGCGGGCTGGCCGGCCCGGTGGGGCCGAGCCAGCCCCACCCGCTGCCTGAGGTACCCCGCAGCCCCCCGCGTTTCAGCGTCTCCCGGCACGGGGCTCGCCACACGGCCAACAAGAGTCCAGCCAACGCCGGAACGGCACCGCGCGCAAGGCGCGACGCCGTACAGCAGCGAAGTACAGCAACGACCCCGACCGCTGATGTATCGACACGACCCCGCGCACCCCGTCGACCTCGGCGTTGACCGGCCCGCCAGCAGTCGGGCCTGACGCGACGGATCTCCGCACCGCGCATCTCAGGCAGGCCGGGCACGAGGCGATATCGGCAGGCCTGGCTACAGGTCCAGTGTCCGGTAAACCTCCCGGCGGTGCCCCACCACGGCGACGATGACGACACGAACGCGGTCGTCCACGGCGTAGATGACCCGGTAGTCCCCGCAGCGCACACGCAGGTACGGCCGATGCCCAGTGAGCGCGCGCACGCCGGGCGGCCGGGGATCGGAGGCCAAGCCGTCGATGACCTCGGCAACAGCCTTGCGGTCGGGCGGATCAAGCTGCCTCAGAGAGCGGCGGGCACGCGGCCGGATATCGATGGCGTAGGCGTCCACGTCGGACGTACTCACACGCCGAGTTCGGTCTTGACTTGCTCCCAGGAGACAGAAGCGCCAGGCTCGTCCATCGCCGCGTCGGCCTCGGCGGCATCCTCGGCGTCCTCAGCGGCACGCAGCGCCTCGATCATCGACTCCGGCACGATGGCCGCGACTCGCTCGCCACCGACGGTCAGATGTGTGATCACACCGCGCCGGGCGCTCTCGACCGCGTCCGCCACGGCGGCGCTGCCGGCGGGCATCTCGTCCGCGGACTCAGTCATGCTGCGAGTCTAAGCCCAGGGCACCGTACAGCAGCGAAGTACAGCAACGAGGGCGGCTGTAGGTGCCCCGAGGCGACACCACACGACCCGGTGACGTCGGCGTTGACCGCCGCCGACCGCGCCGCGTGCAGTTCGGGACGAAGAGGCCGTGGGTTCGAATCCCGCCACCCCGACAGGTAAAACCGCAGGTCAGAGGCCCACTCCGCAAGATCAGGAGCGGGCCCCCGGCGTTCTGAGTGACCAACTGTGACTACGGTTCGGCGCAAGAAGCTCCGCCAGCTCCGCCGCCGGTTGGGTCCGGGTCCACCCATTCGCCGAAGTCACCGGGCCGACCAGCGAAGGCATGAACTGCTCACGGTACGGCGGCGCATCCATCCTGTTCTGTCAGCCGGCAAGCGACGCCATGGCGGCAGCGAGCTTGGCCGCGGCCTGGTCGGCCACTGCTGCCAGCTCCGGCAGCCCGGTGAGCTGGACCATGACCTGCGGATCGAGGGCCTCGACGACGGTCGAGTCGGGGCCGGCAGAGCGAACCACGACGTTGCACGGAAGCAACAGCCCGATCGAGCGGTCCGCCTCCAGCGCCTGGTGGGCCAGCGGCGGGTTGCACGCGCCGAGAATGACGTAGTCCTCCATGTCGTGGTCCAGCTTCGTCTTCAACGTGGCCTGGACGTCGATCTCGGTGAGGATGCCGAATCCCTGCGCGGCGAGAGCGCCTCGCACCCGCTCCACGGTGGGGGCGAACGGAGCGGGCACGGTGAGGCTGCTGCCGTAGGACATGACGGTCTCCTTCGGTGTGGAGAGTGCTCTGAATTCAGGCTAGTCACCCCACGGCGCCGCACTCCGCCCACCCCCGGGCCGGGCAAGCCTCACCCGGTCCCGCGAAGCTCCGCCAGCCGCGCCTCGATCTCCGCGAGCTCGCCGCGCAGCCGGTTGGCTTCCCGCTCGGCCTCGGCCCGTGCCGCGGCGACGACCTCCTCCACCGCCTCCTGCACGCCCGGCACGCCGAGCAGCGCCACCGCCTTCAGCGCCTCGCTGGCGCGGATGGGGGCGGGCTTGGCCAGTGCCCGAGTGCCCTGCTGCGCGGCTACCGACCACTCCCCATTCGCGTAGGAGAGGGTCACCGTCAGCACGACAGGTGGCTTCGCTGCCTTGGCGGACCGGCGGGCCGCCGGTACCCGAGGCGCGGTGGTCGGGCTCGCGGCCGGAGGGACAGCCGGGTCCGGCCGCACCACCGGCTCCGGAGCCGCGGCAGACGCCGCGGACGTAGACAGGGCCGCGGACGGAGACAGGGCCGCGGACGGAGACAGGGGCGCGGACGGAGACAGGGGCGCGGACAGTGGCGGGGACGGCTCTACGGGCAGCCCTGGCGCTGGCCCTGACGCTGGCCCTGGCGGGGGTGGGGGTGCCCCGGCTCGGGTCACCGACTTCGGCGGAAGCGCCAGGTCTGCCGGGGCGAACGCCAGCTCGTCGCGGCCGAACCGGACGACGATCGACTCCGTACCGCCAACCGGGTCGGCCAACGCGACAACCTGACCAACCTGGCGGGCGATCTGACCAGCTGACTCGGTGAAGACCACCTTCGGGCGACGTCCGCCCTCCAGTGACCGCTTGATGTGCTCGATGTCGGTGGTGGACAGCCCACCGACCGTGCGTGCCGTCGTCATCGCAGTTCCTCCGGTATCCACGGGGACGGTGCTTCCTAGCACAGCCCAAGGACACCTTTTCCGGACGCCGCTACCGGATCCCGCGATCGAGCAACGACCGCAGCTCGGACGGCGGCGCCAGCCAGCCCACCGAGACCACCAGTGCGGCCATCGCGACCAGCCCGAACAGCGCCACCCAGAGCAGTCCCGGTACGCCCGTCAGCCGGGCCAGCTGATCCGCATCTGAGGCCGAGGCGCGGCCGCGGTGGCGCCGCCGCTGGAGCTCACCAACCGGCCGCACGCCGGCGCAGAGCAGGAACCATGTGGCGAAGTACGCGAACGCGGCCTGGGTCTGTGGCGAGCCGAGCCACGACACCACGATGATGATCGCGGCGGTCGTCGCCACTGCCGCGACGCCGTACGCGTTGCGCAACAGCGGCACCATCGCCGCCAGCAGCCCAACGCTGACCCACAGCAATGCGGTGATCCGGCCCAGCGCCAGCATCGCCGCGAACCCGAGGCCGAGCAACGGGGGCGCGAGGTATCCGGCGAGCGCGGTGGCCACCATCCCCGGGCCGGTGGGCCTGCCTCTGGAGACGGTCACCCCCGAGGTGTCGGAGTGCAGCCGCACGCCGGACAGCCGGCGGCCGGCGGCCGGCGAGCAGTGCAACCAGCGCGTGGCCGCCCTCATGCACGATCGTCACCACGGTCCGGGCCACCCGCCAGACATCCCGGACCGAGACGACGAGAAGCGCGGCCACCGCGGCGAGGAGCACGACGATGAACGACGGCCGCGGCTGAACGCCGGTGACCTCATGCCACCACTGGCCGACCGTCGACCAGCGCATCCGACCACCTCACCTTCACCGGCCCGAGGACGAGATCGTCACACACCGCGCAACCGGACACCGACCAACCCCGCTACGCACGCCTGCGATCACGTTCGGAGTACTGTGCGTGGTCCTAGCGGACCACCTCGCCGCTCGAAGCCTGCCCCACCTGCTCCATGCCTGAAGGGACCTGCGGACCATGGCAGCATCGGAACACCACCGCGTTCTCGTGCTCGGCGGCGGCACCGCCGGCATCTCCGTTGCGGCCCGCCTCCGGCGCGCGAAGATCACCGATGTCGCCGTGCTGGAGCCGTCCGACGTGCACTGGTACCAGCCGCTGTGGACCCTCGTCGGCGGTGGGGAAGCGCCGCTGTCCGCCACCCGTCGGAACGAGTCCAGCCTGATCCCGAACGGGGTGACCTGGATCCGGGACCGCGCGGTCTCCGTCGACCCCACCGCCCGCACCGTGACGACCGGGCGGGACACCACGCTCAGCTACGACTACCTGGTGTTCGCCCCCGGCCTCCAGCTCAACTGGGATGGCGTGCCCGGCCTCGCCGACACCATTGGCAAGAACGGTGTCTCGAGCAACTACTCCGCCGAGTACGCGCCGACGACCTGGGAGTTCATCAAGGGGGTACGTAGCGGTACGGCGATCTTCACGACCCCGGCCGGACCGATCAAGTGCGGTGGCGCACCCCAGAAGATCGCCTACCTGGCCGCTGACTGGTGGCGGCAGCAGGGTGTGCTGGACGCGATGCGGGTGATCCTCCTCGTGCCGAGCGAGTCGATCTTCGGCCAGCCACAGTGGGCGGTGGAGCTGGAGCGGATCGCCGCCAGCTACGGCATCGAGGTCCGGCGGCAGTCCGAGATGGTGGCGGTCGACGGCGCCAGCCAGGAGGCGACCATCCGGGACAACAAGTCCGGCGCCGAGGAGACCGTGCACTTCGACATGATGCACGTCACCCCTCCGCAGAGCGCACCGGACTGGGTGGCCAGCGGCCCACTGGCCGACCCGGCCAGCCCGTTCGGCTACGTCAAGGTGGACAAGCACACCCTGCGCTCACCCGACTTCCCCGAGGTGTTCGCACTCGGCGACTCGGCGAACCTTCCGACCTCGAAGACCGGGGCGGCCATCCGTAAGCAGGCCCCGACTGTCGTCGCCAACCTGCTCGCGGTGATGGCCGGCAAGGAGGTCACGAGCCACTACGACGGGTACACCTCGTGCCCCCTGGTGACGGCCCGGCGCAAGATGCTCCTCGCCGAGTTCGACTATGACCTGAAGCCCAAGCCGTCGATCCCGCTCATCAACACGATGAAGGAGCGGACCGACATGTGGTACCTGAAGCGGTACGGCCTGCCCATCCTGTACTGGCACTTCATGCTGCGTGGCAGGGCGTAGCGAGCCAACCTCCGCATGGTCCAGCCGGGTGAGCCGGCTGGCGAACGGCCCACACCCGCACCTTCCGCCGAATCCGGCACACCGCACGGGGTAGGAAGGTGCGGGTTTCGGCTTATCGTCAGAGCGTGACCCATCGCACCCCGACCGCCGGGCCGTCGATCGCGCAGGACGCGGTGTTCCGGCCCGTCCGCGGCGGGAATGCCTTCGAGGAGACGGTCGAGCGGATCCTACAGGCGATCAAGCTCGGTGTGGTCACCTATGGCGAACGGTTGCCGACCGAACGTGCATTGTCCGCCCGCCTGAAGATCAGCCGGGTCACCTTGCGCGAAGCCATCCGATCGCTCCAGCAGGCCGGATACGTCGAGTCCCGGCGGGGTCGGACCGGCGGCACGTTCGTCACCTACCGGCCCACCGTTCGGTACCTGCCGGGTTCCGAGACGGTGCAGCTGATGGCGGACCATCCGAGTCCGGCGCTCGGTGACCTTCTCACGCTGCGCGAGGTGCTGGAGGTCGGCGCGGCAGAGATGGCCGCCCGCCGGCGGCCCAACCCCGACGAGAAGGAGCTGCTCTGCCAGCGCCTCACCGACGCCGAGACGGCGAGCCTCGCCGGATTCCGCCAGATGGACTCCCGGCTTCACCTGGCGATCGCGGAGCTATCCGGCTCAACGGCATTGGCCTCAATGGTCGCTGACGTCCGGATGCGGATCAATGCGCTGCTCGACGCGATCCCACTGCTACCGCCCAACCTCGACCATTCCACCGTTCAGCACCGGGCGATCGTGGCGGCCATCGCCGACGGTGACGAGCTCGCCGCACGGCTCGCCGTCCGGGAGCACCTGGACGGTACGGCGGCACTGCTTCGCGGCTTCTTCGGGTAGGGGCCGCCCAGACCCGGTCGGACAACTCCACCGGACCCCTGGCGGTTGGCACCAAACCAGCGGATTCCCTTGACATGGGTAGCGGACCGTGCCTCAATCTCAAATGGCCTGACCATGGTCCAAACATTGTCCGGCTCCACATCGAGGACCCCCTGCGCACGAGTCAACCATGGCGTGGAACGATCCGCGCCGTATCGCTCCAGACCGCCCTAAACCAGCACGCCCCAGGAGGCTCGGCATGTCCGACCAGCCGGTAACCGAACGCGCTCTCGCGCCAGAGCCTGGCAGCGATGAGCGCCGACTACACGAGTTGGGCTACGCCCAGGAACTTTCCCGGTCCATGTCCGGCTTCTCGAACTTCGCCGTCTCATTTACGATCATTTCGATCCTTTCCGGCTGTCTCACGCTGTACACCACCGCGATGAAGACCGGCGGCCCGGTCATGATCGTGTGGGGCTGGCCCTTCGTCGGCGTGATGACGCTCTTCGTCGGCCTGGCGATGGCAGAGGTCTGCTCCAGCTACCCGACTGCGGGCGGCCTGTACTACTGGGCGGCGAAGGTGGCCCCCTCCAACGGCGCCGCCTGGTCCTGGTTTACCGGCTGGTTCAACTTCCTCGGCCAGGTGGCGGTCACCTCAGCCATCGACTTCGGCGCGGCGAGCTTCCTCAACGCGCTGCTGGACCTGCAGTTCGGGTTCGCGGCGACCCAACAGCACACGATCCTGCTCCTCGGCGCGATCCTGCTCACCCACGGGCTACTCAACACATTCGGCGTTCGGTTGGTCTCCATGCTCTCCGACGTGAGCGTGTGGTGGCACATCGGCGGTGTGGCCATCATCGTAGGCAGCCTCATCGTCGTGCCGGCCAAGCACCAGTCCACCTCGTACGTCTTCACCCACTTCGTGAACATGACCGGGTGGGGCAACACGCTGTACGTCGGGATGCTCGGCCTGCTGATGGCCCAGTACACCCTCACGGGCTTCGACGCCTCGGCCCACATGACCGAGGAGACCCACAACGCGGCGCGTTCGGGCCCGCGCGGGATCGTGATGTCGATCGTGGTCTCGCTCGTCGCCGGCTGGGTGCTGCTGATCGGCATCACCTTCGCGATCCAGGACTACGCCGCCGAGGTCGGTTCGGCGACCGGGGTGGCCCCGGCGCAGATCTTCATCGACGCGGTCGGCGCCACCGGCGGAAAGCTGCTGCTGCTGATCGTCATCGGCGCCCAGCTCTTCTGCGGGATGAGCTCGCTGACCGCCAACTCCAGGATGATCTACGCCTTCTCCCGGGACGGCGCGCTACCCGGCTCGCGGATCTGGCACAAGATCAACCACCGGACCCGGACCCCCACCAACGCCGTCTGGCTCGGCGTCGTCGGCGCCTTCGCGCTCAGCCTGCCCTACCTCTGGAACATCGCGGCCTACTTCGCGGTGACCTCGATCGCCGTGATCGGGCTCTACATCGCGTACGTGATCCCGACCTTCCTCCGGCTGCGGCAGGGTGCGAACTTCGTCCCCGGCCCGTGGAACCTCGGCCGGTGGAGCCGGCCGATCGGCATCGTGGCAGTGATCTGGGTGGCCTTCATCAGCGTCCTGTTCATGCTCCCGCCGCTCAACCCGATCACCTGGGACAACTTCAACTACACCGTGGTCGCCGTGTTCGTGGTGCTCGGCTTCGCCGGCATCTGGTGGCTGGTGTCCGCCCGGCGCTGGTTCACCGGGCCGAAGGTCCAGGGTTCCGCGGAAGAGCTGGCCGCCATCGAGCATGAGCTTGAGGTCGTTTGATGCTGGCTCTTGACGAGCTGCGCACGTTGGTCAGGGCCGGTGAGGTCGACACCGTCCTCATCGCCCTGACCGACATGCAAGGCCGGCTGCAGGGCAAGCGGTGTGCGGCACGGTACTTCCTGGACGTCGTGGTGCCGCACTCCGCCGAGGCCTGCAACTACCTGCTCGCCGTCGACGTGGACATGAACACGGTCGATGGTTACGCCATGTCGTCCTGGGACAGCGGGTACGGGGACTTCGTCCTCGTACCCGACATGTCCACGCTGCGCCTGGTTCCCTGGCAGTCCCGCACCGCACTGGTGATCTGCGACCTGGCCTGGGAGGACGGCACCCCGGTGACCGCCTCGCCCCGGCAGATCCTGCGCCGCCAGGTCGACCGGCTGGCCGAGCGGGGCTGGCGTGCCTACGCCGGCACCGAGCTTGAGTTCATCGCCTTCCGGGACTCCTACGAGGATGCCTGGAGCAAGGCGTACCGCGAGCTCCAGCCGGTCAACCAGTACAACGTCGACTACTCGCTGCTCGGCACGGCCCGGATCGAGCCCCTCCTCCAGGCGATCCGGGCCGGCATGACCGGCGCCGGCATGTACGTGGAGTCGGCCAAGGGCGAGTGCAACCTGGGTCAACACGAGATCGCGTTCCGTTACGACGAGGTCGTCAGCACCTGCGACAACCACGTGATCTACAAGAACGGCGCGAAGGAGATCGCCGCGACGGCCGGCATGAGCCTGACCTTCATGGCGAAGTACGACCAGCGGGAAGGCAACTCCTGCCACATCCACCTCAGCATCAGGTCCGCCGACGGCGAGCCGATCATGGCCGGTAGCGGTGCCCATGGGTTCTCTCCGATCATGGAGCATTTCCTGGCCGGCCAGCTCGCCCACCTCGGCGAGCTCAGCCTGCTGTTCGCCCCGAACATCAACTCCTACAAGCGGTACGTGGCCGGCAGCTTCGCGCCGACCACCATCGCCTGGGGGCGGGACAACCGGACCTGCGCGCTGCGGGTGGTCGGGCACGGCTCGTCGCTCCGCTTCGAGAACCGGGTGCCGGGTGGGGACGTCAACCCGTACCTGGCCGTCGCCGCGATGATCGCGGCGGGGCTGGCCGGAATCGACCGGGAGCTGCCACTGGAACCGCCGTTCGAAGGCAACGCCTACGGCGCCAACCGACCCCAGGTGCCGACGACGCTGGAGGAAGCCGCCCGGCTGTTCGCGGAGAGCAAGCTGGCCGAGGAGGCGTTCGGCCGGGACATGGTCGAGCACTACCTGAACGCCGCCCGGATCGAGATCGAGGCGCACCGCGCCGCGGTCACCGACTGGGAGCGCTACCGGGGGTTCGAGCGATTGTGAGTGGCTTGGCACTGCCGGTGGTCGGCGTCACCACGTACGCCGAGCCGGCGCGCTGGTCCGTCTGGAACCGCCCCGCCGCGGTACTGCCGCTGTCCTACGTGGACAGCATCGCGCGCTGCGGCGGGGTCCCGGTCCTGCTGCCACCACTGGCGGCCGGCGCGGTCGAGGCGGTCTCCCGTCTCGACGCGCTGGTCCTCGCCGGTGGGGCGGACGTCGACCCCGATCGGTACGGCGAAACCCCGCACCCCACCACCGTCACCCGCCCGGACCGGGACGCCTGGGAGCTGGCGGTGCTCGCGGCCGCCCTGGAACGGGACCTGCCGGTGCTGGCCATCTGCCGGGGCATGCAGCTGCTCAACGTCGCGACCGGTGGCACGCTGCACCAGCACCTGCCCGATGCCGGCGGCGACACCAGCCACCAGCCGGCGCCCGGCACGTTCGGGGCCACGCCGGTCCGGGTCCGGCCGGCCGGCCGGCTCGCCGGCATCATCGGCCGCAGCACCACCGTCGCCTGCCACCACCACCAGTCGGTGCGCCGGCTCGGCGCCGGGTTGCAGCCGGCGGCGTGGGCCGAGGACGAGACGGTGGAAGCCATCGAGTCGACCGGTCACCAGTTCGTCGTCGGCGTGCAGTGGCACCCGGAGGAGAACCAGGCCGACCCGCTGTTCACCGCCCTGATCGAAGCGGCGGCCACGCGAGCCCGGCAGAGGGAGAGCCCGTGCGCCACGATGTGATCAACCCGGCGACTGCTGGCGTGATCACCACGATCCCGCTGGCCGGGGTCGAGGATGCCGAGGCCGCGATCGGTCGGGCGGCGGCGGCGTACCCGGCGTGGCGGGCCGTCGCCCCGGCCGACCGCGGTCGGCTGCTGCGCCGGTTCGCCGAGGTCGTGGACGCGCACCTGGAGGAGCTGGCCCAGCTTGAGGTCGCCAACTCCGGCCACACCATCGGCAACGCCCGCTGGGAAGCCGGCAACGTCCGCGACGTGCTGACCTACTACTCCGCCGCACCGGAGCGGCTGTTCGGGCGGCAGATCCCGGTGGCCGGCGGGATCGACCTGACCTTCCGGGAGCCGCTCGGCGTGGTCAGCGTCATCGTGCCGTGGAACTTCCCGATGCCGATCGCCGGCTGGGGGTTCGTGCCCGCGATCGCCGCGGGCAACACGGTGCTGCTCAAGCCGGCCGAACTCACCCCGCTGACCGCGCTGCGCCTCGCCGAGCTGGCGCTGGAGGCCGGCCTGCCGGAGGGCGTGCTGCAGGTGATCGCCGGCCGGGGGTCGGTGGTCGGTGGTCGGATGGTCACCCACCCGGCCGTCCGCAAGATCTGCTTCACCGGCTCCACCGAGGTCGGCACCCGGATCATGGCCCAGGCCGCGACCGGGGTGAAGCGGGTCACCCTGGAGCTTGGTGGCAAGAGCGCGAACGTCGTCTTCGCCGACGCAGACCTGGCGAAGGCGGCCGCCCAGGCGCCGTACGGCGTCTTCGACAACGCCGGGCAGGACTGCTGCGCGCGCTCCCGGATCCTGGTCCAGCGCACCGTCTACGATCGCTTCCTGGAGCTGCTGGAGCCGGCCGTCCGGAACCTGCGGGTCACCGACCCGGCCTCGGAGCAGTCCGAGATGGGACCGCTGATCTCCGCCAGGCAGCGCGAGGTGGTCGACTCCTTCGTCGAGCCGGACCGGGTGGCGTTCCAGGGGAGCTGCCCGAGCGGACCCGGCTTCTGGTACCCCCCGACCGTGCTGCTGGCCGAGACCGGCGAGGAGAGGCACTGGCGGGAGGAGATCTTCGGCCCGGTGGTGTCGGTGCTGCCGTTCGATGACGAGGCGGACGCGATCCGGCTGGCCAACGACACCGAGTACGGCCTGTCCGGCTCGATCTGGACCACCAACCTCGGCCGGGCGCTGCGGGTCGCCCGCGGGGTGGAGACCGGGAACCTTTCGGTCAACTCGCACTCCTCGGTCCGCTACAGCACGCCGTTCGGCGGGTTCAAACAGTCGGGGCTGGGTCGGGAGCTGGGGCCGGACGCCCTCGACTCGTTCACCGAAGTCAAGAACGTCTTCATCGCGACAGGAGAGTAGATGTCCAACCGACTTGACGGCCGCGTCGCGGTCGTGACCGGCGCCGGCAGCGGGATCGGCCTTGCGTCAGCGCGCCGGCTGGCCGCGGAGGGCGCGAAGGTGGTCAGCGTCGACATCGACGAGACCGCTGGCAAGGCCGCCGCCGAGGAGGTCTGTGGGGTGTTCCTGCGGGTCGATGTCGCCAGCGAGGACGACGTACGCGAGATGTACGCCACGGTGCACCGGGAGTTCGGCCGGATCGACATCGCCTTCCACAACGCCGGCATCGCGCCGCCGGACGACGACTCGATCCTCACCACCGGGATCGACGCCTGGCGCCGGGTGCAGGAGATCAATCTCACCTCGGTGTACCTGGGATGCAAGTACGTCCTGCCGTACATGCAGGCCCAGGGCAAGGGGTCGATCATCAACACCGCGTCGTTCGTGGCGGTGCTCGGTGCCGCGACCTCGCAGATCGCCTACACCGCATCCAAGGGTGCCGTGCTCGCGATGTCCCGCGAGCTGGGCGTGCAGTTCGCCCGCGAGGGCATCCGGGTCAACGCGCTCTGCCCAGGTCCGGTGAACACGCCGCTGCTCCAGGAGCTGTTCGCCAAGGACCCGGAGCGGGCGGCCCGCCGGCTGGTGCACATCCCGATGGGCCGGTTCGCCACCGCCGAGGAGATCGCCGCCGCGGTGGCGTTCCTCGCCAGCGACGACGCGTCGTTCATCACGGCATCGACCTTCCTGGTCGACGGCGGGATCTCCGGCGCCTACGTCACGCCGCTGTAGCGGCGGCCCGACGCTACTCGTCGTCGGGAGCGCGGTGATTGCCGACTCCCGACGTCGGGTCCCGGGACATGTCGATCAGGGGGCGCTCCCCGACGTCGTCGGGGGCCAGATGGTCCGGTACGCCGGGGGTGGGGTCCCGGGACAGGTCGATCAACCGGCGATCGGGAAAGCCAGGCTCCTCCTCGACCCCGCCCTCGGGTGAGTTGTCGTCGCTGTCGAGCACGGCGTCCTCCCTCACAGGAACCAACCGCTGGAACGTATCACCACCACGACATTTCCATCGCCGGTCGACCCGAACGCCGACCCGCCGCGGATCGCGGGCCTCATCTTCGCCCCACGCCGCCCGATAGATTGGCGTGAAGACCGCCCACACCGACCGAATGGCGGGCAGCCGCCGGTTGGCGTCGGTCCCGCGCGAAGGTGGCGCCCCGCCCCGGCATCCAGCCGGCATCTGGCCGGTCCTGCTGGCCGGCGGTGCGGTGGCGGCCGGACTGCACTGGACGCCCGGCGGTTCCCAGCTGTGGACCAAGCTCGGTGCGCTTCTCCTGCTGGGCGCCTCGGTCGGCGGCGGGCTGCTGGCGCTGCGAGCGGCAGTCTCCGCCTCGGGCCCGGCCCGACGGACCTGGTGGGCGGTCGGTCTCGGCGCGCTGTGCTGGGCGGCCGGCCAGGCCGGCTGGTGCTGGAGCAGGCTCGCCGGCTCGCCGACCCCGGTGCCGTCCTGGTGTGACCTGGGCTTCGCCCTCTTTCCACTGCTGACCGCCATCGGACTGATCTCCGTCATCGACGACCCGATCGGCCGCCTGTCCCGACTGCGGTGCGGGTTGGAAGCGCTGATGCTCACCGGCTCCACCCTGTACATCGAATGGAGCCTGGTCCCGGCGGAGGCCGTGGCGACCGTGGGCGGCTCGACAGCCCAGCGGCTGATCACCTTCTACTACCCGAGCATGGACGCCTGGACACTGGCCATGGTCCTGTTCGCCTCCTCGCGGGTCGGTCCGGAGTACCGGACGATCATCGCCGGAATCGGGGCCGGGCTGGCTGCGATCAGCATGGCCGATGGCGGGTTCTCGCACCTGATCAACGCCGCGGCCGGCGACGGACTGTCCACGACGAGCGCTGGCTGGTTTCTCGGCTTCTTGCTCATCGCCCGAGCGGCGCTCGGCCCGGACCGGGCCGGCAGCCCGATGAGCCGGCTGCACCGCCGGATCGTCACCCTCGTGCCCTACCTGCTGGTCGCGGCCAGCGTTGGGGTCACCGTGGTCCGGGAGCTCGACGGCCAGCGACTGAGCGGGTTCCTGTTCTGGGACGCGGCGTGGGTCCTGGTGCTGCTGGTCGCCCACCACATCTCCGTCCTGCTGGAGAACGAGAGCCTCACCGCCCACCTGGAACATCGGATCGCGGAGCGCACCGCCTCGCTGGAGGCGACCGAGCGTTACTACCGCGCCCTGGTGCAGGGGTCCAGCGACATCGTCGTGGTCCTCGACGCCGAGCTGCGGGCCCGATACGTCTCCGACTCCGTCGAGCGGGTCTACGCCCTCTCGCCGCGCAGGCTGCTCGGGAGAACGGTAGCGGACCTGCTGCCGTACGACGACGGAGTGGCAGAGCAGCTCGCCCTGGCCGCCTCGGGCACAGATCCGGTCCTGACCGAGATCACCCTGATGGACGGACGCGGCGACCGCCGTTCGGCGGAGGTCGGGATCACCAACCGCCTGGATGACCCGGCGGTACGGGGCCTCGTGCTGAACATCCGCGACGTCACCGAACGGTCGCGGCTGGAACGGCAGCTCCGGCACCAGGCGTTCCACGACGGGCTCACGGACCTGGCCAACCGCAGCCTGTTCTTCGAGTGCGCCGAGCGCGCTGCAAGCCAACCGGCCGGGCCGGGCCAGCAGAGTGCGTTGCTGATCATCGACCTGGACGGGTTCAAGACCATCAACGACAACCTCGGCCACCACCAGGGCGACGAGCTACTGCGGGTGATGGCGGCGCGGATGAGCCGGTTGCTGCGCGAGGTCGACACGCTGGCCCGCCTCGGTGGTGACGAGTTCGCCGTACTGCTGGTGGGCATCGACACCCCCGCGACCGCGATGGATCGCGCGGAGGAGTTCCTCTCTGTGATCGCCGCACCGACCACCATCCTCGGCACGGAACGGGTGGTCACGGCGAGTATCGGCGTGGCGATGCTCAACACCGGAGACTCTGTCAGCGATGTCGTCCGCGCCGCCGATACCGCGATGTATGTCGCCAAGTTCGGTGGGAAGTCGCGGGCCGCACTGTTCGAGCCGGTCATGCATGAGCACAGTCGACGCCGGTTCGAGATGCAGGGGCTGCTGCGCAACGCCCTGACCAACAAGGCGGTGCGGCTCAGCTACCAGCCGGTCTACGACCTGCGCACCGCGTCGCTGGAGGGCTTCGAAGCGCTGTTGCGGTGGACCGATCCCTCCGGCCGCCAGGTGCCACCGTCGGAGTTCATACCGATGGCCGAGGATGGCGGCTTGATCGTCGAGCTCGGCCGATGGGTCCTGGACGAGGCGATCAGCCAGCTCGGCGCCTGGACGGTGGCCCTGCCGGCCGGGCCGGCCGGGCCGAACCTCACCATGGCGATCAGCCTCTCGGCCCACCAGCTCCACGACCCCGGTCTGGTGACCGCCGTACACGACGCTCTGCTGCACGCCCGGGTCGCGCCGGCCCAGCTCATCCTGGAGATCACCGAAAGTGTCTTCGTCGCCGACGAGGGCGGCGTCTCGGACCGACTGGCGGCATTGCGAAGCCTGGGTGTGCGGATCGCCATCGACGACTTCGGCACGGGCTACGCATCCCTGGCCTACCTGCAGCGGCTCCCGGTCGACATCCTCAAGATCGATCGATCCTTCCTGACCACCGGCGACGGCGACCATCCCGCACCCGAGCTGGTGCGGGCTATCGTGAAGATCGCGGACAGCCTCGGTCTGGTGACCCTTGCCGAGGGCGTCGAGTCCAGCGCTCACGTGGCGATCCTCCAGCGCGCGCGGTGCCGGCTCGCGCAGGGCTTCTACTACTCACCGCCCCTGGACGCCGAGGCCGCCTCGGCGCTGATCGCCGGGTCGACGGAGTCGGCGCAGCTAGGGCCGGTCGGTGGCGCCGCCGCGAGCTGAGGCGCCACCCGGGGACGTTGCCGTGGTTGCATCGATATACCCCTGGGGGTATTGTCACCTCATCTGCAACCCCCATCCGACCAACGCCCGAGGGCAATCGCCAACCGGCATCGGGTCGCTGATCGCGACCGGAGCCCGATGTCGCCAAGGAGGACCGCGCGGTGAAGTTCACCCAGTATTACCTTGACTGCCTCTCACATGCCTCGTACCTGATCGGCGACGAGACCACCGGCCGTGCCGTGGTGGTCGACCCACGCCGGGACGTCCAGGTCTACCTCGATGACGCTGCCGCCGCCGGGCTGCGCATCGAGCTCGTCATCGAGACTCACTTCCATGCCGACTTCCTGTCCGGGCACCTGGAGCTGGCTCAGGCGACTGGTGCCGAGATCGCCTACGGCGAGGCAGCCAAGACAGAGTTCCCGGTCCGCCCGCTGGCCGACGGTGAGACCATCCCGCTGGGCGAGATCACCCTCAAGGTGCTGGCCACCCCCGGCCACACCCCGGAGTCGATCAGTGTGCTGGTGTACGAGCACGCCGGCGACGAGGTGCCCTATGGGGTGCTGACCGGCGACACCTTGTTCATCGGTGACGTCGGCCGCCCGGACCTGCTCGGCTCGCTCGGCTTCACCGCCGAGGAGATGGGCCGCAAGCTCTACAACTCCCTGCACACGCAGCTCATGCCGCTGCCGGACGCGACCCGGGTCTTCCCGGCGCACGGCGCCGGCTCGTCCTGCGGCAAGCAGCTGTCCACCGAGACCGTGTCGACCCTTGGTGAACAGCGGCACGCCAACTACGCGCTGGCCACGATGACCGAGGACGAGTTCGTCGCGATCGTGACCGACGGTCAGCCCAGCCAGCCGGAGTACTTCGTCTACGACGCGGTGCTCAACCGCAAGCAGCGGCCACTGCTGGACCAGTCCGACCCCCTGCCGCAGCTGACCCTCGACGAGGCCCTGGCCGCGCAGGCCGAGGGCGTGGTCCTGCTCGACACGCGTGACGCCGGCGAGTACGGGGCGGGCCACCTGCCAGGCTCGGTGTGGGTCGGCCTGGATGGCCGGTTCGCCGAGCAGGCCGGCAGCGTGGTCGCCCACGACGCGACCATCGTGCTGGTGAGCGAGCCGGGCACCGAGGACGAGGCGCGGGTCCGGCTGGCGCGGATCGGCTTCGACAACGTTCGCGGCTTCCTCGCCGACCCGCTTGCCGCGATCGCCGCCCAGCCGGACAAGGCGACGCACAGCTCGCGGGTCACCGCCGAGCAGCTCGACCGGCTGCGCGAGGAGGTCAACGGTCTCGTCGTGCTCGACGTCCGCAACCCGGGCGAGACCGCGCTCGGCACCGTCGAGGGTGCGGTGCTGATGCCGCTGGCCAAGCTCAACGGCCGGATGGGCGAGCTGGACACGACCGCCCCCGTGGTGGTGGTCTGCGCCAGCGGTCGCCGGTCACTGAGCGCCGCGAGCCTGCTGTCCAAGGCAGGTTTCGGTGACGTGTCCGACCTGCTCGGTGGCTACACCGGCTATGTCGCGAGCACACGTTCGGCTGCGGCGGCGGGCTGATCAACCACCGTGGCGCCGGTCAGAGACCCTGACCGGCGCCACGGCGTTGTCCGGTGTGGTGCCGCCTACTCGGTGAGCGGGCGCCGGATGATGTCGAGGACCACGACGCGGTCGTGCCGTGGGTGTGCCGCCACGTCCACCGCCTCCGCCCGGCACGCCGAGGCGAGCAACCCCCGCAGGGCAGCGAGGTCAGCCGCCGACGTCCCGGCCGGGCACCACAGGAGCATCCGCTCCCCGAAGCCCCGAGGCTCGGTCCAGAGTGCGACCGGGACCCGACTCCAGGCTCGCCCGGGCCAGGAGCCGACACAGCACGCGCGGACTCGACGCGGCGTGGTGATGCACCACCAGCGCGTCACCAGGCGCTGCCACAGCCGGGGTACCGCCGCCACGACCAGCAGCAGAACGGCAAGCACCCCGAGCAGTCGGGCCGGGCCGAACCGGGTTGCGAGAACCGTCAGCAGCACGATGGCGCTCAGCTCATACCGCCACGACCAGCCAGCCAGCAAAGCGCGGACCCGCAAACGGGCGGGGGCCGAGGTCACCCCACCGTCGACGCGGGCGACCGACGACCCATCCCACTGTCCGGTCATCACACCTCCTCCCGTCGGCACCTCGCGGACCGCCGGGCGAGCGACGGCATCCCAGCGATTGCGTCCACCGGCAGACTCCATTCCCCGGAGCTCCCCGGAGCGAAGGGCGCGGCACGGATCTGGCAGAGTTGGCGGGCCGGGATGTGGTATAAAACGATCTTTCCGGCAGTGGCGCTGGCAGCGAAGCTGCCTCTATGATGCAGACCGTCCGCATTATTGGCAAGTGCCAGGTGCATGAGCCGGGGGTCATTGCCGTACGGCAACAGGACTGCGAAAGGGGCCGCGCCACGGTGGCCGAGGACCTCAGTCCGACGCTGCGCCGTCGTGAGCTCGGTGCGCGGCTTCGGGACCTGCGGCTGACCCTGGACCTGACGCTGGAGGACGTGGCCGCGAGCCTGCTGTGCTCACCCGCCAAGATAAGCCGGATCGAGACCGGCGCGCGCAACGTCAGTCAGCGGGACGTCCGGGACCTGTGCCGCCTCTACGGAGTCGCCGACACCGGTCAGCTCGACCTGCTGACGCAGCTCGCCCGCGAGGGCAGGCGCCGCGCGTGGTGGCAGGACTATGACGAACTGACAAGTACCTACTCGACATACATCGGACTGGAACAGGCGGCAGTCACGGTCAGTGAGTTCAACCTGGGCGTGATTCCCGGATTGCTCCAGACCGAGCGATACACGCGCGGCCTGATCGACGGTATGGACCCACAACTGCTCGACGAAGAGGTGGACCAGCGTGTCGAGGTAAGGCTGCTCCGGCAACGCCGGCTATCCTCCAGTGACCCACCCGTCTTGCGGGCGGTGCTGGACGAGTCGGCCCTGTGGAGGGTGGTTGGCGACGCCGACGTCATGGCCGAGCAGCTTCTCGCACTAAGAGAGTCGGCGCGTTCGACCACCTCGGACATCCGGGTTCTCCCGTTCTCGGCGGGGGCTTACCCCGCGCTCAACGGGCAGTTCATCATCCTCGAGTTCAAGAACCAGATAATTGCCGATACAGTTTATGTGGAGAGCCTGAGCGGAAATTCATTCTTCAAACGTTCGGCGGACCTGGAACGGTATCACAAGATCTTTGCCGAAGTGCAAGAAATAGCCCTAAGTCCCGATGAGTCACTAAATCTGCTTGATCTGGTTCGACAGCACCATATACAACACCAGAAGAAATGACGGCGCTACCCACCACTCAAAGAGCGAGGAATCGTGCATCACACCGCAGGGTCCACCGAGCCAGCCTGGCAGAAGGCCAACCGGAGTCTCACCAACGGCGCATGCGTGGAGGTGGCAAAGCTCGACGGCAAGGTTGCGGTACGTGACTCGAAGGACCCGCAGGGTGGTTGGCTCGCCTATACACCGGCGGAATGGGCTGCCTTCCTCGACGGCGTGAAGAACGGCGAGTTCGACCACTACGCCGGCTGACCCAGCGGCAGCGGTCAGCCAGTCGATCATCATTCCGGCCCGCCAGGCGCGGCCGCCACGACCATCGCGGTGACCCCGCCATGCCGCCTGGAAGAACTTCGCATACCATGGAGACTCCGCCCAAACTACATGTACGGGGTCTCCATGAACGAAAATGATCGACTCGGCACGAAGCTCGCGTGGCAGAAGGCGCAACGGAGCGTGTCGAACGGAGCGTGTGTCGAGGTCGCCAGGCTGGCCGGCTCGATCGTGGTCCGCAGCTCGAGGCAACCGGACGGGCCGACCTTGTCCTACAGCCAAGAGGAATGGATCAGCTTCGTCGACGGCGTGAAGAACGGCGAGTTCGACCATCTGACCAACGCGTAGCCGTCGGCAACGCCACGTCCGGAGCCGGGCACCGAGCTACGGTGCGCTCGCGCTGCCGCACGTGGTCCGGCACTCCCGGGGTGGCGCAAGGCATCACGGGTTGTCGGGGCGCCAGCAGCGGAGCTGCGGCCCGGCAACCTCGAGCAGGTGACCTCCGGACCTGCCCAGCCGGAGCAGGTCCTCCGCAAGAGTTGAGGACCGCCGCGCAAGCATGAGTTCCGTGCCGCCCATCGTCGCGCCGACCCACCTGTCCCGCGCGACGTGTCCGCGCTCGAGCAACCCGGCGAGGGAGCTGCCCGCACGCAACAGGTCGCGGGCCTCCGCGAGCGAGCCGCACGCGGCCTCGATCACGTCCGCAAGCACATCACCATTCGCCTCGCACATCGCGGCGGTCAGCTCGGGGCGGCTGCCGGCGACCCGGGTGCCGTCCCGGAACGACCCGGCGGCGAGCCTCAACGCCAGCTCGCCGCCGTCCGCGCCCACAGTCGCCAACACGGCAGCAAGGATGTGCGGCAGGTGGCTGATCCGGGCCACCGCCCGGTCATGTTCCTCGGCGGTCGTGGGCACCACCCGGCAGCCGATCCCGGCCACCAGCTCAGCCACCGCGAGCCATGCCTCGACGTCGGTGTCGTCCTCCAGGCACAGCACCCAGGCCGCGCCGGAGAACAGATCGGGATCGCTCGCCGCGAACCCGGAACGCTCGGTGCCGGCCATCGGATGGCCCCCGACGTGTCGGAGCGAGGGTGCCACCGACCGGATGAGATCGCGCACCGGACGCTTCACGCTGGCCACGTCAGTAACCAGTGTGCCTGGCGCGGCGGCCCCGGCCACCACCGGCAGCAGGCTCCGCAGCGCCGGTAGCGGTGTCGCCAGGACCACCAGGTCGGAACCCTCGACCGCGTCGCGCACCGTGGGCGCCACCAGGTACCCCGCATCCGCCGCCGCGGACCGGGTAGCCGGGTCCTCGTCGTGGCCGCGCACCGCGAACCCGCTGGCCAACCGGCGCAACAGCGAGCCGCCGACCAGACCCAACCCAATCACGGCGATCGTGGCCACCCGAGCACCGTAGTACGTCCGGTGGTCACGACGCGCGCCATGGAGTGATCTTGCGCCGCGCTACGCTCCGCCCATGGAGGCAGTGATCCGGCGGGCGCGCACCAGCGACGTCCGGGCGATCCGACGCTTCGTCGATCAGTACGCCGCCGAACGCATCCTGCTGAGCAAACCGACCGTCACGCTGTACGAGGACATCCAGGAGTTCTGGGTGGCCGAGCGGGATACCGACGGCGACGTGATCGGCTGCGGTGCGCTGCACGTCATGTGGGAAGATCTCGCGGAGGTCCGGACCGTTGCGGTCGACCCCGCCGCGCGCGGGCACGGCGTGGGGCACCGGATCGTGGCCGAGCTGCTCGCGACCGCACGCGGGCTGGGCGTGCGGCGGGTCTTCGTGCTCACCTTCGAAACCGCGTTCTTCGGCTCTCTCGGGTTCGCCGAGGTCGAGGGCGCGCCGGTCCCGCCGGCCGTGTACGAGGAGCTGCTGCGCTCCTATGACGAGGGCGTGGCAGAGTTCCTCGGGCTGGAGTCGGTCAAGCCGAACACCCTGGGCAACACCCGGATGCTGCTCCACCTCTGACCCGGCCGGCACCAGCGGCACCAGCGGTCCGGTCAACTCCAACGGCGGCGTGCCGGCCCGGGTTTGGCTACCGCCGCTCTTGCCTGCGACGATCCGGTGAGGAGCGATCGAGGGGGTTGAGCGTGCCAGACGAGGGTTTCGCGGTCACGCTGTTTCGAGAGGGCGGTCAGTGGCAGTGCGCGCTGCTGCCACCGGCGGTCATGGAGGACCTGGACAGCTGCGTCGCCGCCGTGCGCCAGCAGCCGCCCGACGGCGGACCGATTGTGCTCGTGGACATCGAGGATGAGTTCTTCGTGGCCGTACGCGCAGGTGGTGAGCCTGGCGGCAGGGTGCGGGTGCTGCTCTCGGACGCCACCGCCGCCTCGGAGTACCCGCTGGCCCAGCAGGTCGTCGACCGGCTCGGTGAGGAGATCCCGGACGAGGACGAGCTCGACGAGATCTGGCCCATCGGCGATCTGCGGATGTTCGAGGATCTCGGGCTGGACGAGTTCGAGCTGCGCGCGATACTCGACGATCTCGACCTGTACGCGGACGAGATGCTCTCGGCCCTCACCCACCGCATCGGCCTCGCCGAGCCGTACGCTCGGGCTGTCGACATCTTGCTGCGGTAGCGCGCGCCGCCTCGGAGGAACCTCGTGTCGTATTTTGCCGCTGTGGTTGCCCGGACGAACGGCCGCTGGTCGGCGCGAGAGCTCGATCTCGCCCGGGCCGAGACCATCGATGACCTCACCGAGCTGGTCCGCGACACCACCGCGGAGGCCAGCGTGTCGGTCCTGTTCATCGAGCAGGACGACGAGTATGTCGGCATCGTCCGGCTGGACGCCGAGATCGACGACCCGCGGGTGTTCCTGTCCAACTCCGGCGCGGGCGCCGAATACCCGCTGGCTGGAATCCTCGCGGACGTGCTGGTCGAGGAGGACGACGAGATGGATGGCGAACCGGTGGGGGACCTCGACCTGGTCGGCGACCTTGGCACCCCGGCCCGGGACCTGATCGCCCTCATCGAGCACGAGGGCATCCTCCCGGCGGACGTGATCAACACGGTGTGCGAGCGGGCCGGTTGCCTCGACGCCTTGGAGGGACTACGGGGGGCATGACCATCCAGACGGACGGCCGGCACGCCGATCCGATGCGACGCGCGCTCGTCGCGGCCCGGCTCGCCACGAGCTGGGGCGACGTGCCGGTCGGCGCGATCGTGCTCGACCCGACCGGTGAGGTGCTGGCCGAGGGGTGCAACGAGCGGGAGCTGACCGGCGACCCCACCGCCCACGCCGAGGTGGTCGCGATCCGGCGCGCGGCGACGCGGCTCGGCGGCTGGCGGCTGGCCGGCTGCACCCTGGTGGTGACGCTGGAACCCTGCACGATGTGCGCCGGTGCGGTGGTGCTCTCCCGGCTGGACCGGCTGGTCTTCGGCGCGATCGACCAGAAGGCCGGCGCCGTGGGCTCGCTGTGGGACGTAGTGCGGGATCGGCGGCTCAACCACCGGCCCGAGGTCATCGGAGGTGTACTCGCGGCCGAGTGTTCGGCCGTCCTCGCCGAGTTCTTTGCCGGGCAGCGGTGAGCGGGCCGGCCGGCATGTCGGGTACCCTGCCCGGGGTAGCTGGTGGAGTCGCCTAGTGGCCGAGGGCGCACGCCTCGAAAGCGTGTGACGGTGCAAGCCGTCCGTGGGTTCAAATCCCACCTCCACCGCCCCTGACCAGCACGTACGCCGGGCCGCCCGACACGGGCCACCCGGCGTTCGCGTTCGCAGTTCTAGATGATCAAGAACCTCCAATGACCTTGCCGGGGATCCGATAGGAAGGACCCGAGAGATGAGAAAGCTGATCGTGAGCACCTTCTTGACCCTCGACGGGGTCATGCAGGCCCCTGGCGGACCTGGAGAGGACGACAGCGGCGGCTTCGTACACGGTGGCTGGTCGGTGAACTATTGGGACGAGCAGATGGGCCAGGTCATGGGCGAGGCGATGAGCACGCCGTTCGACCTCGTTCTCGGACGCAAGACCTACGACATCTTCGCCGCACATTGGCCGCACGCCACAGATGATCCCGGCGCCAAGCCATTGAACGACGCCACCAAGCACGTCGCGTCGCGGAGCCATCCCACACTGGAGTGGAGCAACTCGGTCCTGATCGAGGGAGACGCGGCCGAAGGCATCGCGGCCCTCAGGAAGGAAGATGGGCCAGAGCTGCAGGTGCATGGCAGCGGGAACCTGATCCAGACGCTGTTGCGCCACAACCTTGTCGACCAGTACCGCCTGTGGGTCTTCCCCCTCGTCGTCGGGTCGGGTAAACGCCTGTTCTCGGAAGGCGCCATCCCCGCCGGCCTGAAGCTCGTCGACAGCAAGGTGTCCACCACTGGAGTCGTGATCGGTACGTACGAGCCGGCAGGTGAGATCGTCGCAGGATCGTTCGCGCTGGACTGACCACGCTCGGAGTCACTCACCGAGCATGTCAACACGTAGCTCCGCAAGACCGGCCACGCCACAGACGATCGCAAGGTCAGTCCGGAAATCCGGGTGCACACCGGGTTCGTTGACGCCTACCGTGAGGTGGTGATCAGCTACGACTGGCGTGCGTGCTTTGACAACCCTGAGGTCAACGCCCTGCCCGCGGTGGGCTTCGAGCACCAGCTCGTACATGACGGCTGGTGGGGGCAGGTGGAACCGGCACAGCCTCGGTTGGATCTGCCCGCGACACCGCTCACCTCGTGGGATTCGTGAACGTCGCCTGGGACGGCGGAAAGGCGCGCGGCCCCCTCGGCCCGGTGGCCAACTCCTGCGCCCAGTGCGCAGTCAGCCTGCACCGTGGGCTGTTCGCAGTTGGCTCTGAGTGGGCCCATCGCGCGCCAGCTCTGCGCTCCGGGCCCGGCCCATGTCTGGTCAGCTGAGGGAGATGTCGACCCCGCCGCTGAGGACTGAGTCGTGAAGTTCGAGCCTGGCGAGCTTGGCGCCCTTGGGGATGTCGAACGCGACGACACCAGTGACGGCGTTGCCTGGGTTGATGTCGTTCAGGAACGACTTGGCCTGGTCGCCGAGGTAGATCGCAGCTGCCAAGGACGCCTCGAACTTCCTGCCCTGGGTGTCATAGAGGTACAGGTTGCTGCCGTCGAACATCTGGGACACCGTGCCGACGTTCTCGACCTTGACCGTCACCAGCACGAACTGTCCCTGAGCGGTGGTGCTGACGTACTGGTTGCCGAGCTGGGCAACCCCCTGCTTCACCGCCACGACCGTGAACTCGAACTTCCCATCCCGGATCGGGATGCCGATGCCTGCGGCCTTCGGGGCAGGTTTGGCGGCCTGGCCGGACCCCGGGCCGGTCGAGCCGCCAGAGGTCGACGAGCCGCTGCCGTTCATCGAGCTGACGACGCCGGTGATCACTAGTACGCCGATCACGGCAAGCAGGGTGTTCCGGATCGGGTGGCGCTTCTTGTGGGGCACTGCGTGCGGCGGTCCCTGCGGTGGGGTGCCCGGCATCGCTCCGGGGCCCGGCGGTGCGGGTGGCGGCGCCTGGTCCAGCCAGACGGACTGCCCAGTCGCCTGATCGACCGTGTAGCGCCGGCCCGTCGTCGAGTCCGTGAAGATGTTGTCCACATGTCCTCCCCTGGTGGGTGAAGCGACGGAGAGAGGCGATACCCAGGGTGAGTCGCTGCGGCCCCTCGCTGCGTGCACCACGCCTACACCCTCCGTGACTTCCAGTGACGGACCATACCCGTATCGTCATCGCGGCTGTACGGAGCCTCGAAAAGTGGATCGCAAGGAGACGGGGCGCAATGACTCGCCTTCGGCGGCAGTGCGCGGCCCGGCGGCCGATGTCCGTTCCCTCATGACCCACTGCTGGCTTCCGATCTCGGGGGCACAGGGAGGGCCGATGAGGGTCAAGCTCGGTGCGGTCAGCGGGCGGGGAGCCGGCGTCTGGGTGAGCGGACTGCTTGCCGTGCTCTTCGCCGGTTCGGCGGACAGTCATCCGGTGCGGGCCGGCAGTGCGGCCGACGCGGCGCGGACGGTGCCGCCACGCGTCGCCAGGGCGGTCCCGACGCCGCATCCCGCGATCCGGCCGGCCCCGGCGACCTCATCGCCGGGCAGCAGCCTGCCGGTGATGTCGCCGAGCAACCCGCTGACCGTGACCCAGACCGCGACCCAGACCGTGACCCCGCCCGGGAGCCTGCCCGCGCGACCGCCCGCTCTCACCGGCTTCGGCGCGACGGACGCCGACTGGCGTAGCCGGCACCTTCCGGACCCGGCGAGACCTGCCGGCACGGCGTACAACCCCGACCCCCTCATTCCCGCGGTCGACGGAAAGATGGGTGCCAGGTACTTCGATGTCGTCCACACGGCCGGCCGGGTCCTCGGCTACACCGTGGCGATCGACCCGGGCAGCGGTCTCGCGGGCGCGCGCCGCACCGCACTGGCGGAACTGCCCGGCGACGCCCGCGAGGTGTGGTCGGCCCCGCTGGGTTCCTGCTCGCTGGTCCAGCTCCGATCAGCCACGCTGGCGCGCGTGCTGGGGAACCTGGACCCGACCGGGAGCGTGCTCGTCGAGCTCCGCCCCGCCACCGGGGCGTATGCCGTCGCCGATGACATCGCCGCCGCCGTCTTCCGGCCCCTGTGGATCGCCACACCATCGGCCTCGACCAGCTGCCAGGCCGGTGGCGCGGGATAACCGGACCGCGGGCCGACCTACCGACGTCGCGTCGCCGGACCGGCCGCCGGCGCCAGACCGTCGTGCTCGGCGAGGCGGGTGAGCATCGCGTTGTAGGCAGCCAGCGCGGCGTCCCCGTCGTCCACATCGGGGCTCGCCATGAGCGCCGCGCGGTCCGGATCGCCTGCCAGCCGCCCACCGGTGTCCGCCAGCGCGGCCTGCCGGGCGGACTCCAGCCAGCGCCCCACCCGCGCCGCCTCGGGGCGCCCGTCCGACAGCCACTGGCCCGCCAGTACGAGCATCATGACCAGCATCAACGCGTCGCCGCCGATCCACATCACCGCGGCCCCACCGTGCAGATCATCGAGCGGGCTCGGCCCCCACGTGCGGCCGCCGTCCGCGAACGCCGGCCACGGCACGCGGGTCGTCTGCAGCAGCACGACGCCGGCGATGGTGTCGACGGTCATCGCGACGAACTGCATGAACAACCGCAGCGGATATGGCAGGTCCCAGCGGTACGGCTCGCGGGTCAACGTCTGGGAGAACTCCAGATACCCGACCCCCAGGCAGGCGACGATCTCGACCTCGGCGAGCACCGAGCGTTCCATCATGGCCTGCATGAAGCCGGTCAGATGCAGACCGACGACGACCACGACGTACCCGCCAAGCGTGACCAATGGATGGGTCAGCAGTGACACCGGAGCGGACCGGAGCACGCCACGGATCCGCCGACGGGACGCTCCGCGCGTCGCTCGCAGCAGCAACGTGACCGGGTAGCCCATCGCCACCAGCCACGGCGCTAGCATGATCAACATAAGGTGCCGCACCATATGCACCCAGAAGAGGACCTCACCGTACTGGCCCGGGCCGCCCTCGATGGCCACCACGGCGACGAGGATCCCGGCGAGGAAGGCGACCGTCCGCCACCCCGACCACCGGTGCGCCGGGTGGCGTCGGTTCAAGCGCGCCACGCCGGCAAGATAGGCGACCACCGCGAGGACCGCGAGGGCGGTCACCACCGGCCGGACGTGCCAGGTTGTGAGCAGCCGCCACCCCGTCAGGGGCGGCAGCAGCGGCATCTCCGGCATGCCGGGCATGCCCGGCATCAGGGTAGGTCCCGGAACGGCGAGGATGACGGTGGCACGGGGCCATTATCCGCCCGGCCGGAGGAGCTCCGAACGGCAGCCCGTGCGCGCAGCCCCAGAGCCGCACGCTGACGCCGAGCCGACCTGACGACGTCCGGATATCACACGTCGCGTAAACTCGCAGTAACTTTCCGTGTGTCGCAGCAGGCCATATGCCCAGCGTGCCCGATACTGTCGTTGTTCCTACCCGACACAGCACCCGACCACTGGGGGTGTCCTCCATGCTCCGACGCGCGCAATTGTTCGGTGGGAAGAGCCGAGTGACCTTCACGCTCCCCGCCGAACACGAAGCCGGCGTGGTCAGCGTCGTCGGCGACTTCAACGACTGGCGGCCCGGCCACCACGTTCTGGTCGCGCGGCGCAACGGCACCCAGAGCGTGTCGGTGGTGCTCCCTCCCGGAAAGCACCGGTTCCGCTACCTCGCGACGGGCGGGGTGTGGTTCGACGACGAGACGGCCGACCTGGTCGACGACGCTGGAAGCCACATCTTCCTCTGAACACCGCGGTCACCCGGACGTCCGCGCCCGCACCAGCAGCAGCGCGACGTCATCCTCGTTGCGGCCGCGGCGCCCCATGGCATGCAGCACGGCCTCGCCGGTCGCAGACAACGGGCCGGTCCCGTGTTCGGCGAGCGCGGCCACCAGCTCGGATCGACCGGCGTCCAGGTCGCGGCGCCGATCCTCGACGAGCCCGTCACTGAACATCGCGAGCAACGAGCCCACCGGCACCTCGTGGACCACCTCGGTGAACGCCCGGGCACCGGCACCCAACGGCGGTCCGGGGGGCACCTCGAGGGTGCTCACCTCGCCCGAGGGTGACCGCAGCAGCGGAGCCAGATGCCCGGCGCTGGCCACCGTGAGTGTGCCCAGCCGGGCGTCGTAGGCGCCGTACAGGCAGGTGACGAGCATGCCGCCGGGGAAATCGGCGACGAGGTCGTCCAGGATCGACAGCGTCTGGGCCGGCTCCATGCCCAGCCGGGCGTAGGCGCGCAGGGCCGAGCGCAGCTGGCCCATCGCCGCAGCTGCCTGCACGCCGTGTCCCATCACATCGCCGACCGCGAGGCCGGCACGCCGGTTGCCGAGGTCGAGCACGTCGTAGAAGTCGCCCCCGACCGTCATCGTCATGCTGCTGGGGAGGTACACGGCAGCCAGGTCGAGGCCGTCCAGGGCGGACAGCTCCGGGAGCAGGCTGCGCTGCAACTCGGCCGCTGCACTGTGCTCGGCCTCGAACCTGCGCGCGTTCGCCAACGCGACCGCGAACCGGGCCGCCAGCTCTGCGGCGAGCGCGGCCTCCTCATCGTCGAAGCGCGGCTTGCCCGGGTCCCGGGCGAAGGCGATCGCACCGACCCGCTCGCCAACCGCCATCAGCGGCACGGCGAGCACGTCGTGGGCGCGCAGTCCGGACAGGACCTGGACGTACGCCGGATCGTCGCCGAAGGAACCGGCGACGATCTTCGGGTCCGGATCGATCATCCGGACCATCCGACGTTCGCGGAACGCCGTCGACAACGCCGCGTTGGAGGCGGGGTCCATCGGCGGGTAGGCCAGCCACGCCTCGGCCAGCTTCCGGAGGTCCGGATCACGGTGCACCGCCGCGACCCGGCGCAGCCGGCCGTGTGGGTCCGGTTCGACGATCGCACACAGGTCCGCCAGCCGATCCACGACCAGCCGACCCAGGCGAGCGATCACGACCAGTGGGTCCAGCGAGGACGAGACCAGCGCTGACGCTTCGGACAGGAAGGACATCCGCTCCTGCGAGACCCGCACCGAGCGCTCCAGCCGCTTGCGCTGGCTGATGTCCGTGAAGATGCCGACCGCAGCGACGATCGTGCCGTGGGCATCCCGGACCGGCGCGGCCCGGGCATCCAGGTCGATCACGACACCGTCCGGTCGCAGGTAGCGGAGCTGTTCCTCGGAGATCGTCTCGCCGTCGAGCAGTGCGCGCGCCAGTGGCATGTCGCGAGCTCCGTACGGGACGCCGTCGGGATGGGTCAGCTGGTACATGTCGTACTCGTCGATGGTGGTCGCCGGCACCATCTGGTAGCCGCACAGGCGGCGGAACTCGTCGTTCGCGGCGGTCAGCTCGCCGTCCGGTGCCTGGGCCACGACGAGTCCGGCGGGAAGCTGGCGCATGATCGCGCGCAGCAGCCGGGTCTGCGCCGCCGCCTCGGCCCGGGCTCGTTCGCCCCGCTGCTCGGCGCGGCGTCGTTCGTCGATCTGGGTCCGCAGCTCGAACTCGTCCATCACCATGCCGGCCAGGTCACGCAGCGAGGACCGCTGCTCCTCCGACCACGACACCGGCTCCTCGTGCGCCGCGGCGAGCAGACCGATGGGCTGGCCACCGCCGTACAGCGCGACGCCGGCGTAGGCCACCACCCGCCCCTCCCGGACGGCCGGCTCGTCAGCGAACATGGCGTCGCTGCGCGCGTCGGCGACGAACAGCGCCTCGCCCTGGGCAAGAGTCGCCAGACCCAAGCCGGCGTACGCGGGTTGGCGGAACTCCGTGCCCTCGCCCGCACCGGGGGGAACCAGCCGACCATCGGCGTCCACCAGGCTCACCGCCGCGGGCACCCCGAGCAGCCTGGAGGCCAGCCGTCCGGCCCGCTCAAGGGTCCCGTCCGCGTCCGGTTCGAGCCGCCGCAGCCGATCGAGCGCTTCGAGCCGTGCGGGATCGCGCAGCAGCTCGATCACCCCGGCATGCACCCTGACGAGGTTACGGACGTCGACGGAGACTGTGGACCACTTTGCGCCAGGTTGCCGCCGCTCCGGCCAGCCCGACCCGTTTGCTCGGCTTTCACCCGGCCACCGCGAGTAAGCTCCGCGCCGCGTCCACGCCGACATGGTCCGCTAACCGGCTCCGACCAGACGCGGAGAGACCACCGACCGCGTGGGTCAGCACGTCGGCGTACTCCGCGACCTGCAGCCGGGTGAGATGCGGAGACAGCCGCACCAGCACGCTGCCCCGGACGAGCACCCGGTAGCCATCCGGACCCGAGTCGGCCTGGCGCGCCGCAGCGGCCGGGTCCGGGTACACCTCGACCTGGCCGCCGAACTCTGGGTTCCAGTAGCAGTGGTCGACCACCGCGCCGCGGTTGACCCGGGCGTCAAAGAAGACCACCTTCTCCGCGGGGCCCGATCCGGTGCCCAGGGACGAGTCGGGGTCAGTACGTCTGGTGAAGATCACCGACGAACGGACAGGCATGCCGGCTTCCCGCATCTGGTTCAGGACCGCGAGCGCGACCTGAGCGTGTGATGGCATCCGGCCTCCACCTCCAAGGGTTCGGCACCGTTTGCCCTCTCCATTCTCGTCCCAAGGTCAAGCCGGACCAAAACGGACGAAAACGGTGCCGTACCCCAGGCCTGGGGTACGGCACCGTCACGTCGAGGGGGCTGCGACCGTGCCCGATCAGCTCTCCTGCGGCGCGCCGCCTTCCAGCAGCGAACGCACCTCGGACTCCTTGTACCGGCGGTGACCGCCCAGAGTACGGATCGAGGTGAGCTTGCCCGCCTTGGCCCAACGGGTGACCGTCTTGGGGTCAACGCGGAACATGGAGGCGACTTCAGCCGGAGTCAGCAGCGGCTCGGCTTCGGTTGCTTGGCGCGTGGTCATGGCTGGTCCTTTCTCGTCGATCAGGCCCCGTCCCGTCTAACGGGACCGATCACCGTCCATATTGCACCATTTTCCCGCATAGATCAAATGGTCCTGTCGTGCTATTTAAGGCCTAGTCAGCACGGACGACGCCCGAGGGCCACACGGGGGATGTTTGGCACATCACCCTGCTGGCTCGACGAAGCTAGCCAGCTGCCACCCCAGGGTCACCCGCTGGTAGGCCGGTACGGCGAAGATCACTTCCCTTCGGCCCAATCCGAACGGCGCATCGCGGACATCGCGCGCCAGCGCGTCACCACATCACCAGTCACCGATGGGGATATGGGCCAACTTGGCATGGCCCAACCCGACTAGCAATTTCGGATGGTACTGCGCCGGCCGCCGCGCGGGCTGTGCCGGCCGCCGAGCGGGCCGGCCGCGCGGGAACCGGGCCATCAACCGAGGGCTGCCCCACCCGTCGTCGACGGTGGGCCGGGTGCCGGCGACCGGATGTGCCGCCCGCCGCCGCACGGCTATCGTTTTCCCATCCGGCACACCCGCTGGCGTCCCGGCCACCCCACGAGGGCACGGCCACCACGAACTCGCAGGAGCCACCGTGAGCGTATTCACCTCCAGCCACGAGCAGGTCGCCTTCTGCCATGACCCGCGCAGTGGCCTCAAAGCGATCATCGCCATCTACTCCACGGCCCTCGGCCCTGCGCTCGGCGGGACCCGTTTCTACCCCTATCCGAGCGAGGCGGAAGCACTGGCCGACGTGCTCGCCCTTGCCAAGGGGATGGCGTACAAGAACGCACTCGCCGGCCTCGACTTCGGCGGCGGCAAGGCCGTCATCTGGGGCGATCCCGAGCGGGACAAGTCCGAACCACTGCTGCGCGCGTACGGACGATTCGTCCAATCGCTCGGTGGCCGGTACGTCACGGCGTGCGATGTGGGCACCTACACCGAGGACATGGACGTCGTGGCCCGGGAGTGCCGGTACGTGACGGGCCGGAGCGTGGAGCACGGCGGAGCCGGGGACTCCTCGATCCTCACGGCCTACGGAGTCTTCCAGGGCATGCGGGCCTCCGCCGAGCACCAGTGGGGCAGGCCGACGCTGGCCGGCCGCCGGGTTGGCGTCGCGGGCGTCGGCAAGGTGGGCCACCACCTCGTCGACCACCTCCGCGCCGACGGTGCCACCGTGATCATCTGCGACGTCAACGAGCATGCCCTCGACCGGGTCCGCGACGTGCACCCGGAGGTCGAGGTCGCCGCTGACACCGACGCGCTGCTCCGCTCGGAGCTGGACGTCTACGCACCGTGCGCGCTCGGTGGGGCGCTCAACGACAAGACGGTCCCGGCACTCACCGCCCAGGTGGTCTGCGGCGCGGCGAACAACCAGCTTGAGCACAGCGGCATCGAGAAGGAGCTACAGGACCGGGGGATCCTCTACGCGCCCGACTACGTGGTGAACTCCGGTGGCGTGATCCAGGTGGCCGACGAGATCGAGGGCTTCAACTTCGAGCGCGCGAAGGCGAAGGCGGGACACATCTTCGACACCACGAAGAGGATCTTCGCCCTGGCCGCCGAGGAGGGTGTGCCGCCGGCCGTGGCCGCCGACCGGCTGGCCGAACGGAGGATGTCCGAGGTCGGTCGGCTGCAGACCATCCGGTTGTGGTCCTGAGACGTCGCTGGCGGGTGTGGGCGGCGAAATTCCTGCACCCAGCGTGGCGACCCCGCGTGCCGTACAGGCCGCCTGACCTGTACGGTGGAAACCACGAGACATGAAGCCGCGTATCGGGGCTGCCGTGTGCAGGCCGCCCCGATGTTCTGTGCGAGGGGGTCGAGCCGATGGGGCGCGGCCGAGCCAAGGCGAAGCAGCAGAAGGTCGCTCGGGAACTGAAGTACAGCTCCCCCAGCACCGACCTCTCAGCGCTGGAGCGTGAGCTCAGTGGCAAGCCGTCCGACAACGTCGATGACGAGGTTGACGACGAAGATGAGGAGCCCGACACCCGGCACCCGTAGCTGACCCGCGCGCGAAGGTCGGCCAAACCCGCTCAATGGTGCTGGTGTACGGGTCAGCCGCGGTCCGGTCAGGATGGATGCCGCCCCGTCATCCGGACGCTTCCCGTGCCGTGGGTCACCTCACCCATCACCCAGGCTGGGGTACCCCGCTCCCGAAGTACGGCGAGCGCCCGGTCGACCCGATCCGGGTCCAGAGCGGCCACCATGCCGACGCCGACGTTCAGGGTGCGCTCCAACTCCGGGCGCGCGACCGGGCCGAGCGTGGCGACCAGCTCGAAGATCGGTGCCGGGGTCCAGGTGGAACGGTCCACCACCGCGTCGACGTTTGCCGGAAGTACCCGAGCCAGGTTTCCGGCAATGCCACCACCGGTGATGTGGGCGAACGCATGGGGCGTGGCCCCCGCAACGAGGGCCAGGCAGTCCTGCGCATAGATCCGGGTCGGGGTCAGCAACTCGGTGCCGAGCGTCACCTGGTTGCCCAGATCGGGGAGCACCGCGTCCAGCGACAGCCGGGACATCTCCAGGAGCACGCGGCGGACGAGGGTGAAGCCGTTGGAGTGCAGTCCGGACGAGCCGAGCGCGAGCAGCACGTCACCGGGACGCACCAGTTCCTTGCCCAGCACGGCGTCCGCGTCGACGACGCCGAGCCCGGTGCCCGACAGGTCGTAGTCGTCGGCCGCCATCAGGCCGGCATGTTCCGCGGTCTCGCCACCGACCAGCGCGCAGCCAGCCTGGACGCACCCTTCCGCGATGCCGGCCACGATCTCCGCGATCCGCTCCGGGACGACCCGGCCGCAGGCGATGTAGTCCTGCAGGAACAGCGGTTCGGCTCCGCAGACCACGAGGTCATCGACGATCATGGCGACCAGGTCGATGCCAATCGTGTCATGCACGCCGAGCTCTCGCGCGATGGCCAGCTTCGTGCCCACCCCATCGGTGGAGCAGGCCAGCAGCGGGCGCCGCCACCGGGTCAGGTCCAGCGCGAACAGCGAGGCGAAACCGCCCAGCCCGCCGACGACCTCGGGACGCTGGGTCCTCCGCACCGCCTGGCCCATCAGCTCGACAGCCCGTTCGCCGGCGGCGATGTCGACCCCGGCGGCGGCGTAGGTCACCGCCGCAGTGGCGGCAGATGTCACCGCCGCAGTGGCGGCGGGGTGCGGGGGACCGGGATTCTCGATCACGGCAGCACGACCGCGTCCCGGCCCTTGGCGCTCTCGAGCATGTGCTTGCCGAGCAGCTCCGGCGCGGGCAGCGGGATCGGATACTCGCCGTCGTAGCAGGCCCGGCACAGCCGGTTCCGGGGCTGCTCCGAGGCCGACACGAGACCGTCCAGCGAGACATAGCCCAGGCTGTCGGCGCCGATCGAGGCGCGGACGCCGTCCACGTCCAGCTCGCTGGAGATCAGCTCGGTGCGGCTGGCGAAGTCGATGCCGTAGTAGCACGGCCACCGCACCGGAGGGGAGGAGATCCGGACGTGCACGGCGAGCGCGCCGGCCTCCCGCAGCATCCGCACCAGGGCGCGCTGGGTGTTGCCGCGAACGATCGAGTCATCCACGACGACGAGCCGGCGCCCACGGATCACGTTGCGCAGCGGGTTCAGCTTCAACCGGATGCCGAGCTGCCGGATCGTCTGCGAGGGCTGGATGAAGGTCCGCCCGACGTAGGAGTTCTTCACCAGGCCCAGCCCATAGGGGATGCCGGACTCCTCGGCGTACCCGATCGCGGCCGGTGTGCCCGACTCGGGCACCGGGATCACCAGCTCCGCCTCGGCCGGCCACTCCCGGGCGAGCCGTCGGCCGACCTCGACCCGGGCGGCGTACACGCTGCGGCCCGAGATGTGGGTGTCCGGACGGGCCAGGTAGACGAACTCGAACAGGCACCCCTTCGGGGTCGGTGGGGCGAACCGCTCGGACCGTAACCCGTCGGCGTCGATCGACACGAGCTCCCCCGGCTCGATCTCGCGCACGAAGGACGCCCCGACGATGTCCAGCGCCGCGGTCTCGCTGGCCACGACCCAACCCCGGTCCAGCCGGCCGAGCACCAGCGGCCGCACACCGTGCGGGTCCCGCGCCGCGTAGAGAGTCCCCTCATCCATGAAGACAAGGGAGAACGCGCCGCGGAGGGTGGGGAGCAGCTCCAGCGCGGCCGCCTCGACGGACTGGCCGGCGAGGTTCGCCAGCAGGGTGGTGACCAGGTCGGAGTCGGTACTCGCGCCCTGCCGGCCGTTGGCGCCGGTCAGCCCGAGCTCACGCACCCGACCGGCGAGCTCCGCGGTGTTGACCAGGTTGCCGTTGTGCCCCAAGGCGAGCCCACCGCCGGCCAGGGTGCTCCGGAACGTCGGCTGGGCGTTCTCCCAGATGCTGGACCCGGTCGTCGAGTAACGGGTGTGCCCGAGCGCGATGTGACCGCGCAGGCTGCTCAGCGTGACCTCGTCGAACACCTGGGCCACGAGCCCGAGATCCTTGTAGACGACGATGCGCTCGCCATCGCTGACCGCGATCCCCGCGGCTTCCTGGCCGCGATGCTGCAACGCGTAGAGTCCGAAATACGCGAGCTTGGCGACGTCCTCGCCGTGGGCCCACACACCGAACAGGCCGCACTCCTCGCGGGGTGGGGCCTCCATCCCGTCGGTGACGGACAGCTCCACCGATCCGGCGCTGCCGTGGCAGTGCGGCACGGGCGATGCTCCTCACAGCGGGGGCTAGCGGGCAGGCTTGAGTCTACCCGGCCGGCCCTTCCCCATCCGCCGGATCGGAGGGTGAACCCGACCCCGCCCGCAGTACCGCGAGCCTCCGGTCGAGCAACTCCGCGAGCCGGGCGGCCGGAAACCGATCCGGACCGAAGACCGCCTGCAGCGCGAGCCCGTCAACGAACGACACCAGCGCGACCGCCTCAGTTGCCGGGTCGATCCCGGCGGCCAGCTCACCCTGGCCGGCGGCCTGCCGGAGCAGCGCGGTCAGCGCCTCCTCCCACTCCGTGTACACCCGCCGCTGCGCCTCCGCCAACGCCGGCCGGGCCAGCGCGTGGCCGAGGAAGGCGAACCACACCCGCACCTCGTCGCGGCGCACGGGGTCCATCGGCAAGGCGTTGCGCAGCGTCCAGCGCAGCACGGACAACGGCGGCCCCACCACGTGCCGGCGAGCGGTGCGCTCGACGAGCGCGTCCGAAACCTGGCCGAAGGCGACCAGCAGCAGCGCGTCCTTGCCGGTGAAGTAGTGCGCGAGCACCCCCGGTGACCAGCCCGACTCGGTCGCGACGTGGCGGATCGTCACGGCCTCGACGCCGTCCCGCAAGATCAGCCGGACGACCGCCTCGGCAACCTCCCTGCGGCGGACCGCGTGATCGACAAGCTTGGGCACCTCGGCAGTGTATTTAGACGGCCGTCCAATATTGCCGGATCAGGTGGAGCCGGTGATCCGCGTGGCGCCGGAACCGTCCGGGGCTGTCAGACCAGATCTGATCAGATCAGATCAGATCAGCGGCAGGTAGCCGGACAGGTCAGCACGGTCACCGCTGACCACCAGCCGGCCGTCGGCCACGGCGGCCGGCCAGCTCAGGCGACCACCGGCCAGCAGAAGCCAGGTCAGCGGGTCGGTCTCCACGACGTTCGGCGGGGTACCCCGGGTGTGGCGCGGCCCGGGCACCGCCTGGACCGCGACATGCGGTGGGACCCGCAGCTCCACGGATCGCCCGGGGGCACGCTCGGCAAGCCGGTTCGCCAGCTCCACGACGGCGGCACGGAGCGCTGGCGCCGGGATGGCGCCGTCCTCGTCGGAGATGGCCAGCACCGCCTCGACGAGCTGCTGCGCCAGCAGCGGTCCCGCCGGCAACGCGCTCGCACAGTCCGGTGGCTCGCTCGCACCGAGCGTGGCCAGCGCAGCGCCCAGCCGCTCCGGGTCGTACCGCCGCCGCGCCACGGCGACCCGCTCAGCCCTCGAACAGGGCCGGCAGCGTGCCGCTCCACGCGGCGCGCAGCTCAGCCAGCGGAACCGCCAGCACCGCGTCGATGACCAGATCGGTGGAGCTCGCCTGGACGGTGCCGAGATCGGTCCAGGGCACGCCGTGGCTGCCGCACAGGTCAGCCATGGCTGCCCGGTCATCCGGCCGGACCGCCACCAGCGCCCGCCCTGCCGACTCGGCGAACAACCACACGAACGGGTCCGCCCCGGCGGGCAGCGTGATCCGCGCTCCGGCCTCGCCACGCAGGCAGGCCTCGACCAGGACCTGGGCCAGCCCACCGTCCGACAGGTCGTGCGCGGCGGCCAGCAACCCGGTGGCGGACGCCGCCACCAGCACCTCGGCGAGCGCGGCCTCGGCGGCCAGATCGACCTCGGGTGGGCGGCCACCGAGGTGCCGGTGCACCGTCCACGCCCACTCCGAGCCCCCGAACTCGGGGCGGGTCCGGCCGAGCAGCAGCAGCGCCGCGCCGTCCGCGCCACCGAACCCCATCGGCGTACGCCGGCGCACGTCGGGCAGCACCCCGAGCACGCCGACCACCGGTGTGGGCAGGATCGCGGTGTCCCCGGTGGAGTTGTAGAAACTCACGTTGCCACCGGTGACCGGCGTGCCGAGCGCCTGGCACCCGTCGGCCAGCCCGGTCACGGTCCGCTCGAACTGCCACATCACGCCCGGGTCCTCGGGACTGCCGAAGTTCAGGCAGTTGGTGATCGCGACCGGCCGGGCACCGGTGCTGGCCACGTTGCGGTACGCCTCGGCGAGGGCGAGCTGGGCGCCGGCGTACGGGTCGAGCCGGCAGTACCGGCCGTTGCCGTCGCATGCGACCGCGACGCCGAGCCCGGACACCTCGTCGACCCGGATCACGCCGGCGTTCTCCGGCTGGGCGAGCGCGGTGTTGCCCTGGACGTAGCGGTCGTACTGGTCGGTGACCCAGCTCTTGTCACACAGGTTCGGGCTGGCCACCAGGGCCAGCAGGGTGGCCCGGAACTCCGCCCCGGTGGCCGGCCTCGGCAGCCGGGCCGGGTCGTCGGCGACCAGGGCGTCCTGGTCGGCGGGACGGGCGAACGGCCGCTGGTATACCGGCCCCTCGTGGGCGACCGTGCGGGGCGGCACATCGACGATGGTCTCACCGTGCCAGGTGACCACCAGCCGCCCGCCCCGGCTGGCCTCCTCCGGTGAGACCGCGGTGACCTCGCCGATCACCCGGGCGTCGACATCCCACCTGGCACACACCGCGAAGAAGGCCGCGACGTGCTCGGGGGCGACCACCGCGCACATCCGCTCCTGGGACTCGCTGGCGAGGATCTCCTCCGCGCTCATCGACGGCTCGCGCAGGTGCACCCGGTCCAGGTCCACGACCATGCCGCCCTCGCCAGCGCTGGCCAGCTCGCTGGTGGCGCAGGACAGGCCCGCACCACCGAGGTCCTGGATGCCGACCACCAGGCCGGCGTCGTAGAGCTCCAGGCAGCACTCGATGAGCACCTTCTCGGCGAACGGGTCGCCAACCTGGACGCTGGGACGCTTCGCCGGCGCGCCGGAGTCGTCGAACGTCGCCGAGGCGAGCACGGACACCCCACCGATCCCGTCCCGGCCGGTGCGGGCGCCGAACAGGATGACCTTGTTGCCGACGCCCGAGGCGTGCGCGAGCATGATCCGGTCCGCCTTGAGCACTCCCACGCACAACGCGTTGACCAGCGGGTTGCCGGCGTAGCTCGGGTCGAAGACCAGCTCACCACCGACGTTCGGCAGGCCGAGGCAGTTGCCGTAGCCGCCGACGCCGGCCACCACGCCCGGCAGCACTCGCCGGGTGTCGGCCGCGTCGGCCGGGCCGAACCGGAGCGGGTCGAGGACCGCCACCGGCCGGGCACCCATCGCGAGGATGTCCCGGACGATCCCGCCGACCCCGGTCGCCGCACCCTGGTAGGGCTCGACGTACGACGGGTGGTTGTGCGATTCGATCTTGAAGGTGACGGCCCAGCCGTCGCCGATGTCGACCACCCCGGCGTTCTCGCCGATGCCCACCAGCAGCGCGTCCGAGGCGGGGGCCTTCTCGCCGAACTGGCGCAGGTGCACCTTGCTGGACTTGTAGGAGCAGTGCTCCGACCACATCACCGAGTACATCGTCAGCTCGGCGGCGGTGGGGCGGCGGCCGAGGATCTGCCGGATCCGGTCGTACTCGTCGTCCCGGAGCCCCAGCTCGGCGTACGGCTGTGGTTCGTCGGGAGTGTTCGTCGCCCGGGCCACGGTGTCCAGGGCGCTGGCGCTGGTCCCGGTGGTCACGCGACGCCCACCAGGTGGGAGAGGACGGAGGTGAACATGCCCAGCCCATCGGCGCTCGGCCCGGTCAGCGGGTCGACCGCGTGCTCGGGGTGCGGCATCAACCCGACCACGGTGCCGGTCTCGTTGCACACCCCGGCGATGTCGCGGGCGGAACCGTTCGGGTTGCCCCGCAGGTACCGGAAGACCACCCGCCCCTCGGCCTCCAGCGCATCGAGGGTGCGTCGGTCGGCGACGTAGCCGCCCTCGCCGTTCTTCACCGGGATCCGCAGCTCAGCGCCCGCGCCGTAGGCCGACGTCCAGGGTGTGCGCACGCTGTCCACCCGCAGCCACTGGTCGCGGCAGACGAACCGGCGCTGCGCGTTGCGGATCAGTGCCCCCGGCAGCAGGTGCGACTCGCAGAGCACCTGGAAACCGTTGCAGATGCCGAGCACCGGCAACCCGCCGCGGGCCGCGGACACCACCCGTTCCATCACCGGGGCGAAGCGGGCGATCGCGCCGCAGCGGAGGTAGTCGCCGTAGGAGAAGCCGCCGGGGAGGACCACCGCGTCGACCCGGTGCAGGTCGGCGTCGCCGTGCCACAGCGGGACCGCCTGGGCGCCGGCCAGCCGCACCGCCCGCGCCGCGTCACGGTCGTCCAGCGATCCAGGAAATGTGACGATGCCAATGCGTGCAGTCATGAGCCGGCGGGCAAGGTCATGTGAGGTGACTCCCGGAGGTCGGGCGGCGGGTCACCACGAGCCTACCCGGCCCGATCCGCCCGGCCGGCCGGCGACCTGCCTTGTGGTTCGTCCAGCCGGGTGTCCTCCCCGATGCGGGACGACTCACGACTCAGCCGGTGTGGACGGTGAACTCCTCGATCACCGGGTTGGCGAGGAGCGTCTCCGCGATCCGCCGCACCGTCTGCTCGGTCATCTCGTCGACGACGTCGAGCTCGAACCGCTTGCCCTGCCTGACGGCCCGGACCCCGTCGAACCCGAGCCGGGGCAGCGCGCCGAGGATCGCCTGGCCCTGCGGGTCGAGGATCTCCGGCTTGAGCATGACGTCGACTACGACTCGCGGCACCGCTGACTCCCTGATCGATCCGGATCGCCCCACGCAGGGTAGCGGCACACGGGGTAGCCGGCCCGGCGCTGCCCCACGGTGCAGGTCAGTCGGGCCAACGGGTGAAGCTCAGCCCGGTCAGCAGCTCGTACGCCTCGACGTAGCGACTCCGGGTCGCCTCGACGACGTGAGCCGGCAGCGGAGGCGGCGCCGAGACACGGTCCCAGCCAGAGTCGCGCACCAGCCAGTCCCGCACGTACTGCTTGTCGTACGACGGCTGCGACCGACCCGGCCGCCACTGGTCGGCCGGCCAGAACCGGGAGGAGTCCGGGGTGAGCACCTCGTCACCGAGCACGACGGTGCCGGACCGGTCGAGTCCGAACTCGAGCTTGGTGTCGGCCAGCAGGATGCCCCGGTCGGCGGCGAGATCCCGGGCGGTGCCGTAGACGGCCAGGGTCAGCTCGCGGAGCCGGGTCGCGGTGCCGGCGCCGACCGCGTCCACCACCCGGTCGAGACCGACGTTCTCATCGTGCTCACCGACGGCGGCCTTGGTGGCCGGCGTGAAGATCGGCTCGGGGAGCCGGGAGCCGTCGACCAGCCCGGCCGGCAGCGGGACCCCGCACACCGCCCCAGACTCGGCATAGTCGACCAGTCCGGAGCCGGCGAGGTAGCCACGCGCCACGCACTCGATCGGGAACATGGCCAGCCGGCGGACCAGCATCGCCCGGCCACGCACCTCGGCCGGTATCCGCGGGTCGTCCACAGCGACCAGGTGGCTGTGGACGATCGCGGCCAGCCGGTCGAACCACCACGCGCTCATCGCGGTGAGGATGCGCCCCTTGTCGGTGATCGGGGTGGGCAGCACCCAGTCGTACGCCGAGATCCGGTCGCTGGCCACCACCAGCAACAGCTCGTCGTCCACGGCGTACAGGTCCCGGACCTTGCCCGTGTGCAGGTGCGGGTAGTCGGCGAGGGTCGGCACGACCCGAGTCTGCCAGGCCGCCCGGGCCAGGCCGCCCGGGCCAGGCCGCCCGGGCCGGTCCGGTGGGCCGGTCCGATCGCCGTGCCGGACAATGATGGGGCCCCGACCCGTGACCCCTGATGAGTGAGCCATGCCTGCCGCTCCCCCGATCGCCGACGTCCTCGCCACCCGGTACGCCTCGCCCGCCATGCGGCGGCTGTGGTCACCCGAGCACAAGGTCGTCCTGGAACGGCGGCTCTGGCTGGCCGTCCTGCGGGCCCAGCAGGATCTCGGCGTCGACGTTCCGCGCGGTGTGATCGAGGACTACGAGCGGGTCGTGGACCAGGTCGATCTGGCGTCCATCGCGGCCCGCGAGCAGGTCACCCGGCACGACGTGAAGGCGCGGATCGAGGAGTTCTCCGCGCTGGCCGGGCACGAGCACATCCACAAGGGGATGACCTCGCGGGACCTCACCGAGAACGTCGAACAGCTCCAGCTCCGCGACTCACTGCGGCTGGTGGCCGACCGGATGGTGGCGACCCTGGCCCGGCTGGCCACGCTGGCGGTGGAACACGCCGGCACAGCGCTGGTCGGCCGGTCGCACAACGTGCCCGCGCAGGCCACCACGCTGGGCAAACGGTTCGCCACGGCAGCCGAGGAGCTGCTGGTGGCGCATGCACGGGTGACCGAGCTGCTGGCCCGCTACCCGCTGCGCGGGATCAAGGGACCGGTCGGTACCGGCCAGGACATGCTCGACCTGCTCGGCGGTGACGAGCAGGCGCTGGCGGAGCTGGAACGGCGGGTCGCCGGGCACCTGGGCTTCGACCGGCTCCTCACCAGCGTCGGCCAGGTCTACCCCCGCTCGCTGGACTACGAGGTGCTCACCGCGCTGGTCCAGGTCGCCGCCGGGCCGGCCAGCCTCGCCACCACGATCCGGTTGATGGCCGGACACGAGCTGGTCACCGAGGGGTTCCGGGCCGGGCAGGTGGGGTCCAGCGCGATGCCGCACAAGATGAACACCCGCTCCTGCGAGCGGATCTCCGGGCTGGCGGTGGTGCTACGCGGGTACGCCGGGATGGTGGGCGAGCTGTCCGGCGCCACCTGGAACGAGGGGGACGTGTCCTGCTCGGTGGTCCGCCGGGTGGCGCTGCCCGGGGCGTTCTTCGCCGTGGACGGGTTGTTCGAGACGTTCCTCACCGTGCTGGACGAGTTCGGCGCCTACCCGGCCGTGATCGCGCGGGAGGTGGAGCGGTACCTGCCGTTCCTGGCCACCACGAAGGTGCTGATGGGCGCGGTCAAGCACGGCGTCGGGCGGGAGACCGCGCATGAGGTGATCCGCCAGCACGCTGTCGCGGTCGCGCTGGCGATGCGGGAAGACGGCCAGGCCGGCAACGACCTCATCGACCGGTTGGCCGCCGATGGCCGGCTGGGGTTGTCCCGGGACGATCTGGCGACCCTGCTCACCGACCCCCTGTCGTTCACCGGAGCGGCCGGCTCCCAGGTCACGGCCATCGCCGCCCGGGTCGCCGACGTGGTCCGCCGGCACCCGGAGGCGGCTGGCTACACCCCCGCACCCATCCTCTGACCCATCCCGACCACGGCACCCCGGCCGGATCATGCTCGGTCCGGCGGCCGCGGCGGCACCGCCCCGTCCGGCGGCGGCTGCTGGCAGTCGCGGTGGTCGCACCAGGCCAGGCCCAGATAGCCGGGCGGGGCGCCCAACCCGTGGGCGACCCGCGCGAGCACGTCGTAGGTGCGCACCCGGCGACCACGAACGACCGCGCACACCTCCGGCTGCGACTGCCCGACCAGCGCCCCGATCGCGTTCTGGCTGTACCCCTGCCGCTGCAACAACCGGTACACCGTGCTCAGGTCCTGCCGGGCCAACGCCACCCGCATCACAGGTTCATCCCACAACCCCACATCCGGCCGCACCGGCACCGACCGCAACGACCACGAACGGCCGACCGATCCACCAGAGATCATCTCGGCACCACGGCTCGCCGACTCCGGACTTTGCGGTGATCTCATCGGTATCGCCTTCCGGTTGACTGCCGCCACGATCGCCACGATCGCCACGAAGGCACCGGGTCGGTCGTACAATTTGTGCGATTCAATCCTTGGTGAGTGAGGAAGGCTCGGCGAACCCGCTCGAGCACTTGGTCGACGAAAATGGAGGCATCCGCGATGGAAACGGGTGCAATCGGCAAGCGGGTGCGGTACTGGCGAGACCGCCGTGGTCTGACCCGTCGACATTTCGCCGACCTTGTCGGGCGTTCATCCAGCTGGGTCGACAAGATCGAGTCCGGGGAACGCCACCTGGACCGGCTCTCCGTGCTCGACCAGGTCGCGAATGCTCTGAATGTTCCGTTGCAGGTCTTGCTAGACGACGATGCGTTCCGGTTGCGCGCGCAATGTGTGGACGCCCCCGAAGCCGCCGCGATCCGCATGGCGCTCCAACAGTGGACACCGGCGGCCGGTCCCCCGCATCCAGCCACCGACACCGCGGCGACGGCACGCGAGCCGGAG
Source organism: Actinomycetota bacterium (assembly GCA_016201065.1). Taxonomy (GTDB): domain Bacteria; phylum Actinomycetota; class Actinomycetes; order Mycobacteriales; family JACQDL01; genus JACQDL01. Next base: position 148,110 of record JACQDL010000014.1, read on the forward strand.
CTGCGTCGGTTGCGGCGCCAGGTCACCTACGCCTGGCTGGCATTCCAATCCGCGAACTACGCCACGCTCGGGTCGCTCCTGGCCGCACTGGTCACCGACACCCAGCACGCACGAGACACGCTCGTCGGTGACGACGCCGCGACGGCAACCGCCATGCTCGCGCAGGTGTACCAGATCATCACCTCGACCGTCCGCAAGCTGGGTCACGTCGATCTGGAATGGGTGGCCGCGGACCGAGCGATGCGGTGTGCTGAGCAGATTGGTGACGTCACACTCTACGGCGGGGCTGCGTTTCGGCTCGTCAACGCCATCCGGGACAACAACGGCGCGCCCGCAGCCGTCACCGCGACCCGGGCAACCGCCGATCACTTGCGCCATCACGGGAAACCCGCCACCACACCACAGGCCCGGTCCCTGTACGGGCACCTGATGCTGCAAGGCGCCATGGCGGCCGCAGCCGCCGACGACGCATCAAGCGTCGCGGAACTGCTGCGGGAGGCTGAGCACACCGCGGAGATGCTCGGGACCGACCGCAACGACTTCTACACCGCGTTCGGCCCCACCAACGTCACCATCCACGAGGTCGCCGCCCTCGTCGAACTCCGTGAATGGCGCCCCGCGCTCGCCGTCACCGAACGGCTGAGCCGGGACCGGCTCGCCGCGTTGCCCAAGGAACGGCGCGCCAACCACCTGCTGGACCTCGCCCGCGCCCACAGCCTCGGCGGACACCGCGACGAAGCCACCTGGTCGCTGTTGGAGGCCGACGCGCTCGCACCGAACGAGATCCGATGCCGCCCCGTGGCCCGGGACCTGGTCGCCGACCTGGTCAGACGGTCCCGGACCCGCCCGTCCTTCGACTTGCAGCGACTCGCCGCACGGGTCGGCGTCCCCGCGTGACACCCCCACCGGACCGCACCCGCCCGGTGCTGTACGTGATCGCCTGCGCGGCACCACCGACCAGCCGGGTCGGCACCCTGGTCACCCTCGCGTACGACGGCGGCTGGGACGTGTGCGTGATCCTCACCCCGCAGGCGGTGCGCTTCGCCGACGTCCCGGCGCTGGAGACGTTGACCGGGCACCCGGTGCGCAGCCAGTACAAGGCACCCGGAACAGTCGACGTGCTCCCCCCGGCGGACGCGATGATCGTCGCCCCCGCCACCTGCAACACGATCAACAAGTGGGCCTGCGGGATCAGCGACACCCTGGCGCTGGGTCTGGTCACCGAGGCGATCGGCAAGAAACTGCCGCTGGTCGCGCTGCCGTTCACGAACGCCGCTCAGGCCGCCCACCCGGCGTTCGTCCGCCACGTTGGCGAACTGCGCGGCTGGGGTGTACGGGTGCTGTTCGGCCCCGACGTCTACCCCCTGCACGAACCCGGCACGGGCTCGCGGTACCTGGACATCTTCCCCTGGCACCTCACGCTGCGAGCCCTACCGGAGCACCCTCCGAGGCCCCCGCGCGCACCCCACTGATCAAGTACGAACGGCCCGTCCGGTGCGGCTCCGGAGCACCGCCATCGTGTCCAGCTCCACGGGGAACACGGCCAGACCCGAGTCCGACCGGCACCCGGACAGTACATCGTCAACCGACTTCGGCCCCGGCATGGGTCAGGCCCCGTTCCCAAAGGTCATGGCGGGGTGAGTCAGGTTAGACGGGGCGAGTCGTCCAGGTCGAAGCAGTGCTTGTCGATGCCCATCTCGTGGGCGCGAACGACGGGTTCGGTGGGGTGGATTGTCATCAGGCGGCCCAGTTCCTTGACGGAGAACGAATGGAAGAAACGCTTGAGGTCGGTCAGCAGCTCGCCGACCACTCAGACCAGCGCGTCAACGTCGTCGTCGACCGGCCCGGGCCAGGCAGTCGTGCCTGAAGAGCTCGCGGCGTTGATGTCACGGTTGGCGGTCCCACACGGTTCCATGCGTGCTTCCCTGCGTCGGCTCACCCGGAGGTACGGCGAGGTCGTTGAGCGCCGCGACGACGATATTCCAGGCGATCCGCACGCTGTCGCTGTCCGGCGCATGGCCATCGAGGTGCTGCCGTCTGGGATGCACGAGGTTGCGGTGCTCGCGCAGGACGTGCGCGTAGTCCACAACGTCCTTTGCGACCCATCCCTCACGTCCGGCAATGTCGATCAGCGACTGAAGGTGGTCCCGTGGCTGTCGATCCTGGTCCAGCCGAGCGCACGCCACTGTGTAGAGCACGCCTTCCAACAGACTGCCGAGCATGATCACCGCAGCGAGCGGGGCGCCCTGCTGCCAGCAGGTGCGTGCCTCGATCAACCTGCGGTCGAGCATGGCACCGAACTCCTGATCACTGACGATGGCGGACATGTCAGCCACCAGCTCGACCGGGGTCTGGCTGTCCAACCGGTGGAAGGTTCGCTCCCGCCGCCGCAAGCGACTCTCACCCCTGACGTCGACAACCTCGTATCCCTCCACCGCCAGCAGCTTGTTCAGCTCGTCGAAGACGGCGGTGCGGACAGCGGGATCGTCGAGGTACTCCCTCGGATCCACTACCCGCAGCAGGATTGCCGCAAGCGCCGCCGGGTCGTCCTTCCGCTCGCGCAACTGCTCAATCACCCAGGCCCGGCGACCGCCTTCGACCGGTCCGGTCCAGCTCCACCCGGCTGCCTCGAAGAATGCGGCGATCTCATAGCCCGGGCGGTAGTACGGGGTTGTGTCGTCGCCGCAGATCAGATCGGCAACGCGGTCGAGCACCTTCGTGTCCAGCGTGATCTCGATCGCCTCAACGCCGCTCATCGCAGCTCTCCCCGCATCCCGTGACCCTGATCCGCGCTGCCGGTTTCCTTGTCGTCCGTCTCCGACGAGCCCTCCTCCTCGTCGTCCTCGTGGTCCTCGTCCTCGTCCATCTCGACGAGCTCGACCGGCTCCCAGGGGGTGACGCTGTCCCCGGGGTCCTGGAATGGCTCGATCCCACGGGCCCGCAGCGCGGTCCACAACGGGGCCAGCGCACGGTCCCGGTCGAACTCGAATTCGCTCTCCCGGATGCGGAGCACCTCCCAGCGCATCCGGTGCAGCTCGCGGTCCCGCCGCGCATCCGACGCCACCTGCTCGACGCTGGTGTGCCAGCGATGCCCGTCGCACTCCACCGCGAGCCGGCCGCCGTCGCCGACGACAAGGAGGTCCAGCCGGCGTGAACCAACCGGGTACTGCGGCACGACGTGGTACCCGCGCCCACGGATCTCGCGGAAGACCCGCTGCTCGAACAGCGACTCGAACGGGGCACACGGTCGCGTGTCGCTGACCTCGTCGAGCTCCAGCGACCGTCCGTACGTCGAGGGCGGGTCTTGCATGTAGTCAAGTAGGGACCACCGCAGATCGTCGGGTTTGAGTTCGCCGGCCCGCACCGAGGTGAACAGCCACATCTGGTCCTTGGCCCGGCTGGCGGCCACGTTGTAGGACTGTTGGGCCATGATCGCGCGTTGCGCCCGTGGCGGGTTGGCGACCACCATCGACAGGAAGATCACGTCACGCTCGTCGCCCTGGAAGTCGGCCGGGACACCGACCCGAACCTTGCGTTCGACACGCTGCTCGGGGGTTAGCCTGGCGTTGAGTTCGTGCTCCAGCAGCCGCACCTGGCCGCGGCCCTGGAGCACGACGACGCCGAAGGTCTTCGCGGTGTAACGCGGGTCGTTCACGCAGCGGGTCAGCTCGTCGGCGATCATCTCGGCCTCCACCGGATTGCGCAGGGTGGCGTTGCGCCCCTCGGTGAACGCGCCGGTGACGGTCACGACCTTCAGCGGCTCCAGGTCGGCGGCGGTGCGCTCCCGCAGCGGGATCAGTCCGGGGACCCCACCCGCGCCGTAGAACTGGTTCGACGACCAGTTGATGATCTCGGGCACGCAGCGGAAATGCTCACGGAGCCGGATCACGGCGTCCTTGCCGGACCGGGCCGACAGCAGGCCGTAGAGGTTTGACTTGGGCGTGAAGATCATGCGGATCTCCTCGTCCGCGGCTCCGAGGTAGCGGGGAAGGCTCTCGAAGATCCGGTCCTGCTGGCCCATCCTGGCCTCACCGGGTGTGCACTGCTTGTCGTCGCCAACCACGATCACCCGGGGCGCCAACCAGAGCAGGAACAAGTGCTCCATCCCGACCTGGCTCGCCTCGTCGACAATGACGACGTCGAAGGAGTCACGCTCGACGGCAAGGTTGTCGAGCAGGTTCGGCAGAGGCACCACCCAGGCAGGTACCGCCCCCTTGGCCTTCTCCATCGCCGCCCGGGCGGCACTCTGGAACGCCCTGACCCGCTTGCCGGTCCCGGCGCCGACCTTTGTCATGTGGTCCCGGTAGGCGCGCAGTGCCCTGGCGTGCGCGTCGGTCATCCGGTCCAGGCACGCCAGGAGCGCCTCAGTGCCGGCCAGTCGCTGTGTCACCAGCTTGAGTTCGTCCTCGACCCGGGTGAACTCATCGAGCAGCTCCCGCTCGCGGGTGGCGGTCCGCGAGCGCATGACGAAATCCCGTGCCTTGGACCAGGCCCACGCGGCGGCGAGCTCCGGCAGCCGTTGGTCCCAGACAGGCTCGGCAGCGGTCCGCTGGAGCAGCTCCAGCAGCGCCGGATGCACCGTCCGCAGTTGCTCGGTCAGGTGCGCCAGCCGCATCGCGTCATGCCGCTCCGCCTCAGCGCGGGCCAGCTCCTCCAGACCGGTGCGGTAGCCATCGGTGTCGCGCGGCGGTATCGCCCGCAGCAGGGTGGCCAGTTCGGGACAGCCCTTCGGGCTGCCCGCAGCCGCCTGGACCCACCGGTGTAGCTCCTCGGTCTCGCCCCAGGCACGCTCATGCCGCAGCCTGCGGCGGGCTGCCGGCACCGCATCGAGCACCTCGATCAACCCGGTAGGGTCGGGGAACTCCGTGGACAGACCGGTTGGCGCCAGCATGGTGGACACGCGGGCGCGGAGGTCGGCGAGCTGCTTGATCTTGTCCAGCAGCTGGGCCTTGTCGGCGAGATCGGACAGCGTCACCGGCAGCCTGCCGATCGGGACCTCGACGCTGCGGTCAGCCCACGCCGCAGCCAGCTGCACCACGGCGACCTCCGCCTCCAAGCGCTCGACCGCCGCGACGACGTGCGCAAGAACGTCGGGCGACCGGCCGTTGACCTGCACCAGCGCCAGAAAGCCCTGGGCGTCACGCTGCACCGGGCTGGGAAACCGCCGCTTCAACCGGCCGCCGCCGCACAGGTAGTCAGCGAGCGCGCGGCCCGCATCGACGGCACCGCGGGCCGCGCCGAGCGATTCCCGGGCGATCGGCTCGACCTCGACGACGTAGCTGACCCCTTGGGCGTCGAGCTGTCGCTGCAACCGCTCAGGTTCGTCCTTGAGCGCGCTGAGGGCGTCCCACAGTTGGCGGCCCCTGCCGGCGAGGTGGTCACCGACGGCCCGGACCACCCAGTCGGGTGCCGAGATGGTGTTCCCGGTCCCAGCGAACCCGATCTCGCCCACCAGCCGGACCACGTCCACCCGCAGTTGCTCCAACCCGGCAAGGTGCGCATCGCCCAGCAACGCCAAGCGCTGCGGCAGCGGGCCGTCGGCGGCGGCGGCGCGGCTCGCCTCCTCCTCGGCGGTGACCAGGTTGGCGAACGCCGCAGCGGTGGGGATTTCCTCGGCGGTCGGGATCCACTGGGTCGTCCGGGCCCGCCGCGCCGGAGAATCGTGCAGGAGCAGATCCCGTAGTTCGACGACGTGCTGCACTAGAAACGGTGGCTGGTCCGGCGACTCGCCGCTGAGGGACGGAAACCACCCGTGCTGAGGTTCCCCCAACTTCACCTGGCGCACGAGGTCGCCCATCGTGCCTCGGACTACGGCCTCTGCGCGGTCGGCGGCAGCGCCGGGCAGGCCACCCGGATCGCCGCAGCCACCGGTGGCTCGCACACCACCGGGGTGGACGCCACCGAGATCGTCACCACCCTCGCCGAGCTGATCGCCGCGGCGGTCCTCGTACGCCAAGCACTACACGAAACTCGCCCACTACCTGGACGAATTGGACGCCGCCGCTCCGCCGGTGCCGGTCGCCGAGCGGCTGCCCGCAGCGCTGGGACCGCGGATGCTCACGCTGGCCGGGACGCGCACCAGGGGCGCGCACCCATACCTGACCACACCCGAGCACACCCACACCGCCCGGAAACTGCTGGGACCCGGGCCGCTGCTCGCCCCCGAGCAGAAAGTCGTCTGGGGCGACCGACCCGGCCCGGGCCAGATCCGTCACCCGGCAGGCGCTCGCGCTCTACCTCAGCCTGCCGAACTACCTGCACAGCCTCACCCGGCTCGGCTTCAGCGACGACGACATGGCCGGCGGCGGCAGCGACCGGCTGGTCGACAGCCTCGTTGCCTGGGGCGACCTCGACACCATCGCCGCCCGGGTGGCCGAGTACCGGCAGGCCGGCGCGGACCATGTCGCCGTGCAGATCCTCCAGGTCGATGGCGGCACCGGCCTACCCCGCGCGGAGTGGCGGGAACTCGCCCCGGCGCTCGTCGGTCGATAGCGCTCGTCCACGGACCGGTGGGTGGGGCACGGCCTTGGCCGCACCCCACCCACACTCGGCACCCACCCTGGACCCGACCGGTAGGTCCGGTCATTCGCGGCGGGGCTTCACCGGCCGGGTGTGGATCGCGGTGCCGGTGACCCGCTGCGCGCCGTGCTCGGACTCAGACTCGCCGCGCCCGGAGCCGGAGCCGGAGCCGCGCGACGGACCGGTCGAGGTGTGGATCGCGGTGACCTCCAACGGCTGGTCGGCGATGATGTCCAGCACCCCGAGTAGCAGCGTGCCACCAGTCGGCAGGTCGGCGTCGCGCAGGCTGCAGCAGTCGTCCATGGTCGCCTCGCCGGGGGCGAGGTCGACCGCGGGCAGCTTTCGGGGCTTGCCGACCTTGGGTTCCCGGACCACCCGGTCACCGACGACCAACGGGACGAACCGCTTCTCGATCCGCACCGTGCAGTTCGTCGGGTTGTAGATGGTCACCGCCGTCGCGTACCGGCCGTCCACCACGGTCTGGCACTTCTCCCGCTCCGGCCCCGACGGCTCCAGGCCACAGACCATCTCCACGGCGTGATGCCACCGGCACGCCGGCACCCGGATGCGGACCCGCTTGTGGGCCACCACGACCCCATCCGCGACCACGTCCAGGCTGCCGGTGAAGACCTGGTCCTTCTCGGCGCACGTCATCGAGCCGGTCCAGGTCACGGTGAACGGCAGCACGTGCTCCACGTCACCAGGGAGCGGACCGTAGCCGGCAGGGGCGATCGACTCCACGAACGGCGCGATCGAGGCGCTCGGCACCATCGGTGACGTCGCCCGCCGCGCCGGAGATGGCCGCGCACACCGGGTCGTGGCCGGGCGCGTCACCGAACCACACCAGGATCCGCCTGCTGTCCGGCCGCCAGCCGATCGCCGGATCGGTGGCGATCGTGTGCAGGGCGTAGAGCTGCCCTTCTGGTGTATCCAGGCCGCCGAACGCGGCCCAGGTCGACACCGCGGCGGTGACCGCCGCCGCGCCTGGCGTCGGGGCGAGCTGGTGCCCGAACGGGTACGGGTTGAACTCCCCGCCGGGGAAGTCCTTGTAGTTGCCGGCCCCCCACGCCACGTCGTAGAAGGCCAGCGATGGGTCGCTGACGATCGCGGTGATGCCGAGCTTCACCGCGTCGATCACGGGCCCCATGCTGCCTGTGGTGTCGGCGAGCAGGTAGACGTCGGCCTTCGGTGCCGCACCGGACTTCGGCACGGTCACGGTGACCGTCTCCCGCTCGGTGGCACACTCCGGCAAGGTCAGGTTGTTGACCGTCGGGTCGATGCCCACCGGCTCCCGGGGCACCAGGATCGGCCCGGTCGGCAGGTGCAGGTCACCGACGAACAGCGGACGGCCGGCCCGCGACTCCAGCTCGCGCCGGTCCCGGATCACTCCCGCCGCGTCGACGGCGACGGATGCGGCCCGGTTGGGCTCGCCCCGGACGGCCACCGAGACCAGCCTGAGCTGCTCACCCGATGGCAGCAGATCGGTCGCCTCGGCGACCAGCTCAAGCTCGGCGCTGCCGAGCAGGTCGGTGGCCGCACCGAGCACCGACTCTGGTACCACCCGACGGACCGGCCCGTCGCTGCCCTGCCCACGTGCTGACTTGCTCATGACGAGCCCTCCCCGCGATCGGACTGTCCGAGCCGACCGGTGCGGTGACCCACCACCGCCGGCGCTCGACGCTGACCTCCGTTCCGGGTCCGGGGTCAGGCGCGGGGATACCGGATGGCCCGATCGGGCAACGCGATTCACCCGCGGGTGCTGCGGGTGAGCTCCGCGCCGAGGAGCTGCGCAGCGGTGTGTCGGTCAGCGCGGGACGGTGATCTCGTCCCGCACCGCGCGCAACGCGATGTCGGTGCGGTGGTGGGCTCCGGCGAACCCGACCTTGCCGACCCGGTCGTACGCGGCCTGCCGGGCAGCCGCAAGATCCGGACCGGTACCGGTGACCGACAGCACCCGTCCGCCGGAGGTGACGACCGCGCCGTCACGCCGGAGCTGGGTACCCGCGTGCAGCACACCCGGCAGCTCGCCGCCGATGACCACGTCCCCGGTCCGCGGGTCGGCCGGGTACCCGGCCGCGGCGACCACGATGGTCACCGCCGCGGCGTCCCGCCACACCAGGGGTGGCTGGCTGGCCAGCCGGCCGGTGGCCGTGGCGGCAAGCAGGCCGGCCAGCGGCGTCTCCAGCAGGGCGAGCACGACCTGGGTCTCCGGGTCACCGAACCGGCAGTTGAACTCGATCACCTTCGGCCCGGCCGCGGTGAGCACCAGGCCGACGTACAGCAGACCGACGAACGGCGTGCCACGCCGGGCCAGCTCGGCGACCGTCGGTCGCACCACCCGGGCCAGCACGTCCGCCACCAGACCAGGAGGCGCCCACGGCAGCGGCGCGTAGGCCCCCATGCCGCCGGTGTTGGGACCGGTGTCGCCGTTGCCGACCCGCTTGAAGTCCTGCGCCGGCAGCAGCGGCACCGCGGTCTCGCCGTCGACCAGGCAGAACAGCGAGACCTCCGGGCCGGCGAGGTACTCCTCGACCACGACCTTCGACCGGCCGGCGGCGTGGGCCAGCGCCGCGTCCCGGTCGTCGGTCACCAGCACGCCCTTGCCGCCGGCCAGCCCATCGTCCTTGACCACGTACGGCGCGCCGAGCTCGGCGAGGGCCGCCTCGACCTCCGCCTCGGTGACGCACTCCCGGGCGGCGGCCGTCGGCACCCCGGCCGCGGCCATCACCTCCTTGGCGAACGCCTTCGACCCCTCGATCCGGGCGGCCGCCGCGGACGGGCCGAAGCAGTCGATGCCGGCGGCCCGGATCGCGTCGGCGGCACCGGCCACCAGCGGCGCCTCCGGGCCGACCACCACCAGGTCGGCGGCGAACTCGGTGGCCAGCGCCGCGACCGCGGCGGGCGAGCCGAGGTCCACCGGGTGGAGCTCGGCGAGGGAGCCGACGCCTGGGTTACCGGGCGCGCAGATCAGATGGGTGACGCCGGGGTCGCCGGACAGCGCCAGGCACAGCGCATGCTCGCGGGCACCGCTTCCGAGAACGAGGACTCGCACGGTCCGCGAGCCTAACCGGCCCAGCCGGGAAGCCCGGGCACGACGGCCCGGAAGTCAGCCGACCGTGCCGCGTCGATCAGATCAGATCTGATCAGATCAGGTCCCGGACGACCACAGTCTCGTCCCGACCCGGCCCGACCCCGATCGCGCTGACCTGAGCCCCGGCCAGCTCCTCGACCCGCTGCACGTATGCCTGCGCCGCCGTCGGCAGATCGGCGAACGTCTTCGCCGAGGACAGGTCTTCCTGCCAGCCGTCGAGGTACTCGTACACCGGTGTCGCGTGGTGGAACGCCGTCTGCGTCATCGGCATCTCCTCGTGCCGCTCGCCATCGACCTCGTAGGCCACCGCGACCGGAATGCGCTCCACCCCGGAGAGGATGTCGAGCTTGGTGAGGAACAGGTCGGTGATCCCGTTGACCCGGACCGCATACCGGGCGACCACCGCGTCGAACCAGCCGCAGCGCCGCTCCCGCCCCGTGGTGACCCCGATCTCGCCACCCTGCTTGCGCAGGTACTCCCCCCACTCGTCGAACAGCTCGGTCGGGAACGGGCCGGTGCCGACCCGGGTGGTGTACGCCTTGAGGATGCCGACGACCCGGGTGATCCGGGTTGGGCCGATGCCGCTGCCAGAGGCGGCGTACCCGGCGGTCGGGTTGGACGACGTGACGAACGGATAGGTGCCGTGGTCGACGTCGAGCAGGGTGCCCTGCGATCCCTCCAGGAGCACGTTCTCGCCCCGGTCCAGCGCCGCGTTGAGCAGCAGGCGGGTGTCGGTGATCCGGTGGGTGAGCTGGTCCGCGTAGCCGGCGTACTCCTCGACCACCGCGTCGAGGTCGATCGCCTTGCGGTTGTAGACCTTGACCAGCACCTGGTTCTTCTCCCGCAGCGCCAGCTCCAGCTTGGCGCGGAAGATCCCCGGGTCGAGCAGGTCCTGCATCCGGATCCCGGTCCGACCCACCTTGTCGCCGTACGCCGGACCGATACCCCGCCCGGTGGTACCGATCCGCGCCTTGCCGAGGTAGCGCTCGGACACCCGGTCCAGGGCCCGGTGGTACGGCATGATCAGGTGCGCGTCCGCGGACACCACCAGACCCGAGGTGTCGACGCCGCGGGCGGACAGGCCGGCGATCTCGTCCAGCAGCACGGACGGGTCGACCACGACGCCGTTGCCGATGACGGGCGTCACACCGGGGCTGAGTATCCCCGACGGGATGAGGTGCAGCGCGTACCGCTCACCATCCGGCGTGATCACCGTGTGTCCGGCGTTGTTGCCACCCTGGTAACGGACGACGTACCGGACCTGCTCGCCGAGCAAGTCCGTCGCCTTGCCCTTGCCTTCGTCTCCCCACTGGGCACCGATCAGCACCACTGCGGGCATGGCACGCTCCCTCGAAACACGACAAGCCCTCGGCGCACGGACGCCCGGGCAGTGCGAGCCTATGCCGTCCGGGCTCGGATCGGCGGTACGACCGCCAGCGTCACGCGCCGAGCGCAGCGGCGGCAGCCGGATCGGAGTCATGCAGGAACTGCTGGCACCGCTCGGCCTCGTCCGTCTCGCCGATCGCCTCCGCCGCCCGGGCAAGCGCATGCAGGCAGCGCAGGAAGCCCCGGTTCGGAACGTGCGCCCACGGCACCTCACCGTGGCCGCCCCACCCGTTGCGGCGCAGCAGATCGAGACCACGGTGGTACCCGACCCGGGCGTAGGCATAGGACTCCACCACCCGGTCGGCGGCGAACGCCTGGTCGGCGAGGTCGGCCCAGGCCGCGCTGTACCCGGGCCAACGCGCGGCGACCTCGCCCGGATCGGTGCCCGCGGCGAGCGCTCCGGCCGCCTCGTCGTTGTCGGGCAGCAGGGTGGGCGGCGGGCCGCCGAGAAGGTTGTCGTGGAGGCTCATGGACGCCATCCTGCCCGACCGGTGCCGGTGCCGGTGGCCCGGGTCAGGGGGCGGCCCGCGTCAGCAGCCGGAGCCGCCGGCCGGCCGGAGCGTGTCGGGACCGACACCGTTGACGGCCCGCTGGTAGACCCGCAGGATGTCGGCGCCGAACCTGGCGCTGTAGGAGGAGGCCTCCTCGCATCCACCCTGGTTCAACCCACCGATCAGGCCGACGACGGCTGCGTCGTGATCGGCCCCGATGCCGCTCACGACCGGGCCGGGCAGCAGCCACGGCGCCCCGCTGGTGCCATCGGCGTAGCCGTGGCAGTCGAACCCGACGTATCCCTGATACGCATAGGCCTGGTTCACGCAGGTGACCGGATCGTCATCGACCCCGACCGAGTAGCCGACGACCTGAACCCGCTCGCCCACGACGTCCGCCGTCTCCAGCCGGTTCCCACCGACGACGTCCTGCACGTTCGTCAGGCGGCCCGCCCGGACCTGAGGCGCGACCCGGACAAAGGCGTAGTCGTGCCGCGGGTCCTGGTCGAGGACCCAACCCGGGTCGGCGTAGATCTGCTGCACGTCCCACACCCCGTACGGGGACACGCCATCGTGGTACATCGGCGCGAACTGCACGCCGGCCCCATTGCCGATCAGGCAATGGGCGGCGGTGAGCACCAGGTCGCCGGTCGGGCTGCGCACCACGCTCGCGGTACAGCCGTGATCACCACCGGTGCCGTTGAGAAAGAGCGCGCCCACGGCGGGCAGGCCACCGAACCCGATCGCGGTCGGGGCCGGACTCGGTCCTGGACTCGGAGCCGTCGCGGTGGTGGGAGCCGGTTCGGAGCTGGACATGAGCGCGGGGTCCATCGGGTGCGCCGGCATGGCGAAGGCCAGCGCCGCGCCGACGAGCACGATCAGCCGGCCGCGCCTGGACCCTGGCCGGCGGGCACGGCGGGCACGGCGGGGCCTGACCATGGTGTGGCGACCCGTCATGGCGAGACGGTAACAGTGGGCGCCCGGATCTGCGCCCGAGCTTTGCCGGGAATGGCGGGCAATCCGGCTACCCTGAGGTCATGCTGGTCGGTGGATTCTTCTCAGCGATCATCGTTGGGGCGATTGTCGGGTATCTCGGACGCTGGTTGGCCCCCAAGGCGCACGACCGTGCGCGGATCGGCATGCTGCTCACCGTCTCGATCGGCGTGGTCGCCGCGTTGGCGGGCACCGCGATCGCCCATGCGCTGCACCAGGACCGCTTCATCGCCACGTTCCCGATCCAGGTGGTTGCCGCAGCGCTGTTCGTCAGTCTCTTCCGGCGCCGCTGACCCGTCCGGCGGGTGATCCTCGCGTGGCCCGGTCGCCGCCGGGCCACGCGAGGTGTGTCAGGTCAGGCAGCGGTGACGCGGTCGACGGGCGACGCCTGCCCGTTGCCGGCCTTCGCCTGGTACTCGAAGCTCCGCTCGGAGGTGAACGGCGCCGACCACTGGCCGGCAGCGTTCGCCCGGACCAGCTTGAAGGGCCGCCACGCCGCCGCGCCAGGCGCACGGGTGTAGATCATCACCTCTGTGTTCGGCCGCGCCGTACCGTGTATCGAGCCACGCACCCCGGCGACGGTACGGACGCCGGCCGGGCCGGACGCCACCGTCGCCTGCGCCGTGGTCCGCACCGGGACCATCCGGACCGGACCGGCGACGTCACCGCGCGCGGCAAACGTGAAGTCCGTCGTGGCCCGCCACACCGTCGACCAGTGGCCCCCGCCATCGACCCGGATGACCCGCGAACCAAGCCAGGTGCCCATGTAGTGCGGCTTGATGTAGACCCGGACCGTGCCGCCGGGGCGCCCCGCACCACTGAGCGTGTAGCTGACACCGAGCGTGCTGCTCGTCGGGGCCGACATGGTCACCGCGAACACCGCCCGGGCCAGCACCGAGGCCGTCCTGACCCCACCGGAGGCCGCGGCGAAGTAGGTGTCATCGCTCGGCCGGGTGGCCCAGCTCCACCGGCCGGTCCGGTCGGCCTGCACGTTCGCCACGGTCCGGAACTCCGCCTCGCCGTGCCCCTTCGCGTAGACCCGGACCCAGGCGCCGCCAGCGGCGGTGCCGCTCACCGTGACCGCGTGCCCGACGGTGAACTGGCTGGTCACGCGGATGGTGGCGGGGGCGACCCACTCGCCGTAGATCGGGTCGTCCCGCAGACCGAGGATGCGCGCGCACCCCCACGGACTCCAGCCCCGCTCGCGGTACAGCAGCCGGGCCCGGTAGTCCTGCTCGATCGGCGCGGCCTGGCTGGGCAGGCCGGCGCCGCCGACGCCCCGCCACGTGCCGAGGCTGAACTGGTAGGCGCCGTAGTAGCCGTTCCCGCTGTTGATCGCGTAGTTCTCCCCGGACTCGCAGACCCGCAGCCGGTGCCAGGCGTCTTCGCCGGGCGACCCGGGGGCGGCGTGTGCGGAGGAGACATCGCCGGACATCACCGCTGCGACCACGCCAGCGGTGATGGCGACGTTTCGGGCAGTGCCTGTGCTCTCTGACTGCTTGCGGTGGCGGCCCCGGTAACCGTAGAGATCGTTGACACCAGGGCGCACGGCAGCGTGACTCGGCACGAAGCCATCCCTTTCCCAACGCCTGCGAGGTGAGCTGTCGGGTTCGGGCGGGGAAGTAGCCCGGCCGCGGTCGCGGCTTCACCCCAAGGCCAGCGATCGGCCAGAAAATGGGTCCCCCGGCTCCTGCCCATGATCCGTCTCGTAGCGTTCATGGCTCGTCGTTGCGGCCGGGCAGGACTCGGCGTTCGCCGCACGTGCGAGGCCCCCCAAGCGAGGCGCTTCCCCGCACGCTAGGTCGTCGACGGCGTGGCCGCAAGCACGCCACGCGGCGGGCAGGCAAGATCAGCGGCCGAGGCTGGTCCCCGCGCTGAGCAGGTCCGCACACGCCCTGGACACCCGCTGCGCCATCGACTCCTCGGCCCGCCGGCTGTAGCTGCGCGGATCGTAGAGCTTCTTGTTGCCGACCTCGCCGTCGATCTTCAGCACGCCGTCGTAGTTCTTCAGCATATGGTCGGCGATCGGCCGCGAGTACGCGTACTGCGTGTCGGTGTCGATGTTCATCTTCACCACGCCAAAGGAGACGGCCTGCCGGATCTCCTCCAGCGTCGACCCCGATCCGCCGTGGAAGACCAGGTCGAATGGCCGGTCCTTGCCCACCTGCGCGCCCACCTCGCGCTGCATGTCGTCGAGGATCGACGGCCGCAGCTTGACGTTGCCGGGCTTGTAGACGCCGTGCACGTTGCCGAACGTCGCGGCGAGGATGTACCGCCCACGCTCACCGGTGCCAAGCGCCTCGGCGGTCCGGCGGGCGTCCTCCGGCGTCGAGTAGAGCTTCTCGTCGATCGCGCCGACGATCCCGTCCTCCTCGCCACCGACCACACCGATCTCCAGCTCCATGATCACCCGAGCCTTTGCCGACCTGTCCAGCAGCTCGGTGGCGATCTGGAGGTTCTCCTCCAGCGGCACGGCCGAGCCGTCCCACATGTGCGACTGGAACAGCGGCTCCTGTCCGGCGGCGACCCGTTCGGCCGAGATCGCGATCAACGGCCGCATGAAGCCGTCCAGCTTCTCCTTGGGGCAGTGGTCGGTGTGCAGCGCGATGTTGATCGGGTACTTCGCCGCGACGACGTGGGCGAAGGCGGCGAACGCGACGGAACCGGTGACCATGTCCTTGACCGGCTGCCCGGAAAGGAACTCCGCGCCACCCGTCGACACCTGGATGATGCCGTCGCTGCCCGCGTCGGCGAACCCGCGCAGTGCGGCGTTCAACGTCTCCGACGACGTCACGTTGATCGCGGGGTAGGCGAAGCCACCCGCCTTGGCCCGGTCCAGCATCTCCGCGTACACCTCGGGCGTGGCGATGGGCATGACTGTTCCCTCCCAGGAGCGCAACCGATGACGGACCGAATTATCCCGCACGCGGCCGCAGGCACCAATCACGACCACCCGGTGGCCTGCGCGGATGACGTTGGGGCGGCCCCGCGAGGGACCGCCCCAACCGATCGACTGACGACTTCGCTAGCTCACTTGACAGTGACCGTCACGGTCGCAGAGGCGATCTCGCACCCGGGAGCCTTGTAGTAGACCCGGATGGTCCGGGCGCCCCTGAGACTGGTCTTCCAGGTGAAGCTGCCGACACCGCTGCTGTTCGTGGTGACCGACGCGATCGGGCTCTGCTTGATCGGGCTGACCACCAGGGTGAAGGACATCCCGGTCTGGGCGGCCGGGCCGCCCGTGCCGGTCAGCTTGACCTTGCCACCGCCCAGCGCGACGGCGGTCAGCTTGACCGTCGACAGCACCGTCGTCGCGACGACGCTGCTGGTCAGGCTGCCCACCTTCGCCACGAAGCTGGTCGACCGGGAGATGGTCACCGACACCGAGTACGTCCCGGTACCGCTGGCCACCGTCGAGTCGACCCACTGGAACGGGTCGGTGCCGCCGGTCGCCTTGGCGTAGATGTCCACGGTGGCCCCCGCCTTCGCGGTACCGCTGACGGTCACCGCCCCGGCGCCCGTGCGTGAGGCCGGCGCGGTGATGCTCACCGTGTCCGGTGCGACGGTCACCGTCGCGGTCGCGGTGTTGACACCGGCCGCCAGGGTGAGCCCCGTGGTCAGGTACGCCACCGCCGCGGGGTTGGCCGCACCACCGTTGATCTTCGCGATCAGGCTGGTGGTACCCGAGTCGTTGCTCCCGGTGACCAGGACGGCGTGGAAGGTGCCGTCCGTGGCGGTCGCGCTGGCCGCGCCGAGCAGGCTGCCGAAGCTGCCCACCACGGTGGCGGTCGGCGTGATCGCCGGGACCACGTTCCCGAAGGCGTCCAGCACGGTGCCGTTGACCGTGATGTTGGCGCCCGGGGCACCCGTCACGTTGGCCACCGAGACCTTGTACGCCTCGGTCGCCGGGTTGACCGTGAAGGCCCCCGTCGTCCCGGTGGCCGCGCCGGCCGTGACCGTGACGCTCGCCGAGCCGGTCTTGGTGAAGAAGACCGTGACCCCGTTCGCCGACTCATCGGGCGAGATCTGCCCGGAGCCGTTGGTGCGGACGGTCAGCGACGTCTGTGCCTTGCTCGCGCTGTCCAGGAAGTACACGCCCGGGGTCCCGGTGAGGGTGAAGGTCGTGTACGGCAGGGCGGTGGCCGCGGCGTCCTTGAGGACGGCCTTGAAGCTGACCCCGTTGGTCGCCCCACTGGCGGCCGGCGTGAAGGTCGTCGCGGCCGGGATCGGGAACGTCGTCCCCGCGGACAGGCTGGTCAGCGAGACGCTGGCCGGGGTCACCGACGACAGCCACTTGATCGCCTTCCAGCTGCTGTTCACCGCCGAGACGGTCCAGCGGTACTGGTCGTCGTTGGCCGTGGTGTTGCCCGAGACGTCCGGCACGGAGTAGCTGAACGCGCCGGCGACGATGTCCACGTTGCTGGTGAACTCGTTCGCGTCGGCCGTGTCACCGTCCACGTTGCGGTCGACACCGACCACGGCCTGGACACCAGGCGTGGTCGGGGTGAACAGCTGGCTCCACTGGTCGGTCACCGTGCCGGTGACCGACACGCTGCCGCCGACCGCCGCCGCGAAGTTGCCAGCCGCGGTCACCGTGGTCACCGCCGCGGTGGCGTACGTGGTCGTGATCGGCTGGTTGCCGCCGGTGCCGCCGTCGTTGTCGGTGATGATGTTGTTGCTCTGGGCCTGCACCGTGTAGGCGTTGGTGTTGGCCGTCTTGGTGCTGGTCACCGCGAGGGTGGCCACACCGGTCGCGTCGGTCACCGCGGAGACCAGACCGGTGCTCGGCACCGCGGCGCCGTTGGCGGTCAGGTCGGTCAACGCGGTGCCGCTGCCGGCCGCGAGGGTGAACCACACCGTCACGCCGGCCACGGCCGTCGGGCCGGCCTTGGTCGCGGTGGCCGTGTAGGTGACCGAGCCGGTACCGACCCGGACCGTGGCGGCCGCGGTGACCAGCTTCACGTTGGCGGTGGTGGCCGTGGTCAGAGCCACCGTCGTCACGGTGTTGTCCGCGACCACGGTGGAGACCACGGCCGCGGCCGAGCCGAGGGTGGCCGTGGTGGTCACCGGCGCGCTGGATGACGCGGCGGCGCTGGCGGCGGCGGTCGTCTTGGTGAAGACCGTGCCGTTGAAGGTCGGCGCGCCGCTGGACCCGGCCACACCGCCGTTGGCGAAGGTGAAGGTCATCGCCGCGGCGATCGCCTCGCCGAGCTTGCCGACGCCGGTGCCGGAGTTGAGGCCCCGGGTGTCGGTGGTGGTCAGCGCCGCGGCGCTGGTGGCGGTGATGGTCTGGCCGAGGTCGATCGCGGCCGGCGCGGTCAGGACGAAGTTCAGGTCGTCGCTTGTGCTCGCGGTGGCCGCCGTGACGTCCTTGACGTCCACGGTCAGCACGGGCGTGGCGTCGTCCTGCGCGGAGTCGTAGACCTGGTTGCCGTTGCGGTCCTGGAAGAGCTGCACCGTGTAGGTGCCCGGGACCGTCGTGCCGAGGTAGATGTTGTCCCCGGCGGCGTAGTTCAGGACCTGACCGGAGGCGCTGAGCGCCACCGGGACGAAGCTGGTCGTCACCGTGACGGCGTCACCGCTGGTGTGGGCCAGCGGCAGGCCGCCGCTCGGCGCCGCGATCGGGATCGTGTACGGACCGGCGCCGCTCGCCACTCCGGTGATCGCGTAGTCGGCGGTGGCGCCGGTACCGATCCGGATCAGCGAACCGGTCGCGATCGTCGCGACCGTGCTGACCGAGGTGGCGGCGGCGGCGGAGTTCGCCGACAACGTTGTCGCGGCGCCGTCGGACAGCGCCGCCGGCGTGCCGTTGGCGGCGACCCGCTCGTAGGAGACGGAGCCGCCGGCCGGACCGGTCAGGACCTTCAGCCGGAGCGGGTCGGTGCTGACGTTGGTGGTGCCGGTGACCTTGAGGCCGTAGCTGTTCGCCGGAGCGGTGTTCGGATTGGTGTCGACGATGCTGACGCTGGTGGCGTTGGGACCCAGATCGAGGGTCACCCCCGCCGCCGACGCCGCCGATGTCCACCACCCCAGGGCGGCCACGACCGTGGTCGAGCAAAGCGCGCCGACTGCGCGGCGCGTCTTCTTGCTCGTGAGATTCATGAACCTGATTCCTTTCTCCCGGCGACCAGCTCTGGCCGGCGGGCACCCCGTGACCACCCGGTCCGGGCGTCGCTGAACGTCCCTGTCGAAGCAGGGAAACGTTCACCGCCGGCCGCGGTCGCGTGGTCGGTGACCAGAACTTCCTGAGGCGGTCCGGCCCATCGGGGCCGGCCGTGTATTGGGATCGCATCCGCGGTGCCGGGGCTCTCCCCGGGATCCACCGATGTGCCCTCCAGCACCCGCCGAAGCGCGCGACGGGCGCGCAGCAGCACGTGCTTGACGTTGTTCCGTGCGATGCCGAGCTCTGCCGCGATCTGCGGCAGCGGCTTCTCCTCGACCTCGCGGGCGACCAGCGCGCGACGGTGCAGCGGGCTCAGGGCCGCAAGCCCGTCACGCACGATCTCGGCGTCCTCGGCCGCGAGCAGCCGCCCGGACACGTCGTCGCCGGCCGGCAGCACGTGGGCGTACTCGTCGATGTTGACCAACGCCGGCGTCCGGGCGCTGGCCCGGTGCCGGTCGATGCACAGGTTGTCGACGATTCGCCGGCAGTACGCCAGCGCCTGACCCTCGTCCTGGAGATCCGGCCGCACCTGGCACAGGCGCAAGAACGCCTCCTGCACCACGTCCTCGATATCGCGGGGGTTCGCCAGCCGGCGCGCGGCGCGCGCCGACATGGTCTTGCGGTGCCGGAGGAAGAGCCGACCGTGGCCGATGCTGGCGTCATCCGGCCCGCCGGACCCGGCGGCAGTCGACACGATCTGGACAGACGGGCGGGCATCATCCAACCCGATCACCGCGTCCACCTCTCCTCGGTTCGACCGGCTGGCCGTAACCGCCCCGTCGCGTTCACCAGCGGGTGTCATCGACACCTGCCGGATAGTAATCGCATCACTACGTCGTGTGACAACTCCTCGCCTGCGCGCCCCGAAATCTCTGGTCGCTCCTCGATCAGGGCATCCCGTTCGCCCGATGTTGTGGCCAACACATCCGGAGAGTGACCGCATTGACGACAACTGGCCGCAAAGCTGGCCGCACCCTCCGCGGGCTGAAATCCACCCAGGAACGGCGCCGACGCCGGGAAGGCACGCGGTGCCTGCGAGGTTGCTCCGGTGAGCACGCGATCCCGACCAACCGAGGAGCGAGATGACCAGCAGCCAGGTCGACCGGCGCGGCCGGGTCCGGGTCGAAGCGGGACGCAAGCGGGTGCGCGCGCTCCTCGGCGGGCACGTCGTCGCCGACACCACCCGGCCCGTGCTGGTGTGGGAGGCGCCCTACTACCCGACGTACTACATCCCCGCCGAGGACGTCCGCGCGGAGCTGGTCGACACCGGCAGCGCGCGGCACTCCCCGAGCCGGGGCGACGGACAGCTGCACGACGTACAGGTCGGCGGGCAGACCGCTGCCGGCGCGGCGCTGGTGTACGCCGACTCGCCGCTGCCGGAGCTGACCGGCCTGGTCCGGCTGGAGTGGAGCGCCATGTCGGAGTGGCTGGAGGAGGACGAGCCGGTCTACGGGCATCCCCGGGACCCATACACCAGGCTGGACATCCTTCCCAGCAGCCGGCACGTGGAGGTCCGGGTGGACGGTGTGTTGGTGGCCGACTCCCACCGGCCCACGATCCTCTTCGAGACCGGCCTGCCGCCGCGCTACTACCTGCCGATGACCGATGTCCGGCTCGACCTGCTCCGGCCGTCGGCGGCCAGCACGCACTGCCCCTACAAGGGGACGGCGGAGTACTGGGACATCGTGCTGGGCGACCGGGTGCACGAGGGCCTCGTCTGGGGCTACCGCACGCCGCTGCCCGAGAGCCAGCGGATCGCTGGCATGATCGCGTTCTACGACGAGAAGATGGACGTGACGATCGACGGGACTCCGCTACGCCCGACCGGCTGAGCGGCGGGATCAGCCGACCCGAGGCGGCGCCCGGAACACCTTGCCGGGGTTGAGGATGCCCAGCGGATCCAGCGCGTCCTTGATCGCGGCATGCACCCGCAGGCCGACCGGACCGATCTCGCGGGCCAGCCAGTCCACCTTGAGCGTGCCGATGCCGTGCTCGCCGGTCACGGTGCCACCGAGGGCGAGACCCAGCTCGAGGATGCGACCGAACGCGTCGTACGCCCGCGCCTTCTCGTCCTCGTCGGTGACGTCGAAGACGACCGTCGGGTGCATGTTGCCGTCCCCGGCATGCCCGACCACCCCGATCCGCACCCCGCACTCGGCGGAGATCCGGTCGGTGCCGTCGAGCAGGTCGGCGATCGCCGAGCGGGGCACGGCGACATCGTCGATCAGCGTCGCGCCGTACCGCTCCAGCGCGGGCAGGGCGAGCCGGCGGGCACCGAGCAGGAGCTGCCCCTCCTCGACGTCGTCGGTGGTGTGCACCTCCGTCGCGCCGGCCTTCCGGCACAGCTCGGCAACCCGTTCGATCTCCGCGACGGCGTGCGAACCGCCGGAGTCGGACTGGCACAGCAGCAGGGCCTGCGCGTCCCGGTCGAGCCCCAGCTGCTTCCAGTCGTCGACGGCCCGGATGCAGGTCGAGTCCATCAGCTCCATCAGCGAGGGCACCACGCCGGCCAGCGCGACGTCCTGCACCGCCCGTCCGGCTGCGGCGGTCGATCCGAAGGTGGCGACCAGGGTGACCGGTGCCGCCGGCAGCGGGCGTAGCGCGAGGGTCGCCTGGGTGATGACCCCGAGCGTCCCCTCGGCCCCCACGAACAGCCGGCTCAGGTCGTAGCCGGCAACCCCCTTGACGGTCCGGCGGCCGGTGCGCAACACCTCACCGGAGGCCAGCACGACCTCCAGGCCGAGCACGAAGTCGGTGGTGACGCCGTACTTCACGCAGCATAGTCCGCCCGCGTTGGTGGACAGGTTCCCGCCGAGGGTGCACCAGTCGTAGCTCGACGGGTCCGGTGGGTAGAACAGGCCGTGCGGCTCCAGGGCCTTCCGGAGGTCCAGGTTGACCACGCCCGGCTCGACGACCGCGAGCCGGTTCGCCGGGTCGATCTCCACGATCGCGTCCATCCGGGTCAGCACGAGGGTGATGCCGCCGGCCACCCCGTTGGCGGCGCCCGCCAGGCCGGACCCGGCGCCCCGGGGCACCACCGGCACCCGGTGCCGGGCGGCGACCCGCATCACGTGCCGGACATCGGCGGTGCTCCGCGCGAAGGCCACGCATCGTGGCTGCTCCGACGGCGCGAACATCGCCATGTCCCGGGCGTAGGAGGCGACCAGGTCAGGCTCGTTGACCACCGCCCCGTCCGGCAGCCCCGCACGCAGCTCGCTCACCACGACATCGTCGACCATTCGACCACGGTAGCGACCGGACGCCGAGCCAGCGCGCCAACCGCTCGGACGGGTAGCCTTACCCCTCGTGCATCTGCTTGCAGCCCCGCAACTGCTGAACCCGTCCTACCTGGTCGACGCGTTCGGCCTGGTGGGCATCCTGTCGATCATCTTCGCCGAGTGCGGCCTGCTCGTCGGCTTCTTCCTCCCCGGCGACACGCTGCTGTTCTCGGCCGGCCTGCTCGTCTCGGAGGGCTCGTTCCACGTCCCGCTCTGGGTGTTGTGCGCCTCGGTCTCGGTGGCCGCGATCGCCGGCAACCTCGCCGGCTATGCGATCGGCTACAAGGCTGGGCCGATGGTGTTCCGGCGCCCGGACTCGGCCCTGTTCAAACATGAGCACGTCGACCGCGCGCATGCCTTCTTCGACCGCTGGGGTGCGGCCACGATTGTCCTGGCCCGGTTCGTCCCGATCGTGCGGACCTTCGTCACGACGATGGCGGGCGCCGGAAAGATGCGGTTCTCGGTCTTCGCGGGATACTCGGTGATCGGCGGGACGCTCTGGGGCACCTCGATCCCGCTTGCCGGGTACTTCCTCGGCAAGGTCCAGCTCGTGCGCGACCATGTCGAGGTCATCCTCCTGGGCGCGGTCGTCGTTGTGGTCTTCTTCGCGATCCTGCCGGTCGCCTTCGAGGTGTGGCGGCGCAGCCGGGCGCGGCGCAGCCGGTCGGCACCGGTGGTCGAGGACCTCACCGTGGACGCCCCCACCCAGCACTGACCGCACCCGGCGCTGACCCGGCCCGGGTCACCGGGTGAGGGAACCGCGTCTCAGGGGACACGCATCTCAGGGGATCCGGTCGGCCACCGCCTTGACGTCCACACCGAAGAACGAGCAGTTGCCCGTCCTCGCGCAGCCGACCACCGCACCGCGCTGCCACCAGACCAGTGCGATCAGCGAGACGACCACCGCGAGCAGGCCGAGCTTGAGGATCGCCCGCTGCACGAGAAAGCCGACCAGCGCCCCGAGCAGGACCAGGACAACAAGGGCGACCACGGCAACGATCTTGACTTGGCTCACATTAAGCGCATCGATCACGCCCGGACTGTACTGGCGGTGGCATCCGGCTGCCCAGCGAGGCACGCTTTCGCGACGCGGCCTGGCCGGCCGGTCACCTGCGGGCGCCGAGCGCCCAGTGATAGAGGGCCATCGCCACCGCGGTGGCGAGGTTGTAGCTCGACACCCCTGGGGTCAGCGGCAGCGCGAGCAGCGCGTCAGCGCGCTCCCGCAGGTCAACCCCGATCCCGTGCCGCTCCGAGCCGAAGATCAGTGCGGCACCGGCGGGAATCGACTGATCCCTGAGGTCCCGGCCGGCGGCGTCGAAGGCCAGCACGGGTCCGGCCAACCCGGCCAACCATCCGTCCGGGGCGTGCTGCACCGGCGTGGCGAAATGCAGCCCGGCGCTACCGCGCAGCACCGCCGGATGCCACGGATCGACGGAGCCGGTGGTGAGCACGCCGGAGCCACCGAGACCGGCCACGACCCTGACCACGGCACCGACATTGCCGAGATCTCGCGGGTTGTCGAGGACGACGAGTGGCGCCGTGCGGTCGGCGGACCACAGCGCGGGGCGCTGGCCGGGACCGCCGGCCAGCGCGGCGACCTCGGTCCGCGGCACCGAACCGACCAACCGCCGCAGCATGTCCCGGGAAGCCCCCACCATCCGGTCACCGATCACACCGAGCAGGTCCGGGGCGAGCACCTCGGTCAGGGCCAGCACCGCCGCGGGGTCCGCCGCGACGATGAGGTGGACCCGCGCGCCGAACCGCAACGCGTGCTTGACCGGATGGAACCCCTCCAGCAGCACCGAGCCGTCCGCAACAAGACCCGCCCATCGGGCGGGGAGGTCGTCAGCGGAGACGTCGTCGGGACCGAACACGCCCGCATTGTGCGCCCCACGCTCCGGAAGCTGGAGAGCGGCCGCTCTTGGGCCGTCTACAGCAATCTAGCGATCTTGATAGACGGCCATAGAAAGATCGAGAAGCCGACGCTATCGGCAAGTGTTATACCCCACGAGGCAGCAGACAGACCTAGCCTTAGCTACCAAACGGCGGAACGAAGGCCTTCGTTCCGCCGTTTCGGCACCGTTTCGAGCGGTCTCCGGCGCGGGTAACCCGTCACTCGCGCAGGTGTGGCGGCTGCGGCCCTCTCCCTCCAGGGACCGTGGCCGCCGCACCACCCCGCTCCGATCATGTCGGCTGGGTGCGCAGGAACCTGCCGAAATGCGGCACGGTGAAGGCGACACTCCCGCGCTCCGCGCTGTAGATCAGGCCCTTCTTGATCAGACTGTCCCGCGCCGGCGAGAGGCTCGACGGCTTCCGGCCGAGTTCGGTCGCGACATCCGCGGTCGCCACCGGACTGTCGCCCAGCGCGGCCATCCCGTGCATGTACTCCCGCTCGGCGGGCGTGGCCCGCTCGTACCGGCTGCCGAAGAAGCCCACCGCGAGCTCCGCCTCGGCCTCCGGTGCCGCGACCCGCACGTCGTCGGCCGTGATCGGCGACTTCGGTGCCGCATCCCAGGTCACCTTGCCGTAGGCCTGGACGAAGTACGGATACCCGTCCGCCGCGGCGTACAGGGCATCCAGAGCGTCCGGGGCGAACTCGACCTGCTCCCGCCCGGCGGGGGCGACCAGCGCACGGTCCGCGGCCGGCCGCTCCAGCCGGTCGATCCGCAGGTAGCGGAACAGCCGCTCGGAGTAGGACTTCGAGTTCGACAGCACCGCCGGCAGGTGCGGCAGGCCGGCACCGACCACGATCAGCGGGGAGCCCTGCTGGGAGAGCTCGTGGGTGGCCGCGCACAGCGCGGAGATGTCCGGCGCCGGGACGTCCTGCATCTCGTCAACGAACAGCGCGATCCCGACCCCGAGGTCTCCCGCCACCACCGCGGCGTCGCAGAACAGCTCGACGAGATCGATCTCCAGGTCGCCGGAGTCCGCCCTCCCCCGTGCCGCCGGTACGTCGATGCCGGGCTGCCAGCGCGGCGTTCCGGCCTTGGCGCCGGCGGTGTCCCGCAGCGCGAAGGCCTTGAGCACACCGAGCATGCTCTCGACCCGCTCCGGGCCGCGGTGCCGGGGAGCGATCTCCCGGATCGCCATGTGCAGCGCGGCCGCGACCGGCCGCCGGATGGACTGGTCCGGTCGGGCCTCGATCTTGCCGGTGCCCCACAGCCGGTTGACCGCGGCCGATCGGAGCGCGTTGAGCAGGACCGTCTTGCCGACGCCGCGCAACCCGGTCAACACCAGGCTGCGCTCCGGCCGGCCGGAGGCGATGCGCTCGAGCACGACATCGAACTGCGCCAGCTCGCGATCCCGCCCGGCGAGCTCCGGCGGACGCTGGCCGGCTCCGGGGGCGTACGGATTTCGCACGGGGTCCACGCTCTGGGAGCGTATACGACGCTCTAGCGATCATCGTAGATTCAGTTAGACGCTCCTATCGGCGCGTCACCGGATATCCCGAGATCACCGATCGTGTACGCCGCCCGGTAGGCCAGGCCCGCAGCACCCACGGCGTCGGCGGCGCCCCGGTCCACGATCACCGCGACCCCAACCACCTGTGCACCCGCGGCGCGCAACGCCTCGACGGCGGCCAACACACTGCCACCGGTCGTCGACGTGTCTTCCACGGCGAGCACCCGCCGGCCGGCAACGTCGGGTCCCTCGATGCGCCGCTGCAGGCCGTGCGCCTTTCCCTCCTTGCGTACGACGAACGCGTCCCGTGGCCGACCGCCAACGGCACCGGCCGCGCCGGCGTGCAGCATCGCCGTGGCCACCGGGTCGGCGCCGAGCGTGAGCCCACCCACCGCGTCGTACTCCCAGTCCCTGGTCAGCTCGCACATCACCCGACCGACAAGGGGCCCGCCCGAGTGGTGCAGGGTGATCCGGCGCAGGTCCAGATACCAGTCGGCGGTGCGCCCCGAGGACAGCACCACCGGGCCGTGCACCACGGCCACCGCCTTGATCAGATCAAGCAGCTCCGCGTGGTCGTCCATGCGCACAACCTAGTACAGCGCGGCCTTTGCCCCTGAGACGTTCCGGTCCCGCCTGGGGGCAGCCAACCGCGACTGCGCTGCTTGGTGGCTGCGGATTCGCCACCGCTGCCCCTACAATTCGGGCGCCCCTGCGCCAACCACGGCAGGGCGCACCCAGCGAAGGAGCGCGTGGCGTGACCAGCCCACTGCCGCCGTACTCAGATGGAACCAGCGACCCCGGCTTCGTGTCGCCAACCACCGGTGGCGCCCCGCCAGACCCGAGCGCACCCAGCGACCTCGGCTACGCGCCCCTCAACCCCGGCGGGATGCCACCCCCGTACCCGGGCGGGATGCCACCCCCGTACCCGGGCGGGATGCCACCCCCGTACCCGGGCGGGATGCCACCCCCGTACCCGGGCGGGATGCCACCGCCCTACGGTGTGGGTGGGTACGGCTACCCGCCGGGCTATCCGCCGCTGGCCAACCGCAGCAACGGCATGGCCATCGCGGCGCTCGTGCTCGGCATCGTCTCCATCTTCATGTCGTTCACGATCTGGGTAGGGGCGATCACCGGGATCGTCGGCCTGATCCTCGGGATCGTCGGCATCAGCCAGTCGAAGCGGAACCAAGCTGGCGGGCGAGGCATGGCCATTGCGGGGGTGGTGACCTCTGTGATCGGTCTGGTCCTCGCCGTCGCGCTCACCATCATCCTGGTCAACGTCTTCTCCGAGTGCGCGGACTCGGACCCCATCTGCGGGCCGCTGGTCCCGTCGATGAGCCCGGCACCGTCCGTCGTGCCGTAGACCAATCGGGCAACGGCCGCCACGGGTGGGCCACCGGCGGCGCGTCACCCGCCCTATGATCGGGCGCCATGGCGCCAGCCCACGGCAGTGCGCGCACAGCGAAGGAGCCCGTAGCATGACCAGCCCACCGCCGCCGTACCCCGGCGGACCGAGCGACTTCGGCAACATGCCGCCCTACGCCACCGGCGGCTACGGCTACCCGCCGCCAGCCAAGGGTGGCAGCGGCATGGCCATCGCGGCGCTCGTGCTCGGCATCGTCTCCATCGTTCTGTCGTTCACGATCTGGGTAGGGGCGATCGCGGGAATCGTCGGCCTGATCCTCGGGATCGTCGGCATCAGCCACGCGAAGCGACCAGGCGGCAGCGGCCGGGGCGTCGCGATCGCCGGTGTCGTCACCTCGGCACTCGGGCTTGCCGCCGTGGTCGGTATCTTGATCTTCTTCGTGAGCCAGTACCAGGCGTGCCAAGACAAGATCGGCCACGTGCCGTCGAAGGTCGAGCTACAGAAGTGCATCGAAGACAGGTACCTCCCGCCCCGGTGACGGGCCGGTGCGGCCGGGTCGGTCTCACGCTTGTTGAGCGCGACCCGGCCGCACCGCGAGGCCTTCGGTGGGATCCCCCGCGTCGACCAGGTCGACGAAGACCTCGTCACCGTCCCTGGCCACCCCGGCCAGCAGCGCGCGGGCGAGCTGGTCGCCGATCGCGCTCTGCACGAGACGACGTAGCGGCCGGGCCCCGTAGACGGGATCGAAGCCGTTCATCGCCAGCCACTCCTTGGCCGCGTCACTGACGGTCAGCGTGATCCGCCGGGTCGCCAGCCTGCCCCGCAGGAGGCGGAGCTGGATGTCGACGATCTTGGTCAGGTGCTCGGTCGACAGCGACGCGAACATCACGACATCGTCGAGCCGGTTGAGAAATTCGGGCTTGAAGTGCTCACGCACGACACCCAGCACGGCGGCCTGACGAGTCTGCTCGGGCAACTCCTGGTCGGCGATGAGCTGCGAGCCGAGGTTCGAGGTCAGGATGAGGATCGCGTTGCGGAAGTCCACCGTCCGCCCCTGCCCGTCGGTGAGACGGCCGTCGTCGAGCACCTGAAGCAGCACGTCGAAAACCTCGGAATGGGCCTTCTCGACCTCGTCCAGCAGCACCACGGTGTACGGCCGGCGGCGCACCGCCTCGGTGAGCTGGCCCCCCTGGTCGTACCCGACGTACCCCGGCGGTGCACCGATGAGCCGCGCGACCGAGTGCTTCTCGGAGTACTCGCTCATGTCGAGGCGGACCATCGCCCGCTCGTCATCGAAGAGGAACTCGGCGAGCGCCTTCGCCAGCTCGGTCTTGCCGACCCCGGTCGGTCCGAGGAAGAGGAACGACCCGGTGGGCCGGTCCGGGTCGGCCACCCCGGACCGGGCCCGCCGAACCGCGTCGGAGACTGCCCGCACCGCCACCTCCTGGCCGACAACGCGCTCACCGAGGGATGCCTCCATGCGCAGCAGCTTCGTCGTCTCGCCTTCCAGCAGCCGACCGGCGGGGATGCCGGTCCAGGCGGCCACCACCTCGGCGATGTCGTCCGGCCCGACCTCCTCCTTGAGCATGGCCCCCTCGTCTGGCGCCTTGGCCGCCGTGCTCTCCAGCTCTCGGGTCAGCTCCGGGATCCGCCCGTACCGCAGCTCCGCGGCCCGGCCCAGGTCACCGTCCCGCTCGGCCCGCTCCTCCTCGCCCCGCAGCCGTTCCAGCTCCTCCTTGAGCTGCCTGATCCGGTCGATGCCGTGCTTTTCCTGCTGGTAGCGGGCGGTGAGTTGGGACAGCTGCTCGCGCCGGTCGGCGAGATCCGCACGCAGCCGGACCAGCCGTTCCACGGAGGCCGGATCGTCTTCCTTGGCCAGCGCCATCTCCTCGATCTCGAGCCGGCGGACCGCACGTTCGACCTCATCGATCTCGACCGGCCGGCTGTCGATCTCCATCCGCAGCCGGGATGCGGCCTCGTCGACGAGGTCGATCGCCTTGTCCGGGAGAAACCGGGCGGTGACGTACCGGTCAGAGAGGGCTACGGCGGCGACCAGCGCCGCATCGGTGATCCGCACGCCGTGGTGGACCTCGTACCGCTCCTTCAGGCCGCGCAGAATGCCGATGGAGTCCTCCACACCAGGCTCGCCGACGAGCACCGGCTGGAACCTGCGCTCCAGCGCCTGGTCCGCCTCGATGTGCTTGCGGTACTCCTCCAGCGTCGTGGCGCCGATCATGCGCAGCTCACCGCGGGCCAGCATCGGCTTGAGCATGTTCCCGGCGTCCATCGCGCCCTCGGCCGCGCCAGCGCCCACGACGGTGTGCAACTCGTCAATGAAGGTGACGATCTGGCCGCTGGAGTCGGTGATCTCGGTGAGGACGGCCTTCAGCCGCTCCTCGAACTCGCCGCGGTACTTCGCGCCGGCAACCATCGCACCGAGGTCGAGCCCGACCAACCGCTTGCCGCGCAGCGACTCCGGTACGTCGCCGGCGACGATCCGCTGGGCCAGCCCCTCGACGATCGCGGTCTTGCCCACGCCCGGCTCCCCGATCAGGACCGGGTTGTTCTTGGTCCGGCGCGACAGCACCTGCACGACCCGGCGGATCTCGGCGTCCCGGCCGACCACCGGGTCCAGCCGACCGTTGCGTGCCTGCTCGGTGAGGTCGATGCCGTACTTCGCCAGGGCCTGGTAGGTCGCCTCCGGGTCGGTGCTGGTCACCCGACGACTGCCGCGCACCGACTGATAGGCCCCGGCCAGCAGGTCCGCCGTCGCACCGTGCTGGCGGAGCGCGGTCGCGAGCGGCCCCGCACCCTCGGCCAGCCCGACCAGCAGGTGCTCGGTGGACAGGTACTCGTCCCCGAGCGACTCGGCCCGCCGCTGTGCGGCGGACAGCACCCGCAGCATCTCCCGGGACATCACGGGCGCGGACACGGTGGCACCGCTGACACTGGGCAGCCGGGTAACGAGCGCCTCCGCGCTCCCCCGCACCGTGGCCGGGTCCACGCCCACCGC
The DNA here is from genome assembly GCA_016201065.1 of Actinomycetota bacterium. Lineage (GTDB taxonomy): Bacteria > Actinomycetota > Actinomycetes > Mycobacteriales > JACQDL01 > JACQDL01. Next base: position 177,812 of record JACQDL010000014.1, read on the forward strand.
CCTGAGCAGTGGCACGGCGGTCCCCTCGGTCTGGCCAACCAGGGCGACGAGCAGGTGCGCCGGCTCGACCTCCGGGTTACCGCGATCGGCGGCATCGCGGACCGCGGCCGACACCGCATCCTGGCTCTTGGTGGTCAGCTTGTAGTCCATCGCTCCGTCCTCGGTCCCGACATCGTGGTCCTGCGGCTCGCGGCTCTCCCGGGGGCGCGAAGCACCGGGTGCCCGCGAGTGGCCGATCCGGTCACGGGAACGGGTGGTGCCAGCGCACCGCGGGCAGCAGGCTCGGCCGGTGCCGGGCCAGGGCGAGCTGGTCGAGGAGGTTCACGATCTCGCCCTTGAGCATGTCGATCTCGTCGTTGAGCACCCTGGCCAGGGCCTCAAGCTCGACGATCCGCTTGATCCCGGCCAGGCTGACCCCCTCCGCCGACAACCTGGCCACCTCCCGCAACATGGCCAGGTCCCGGGCGCTGTAGCGGCGTCCACCGCCGGTCGCCCGCCCGGGACTCACCAGACCGAGCCGGTCGTACTGACGCAGTGTCTGTGGGTGCATCCCGGCCAGTTCCGCGGCGATCGAGATCACAAAAACCGGAGCATCGTCGGACGGGTACACCGTGTCCACCCCGATCACCCTCCTCCGGCCGTCCGTGCGGTGATGTGCGGTCGCGGGTCGTCGGGCTGCGCCACGGCATACTTCTCCAGCAGCTCGCGCGCCTCCGCGGAGAGGTTGGCGGGGACCGCCACCTCGACGGTCACCAGGAGATCGCCAATCTTGCCGTCGGACCGCTGGACGCCCTTGCCGCGGAGCCGGAAGGTACGTCCGCTCGCCGTGCCGGCCGGGATCTTCACCGACACCGCCCCGTCCAGAGTCGGTACCTTGATCGTGGCGCCGAGCACCGCCTCCGGAAAGCTGATCGGTACGGCGAGGGTGAGGTCGTCCCCCTTGCGCGAGAACAGCTCATGCCCGCGAACGTGGACGCGCACGTACAGGTCGCCCGCTGGTGCGCCACGCTCACCCGGCGATCCCCTGCCCGGAATCCTGATCCGCTGCCCATCCGAGACTCCGGGCGGCACCCGCACCGTGATCGTGCGGGTCTGCGTGGTGACGCCGGCACCGGCACACTCCGGGCAGGGATCGTCCACGATCTGGCCGGTTCCCCGGCAGTCCCGGCACGGCTCGCTGAACGCGAACGCACCCTGGTTGCGGGTGACGATCCCGCTGCCCCGGCACCGCGAACACGTGCGCGGTGCGGTCCCGGGGCGCGCCCCGGCGCCGAAACAGGTCTTGCAGGTACCCGGGCTGGCCAGCCGCAACGGGACGGTCACACCGCGGATCGACTCGGCGAAGTCCAGGGTTGCCTCGGTCTCCACGTCCGCGCCGCGGGCGGCGGCCCGGCCACCGCGACGCCGGTCACCGAACAGGCCACCGAACAGGTCACCCAACCCGCTGACCCGGTCACCGGCTGCTCCACCGACGAGGTCACTCGGGTCGAACGGCGTACCGCCGCCGGTGCTGCCCGACCCACCGAACCGCGGGCCACCGGATCCGAACACCGACCGCGCCTCGTCGTACTCCCGCCGCCGTGACTCGTCGGAGAGCACGGTGTAGGCCTCGGACACGTCCTTGAACCGCTGCTCGGCCTTGCCGTCCCCGGGATTCTTGTCCGGATGGAGCGTGCGGGCCAGCTTCCGGTAGGCCTTCTTGATCGCCTCCGGACTCGCATCCCTGGGCACGCCAAGGGTGGCGTAGAAATCCTTCGCCACCCAATCTCGCATGCTCATGCTGGCCTACTCTCCCTGCGCCGGCCTACTGGCGCGCCGCATCGCCGTCGCCGTTGTCCGCCGCGACCAGCGGCGGCTCACCGGCGGGGTCGGCCACCGCGACCAGGGCCGGCCGCAACAAGCGCTCGCGGTGGCTGTAGCCGCACCGCATGATGCCCACGCAGGTCGGCTCGCCGACCCGGTCGCTGACCGAGTGGCTGACCGCCTCGTGCACCGTCGGATCGAACCGGTCACCCAGCGCACCGAACGACACCAGGCCCAGCCGCTCGAGCACGGCCGCCAACTGGTCCGCGACCGCCTTGAACGCGCCGGTCAGGTCGCCGTGTGCGCGGGCCCGATCCAGGTCGTCGAGCACCGGCAGCAGTGCCGAGAGCACGGTGCCGATCGCAACCTCGGCCGTCAGCGCGCGGTCCCGCTCCACCCGCTTGCGGTAGTTGGCGTACTCGGCGGTGACTCGCTGCAGGTCCGCCGTGCGCTCCGAAAGCTGGGCGGTGAGTTCGGCAACAGCGGGGTCCTCCGCTGCAGCCGCGTCACCGGCGCGCCACACCGCAGCGTCGCCACCCGGTTCGGTGCCGGCCGGTTCGCTGCCCGCCGCCGGCGGGCCCGTCGGCGGTGTCCAGACCTCACTCGGGTGCGGTGTGCGCACCTGGCCGGAGACCGGGTCGATCCGACGCTTGTCGCGGATCACGACCGGCTGCGGCTCGTCGTTCGGATCGAACCTCGACTCAGTCACGCCTTCTTACCCTCGCCTGGCTCGTCGACGATCTCAGCGTCGATCACGTCCTCGGCGGCCCCGGCACCGCCTGCGGCGCCCCCGTCCGCTGACTCCGCGGCAGTCTGCGCCGAGGCCTCGTACATCGCGCTGCCGACCTCCTGGGAGACCTTGGAGACCTTCTCGTGGGCAGCCTTGATCGCACTGGTGTCGGACCCGCCGAGGCTGGCCCGCAGCTCGCCCATGGCCTCCTCGAGCTCGGTCTTCTTCCCGGCCGGGATCTTCTCGCCGTTCTCGGCCACGAAACGCTCGGTCTGGAACAGCAACGCGTCGGCGGTGTTGCGGACCTCGGCATCCTCCCGGCGCCTGCGGTCCTCCTCGGCGTGCGCCTCGGCATCCCGCATCATCCGCTCGATGTCGTCCTTGCCCAGGGCCGAGCCCCCGGTGATCTGCATACCCTGCTGCTTGCCGGTGGCCAGGTCCTTGGCGGACACGTGCACGATCCCGTTGGCGTCGATGTCGAAGGTGACCTCGATCTGCGGCACGTTGCGCGGCGCGGGCGCGATGCCGGTCAGGTTGAACCGGCCGAGCTTCTTGTTGTACGCCGCGATCTCCCGCTCGCCCTGGTAGACCTGGATCTCCACCTCCGGCTGGTTGTCCTCCGCGGTGGTGAAGATCTCCGAACGCTTGGTCGGGATCGTCGTGTTGCGCTCGATGAGCTTGGTGAAGATGCCGCCCTTGGTCTCGATTCCCAACGACAGCGGGGTCACGTCGAGCAGCAGGACGTCCTTGACCTCGCCCTTGAGCACGCCGGCCTGAAGGCTGGCGCCGACCGCGACAACCTCATCGGGGTTGACCCCCTTGTTCGGCTCCTTGCCGCCGGTGAGCTCCCGGACCAGCTCGGTGACCGCCGGCATCCTGGTCGACCCACCGACGAGGATCACGTGGTCGATCTTCCCGACGCTGATCCCGGCGTCCTTGATCACCTGCTGGAACGGACCCTTGCAGCGGTCGAGCAGGTCCTGCGTCATGCGCTGGAACTCCGACCGGGACAGGGCCATGTCCAGGTGCAGCGGGCCCTCGGCGCCAGCCGTGATGTACGGCAGGTTGATGTTCGTCGCCTGCGAGGCGGACAGCTCGATCTTGGCCTTCTCGGCCGCCTCGCGTAGCCGCTGCATGGCCATCTTGTCCTTGGCCAGGTCGATGCCGTACTGACCGTTGAACGTCTTGACCAGGTGGTCGACGACCCGCTGGTCCCAGTCGTCACCGCCGAGATGGTTGTCCCCGGAGGTGGCCTTGACCTCGACGAAGGAGTGCCCCTCGTCGTCGGCGCCGACCTCGAGAAGGCTCACGTCGAAGGTGCCACCACCCAGGTCGAAGACGAGGATCTGCTGGTCCTTCTCGGCCCTGTCCAGGCCGTAGGCGAGCGCCGCCGCAGTCGGCTCGTTGATGATCCTTAGCACGTTGAGCCCGGCCACCTGACCGGCCTCCTTGGTGGCCTGCCGCTGGGCGTCATCGAAGTACGCCGGAACGGTGATCACCGCGTCGGCGATCTCCTCCCCGAGGTACGCCTCGGCGTCGCGCTTGAGCTTCTGCAGCACCCGCGCGCTGATCTCCTGGGGGGTGTACTTCTTGTTGTCGATATCCACCGACCAGCCGGCGCCCATGTGCCGCTTGACCGACCGGATGGTGCGATCGGGGTTGGTGACCGCCTGGCGCTTGGCAACCTCGCCCACCAGCACCTCGCCGTTCTTGGCGAACGCCACCACCGAGGGCGTCGTCCGCGAACCCTCGGCATTGGCGATCACCGCGGGCTCGCCGCCCTCCAGGACGGCGACGACGGAGTTCGTGGTACCGAGGTCGATACCGACCGCTCGAGCCATGGAGACCTCTCTGTGTGTCCGGGACCTGATCTGACTGCGCAGAGCCGGAGGGCCTACCATCTGTCCACCGCACGCTGTCGCCAGCAGAGTTGAGCCGAGTCGACTAAGTTTTGCTCATCGTAGCCCATGCAGCATCGTGCATGCGCGTCGGCTGAATGGGAGCCGGATCACCCACAACCGGGCAGCTGTGCCCGCCTGACCGGGGCCGTTCTCGGGTGGGACCGCAGCCAGAACGCAAGCTGACCGCGGTGTGGGGGGCACACCGCGGTCAGCTTGCTCTGGCGCCGGGACGAACGTTGGTGATCCGCTCCCGTGCCACCCGTGGGACCGCCGTGATCGGCGGGCGCTCAGTCGCCGACCGGTTCCCCGATCACCGGTTTGGCGCTGGTGACCTTGGCGGTCACAGCCGAACCCCGGCAGGTCACGACGACCGCAATCTCGATCTTCTCACTGAGGAACTTCAGCTTGGCCTCGATCTTGCCCCGCTCGACATCGTGCACCCGGAAACCCGGCGTCGGGCTCCAGCTCATCAGCTGCGGCACGCCCGCCGCGCAGCGTGCGGTGACCGTTCCACCGGCGGTGAAGATGACACTGTCACCCTGGCTGGTGGTCGGCGGGATGGTGGTCGCGCCGTCGGGACCGGGCCGCGGCTCCGGTGCGGCCTCACCTGGTCGCGCCCGACCCGAGGGCTTACCACCCGGCGTCACGGTCGACGTCGGACCAGCCGTGGCGGTGGCCGGGTCGGCGATCCCCGCCTCGGGTTGGCCGTCGGCGCCGACGACGGCCACCGTGTTCGTCTGGTTGGCGGCTAGCTCGCGGACCACGTCGGCCGCACTGAGTATCCGATCCGGCGAGCCCGCCTGCGCTAGTGCCACGGCTGCCGCCCCGGTGCCGATGACGACGGCTACGGCCGCGCCCCACAGGCTCAGGATGGCTACCTTGCGACTCATGAGGGCATCGTGCCGAGCCACACCTTAAGGTCGCCCTAAAGTCGGGCCAAGAATCGTTACCGTTGTCGTCATGCCACACGTGCTGGTCATCGAGGACGACCCGCAGGTTCGCGCCGCCCTGCTGCGGGCGCTGGACGAACGCGGCTACGCTACCAGCTCGGCCGGCACCGGACTGGCCGGGCTCCACTCCGCGGTCACCGACCAGCCGGACCTCGTGGTGCTCGATCTCGGTCTGCCCGACATCGATGGCGTGGAGCTGCTCCGGATGCTCCGGTCGGTCAGCGCCGTACCGGTGATCGTGGTCACCGCGCGGGACGAGGAGGCGGAGATCGTCGCCACCCTCGATCGAGGTGCCGACGACTACCTGGTCAAGCCGCTCGGCGCGGCCCAGCTGGACGCCCGCATCCGCGCCGTGCTGCGCCGGTCGACCAGCGACGATCCGGTCTCCGCCGTGGTCGTCGCCGGCCTCGTCGTCGACCCCGCCTCGCGGGAGGCCCGGCTCGACGGAAGGCTGCTCGACCTGGCCCCCAAGGAGTTCGACCTCCTGCGTTACCTCTCCGAACGGGCCGGTCAGGTGGTGAGCAAACGGGAGCTGCTCGCCGAGGTCTGGCGGTTGCCGTACGGCGGCGCGGACAAGACCGTCGACGTCCACCTGTCGTGGCTACGCCGGAAGCTCGGTGAGACCGCACAGCAACCCCGCTACCTGTCCACGGTGCGCGGGGTCGGCGTCCGGCTGTCCGCGCCAGAGGAGAGCTGACCGGGTGCGCCGCCAGCTCACCGCTCTGGTGGCGGCCACCACCTCGCTCGTGCTGATCGCGTTCCTCGTGCCGATCACGTTGCTGCTGCGGTCCGAGGCGGAGAAACGCGCGATCTCGGCCGCCACCCTGAAGGCGGAGTCACTTGCTCCACTCGCCTTCAACCTCGCCGACGGTCCGTTGCCCAGCTCGCCGGACGAGGGCTTCGTGGTCACCGTCTTCGAACCCGACGGGCGCATCGTCGGCGCGCCAGCCGAGCGCACCCCGTCGGTCGCATTGGCGGCCAGCGGCGAAGCCTTCGCGGCACGCACCCGGGACGGCGTCGAGGTGCTCGTGCCCGCGCAGACCGTGCACGGTGGCGCTGCGGTGATCCGGGTGCTGATCCCGGGCTCGGCGCTGTACGGCGGCGTGTTGCGGGCCTCCGCGGTGCTGGCCGGACTGGGGCTGGTGCTGTTCACGGTGGGTCTCGTCGTGGCCGACGCGCTGGGGCGCCGGTTGGTCCGTTCGGTCCGCGGCCTCGCGACGGCGGCGGACCGGCTGTCGGCCGGCGACATGTCGGCCCGGGTCCCACCCGCCGGACCGCCCGAGATCCGCCAGGCCGGCGCCGGCCTGAACCGGCTCGCCGTCCGGATCGCGGAGCTGCTGGCCAGCGAGCGCGAGGGAGTCGCCGATCTTGCCCACCGGTTACGCACACCGCTGACCGCGATCCGGCTGGACGCCGAGGCCGTGCGAGACCCGCAGCTGATGACCGACATCGACCAGTTGGAACGCACCATCGACGAGATGATCCGCACCGCACGCCGTCCAGTCCGGGAAGGCGTGGTCGCCTCGGCGGATCTCGTCGACGTGGTGCGGGTCAGGGTGGGGTTCTGGTCGGTGCTGGCCGAGGACACCGGCCGGCCGATGTCCACGTATCTGCCGCCGATGACGCTGGCGGTACGGACCAGCCCCACCGATGTCGCGGCAGCGGTGGACGCGCTGCTCGGCAACGTCTTCGCGCACACTCCGGACGGCATGCCGCTCCAGGTGACGATCCGGCCACAGCTCAAGGGTGCGGTGCTGGTCGTCGACGACGGCGGACCGGGCTTCGGCAACCTGGCGGACCTGCAGCGCGGCCGATCGGGAAGCGGGTCGACCGGACTCGGGTTGGACGTGGCCAGGCGAACGGTGGAGGCGGCTGGCGGGTTCATGGCGGTGGGCCGCTCGCCGCTCGGCGGCGCACGGGTCGAGCTTCATTTCGGCCCGAGCGAGTAGCCCGCCCAGTCGTCGAGGCTGCCCAGTCGTCGAGGCTGCCCAGTAGTCGGGCGCTGCTCAGTCGTCGAGCGCGTCGAACCGGACCACGTTGCGCGGCTTGGGTACCGGCCCGGCGGCATCGTCGGTCGGCTCGCCCGCCCCGTCGAGGAAGTCGCGCGCCGTACCGACCCACTCCAGGACCTCCGAGAGCTGCAGCCGGACCTTGCCTCGCTCCTGTCGGGCGGCCGCGAGGATCTCCTGGGCCCGCAGCCGGATCCCGTCGGCCTCGTGCCGTGCCGCAGCCACGAGCTCGGTCGCCTCGGCGCGCGCGTCGTGCACGATACGACTCGCCTCGGACTCCGCGTCGCGGCGCGTTGCCTCAAGGTCACGGCGCAGCTCCGCCGTGCTCTGCGCGGCCTGGGCCGCCAGTGCCTGCTGGGACGCCGCGATGTCCTGCTCCATCTTCCGCCGCTCCTCGGCACACTCCCGAGCGGTGCGGCTCCGCAGCTGCTCGGCCTCCTGCTGGGACATCGACAAGATGTCGGCCACCCGCTCGCCCAGAGCCGTGAACGACGGTTGCCAGCTCGCCCTGAGCTCCTCCCACTCCGCGCGTTCGCGCTCCAGCCCCTGCCGGCCCGCGTGGAGCTGGCTGCGCTCGGCCTCAAGGACATCGTGCTGCCAGGCGAGCTCGGCGAGCTCCTGTTCCATGCGGACCACGTGCTCGTCGACCTGACGCCGGTCGTAGCCACGGACCACCATGTCGAAGACAACTGGTGGTCTGGAGACCTCAACCGGAATCTTGATCGGCTGCGCTTCGGTCATAGCTCCCCTCGTCACGTCATGGAGCTGGCGGGCACACGCCGCGATCCGGCAGGGTGCCCCTTCATCGAGATGCTGTGGTGGCACCGAGATCAGTGACACAAGTTACCGGCAAGTAGAACTTGGTAGTGTGCAGCCGTCGACTCGACGAACGGGAGCTACCGTGGCGCTGCGACTGATCATCGGTGGGCTGTTGACCGTGGCCGCGCTCGCGATCGCCGGCCGCCGGGTGTGGTGGTTGACCCGGCTCGTGCGTTCCGGTCAGCCACAGCACGGCCGCACCGGCGACCTCACCGCACGGCTCAGGACCCAGGCGGTCGAGGTGCTCGGTCAGCGACGGCTGCTGCGATGGTCCGGTCCCGGGCTGGCGCACCTGCTCACCTTCTGGGGTTTCCTGATCCTGGGAGCCACCATCGTGGAGGCGTACGGTGCCCTGTTCGACCGGCGGTTCCACATCCCACTGATCGGCCGCTGGCGGATGCTCGGCCTCACCGAGGACTTCTTCGCCGTCGCCGTGCTCGGCGCGCTGGTCGCGTTCGCCTACTGGCGAATCCGGCAGGCGCCGAAACGCGGCCGACGGGACTCCCGATTCTACGGCTCGCACACCGGCCCGGCCTGGGGCATCCTCTGGATGATCTTCGGGGTTGTCGCGACCCTGCTGCTCTACCGTGGCGCCCAGATCAACACCGGTGTGTTTCCGTTCGGCAGATCGCGGTTGCCGTTCGCTTCCTACCTGGTGGCCACGGCGTTGCACCCGCTCGGCGAAAGCGCGAACGAGGCCATCGAGACCATCTTCGTACTCGGTCAAATCGGTGTCATCCTCGCTTTCCTGATCATCGTCGTGCATTCAAAACACCTGCACATCGGTCTCGCGCCGATCAACGTGACCACCAAGCGGCTGCCCAAGGCACTCGGTCCGCTGCTGCCGATGGAGTCCCGCGGGGAACCCATCAACTTCGAGAACCCTAAGGACGACGATGTCTTCGGCCGTGGCAAGATCGAGGACTTCACCTGGAAGGGTTACCTCGACCTGGCCACCTGCACCGAGTGCGGCCGCTGCCAGAGCCAGTGCCCGGCGTGGAACACCGGCAAACCACTGTCACCCAAACTAGTGATCATGAACCTGCGCAATCACCTGTTCGCCAAGGCGCCATACCTGCTGGGCGACCTGGAGCCACCGGCCGAGGGCACCGTGCAGGTGCACGGCGAGGACCCGACCCGGCACCACGCCGTACCGGAGTCGGGGTACGAGAGGGTTGTTGGCAGCACCCCCGCGCAGGCCAGCCGGCCGCTGGTCGGCACGCTGGAGCAGGGTGGCGTGATCGACCCCGACGTGCTCTGGTCGTGCACCACCTGTGGCGCCTGCGTGGAGCAGTGTCCGGTGGACATCGAGCACGTCGACCACATCATGGACATGCGCCGGTTCCAGGTGCTCGTCGAGTCGTCGTTCCCCTCCGAGGCCGGCGTGATGCTACGCAACCTGGAGAACAAGGGCAATCCGTGGGGAATGAACGCCACGGCCCGGGAGGAGTGGACCCAGGGACTGGACTTCGACGTCCGCCGGATCGAACCGGGCGCGACCATTCCGGCGGACGTGGAGTACCTATTCTGGGTTGGCTGCGCCGGCGCGCTGGAGGACCGGTCCAAGAAGGTCACCCGGGCGGTCGCCGAGTTGCTGCACACCGCCGACGTGTCGTTCGCGATCCTCGGCCGGCACGAGTCGTGCACCGGCGACCCGGCGCGCCGCCTGGGCAACGAGTTCGTGTTCCAGATGCTCGGCCAGGCGAACGTCGAGGTGCTCAACTCGGTGGGCGCGAAGAAGATCGTGGCCACCTGCCCGCACTGCTTCAACACGCTCGCCAACGAGTACCCGCAGCTCGGCGGGGACTACCAGGTGGTGCACCACACCCAGCTGCTGGCAATGCTGGTGGAGACCGGGAAGCTGGTCCCCGTCCAGCCGGTGGACCAGAAGGTGACCTACCACGACCCGTGCTACCTGGGCCGGCACAACGAGGTCTACACTGCGCCGCGCGACGTGCTGTCCGCCGTCCCCGGCCTGAGGTCGCAGGAGATGCACCGCTGCAAGGAACGCGGCTTCTGCTGCGGGGCCGGTGGCGCCCGGATGTGGATGGAGGAGAAGATCGGCAAGCGGATCAACGTCGCGCGTACCGAGGAGGCCCTCGGCCTCGATCCGGACGTCATCTCCACCGCCTGCCCCTACTGCATGGTGATGCTCTCCGATGCCGTGGTCGCCAAGCAGCAGGAGGGTGCCGCCCGCGACGACGTGACCGTGCTCGACGTGGCACAGATCCTGCAACGCTCGCTGGCGGCGCCGTCGCCGGCGCCGAGCGCACCCCAGGGCTGACCAGGTGTGCCGCTGACCCGCCACACTGGTGAGGTGAGCTTCCTGTTCGGCCCCAGCCGGGACCCGCGGCGCGATCCGGAACTGGTCGCCGGACTCGCTCGGGCACGGCGCCGGTTGGCGAGGGACATCAACGACGAGCGGGCGCTGGCGTTCGACGACCTGCCGCGACCACGACGGCGAGGGACGTGGATGATCGCGCTCGTCGCGGCGTTCATGCTGCTCGGCGCCTTCGGGCTGCTTCCCCGGCTCGGTGGCACACCGCCGTCGTCGGCCGTCTGCACCCAGCCGTATCTGACGCTCGGCTCGGCGACCGCGCGGCCGGGTGGCCTGATCTCCTGGCAGGCCGGCGGCGCGAACGGCGTCGACTTCCTCCTGGCGATCGACGCCACCGCGGTGCGGGACAGCGACGGGAAGCCGGTGGCCGACGGTGGCCGGCTGCTGAGCCCACCGTTCCGCATGGTGGAGTGCGAGATCGCCCCGGCCCGGTTCGCGGCCCCCACCGGGGTCGGCGACCACGAGGTTGAGCTGTTCCAACGGTCCGGAAGCAGGTACGTCGTCGTGGTGACCGCACCGCTCACCGTCCAGCCGTGATCCCTCCCCGTCAGCCGGTCGGCCAGCGTCGGAAGTTCAGCCAGGACTTGGACGGCGTGGGACCCCGTTGCCCCTGGTACCGCGAGCCGTACACGGCGGCGCCGTAGGGGTGCTCGGCCGGGCTGGACAGTCGGAACAGGCAGAGCTGCCCGATCTTCATCCCCGGCCAGAGGGTGATCGGCAGGTTCGCCACGTTGGACAGCTCCAAGGTGATGTGGCCGGTGAACCCCGGATCGATCCAGCCCGCCGTGGAGTGCGTGAGCAGGCCGAGCCGACCCAGGCTCGACTTGCCCTCGATACGCCCCGCGAGATCGTCAGGGAGGGTGACGATCTCCAGGGTGGATGCGAGCACGAACTCACCGGGATGCAGCACGAACGGGTCATCGCCGTCCGGCTCGACGAGCGTGGTCAGGTCGTCCTGTTGCTGGGCCGGGTCGATGTGGGTGTACTTGGTGTTGTCGAAGACCCGGAAGTACCGGTCCAGGCGAAGATCGATACTGGACGGCTGGACCAGCGCCTCGTCATAGGGCACGAGGACGAGCCGACCCTGGCCGACCTCCTTCTTGATGTCCCGGTCAGGCAGCAGCATGGCCGGACCCTAGCAACTGTGCGGTAGAGTCCATGCCGCCTGGTCGGCTAGGCTGGCGCGGCGCGCGGGTGTAGTTCAATGGCAGAACATCAGCTTCCCAAGCTGACAGTGCGAGTTCGATTCTCGTCACCCGCTCCAGTCTGAGGTCAGGTGAGGCTCTGTGATCGACGGCGTGACGATCGATCACCAGATCATGGGTGGCGTCCCGTGCATCGCGGGGACTCGCATCCCGATTGCAACGGTTATCGGTCTTCTCGGCCAAGGCGAGACGATCGAGTCGATTCTTCCCGAATACCCTACTTTGATCCGTGATCACATCCTTGCGGCCCTGCGGTTCGCGGCCAGGGCCGTCAACGAGCGGGAACTTCCGTTGCGTCCCTCGGCATGAGGTTCTTCGTCGACGAGTGCCTGCCGACCCGTGTTGCGCCGATTCTGGCCGAAGCCGGACATGACGCGATCCATGTCGTGGAGGTGGCGCTGGCCGGCGCTCCGGTTTCGGAGACAGGACCGACGAGCCACATCCCTGACATCCGTGCTCCTGACCAACCTCGACGCGCTCGTCGACGACCTGACGGCTGGCGCCTTCGTGGTGATCACCGAAGACCGTCTCCGCATCCGATCGCTCCCCTTACCGAAGGCGCCGACTGATCAGCTGGCCACCCACAGGCCAGGCGCGACGCCCTCGGCCGTTCGTGCGCGTCATCCACCCCCCGGGGGTCGGCAAGGTCGTACCGGTGAGTGGGTCTGGGTGGTGACGCACCCAGACGATGGTTCGGTGTCGTCTCATGCCGGTTTGACGGCGACGACCTGCAGATAGGGAGACGGGATCTCGCACGTCCCGTCGGTGGCGGTGTTGTGCTGGTCGGCCAGGTGGACCCAGTCACTGGTGTACGCGGCGGTCTGCTCGGGGTCCATCCGGGAGACGACCGTGGCCACCGGGCCGAACCAGTCCTTGAACAGCTCGAACAGGCTGCTCGTGCTGTGGTGGACGAAGCCGGTGTACTCGGCGCTGGTGTCCAGCTTGCTGACGTGACCGGCGAACAGCTGTTCCAGCCGCTCCCGGGTTCCCCACGCAGCCGGTGGCAGCACGCCGGCAGGCGGCGGCAGGTAGCGGGCCTGAAGCCCGAACTGGGCGCCCACCCAGCTGTCTGGGGTCCAGTTCGCCATCCCCAGCCGGCCACCCGGCCGCAGCACCCGGATCAGCTCACCGGCGGTGGCCTGCTGGTCCGGGGCGAACATCGCACCGAACGTCGAGGTGACCACATCGAAGCTCCCGTCCGGGAACGGCAACGCCTGCGCGTCTGCGACCTCGGTCCGCAGTGGAAGACCCTCCGCAGAAGCCCGCACCGCCGCGTGCTCCAGCAGGTCGGGCACGTAGTCGGTGCACGTCACCTCGGCCCACCGCCGCGCCGCCGCCAGCGCCGTGTTCCCTGACCCGCCGGCCACGTCCAGCACCCGTTCCCCGGCATGCACGTGCAGGGCCCGGACCAGCAACTCCCCGACCACCAGCTGCGAGACCCCGATCCGGTGAAAGTCGCCCCGGGCCCACATGGCCTGCTGAACCCGTGTCACCTCTTCGAACTTTGGCGTCATCGCCCCTCCAAGCCAGTGCGGCAGCCGTACTTCGTGAACTTCACTGATTTGCGGCGTTCGTGACGTATGGCAGCCACCGGCTGGTCTTCGAGCTGCGACGCAAGAAGACTGCCCGGCGGCTGCCGGGGCCAGGGTAGCCGCAGCGACCGCCGGTGGGTGGCTGAACGAGTTGATGGACCAACCCGCAGACCAGGGCGTGTGCGTGTCCGGCAACTCGAACCTCGCCTGTGCCATGAGCCCACCGACACGACCCCGGGTCCGCCTCGCGTCTGGACGAGGCACCTACAAGATCAATTCAGCCACCGCGCTGCCACTGGGCGTTACAGTCGGAGATGACCGGAACCGATGCGGACACGGCAATGCAGCCAAGGTTCGCCGACCGATCCGCTTCGGTGTCCCACTGACCAGGGAGGCAGCCATGAGGCTCGACGAACTCGTGACCACAGCCAAGGACGCGGTCACGGTGCGGCGTGTGTTTGCCGAGCCGTACGAGAAGGACGGCGTCACCATTATCGCTGCGGCGGTAGTTGCCGGTGGGGGCGGTGGCGGGGCCGGCCACGATGAAGCTGGCCAAGAGGGCGAGGGGGGCGGCTTCGGCATCAGGGCCCGGCCGGCAGGTGCCTACGTCATCAAGGAGGGCACCGTGCGCTGGAACCCCGCAGTGGACGTGAACCGGATCGTCCTGACGGTCGGGTGTGCGGTGATCGTCTACCTGCTCACCCGCGTTCGGCTCCAGAAGATCATGGCTCGGGCGGCCCGCAGCTCATGAGCCGTGGGCCGCGACCATGAGTACTCGCGCCTAGGGTGACGGTGCGCGTCGATCTCCGGTCCCGCCGTCGCCCGACACGCCACCAATTCTGGCCCACGCACGACTGGGCCGCGCGAGGTCTCCCGGCGCCGTCGTGTTGAACGTGTCTCCACCGGGCAGGGCTGGTGGCCGGTTGCCGGGGCACAACGCGGTCGGCGTACGCCCGCGTCGGGTCGCTGGCCTTCGGCTCCGCGAGAGTCCAGCATGAAGACATGATGCGTCGGTTCAGCGTGCTCGTCGCCGCCATGCTCCCCCTTGCGGCCTGCGGTAACGGCGGTTCGACCACCCCGACGCCGAGCCCGGGCGCCGCCAGCAGCAACGCCAGCGTCACCCCGGGCGGCACGCCCACCGGCGCTGCCACCACCACTGTCCGGACCTATTTCATCCGCAATGAGAAGGTCGCACCGGTCGCCCGGACGGTCAGCGGCACCGCCGTCGCCAAGGCTGCGATGGAGCAGCTCGTGGCAGGACCGACGGCGAGCGAGAAGGCAGCCGGGCTGACCAGCTCGGTGCCCGCCGGCACGAAGGTCCTCGGCATCTCCATCACCAACGGCACCGCCACGGTCGACCTGTCGGCGACCTACACCAGCGGCGGCGGCAGCCTGTCCATGCAGTCCCGGGTGGCCCAGGTCGTGTACACGCTCACCCAGTTCCCCACCATCACTCGGGTGAAGTTCTCCATCGACGGCACACCGGTGACCGCGATCGGCGGTGAGGGCGTCGTGGTCGACCCGCCGCAAACCCGCGCCGACTGGGAGAGCCTCACCCCGGAGATCCTCGTCGAATCGCCACTTCCCGGGGAGAAGGTCACCAGCCCGTTCACCGCGACCGGCACCGCCAACACCTTCGAGGCCACCTACCAGTACCGGCTGCGCGGGCCGAGCGGGGCGATCCTGACGAAGGGGTCCGGGATGGCCACCTCCGGCACCGGAACCAGGGGCACCTTCGCCCAGCCGATCGCCTACGCCGCCGGCAGCAGCGGCAACGGCATGCTGGAGATGTTCGCGTTGTCGGCCAAGGACGGCGCCGAGATCAGCCTCTACCAGGTGCCGATCGTGCTGGGCTGAGGGCGGCGCCGGTACCGGGGCGGAGCGAGCCAGGGAGCTCAGCCAGGGAGCTCAGCCAGCGAGCGGTCGCTCGCCGTCGTCATGCCGTCCCACGCAGCCATCCGCGATCGCGTCCAGGGTCAGGCCCACCGCTCCGGCGAGCGCGGCCACGGTGAAGAACGCCGGTGTCGGCACCCGTCCCGTCTCGATCTTGCGCAGCGTCTCCACCGATATCCCGGCTGCCGCCGCCACCTGCACCATGCTTCGCGTCCCCCGGGCCTGGCGCAGCAGCCGCCCAAGGACCGCGCCGCGCTCCCGATCGACGGCCGACAACGGCACCCGCACCATGACTGTGATAGTAATACCGGGATAACTATCCCGGTGGAGGTGTGGTGTGGTCGAGCTGAAATCCGACGTCGAACTGGTCGCGATGCGTGAGGCGGGCCGGGTGGTAGCCACCGTCCTGGCAAGCGTGCAGGACCACGCCCGCGTTGGCACCGCCCTTCGGGAGCTCGACGTCGTCGCCCGCGAGGTGCTGGCCGGCACCGGCGCCCGCTCGACGTTCCTCGGCTACCACCCTGCGTTCGCCCCGAGCCCGTTTCCCGCCGTGATCTGCACCAGCGTCAACGACGCCGCCCTGCACGGCATCCCGGGTGACTACCGGCTGCGCGACGGTGACGTGCTGAGCATCGACTGCGGCGCCGAGGTCGACGGGTGGGCCGGCGACGCTGCGGTCACGGTCATCGTCGGTGCGCCCCGACCGGCCGATGCCCGGCTGGTCGACACCACCCAGCGGGCCCTCGCCGCCGGCATCGCCGCCGCGCAGGTCGGCGGACGGTTGGGGGACATCTCGCACGCCATCGGCAGCCACGCCCGGCGCGCCGGCTACGGCCTCAACGTCGACTATGGCGGACACGGGATCGGTCGGCGAATGCACGAGGAGCCGTCGGTACCGAACGACGGCCGGCCGAAGCGCGGGATGCCGCTGCGACCCGGCCTGGTACTGGCCATCGAACCCTGGTTCATGGCCGGCGGGCGGGACAGCTACCAGGTCGATCAAGACGGCTGGACGCTCCGCACCGGTGACGCCAGCCGAGCCGCGCACGTCGAGCACACCGTCGCGATCACCGAGAGCGGTCCCCGTATCCTCACCCTGCCCTGAGCCACCGCCCCACCGCCGGTGCGACAGCGGCGCGCCCGGCCGTGCCAGCCAACTCCTCAGCTCGGGCGCGCGGGCGCCGAAGCAGAAGCTTGGAGCGGCGCCGGGATGAGGCCGCGGCAACTTACTCAAAGGGTGATCGACTCCATGGTGCGCCTTCGCGGGATGTTGGGCGGCGGGACCGCAGAGCTGGTCGACCTGACGGCGCTCCTGCGGGATCGGAACCACCCGCTGACCGCCGTGGTCGACTCGCTCAACGGCAACTGCTTCATTGCCGACATGTCGCTGACCCTGGTCTACCTGAACCGGCAGGCGAGCCGGACCGTCGAGCAGCTCGCTCCGGCCGTGCGGTCGACGTTCGGCGTCGACCTGAAGGATCTGCTGGGCGGCTCGATCCACCGGTTCCACAAGGACCCCGGACGGATCGAGCGGATCCTTGCCGATCCTCGCGCGCTGCCCCGGCAGGCGACGTTCGAGTTCGGTGGTGTCGCCCTCCGCACCATGATCAACGCCATCACGGACGGTGCCGGCCGGCGGCTGGGCTACGTGGTCCTCTGGGACGACGTAACCCGCCAGATGGCGGACTACCGGCAGTTTGACCAGGCGATGGCCAACCTGTCGACGGTCTCCCGGACGATCGTCGAGGCCACCGGACTCAGCGCGGCAAGCGCAGACTCCGTCGCCGCCGCGACCGAGGAGCTCCGCTCGTCGGTCGGCGAGATCGCCCGGTCATCCGCTGAGGCGTCCACCCAGGTCCAGCAGACGGTCACCGCAGCCAAGGACGGCATGGAGACGCTGCGAGCCCTGCAACGCACCAGCACCGAGATCGGTGAGTTCCTGGGCCTGATCACCTCGGTGTCCGACCAGACCAAGCTGCTGGCGCTCAACGCCACTATCGAGGCGTCACGCGCGGGCGAAGCCGGTCGCGGCTTCGCGGTGGTGGCCGACGAGGTGAAGTCACTGGCCGCCACGACAGCGGCGTCCATCACGGACATCGAAAGCCGGATCGCCGCGATCCAGGCCGCCGCCGGGGACAGCGTCACCGCGCTGGAACGGATCGGCACCCTGGTGGAGAAGATCAGCGAGTCGCAGTCCGTCGTCGCTGCGGCGATCGAGCAGCAGTCCGCCGTGACCGGGGAGATCGCGCAGTCGGCCGCGGGCATCGCCGCTGAGGTCGGCCGCACCTCGCGGGAGGCGAACAAGATCAGCGAGGCGGTCACCGAGGTCACGACGCGGACCGAGCAGCTACGCGGCGCCGACCAATAGGGCAGCGACGGTTGGTGCCGACCGGCTCAGCCGCCGAGCTCCGGGTCGGCTCCGGCCGGCAGACCCAGTCCGGCACGGATGGCCCGCTGCACGGTCACCTTGTCCGGCCGGGCGTCCACGGTCACCACGTACTCCTTGACCCGGAACAGCTCCAGCACCGGGTCGGTCTTGGCGTAGTAGTCCCGCAGCCGGGCGGCCAGCGCCAGCTCGGTGTCGTCCTCCCGGCTGACCAGCGCGCCGCCGCAGACGTCGCACCGGTCGGCCACCCTCGGCCGGTGAGCGATGAGGTTGTAGTCCATCCCGCATCTCGCGCACAGGCGCCGGGCGAGCACCCGGCGGCGCACCTCCGTGTCCGGCAGGTCAAGGTGGATCACGCCGTCGATGTCGTAGCTCTCGCAGAAGAACTCCGCCTGCCGGCGGTTGCGCGGAAACCCGTCGATGACGAACCCGTAGTTCCAGTCGTGCTGCGCCAGCCGCTCACGCACCACCGACTCCACGAGGTCGTCGTCAACCAGCTCGCCCGTGGACATGGTCCGCCGGACCTGCGCTCCCAGCTTGGTGTGGTTCTGCACATGCCAGCGGAGCATGTCGCCCACGGCGATGTGCACCAGATCGAGGCCACCCGCCAGTAGTGCGCCCTGGGTACCCTTGCCGCTGCCCTGCACGCCCATGATCACGTACTTGCGCATGGCGACCACGCTCTCACATCGGGTGCCCCGGCCAGCCCGGGAAGGACCGCCCGGGGCACCCTCGGCGTGGACCCGCCCGATCACTCGGGAGGCAGCACGTAGACCTCCTCGGCGGTGCGATTGCCCGCGCTGTCGGTGGAGACCTTCACCACGACCCGTGCGCCGGCCACCAGGTCCTTGGCGCTACCGGTCGTGGTGGTCGTGATCGACGGGTTGGCCGGCACGGTGATCGTCACAGCCCCGGCCCGGGTCTGCACCGTCAGCGTGCCGTCGGACATCGCGCCGACCGTCCCGGTAATCGCGCCGGGACCGAACATCCCCGCTCCGGGCATGCCCAGCACGCCGCCCCGACCTCCGGGGAACCCTGGGCCGCCGGGCATGCCCGGACCACCCCGATCTCCGGGCAGCGGCGGCCGCTGCCGGCCCGGGGCCACGGCCCCGCTGTCGCATAGCGCCTGGGCGGTCTGGTCCGCACGGCGGTGCCGCGCACTGCCGTCCTGCGCATCGCCGCAGGGCAGCTTGCCCGCGTTGGCCAGCCTGACCGCGTCGGCCAGCGAGGTGACGCCAGGCGGCGCGGTGATCCGACCGAGCAGGAATCCGCCACCGGCCAGCACGAGGACCGTCACGGCGGCTGCGGCGACGGACACGCCTCGCCGCCCCGGGCGCCAGCGACCACGCGCGGCGCCGGAGGGATCGTTCGGAACGGGTGGGGCCGGGGGCGGGGGCGGGGGCGGGGGCGCGGCGCGCCCGGCCGCCGGTGCCGCGGGCTGCTCGGGCGCGCCCACGGCGAGGGGTCGGGTTTCCGCGCTCGGTGCGCCGGGTTGCTCTGGTGTGGTCATCATCTCTCCCTGATCACTCGTGGTAGCAGACATCACTCGTGGTGGCAGACATCACTCATGGCGGAGGGCCTCGACCGGGTTGAGGGACGCCGCCTGCCGGGCAGGCCAGTAGCCGGCGACAACGCCGACCACCAGCGCCGAACCGAACGCCAGGCCGATGGCGCCGAGGCTCGGGTACGCGGTGACCGTGACGGCCCGACCAACCGGACCGGTGGCGAGCACGCCAAGCAGGACACCCACCAGCGCACCACCGAGGGTCACGATCACCGCCTCGACAAGGAACTGCCGGCCGACGTCCCGGCGGCGTGCGCCAATCGCCTTGCGGGTGCCGATCTCGCGGACCCGTTCCCGCACCGAGACCAGCATCGTGTTGGCAATGCCGATGCCACCGACCAGCAGCGCGATCGCGGCGATCCCGATGAGGAAGTTGCGCAGGATCGCGGCCTGATCGGCGGCGACGGCCAGCAGCTGGTTCTGGCTGGCGAGGGTGAAGTCGTCCGGGGCCGATGCGGGCAGCCGGTGCCGCTGTCGCAGGACCTCTGACACCTGGGCGGAGACCGCGCCGAGCTGACTCGGGTCCTGGACCGACACGCCGATGGCGCGCAGCGTGCGGCTGCCGGTGAAGCGCGACTGGACGGCGGTGACCGGTGTGAACACCACATCGTCGGCGGCGCCGGAGCCGCCCTTGGGCTGGGTCACGCCGATCACCTGGAACGGGATGCCGTTGATGGTGACGCTGTGGCCGATGATCGCCGTGGGTGTCGTGTTGAGGTCGGCCACGGTCGCCGGGCCGAGCACCGCGACCCGCAGGCCGGCCCGCACCTCGTGCTCGGTGAGGAATGCACCGGCCTGGGTCTCGTAGTTGCGCACGTGGGCCTCGTCCTGCGTGGTCCCGACGAGCTGGGTGGTGGTGTTGTTCCGGCCGGACACGACCAGGACGTTGCTCACCGGCATCTCCGGCGCGACCGCGGCGACGCCCGGTAGCGCGGCGAGCGCCGCGGCGTCGTCGCGGCTCAGTGTGGTGGCGGACCCGGCTGCCCCGCGCACGCCGCCGCTGATGACGGCCCCCGCCTGCACCGAGAGCAGGTTCGTGCCGAGACTGGAGATCCGGCTCGTCAGCCGGGCCTGGGTGCCCTGGCCGACGGCGATCAGGGCGACCAGCGCGGCCACGCCGATGATCACACCAAGTGCGGTCAGCGCGGTCCGTAGCCGGTTCGTGCGCAGCCGACGGAGTGCCAGCCGCACTGCCTCCCACAGACTCACGACCGGTCACCGCCCCGTGCGCCCGGCCCGCTCCGCGCCGGCCGAGCGTTGCGGTCCTCGGCGACGACGCGGCCGTCAGCCACGTGGAGCACCCGCTCCGCGTGCGCGGCGATGCCCGGGTCGTGGGTGATGGTGACCGTGGTGAGCCCGCTGGCGTGCAGGTCGTCGAGGATCTCCAGGATCGCCGCGCCAGCGGCGGAGTCGAGGTTACCGGTCGGTTCGTCGGCGAGCAGCAGCGTGGGACGGGTCACCAGCGCGCGGGCAATCGCGACCCGCTGCCGCTGCCCTCCGGAGAGCTGGGACGGGTCGTGCCCGAGCCGCTCGGCCAGCCCGACCCGCTCCAGCGCCAGTCGGGCCCGCTCCAGTCGCTCCCGGCGGCGGACACCGGCGTAGACCAGGGGGGCGGCGACGTTCTCCAGGGCGCTCTCGCCAGCGATCAGGTTGAAGCTCTGGAAGACGAAGCCGATCACCCGGTTACGCAGCCGGGCCAACCGATCGTCCGACAGCGTCGCCGTGTCCACCCCACCGAGGTGGTAGCTGCCGCTCGTCGGGCGGTCAAGCAGCCCGAGCAGGTGCAGCAGCGTGGACTTCCCGGAACCCGACGGTCCCATGATCGCCACAGACTCACCGACCGTGACGCTCAGGTCCACGCCGCGCAGGGCAGCGACCTCCGCGCCCCCCATCCGGTAGACGCGGGTCAGGCCGCGGATGTCCAGCAACGGCGATCCGGCGGGCGGCAGGGCGTCACGAGTGGAGATGTCAGCGTGCGCAGCGAGCTCGGGGCCAGATGGGCCGCCGGTCGCCACCTCAGTTGCCGCCACGGCCGCCACCTGTTCCGATACCGCCGCTCACCCGCGTGTTCCGGAGGCCGCCTCCCGTGGTCAGCGGGCTGCTCGCCGGATTCACCACGCCGGTCACGACCACGTCACCGGCGTTCAGCCCCGAAACGATCTCCGTACGCTGCTCGGTCGACATCCCGGTAACCACTGGTCGGGTCTGCGGTACGCCGCCGACCATGACCTGCACGCTCGGGTCCGAGGTGCTGCCCTGGATCGCCGTGGTCGGCACCTGGAGCACATCCGATCGACGCCCGATGGTGACCGTGACCTGGGCCGACATACCGGGAAGCAGCCCCGCCGGTGGAGCCTTGAGAGTGAGCGTGACCGGGAAGGTCACGGCCGAGCTCGACGCCGTGGTCGTGGGACTCGCCGCCGTCGGCAGGCCGGTGACCGTCCCCGTGCCGACGACCCCGAGCGCGGGAAAGGTCAGCTGCCCGGCCTGGTTGGCCTTCACCGCAACCACGTCCTGCTCGGCGACCTCGGCCACCACCACCAGGGTGTCCGAGCGAAGCTCGATCACCGCACCAGGCGGTGGCGGAACGCCCACCGAGACCTTCACGGCGGTGATCAACCCGGCGACGGGCGCGGTGATCCGGGTCGCCGCGACCGCGGCGTCGGCCCGCGTCACAGTGCTGGTGGCGGCGGCGACAGCCGCCTCGTCGCTGGCGATGCGGCTGTCTGACGCACCGTCCGTCTGGTCGGCGGAGAGTGCCGTCTGCGCCGCATCGAGCTGCGCCTGGGCGGCGGCGAGCTGGCTGTCCTGGGCAGCGGAGTCCACGGTGGCCAGCTCGGCACCGGCGGTCACCCGCCGGCCCGCGACCGCGGCGACCGATCGGACGACGCTGGCGCCGCTGCTGACCTGCTGTCCAGCGGAGGCCGCGGCCGCTCCTGACCCGGTCGATCCAGAACCGGCTGAGGTCGAGCCGGCACCTCCGAACTGCAGCGCGAAGCTGCTCTTCGGTTGGACCGTGCCGGTGGCAGCCACGGTCTGCACCACATCACCTCGTTGGGCGGTCGCGGTGAGGTAGGTGGTCTCGGCGGTGTCGGCACCCTGTCGTGACAGCCAGACTCCGCTGCCGACGGCGACTACGGCCACCGCGGCGGTGATGATCCATCGACGCATACGACGTTTCTAGGGCCACGACCTGAAGCAAGTCTGAAGATCGCAAACCGGGCCAGAACTTCACAGCAGGTTCTCAGGGAGTGTCGCGCACCGCGATCCCCCGGTGGGCGCCATCACCGGCAGGACGAGCTCGGCACGGACGCCGCCCCCAGCGGCATTGCACACCGTGACCGAACCTCGGTGACTGTCAGCAACCTGCTTGACGATCGCCAGGCCGAGCCCCGACCCGGGCAGGCGGCGGGCCTCGTCGGCGCGGTAGAACCGGTCGAAGACGTGCGCGACCGCCTCCGCGGGCAGCCCCGGCCCATGATCCCGCACGGTCAACCGACCGTCCCCGGTGAGGCGTACCTCTACCGGTGCTGGCCGCTCCGACGCCGCCAGGCTGAACTTCGCGGCATTGTCAAGGAGGTTGACCACCGCCCGGTCGAGCCGGTCCGGTGCCGCCCACACCCAGACCGGCTCCAGCGCAAGGTCGAACCGGACCGCGGGCCAATGCCGGCCGGCCCGCTCCGCCGCGTGCGCCACGATCCGGTCAAATGCCAGCTCCGTCCAGTGCTGCTCGGGTTCCTCCCCACGGGCCAGCTCCACCACGTCGCCGACGAGCGCGGTCAGCTCGGCGAGCTGGCCGACGATGGCGGCCAGCAGTTCCTCCCGCTCCGCCACCGGCAGCTCCCCGAACCGCTGGAGCACCTCGACGTTGGTCCGCAGGCTGGCCAGCGGCGTCCGCAGCTCGTGCGACGCGTCGGCGACGAGCTGGCGCTGCGCGTCGACCGACTCCGCCAATGCCTGCAGCATGCTGTTGAAGCTGGCCGCCAACCGCCCCAGCTCATCCGGTCCGGTCTGCTCGATGCGATGGGTCAGATCCCGGGTGGCCGCGATCCGCTCGGCGGTGTCGGTCAGCTCGACCACCGGCGCGAGCACGGGCCGGGAGACCATCCACGCGAGGCCGATCGCCAGGCCCAGCCCCGCGACGCCGAGGCCACCGAACGCGACCGCCAGCCGGCGAAGCTGGCCCTCGATCGCGCCGGTGTGCAGCGCGGCCTGCACGGTGACACCGGAGGGCGCACGCATGGTGACCATCCGGATCGGCGCGCCTCCCAGCGTCGCGTCGCGGTACACGATCCGCCCGACACCCGCCGAACGCACCCGCGCAACGTCGGCGAGCGGGAGCGTGGCCTGCTGCTCGGGTGGGCGGCTGACGGCGCCATCCGGACCGGTGATCTGCAGGTACCCGCCGGAGTCGACGAACCTGGTCCAGTTCGGGTTGACGAGGCCGGGAAATCCGCCGAATCCCCGCAACCTGTCCATCCGGCTCACCTGCTCGAACAGCTGCCGGTCGACCTGACCCCGCAGCTCGCGCCGAACGACCAGGTAACCAACGAGGACGACACTGCCCAACGCCAACCCGACCGCCAGCGCCGCGGCCGTGACTAGCCTGGCCCGCAGGGTCCTCGCCCGCGCCGCCCTCACCCGCAGCGCCCGGACGCTCACCAGGCCTCCCTCGCCTGGTAGCCCACTCCCCGTACGGTGTGGATCAGTCGCGGCTCACCACCGGCCTCCGTCTTGCGCCGCAGGTATCCGATGAAGACCTCCAGCGAGTTTGACGCCGGCAGCTCGTACCCCCACACCCGGTCGACGATCACCTCCCGGGTCAGCACCCGACCGGCGTTGCGCAGGAGCAGCTCCAGCAGCACGTACTCGGTGCGGGTCAGCTCGATGGACCGGTCGCCCCGACGGGCCCGCCTGGTCTCCGGGTCCAGGGTCAGGTCGGCACAGCGCAGCGGTTCGGCTCCTGCCTCCGGGTCCTTGCTGCGCCGCACCAACGCACGCAGCCGAGCCTGCAGCTCAGCCAGAGCGAACGGTTTGACCAGGTAGTCATCCGCGCCGGCGTCCAGCCCGACGACCCGGTCCCCGACCGCGTCCCGCGCGGTGAGCACCAGGATGGGCGTGCGGTCACCGGCCGCCCGCATCCGGCGGCACACCTCCACCCCGCCCACCACCGGCATCATCACGTCGAGCACGACGACGTCCGGGCGGAGCTCGGGCAGAGCCGCAAGCGCCTGGGCACCGTTCGGTGCCGTTCCCACCCGATAGCCCTCCAGGCGCAGCGCCCGGGCCAGCGCGGCCCGAAGCTCCGGGTCGTCGTCAACGACCAGGACGGTGACCGGCGGATCCTGGCTGGCCATCCGTTCAGGGTGCCAGCGGTGGCTGAACGGATGCTGAACCGCCTCGCTGGCGATTCGGTCTACGGGATCGGATCGGGCCGGTTCCCCGGTTCCGGCCCGCCAGCCGCACCCGGCTGGCCCGGGCCGAGAGGCGGCTCGGACCCCGGCTCGAGATCACGGCCCAGCCGCGCCGGGCTGTCCGGCACGCCGCCGGTCTCCAGTCCGGTGACATCGATGCCAGCCAACGTCTCGGCGGTGTCCGGCGCCGCGAGCCCGTCCCGCCTCCACAGCGGAACGCCGATGTGGAGCAGGTGCTTGATGGCGTCGTACACCTCGTCGTCGTGCACGTCGGCCACGTGCACCTCGCAGCATTCGTCAGAGGCCTCGTTGATGGCCCCGACCAGGTTCTGGGCCATGACCTGCCCGTGCACGTCCTGGTCGACCAGCACCATGACGATGCGCCAGGTCCGGCCGGCCGGCTCCTCAAGCCGCCGGAAGGACCGGACGACCTCCAGCACCTCGGGGACCTCCGAGAGGCTGAGCACGATCGCGCAGTCCACCTGATCCGGAATGCTGGGACCGGGGAAGTCGGTGAACTCGTCGTCGGGGCCGATCTCGTAGGCCTCATCCACCTCCAGGCCGGCCGCGATGTCGCCGACGGTGGCGATGTCCGCGAGATCGAGCGGAAAGCCGAGCTGACCACCCGCGTTGAGCCAGATGTCCACGCCCTTGGGCCAACGCTCGAACAGCTGCGCGACGGTCACCTCGTACCACCGCACCTGGGCACGGTCGGCGAGGCGGTGGGCCAGCGCCATCTGCCGGTAGGAGGTGTAGAGCAGGGCATGCCGTCCCTCGCCATCGGCGAGGCAGGGAACCTGGACACAGCCGGCGTCGGCGGAGGTGAGGCCCGCCTCGCCCGGCAGTTCGGCGCGCAGCACCAGCGAGGATCGGGCGAGCGCGCGCAGCAAGGTCGCCCGGGAGCCCGAGAAGACCGCCCGAACCAGCACCCGTTCCAGGTCGTTGGCCGGCTCGAAGGCGTCATCGAAGCCGCCGTCGGGCTCCGCCAAGCCCTCGGACGGGAGGTTGTCAGGCGGCACGTCGGCCGACACGGAGCGCCCTCCAGCTCACCTGTGGCGTCGTTCGATGCGTGCCGTAACCGATGGTCTCCGGTCACGGCTTGGCGCCGGGGGCGGCTGGATCCTCCTCTGCGGGTGGGCCGTTACGCAGGATGACGCCCGGCGCCGATTCCCCAGCGACGCCGAGCGTAACGGCTGAGGCCGGGATCGTGCGGCCCAGCGGACTGCCTTCTGCTCCGGCCCACACCCGAAACGTCCCGGTGGTGCGGGGATGCCCGGCAAGATTCGTCCGCCAGCCGACGGAGACCTGGCTCGGACCCGGACCGCCGTCACGGTGCGGGCGGGCCGACGCGCCCCGGCGGCGCAGCGTGTCGGTGTCCGCGCCGGCCGTCTGCATCGCGGTGTGGCCCCGCCGGCCCTCCCTGCCGAACAGCGCGACGATGCCCGCTGCGGCGACCGTGTGCGCCCCGACCGTCCCCACCGAGCGGTCATCGGCCTGGGCGGCCCACTGGTCCCAACTGTTGGCGCCGCGCCGGTCCGCTCCAACGAAGGGCACCTGATGGTCGGCGCCGAAATGCACGTCGGAGACGACCTGGTCCAATGGGGCGACGTACTGCTCGGGCTGGGCCAGGGCGTGCTCGACCACCACCGAGATCTCCGCCTGGGACGTGCGCACGCCGGGAACCGCCCCGGCGACGAGGTCGGACCGGCCTGCGGGCGCGTGGGTGGTGGCCGCCGCGATGCGGCGCCGCGCGCTCGCGGCCGCGGTGCGGACCTCGTCGCCGGCTCGGCGGGTGAGCATCCTGGCCCGCTCGCGCGCGGGCTCCCCCGGGTCCATACCGGCGGCCCCGGCGGCGCGCCACGCGGCACTGCTCCGGGCCGCGTCCTC
The DNA here is from genome assembly GCA_016201065.1 of Actinomycetota bacterium. Taxonomy (GTDB): domain Bacteria; phylum Actinomycetota; class Actinomycetes; order Mycobacteriales; family JACQDL01; genus JACQDL01. The sequence goes on from JACQDL010000014.1 coordinate 204,243, forward strand.
GACCAGCCGGACCGCCTCGGCGGCCGTCCGCCACGCCGCGCGGAGCACCTGCGCGTACACCGACAGCGCCTCGGCAGCCTCCTGGAACGCCCCCGCACCGGCCCGGAATGCCGCCGGCACCTCACCCACGGCGTCACGGAACGCCTCGGCCGCGGTGCCGGACCAGTGCGGGTCATCCAGCGCCGCGAGCCGCTCACCCGCCTGGCCGGCGCTGCGCGCGAACCTGGCCAACCGTTCGGCGAGCCGGTCCACCTCGTCGGGGTCACCGGGTATGAGCTCGCGTGGTGTCATGCCCGGCCGTGGCTCGATCATGAGCCCGCCTCACGGGTCCGGGCACCGACCGCATGCTCGGCGGCGCCGTACCGCTCGACGGCGAGGTCGATCAGGTCGGCCAGGGTGCGGCCACGGCGCGCGAGCGCCACCAGCCCCACCGACCACGCGTCGAGGAACTCCTCGACCGATCGCGCCAGCGACTCATCGCCGAGCTCCACGGCGCCAGAGGCCACGTGCCGGCGGGTCGTGGCGAGATCGTCGGCCACCGCGACCGCTCGCCTCAGTGGTGGCGCCGTGGCGGCCAGCAACTCCGGGTCGACCTGGAGTTTCATGGCTGCGTCCTGGACCGGCGGCCGGCCCTCCGGTGGCCGGCTCCTTCGGTAGGCTGCCCGAGCGCTCGTACGTCGACGCTGACCAGCCGGGCCAGCGCCTGCGGGCGCAGCCGCAGCGGCGAGCTGCCGCCCATGTCCAGCAGCAGGTCGTACCCGGGCGGGAGTTGAGCCAGCAGGTCCTGCCCGGACAGCGCGAACCACCGCACCGTGCCCCGAGCCAGGGCAAGTTGCTCGGGTGAGGAGTACACCGGCACGACGCCCTGGCCGGGCTCGCCGAGCGCGCGGAAGCCGGGTCGGTCGCCGCGCTCGCAGAACACCGTCGAGGTGCGGAACGTCTCGTGCAACGTGCTCGCGGAGGCGGAGCCGACGGCGACATCGGTCGCAACCTCGGCCAGCGACGGGTGAAACGTCGCGCCGTTCATGGTTCAACTGTACGACAGCGAGTAACGCTCGCAAAACCCCCGAAACGGTCCAATCGCATCATCGGCCGTCCACCCCCCGCGCTGGTCATGGCGCCCCTCGTCCATAGTGTCCCCGATTTCCCTCACCGGCACGGGCGGAACGCGTGAGATTGACGCCGTTCGCGCCAGATATCTGTCCGAACGCCCGATGGCCACGCTCTGTTACACGACGAGACGGGCTTGAGGTGACGATCCGGCCAGTCATTGCCATCGTTACTGGCTGGTAATATGCTGTCTACTGACGAGTAACATTCTGTCGGGGCCGAGCGTCGCGTCCTGACCTTGTGAGGGAGCCGGGCGATGGGGCACTACAAGAGCAACCTCCGCGACCTGGAGTTCAACCTCTTCGAGCTGTTCGCGGTCAACGAACGGCTCGGCTCTGGCGTGTTCGCCGACATCGATGAGGACACCGCTCGGAGCTTCCTCCACGAGACCGAGCGGCTTGCCGCCGAGACGTTGGCCGAGACCTTCGCCGACGGTGACCGGGTCCCGCCGGCGTTCGACCCGGAGACCGGCACCGTCCTGCTCCCCGAACCGTTCAAGCGCTCCTTCCGGGCGCTGATGGACTCGGGCATGTTCCAGCTCGACCTGCCCGAAGCGCTCGGCGGGGTGCAGGCTCCGCGGACTCTGTGCTGGGCGTTGGCGGAGCTGGTCCTCGGCGCCAACCCGGCGGCCTTCATCTATGCCGCCGGCCCGGCGTTCGCCAGCATCTTCTGGCGGCTCGGCACGGCGGAGCAGCGCGGCTGGGCCAGGATCTTCGTGGACAAGGGCTGGGGCGCCACGATGATGCTGACCGAGCCGGATGCCGGATCGGACGTCGGCGCCGGCCGCACCCGGGCAGTTCCGCAGCCGGACGGGAGCTGGCACCTGGAGGGCGTCAAGCGCTTCATCACGTCGGCCGAGCACGACCTGTCGGACAACATCATCCACTACGTGCTCGCCCGGCCGGTCGGCGTCGAGGGCGCCGGTGGCCCCGGCACCAAGGGTCTGTCGCTCTTCGTCGTGCCGAAGTTCCTCTTCGACCCGCAGACCGGCGAGCTGGGCGAGCGCAACGGCGCGTACGTGACGAACGTCGAGCACAAGATGGGCTTGAAGGTCTCGACCACCTGTGAGGTGTCCTTCGGCGACCGGCGCCCGGCGGTGGGCTGGCTGGTCGGCGAGGTGCACGACGGCATCGCGCAGATGTTCAAGATCGTCGAGTACGCCCGGATGATGGTGGGGACCAAGGCGATCGCGACCCTGTCCACCGGGTATCTCAATGCGCTGGACTTCGCCAAGAGCCGGGTGCAGGGCGCCGACCTGGCCCGGATGGCGGACAAGACCGCACCCCGGGTCACCATCACCCACCACCCCGACGTACGTCGGATGCTCATGCTGCAGAAGGCGTACACGGAGGGGTTGCGGGCCCTGTACCTGTACACCGCGACCCAGCAGGATGCCGTCCTGCACGCCGAGGCAACCGGGGAACCCGACAGTGCCGCCGATCGGCTCAACGACCTGCTGCTCCCCATCGTCAAGGGCTTCGGCTCGGAGAAGGCGTACGAGTTGCTCGCCCAGTCCCTGCAGATCCTCGGCGGCTCGGGCTACCTGCAGGACTACCCGATCGAGCAGTACATCCGGGACGCGAAGATCGACACCCTGTACGAGGGAACGACCGGGATCCAGAGCCTTGATCTCTTCTTCCGCAAGATCGTGCGGGACAAGGGGCAGGCCCTCACCGCGGTGTCGATCGAGATCGAGTCCTTCGTGCACGGCGAGGACGGCGACGGCCGCCTCAAGGACGAGCGGATCCTGTTGGGACAGGCACTCGCCGAGGTGCAGGCGATGGTCGGCGCGATGATCGGCCAGCTCACCTCGACCCAGGAGGACGCCCGGAACATCTACAAGGTGGGACAGAACACCGTCACCCTCCTGATGAGCCTCGGCGACCTCCTGGTCGGTTGGCTGCTGCAACGGCAGGCCACCATCGCGATCACCGCGCTGGACGGTGGCGCAACCGGCCCAGACCAGGCCTTCTACGAGGGAAAGGTCGGCGCGGCCCGGTTCTTCGCGCACACCGTCCTGCCGGAGCTGTCCGTCCGGCGCCGCACCGTCGAGGCGACCGACCTGTCCCTGATGGAGCTGCCCGAGGACGCCTTCTGATCGACCCCGCTACGGCTCGGGGGACGGGGTCGGGACACCGCCGGCAGCACCGCTCCCGGTGGGGCGGCCCACCCGGCGCTCACCACGCCACAGCACCCGTCCACGATTGAACAGCTCCAGGTAGAACAGCGGGATCCGCTCGGTGGGGCAGAACACCTCCACCGCAACCCGCGCGAGCGGTGCGGACCCGCCGTCCGCCGCAGGGCCGGCGAGCTCGGCCAGCGCCACACCGGCCGCCTGCCGCACCCCGGTCCGGTCGGCGTCGGAATCCACCGCCAGCAGGTACGCCGGGATCAGGTCACCCTCGCGGCGCACCCCGGCGCGGACGACACCGAGCAGCTCCGGGCGGTCCTGGGCCCAGGCCACCACCGCGTCGTCGGCCGCGTCCGGTTCATCCGGTGCCGCCTCGGTCGCCTCGGAGTGGTTCAGACCGACCAGGACCAGGGTGTCGCCCACCGCCTCGTCCTTGACCTCCACGGCCTCACCGAGGTCGGGCGAGGTCAGGTCCACCCGCGGCCCGGTGTACGCGGGGATGCCGTCGGCGGCCGAGGCCGGCCGGACCGGACGTTCGGTGCGACGGGTCCATACCCGACTCGAGTTGCGGTACAGCCGCAGGTGCGTGGCGGACAGACCCCGGGACGGCGCGAACAGCTCCGCCGAGACCTCGGGCAGCTCGTCGGGGGCCGGGAACTGACCAGATTCCGCACCGGCCGTCCGGTCCGCGAGGATCTCCTCGACCTCGACCCGCAGCGGGGCCTCCTCGACGTCACCGTCGAGCACCACCCCGATCACGAGCGGCGACTCGCGCGGCGGCCCGGCCCACGCCGCGACCAGCCCGAGCACGCCGGCCCGCTGGCTCGCCCAGCTCACCAGCCGCTCGGCGAGCTCGCTCAACCGGGGGTCGGCGACCTCGGCATCCAGCTCCGCGCGGCCGAAGGCGGTCACCGCGTCGGTCTCGACCTCCTCCGGCCCGGACCCGATCGGCGGCTCGGCGACGTGCCACAACGAGCGGCACTGGCCTTCCAGCCACCGATGCGCCTCCCCGATGTCAGGCTGGTTGACGATCTCGACGCAGGTCCTCCGGGCACCGGCTCGCTGCACGGCCGCGACCACGAGCGGCCGGACCGAATCGGCGGACGCGCCAGGGCCGACGTAGCCCATGACCACCCGGACCCAGCCGCCCACCGGGTCGCGGGTCCACGTCCGGAACAGCGCCATCAGGCGATCCCCGCCGCGCGCCACCTCCAACGCGGCCCGATCCACCTCGTCGAGCTCCTGGCTGCCCTGGTGGAATGGCCACGCCAGATCGGCGGCGACCAGCTCGAACGGGGGGTCCAGGTTGTCGCCGGGCTCGGCTGAGGCATCCGGTTGCACAGCGGGGGGCTCCGGCACATCCTCGGCCAGCGGCTCGGCGGACGCCGTACCGCTGGCCGACCACAGCGCCGTGGAACCGGCGAGGAAGGCGTCGAGCTGCGGGTCGGACTCCGGCCCGCCTGCGGGCATGGGCAGCACCACGCAGCCACCCATGGCGAGCGGCGCGACCGCGCGGCCGATGGCGTCAGCGACCGGAACCGCGAGATCCGGGCGGTCGAGCAGCACTCCGTAGGTACGCACCGGATCGACCACCGGGCCGTGATAGGTCTCCCAGCCTCGGCGCAGGCCGATGATGCCGCCGGTCCCGTCGGCGAAACCGGACACGGACGCCACCACAGCGGCGTCGATCTCGTCGATCTCGTAGATCTCGTCGATCTCGTCGGTTCCGGCGAGCAGCGGGTCGGCCGGGTCCGGGTCGACCGCCCGCACCCGGGGCACGAACGCGGTCCGGCCGCCGGTCGAGCGGACCCCGCTTGGCTCCTCCGGCAACCAGCCGGGAATGTCCCGGCACACCCCACCCACCGCGGTGAGTCGGGCCCGGAGCACGGCCAAGCCGACCGCATCCTCCGCGAACACGATGTGCAGTGGACCGGCACCCTCGCGCTGCCTCGCCGCCGCGACATCCTCGGTGACGGTCACGAACGCCGCGAGATCCGATCTCGGTGCGGCAGCAAGCAGCAGCGCGGCCCGGGTGACGACCAGGACATGGCCGGGACCGGGAAGCCAGGAAAGGTCCGCCAGCAGCGCGCCGAGATCCGGCCACCCCTCCACGACGTCGCCGGGAAACTGCAGCGCCGCGCCCACCTCGTCGAAGAGGCCGTAGCGGGTCCGGATGCACTGCCCGCGCAGCACCCGGGACACCAGACCGGGCCCGGACTCCGTCGGCTGCGCGAGCATCCAGCCGAGCTGGCGCGCGTCCGACGTCGCTCCCCAGAGCAGGTGCAGCCATGGCCCGGCAGGGTCACGCAGCCGGGCGAGTTCGGCGAGCGGGTCCAATGCGTTCACGGCTCAGATGGTGCCACCGGCTGCTCGCCATGACGCCGAGCCGGGCCGGTCACTCAGCTGGCAAACGCGGAGACCCGCACGCCGGCGGTCTCCAGGGCAGATCGAACCGCTCGGGCGACGTGGACGGCTCCCGGCGTGTCGCCGTGCACGCAGAGGGAGTCCACTACCAGCGACACCTCCTCGCCGCTGACCGCGCCGACCGTCCCCTCCGTCACCATCCGCACCGCCCGGCTGCCGGCCTGCACCGGGTCGGTGAGCAGGGCACCCGGATCAGACCGGGGGACCAACGTGCCGGCCGCGGTGTAGCCCCGGTCCACGAAGCCCTCCCGAACCACCCGCAGACCCGCCTCGGCCGCGCACCGGGCCAGCTCGCTACCCGCCTGGCACAGCACCGCGAGTCCCGGATCGTAGGCGCGCACGGCATCGACGATCGCCAGCGCGTGCTCCGGATCGTGCACCGCACGGTGGTACAGAGCGCCATGCGGCTTCACGTAGCGGACGCCGATGCCGGCCGCGCGGCACATCGCCGCCAGCCCGCCGATCTGGTAGAGGACGTCGTTGGTGAGGGAGTCGCGAGGAACGGCGACGTACCGGCGCCCGAAACCAGCCAGGTCCCGGTAGCTCACCTGAGCGCCGACCACGACGCCGCGTTCGGCCGCCCGAGCGCAGGTGTATCGCAACACGTCCGGATCACCCGCGTGGAACCCGCACGCGAGGTTGGCGCTCGTGACGACGGCGAGCAGGGCGTCATCGTCACCCAGCGTCCACCGGCCGTACCCTTCACCCGCGTCGGCGTTGAGATCGATCGTGCCGGGACCCGCCGGCCCGCCACCCGCGGCACCGGTCACTCGCGCCCACCACCGGTCCGGAGGTCCTCCAGGAGGCCGGTGGTCGCCCGGGCGACCGCCTCGACCGCGCGATCGAATGCGGCCGCGCCACGCTTGGGCGGCACCCGGTACCCGGAGACCTTCCGGACGTACTGCAGTGCCGCGGCGCGGATGTCCGCATCGGTGACCTCGGCCTGGTACGGCGGACGAAGCGTCTTGATGCTCTGGCACATGCCGGCGATTGTGCGCCATTGACGACCGGTTGACACCGGAATCGGGCCGAGTCCGTCTACCCTGCTTCACATGACCGGACCACACGGCACGGGCCCCCTTGCCCCACCGCGCTGCCGGCTCGCCGGGCCCGCAGCCACGCTGGCGGGGCGGCGGTGACCCCGCCACGGTCGGGCGGTGACGACGGGTCGCTGCGCAGCCCGCTCGGCCGGGCCTCGGTCATCATGGTCGTCTTCCTGTTCGTGCTATGGACCATCGACCTGGTCAACCGGTACGACCACCGGCAGCTCGTGGCCGACTACGGCATCCGGCCACGCCAGGCCGATCGGCTGGTGGCCGTGCTCACCGCGCCGTTCCTGCACGTGAGCGCGGCGCACCTGGCGGCCAACGGACTGCCACTGTTCGGACTCGGGCTGGTCGTTGCCGTGGCCGGGTTCCGGCGCTTCCTCGGCGTCACCGCGGTGATCATCCTCATCAGCGGGCTGGCGGTATGGCTCTTCGCCCCGAGCAACACGGTGACGGTCGGCGCCAGCGGCGTCGTCTTCGGCCTTTTCGGCTACCTGGTGCTGCGCGGTCTGCTCGACCGCAGGCCGCTGGACCTCATGGTCGCGGTGGGAGTCGCGATCTCCTACGGTTCCCTGCTGGGGGGGGGCATGCTCCCCAGCCAGCAGGGGATGATCTCCTGGCAGGGGCACGCTGGCGGCTTCCTCGGCGGCCTGATCGCCGCCTGGCTCTTCCGCCGGCGCCGGCCCAGGCCCGAACCGGTCGTCGCTCCCGGACCGGCAGGCCCGGGAGCGACGACCGACCCAGCAGGACACGACGGCCCACCGACGCCCGACCGGGGACCGACGTCGGCGGTGTGATGCCGCCGGCTAGCTCCAGGCCAGCGCCAGCCCCGGGTCTCGTAGCATGGCGGCGAGGTCGGCGAGGAACTCCGACCCGAGCTGTCCGTCCACGATCCGGTGGTCGAACGACATCGCGAGCTGGGTGACCTGCCGTGGTACGACATGACCATCCACCACCCAGGGCATCGGCCGGACGGCACCGAAAGCGACGATGGCCGACTCGCCCGGGTTGAGGATCGGGGTGCCCGAGTCGACCCCGAACACCCCGACGTTGGTGATCGTGATCGTGCCGCCCGACATGTCCGCCGGGGTGGTCCGGCCGGCTCGCGCGGTCTCGGCCAGCTCCCCCAGCGCGCCTGCCAGCTCGCGCATCGACATCCGGCCGGCATCCTTGATGTTCGGCACGAGCAGCCCACGTGGCGTGGCCGCGGCGATGCCGAGGTTCACATACTCCTTGACCACTATCTCGCCGTGTTCCTCGTCCCAGGACGAGTTGATCATCGGATGCCGGCGTACCGCGAGCAGCAACGCCCGGGCCACGAACAGCAGCGGAGTGACCTTCAGCCCCGCGAAGTCGGGCAGCGCCGCGACCCGGTCGCGGAGCTCCATCGTCGGGGTCACATCGAGGGTGAGGAACTCCGTCACGTGTGGCGCGGTGAAGGCCGAGGCCACCATCGCGGCGGCGGTGTGCTTGCGCACGCCCTTCACCGGGATCCGCCGCTCCCGGGCCGCGTCGAACGACGGCCCGCCTGCCGCAGCGGTGGTGCCACCCGCCGAGGCGGCGTCCACATCGGCCCGGGTGATAACCCCGCTCGGTCCGGTCGGGGTGACGGTGGCGAGGTCGACGCCCAGGTCCCGGGCGTACTTGCGGACCGGTGGCTTGGCCAGCACCGCCCCACCGGCCAGCACCGCCCCACCGGCCAGCAGCTCCCCGTTCCCGTTCCCGCTCCCGTTCGGCCGGGCGGTCAGCGGTGGGTGCGCCTCGCGCACCGCATCGGCCCGCATCGGCGGCTGGGCGAAGGTGGGGTGCGCCGACGGGGTCGGCGGCCGTCCGGCGCCCCCGGCACGGCGTGGCCGCCGGACGGCCTCCGTCGCGCGGGGTCCGTAGCCGACCAGGACCGAGGTCCTGCCGCCGGGTGCCGGTCCGCCGATCAGACCCGGCTCCACCGGCTCGTCCGGCGCCGCCACGGCGACACTCGCCAGTTCGGTCAGCTCCGGGGTGGGCTGGGCCGTGTCTGCTCCGGGGCCGGGCGCGGCTGGTGTCGCCGCGGCCGGCCCGGTCGGGTCCACGTCGATGGTGATGATCGGGGTACCGACGTCGACGGTGCTGCCCTCGGCGACGTGCAGCTCGGCGACGACGCCGGCGTACGGGCACGGCAGCTCGACGGCGGCCTTGGCCGTCTCGATCTCCACGATGGTCTGGTTGACGGTGACCGGCTCGCCGGGGCGCACGAACCACTTGAGAATCTCGCCCTCGGTGAGACCCTCGCCAACGTCCGGCAGCGCGAACTGCTTGAACTCGGGCACGGTGTCTCCTCTAGAAGGCGAGCGAACGGTCGACCGCGTCGAGCACGCGGTCGAGGTCGGGCAGGTAGTCCTCTTCGACCCGGGAGGCCGGGTAGGGCGTGTCGAAGCCGGTGACCCGGAGCACCGGTGCCTCCAGCGTGTAGAACGCCTGCTCGGTGATCCGGGCAGCGAGCTCGGCACCGAGACCCACGTTCGCCGGAGCCTCGTGCACAACGACGCACCGCCTGGTCCGGTTCACCGACTCCAGCACCGCGGCCATGTCCAGCGGGGACAAGGCGCGCAGGTCGATGACCTCAAGGCTGACACCGTCCGCTGCCGCGGCGCTCGCCGCCTCCAGCGCGGTCTTCACCATCGGGCCGTAGGCGAGCACCGTGACGTCGGTGCCGGGCCGGACCACCCGCGCCTGCCAGAGCGGATCAGGCGTCGCCGTCGTGTCCAGCTCCGCCTTCTCCCAGTACCGCCGCTTCGGCTCGAAGAAGATCACGGGATCGTCGGAGGCGATGACCTGCTGGATCATGAAGTAGCCGTCCGTGGCGTTCGAACAGGCCACGACCTTCAGGCCGGCGGTGTGCGCGAAGTACGCCTCGGGCGACTCGCTGTGATGCTCCACCGCGCCGATGCCCCCGCCGAACGGGATCCTGATCACCACCGGCAGCCGCACCGCGCCCGCCGAGCGGTAGTGCACCTTCGCAAGCTGCGACACGATCTGGTCGAATGCCGGATAGACGAACCCGTCGAACTGGATCTCGCAAACCGGCCGGAAGCCGCGCATCGCCAGGCCGATGGCGGTGCCCACAATGCCGGACTCGGCCAACGGCGTGTCGATCACGCGATCCTCGCCGAAATCCTTCTGCAGGCCGTCGGTGATCCGGAAGACACCGCCCAGCTTGCCCACGTCCTCACCCATGATGACGACCTTGGGGTCCCGCTCCATTGCCCTGCGCAGACCCTCGTTGAGGGCCTTGGCCAGCGTGTACGTCGCCATCTCAGCGCGCCCCCTCGAACGACGCCAGGTAGGTCGCGAACTCCTCGCGTTGCCGGTCCAGATGTGGTGTGCCCTCGACGTACACGTCGTCGAACATCGACAGCGGCTCCGGGTCGGGCAGCGCCCGGCACCCCTCGCGGACGTGCGCGGCCAGCTCATCGGCCTCGGCCTGCACCGCATCCAGGAAGTCGGCATCGGCCAGCCCGTTACGCACCAGGTAGGCCTTGACCCGCTCGATCGGGTCCTTCAGCTTCCACGACTCCAGGTCACTGGCCAGCCGGTACCGGGTCGGGTCGTCGGAGGTGGTGTGCGCCCCCATCCGGTAGGTGTAGGCCTCGACCAGGGTGGGGCCGGAGCCCTCCCGGGCCCGGGCCAGTGCCGCCCGGGTCACCGCCAGGCAGGCCAGCACGTCGTTGCCGTCCACCCGCACACCCGGGAAGCCGAAGCCACGGGCACGCTGGTAGAGCGGGATCCGGGACTGCTTCTCGATCGGCTCGGAGATCGCCCACTGGTTGTTCTGGCAGAAGAACACCACTGGTGCGTTGAACACGCTGGCCCACACGAACGACTCGTTCACGTCACCCTGGCTGGAGGCGCCGTCGCCGAAGTACGCGATCACCGCGCCCGGGTAGCTGCCGTCCGGGCCGCCGCCCTCGCGCTGGATGCCCATCGCGTAGCCGGTGGCGTGCAGGGTCTGCGAACCGATCACGATCGTGTAGAGGTTGAAGTTGTGCGCGTTCGGGTCCCACCCGCCAAGGTTGACCCCGCGGAACAGGCCGAGCAGCCACAACGGGTCCACGTCGCGGCACCACGCGACGCCGTGCTCGCGATAGGTCGGAAAGACGAAATCGTCGGGTGCCAACGCCCGGCCGGACCCGACCTGGGCCGCCTCCTGCCCCAGCAAGGATGCCCAGATACCCAGCTCGCCCTGCCGCTGCAACGCCGTCGCCTCGATGTCGATCCGACGCACCAGCACCAGGTCCCGGTACAGCGCGCGGAACTCGTCGGGCGTCAGGTCGATCGAGTAGTGAGGGTGTGCGACACGCTCACCCTCCGGGCTGAGCAACTGGACGAGTTCGGGGTGGGCCTCCGCAACGGAGGGATCACCGTCAGACATGCCTGTCTCCTCGTCTCGACTGCGCGCGGGGTCGCCGCGGCCGTGTGGTCCGGCACCCTGGGGTCGCGCGGCAGGTCATACCGCCGTCCCCTGGGCGCCGGTAGAGCGCCTGCGCCCTGCCGACCAGCACCCGCGACCACAACCGCAGACCGGGGAGCCGACATGTCACACCCACATCGTGCCATCGTGACGCCACTTCCGGCTGCCGCATGGACAACAGGAACATGACGGCGGCGGCGGCGTGGCAGGCTCACACCGTGACCGGCCTGCCGCAGCCTCCCCGAGACGGCGCTGAGCAACGCCGCTACCCGCAGCGGGAGTTCCCATACCGGCAGCTCCGTGCGGAGAACGCGCGGCGCGGCCGGGACGAGCCGGAGTACGAGCTCGCTGACACCGGGGTGCTGGCCGACGACCGGTTCTTCGACGTGGACGTCAGCTACGCGAAGGCCGGGCCGGAGGACGTCTGCCTGAGGATCGCGGCCGCGAACTGCGGGCCGGACCCGGCGCCGCTGCACGTGCTGCCGCAGATCTGGTTCCGCAACACCTGGTCGTGGGGCAGCGCCGAGCCGGCGCCCCGGCTCTCCCGGGTCGGTGGTGCCGTGCACTGCGAGCACCCGGTGCTCGGCGAGTACTGGCTGGCGGCCGCGGCGGCGGTGCCGATCCTCGTCACCGGCAACGACACGAACGCGGTGCGGCTCTTCGGCGCCGACCGAAACGTCGCGCCGTACACCAAGGACGGGATCAACGATCACGTGGTGAGCGGTGCGGCGAGCGTCGATCCGAGCGGGGTCGGCACCAGGGCCGCGTACTGGTACCGGTGGGACGCGGCGCAACCCGGGCAGACCGTCACCGCCCAGCTCCGGCTGACCCGGCACCGGAGCCGCTGGACCAGCTTCGGCCCCGGTTTCGAGGAGACGCTGCGCCGCCGGGAGGCCGAGGCCGCGGAGTTCTACGCCGGTCTGCTGCCGGGCTCACTGACGGAGACAGAGCGGGTGGTGGCGCGGCGGGGGTTCGGTGACGTCAACCCGCCGGTGCAGGCCTGGGCGGCGCTGCGGGTCTTCCAGATCGACGCGGCGCGCACGGGTCGGCCGGACCGCACCTTCCTGGTCCGGATCTTCGGCAAGCTGCTGCTGAACTTCTCCTGGTGGGTCAACCGCAAGGACGCCGACGGGTCCAACCTGTTCGAGGGCGGCTTCCTGGGGATGGACAACATCTCGGCGTTCGACCGCTCCACGGCGGTTCCGGCCGGCTGCCGGCTGGAGCAGTCCGACGCGACGAGCTGGATGGCGACCTACGCCCTGGCCCGGGTGACCTCCCGGCGGGAGGACGGGGCGCTCCTGCTGTCGCTGCTCGCGGAGGGGCAGCTCCGGCCGGTGCTGGAACGGCTGCTCGACGAGGGGGAGTTCCTGTCCCGGTACGGCATCCGGTCGCTGTCGGCCGCCTACCGGGGCGGCGCGCAGATCGACGTCGACGGGGTGTCGATGAGCATCGACTACGAGCCGGCGGAGTCGCGCAGCGGGCTGTTCGGCGGCAACTCCAACTGGCGCGGCCCGGTGTGGCTGCCGGTCAACGTGATGCTCGCCGAGGCGCTGGCCCGCTACGGCGCATTCTTCGGCCCGGGCTGGCGGGTCGACCTGCCCACCGGCTCCGGCAACCTGATGCCGCTGACCGAGGTGGCCGAGGATCTGGAACGCCGGCTGGTCGCGCTGTTCCTCCCCGATCTGGACGGCCACCGCCCCGGTGATCCTCGCGACGTCGGCACCGGGCCGCTGTGGTCGGCCCACCCGACGTTCTCGGAGTACTTCCACGGCGACACCGGTCAGGGGTTGGGAGCGTCCCACCAGACCGGCTGGACCGCTCTGGTCGCTGCTCTGCTCACCACCCGCTGACCGGCCTCGGGACCGCCGTCGGGTCAGCTGCACCCCGACGTGGAGCCGCACCCCTCACACACGTAGCAGGCGCCGGCCGGGCGCATCTTGATCCCGCAGGTGAGGCACAGCGGCGCGTCGGCTGACTGGCCCAGCACCTGTTCCAGCAGCTCGGTGGACGAGTGTGCCTCCGCTGGCGACGCCTTGACCGCCGTGGCCGCCAGCGGCGACTGCTCGCTCCGGTGCGGGTGTTCGACCGGTGCTGAGGACGCCATCGCCGTCAGGTCGACCGGCTCACCGGCCTCCTCCCGGATCTGGGTCGCCCGCTCCGACGCGGTGAAGATCCCCAGCTCGGCCCGGGTGTCGTAGGGGAGGAAGTCCAGCGCCAACCGCCGGAAGATGTAGTCCATCACCGATGCCGCCATCCGGATGTCCGGGTCGTCGGTCATGCCCGCCGGCTCGAACCGCATGTTGGTGAACTTGGTGATGTAGGTCTCCAGCGGTACCCCGTACTGCAGGCCGATCGAGATCGCCACCGAGAAGGCATCCATCACGCCGGCCAGCGTGGAGCCCTGCTTCGACATTCGCAGGAAGACCTCGCCCAGACCGTCATCGGGGTAGGAGGAGGCGGTCAGGTACCCCTCGGCCCCGGCCACCGAGAACGAGGTGGTGTGGCTGGGCCGCCTCTTGGGCAGCCGCTTGCGCACCGGCCGGTACTCGATCACCTTCGCCGGCGCCGTTCTGGTCTCCTGCGACGTCGCGGCGCCGGCGCCCTTCGTCGACACCGACAGCGGTTGGCCCACCTTGCAGTTGTCGCGGTAGATCGCCAGCGCCTTGAGGCCGAGCTTCCACCCTTGCCGGTAGATGTCTTCGACCTCCTCGACGGTGGCCGACTCGGGCATGTTCACCGTCTTGGAGATCGCACCGGACAGGAAGGGTTGGACGGCCGCCATCATCCGCACATGCCCCATCGGCGCGATCGACCGGGCACCCATCGCGCAGTCGAATATCGGGTAGTGCTCGGTCTTCAGCCCCGGAGCGTCGATGACGTGCCCGTGGCTGCCGATGTGCTCGACGATCGCCTCGACCTGCTCCTCGGGGTATCCCAGGGTGCGGAGCGCGCGCTGCGCGGTCTGGTTGACGAACTGCATCGAGCCACCACCGACGAGCTTCTTGAAGGTGACCAGGCCCAGGGCCGGTTCGATCCCGGTGGTGTCGACGTCCATCGCCAGCCCGGACGTGCCGGTCGGAGCCAGCAGCGTCGCCTGCGCGTTGCGCCACCCATGACGCCCCCCGATTTGCAGGCATTTGTCCCAGGCGGCAGCGGCCGCCTCCCAGACTGGCCGGTCGCGCTCGTCGACGACCCTGGCGTTCTTCGACGCTGCCTGGTGTTTGCGCATCACCCGGGTGTGCCCCTCGGCGTTGCGCGGGTAGCCGTCGTAGGGACCGACCGTGCCGGCCAGCTCGGCCGACCGGCGGTAGGCGGTGGCGGTCATCAGGCTGGTGACGGCGCCGGCCAGGGCGCGGCCACCGTCGGAGTCGTAGGCCAGGCCGGTGGCCATGAGCAGCGCACCCAGGTTCGCGTAGCCCATGCCCAGCTGGCGGTACCCACGGGTGACCGCACCGATCTTCTGGGTGGGGAAGTCGGCGAAGCAGATCGAGATGTCCATCGCCGTGATGACCAGCTCGCAGACCTTCGTGAACGTCGCCACGTCGAAGGTCTTGTTGTCCTCGCCGAGGAACTTCAGCAGGTTGATCGAGGCCAGGTTGCAGGAGGAGTTGTCCAGGTGGACGTACTCGGCGCAGGGGTTCGAGGTGGTGATCCGGCCGGACTCGGGGCAGGTGTGCCAGTCGTTGATCGTGTCGTCGTACTGGATGCCCGGGTCGGCGCACGCCCAGGCCGCCTGGCACATCTGCTCCCACAGCCGGCGCGCCTTGACGGTCTCGATGACCTCGCCGGTCAGCCGCGCCCGCAACCCGAAGTCGCCGTCCTTCTCGACTAAGCGCATGAACTCGTCGGTGACCCGCACCGAGTTGTTCGCGTTCTGGTACTGCACCGAGTAGATGTCGCTGCCGCCGAGGTCCATGTCGTACCCGGCGCCGCGCAGCACCCGAATCTTGTCCTCCTCGCGGACCTTGGTCTCGATGAACTCCTCGATGTCGGGGTGGTCGACGTCGAGGATGACCATCTTCGCCGCGCGGCGGGTCGCCCCACCCGACTTGATGGTGCCCGCGCTGGCGTCGGCGCCCCGCATGAAGCTCACCGGACCGGAGGCGTTCCCGCCGGAGGACAGCAACTCCTTGCTCGACCGGATCCGCGACAGGTTCACCCCGGACCCCGACCCGCCCTTGAAGATCAGGCCCTCTTCCTTGTACCAGTCGAGGATCGAGTCCATCGAGTCGTCGACAGCGAGCAGGAAGCAGGCGCTGACCTGGTGCGGGGACTTCGTACCGACGTTGAACCAGACGGGCGAGTTGAAGCTGAAGATCTGGTGCAACAGCGTGTACACCATCTCGTGCTCGAAGACCTCGGCGTCCTCCGGCGTGGCGAGGTAGCCGTTCTGCTCACCCGCGGTGCGGTAGGTCTTGACCACCCGGTCGATGAGCTGCTTGAGGCTCCACTCCCGCTGGGGTGTACCGAGCGCCCCCCGGAAGTACTTGCTCGCGACGATCTGCACCGCGTTGGGCTGCCAGAAGTCCGGGAACTCCACACCGCGCTGTTCAAAGTTGATCGACCCGTCACGCCAGTTGGTCAGCACGACATCGGTGCGCTGCCAGGTCACCTCGTCGTAGGGGTGAACACCGGGCGTGGTGTAGATCCGCTCGATCCGCAAAGCGCCCTTGGCCTTCCCCTGCCTACGCGCACTCGCCTCTGTCATGAGCTGCTGTCTCCTCGAATCCTCGTCGCTCACCGCCGAACCGGCCGGCAAGACCCACCGGTCGGAACCAGTTCGCGGTATGTGTCCCACTCGGGGCAGCGGCGACCACAGCACGGCCGCCGTTTGATCACGCGGTCGGTGCCCCCGCCAACGCCGACCGCGCCGCCGTGCCGATGCCCGCCTCGCGGTCAGCCCGCAGTCGGTTGATCTCGTCCTCGAAGTCCTTCAACGACGTGAAGCCCCGATACACCGACGCGAACCGCAGGTACGCGACCTCGTCCAGCTGCTGGAGCGGCGCCAGGATCGCCAAGCCCACTTCCTGCGTGGTCATCACCACCCGGCCGGTCGCACGAACCGCCTCCTCAACCCGCTGACCCAACAGAGCGAGCGCGTCATCGGTGACCGGACGCCCCTGGCACGCCTTCCGCACACCAGAGATGACCTTCTCCCGGCTGAACAGCTCCGTCACGCCGCTGCGCTTCTGCACCAGCAACGCTGCCGTCTCCGTGGTCGTGAACCGGCGACTGCACGAGGGGCAGGACCGGCGTCGCCGCACCGCGGCACCCTCGTCGGCCGGGCGGCTATCGAGCACCCGACTGTCGTCGTGCCCGCAAAACGGACAACGCATGGCGGAAACCCCATCTCCGCGTCGATGCGCCGCGTGCCACAGCCGGCGTCGCCTCAACGCGGTAGCGCCTACACGATCGAACCGTATCACTACTTCTAGTGGTCACGCTGACATCAACTGCCTACATGTAGGGACGCTACTCGGTCATGGCCGGGTGGCGCAACACGACACGCCACGATCTGGCCGGCGCCGGCTACAGCAGCTCGGCGACGAGCTTCTCGACCCTGGCCCTGATCTCGTCCCGGATCGGGCGGACGGCCTCGATCCCCTTCCCGGCCGGGTCGTCGAGCACCCAGTCCAGGTAGCGGGTGCCCGGGAAGATCGGGCAGGTGTCACCGCACCCCATGGTGATGACCACGTCGCTGGCCTGCACGGCCTCATCGGTGAGGACCTTGGGATGCCCGGCGGTGATGTCGACACCGACCTCACGCATGGCCTCGACCGCGACCGGGTTGACCTGGTCCGCGGGCGCGGTGCCGGCGGAGCGGACCTCGATGGCCGTACCGGCGAGTGCGGCCAGCCACCCGGCGGCCATCTGGGAACGGCCCGCGTTGTGCACGCAGACGAACAGCACGGAGGGGCGATCGCTCATCGTGGTTACCTTTCGGTTGTCAGGTCCGGACTCGCGGCAGGAACGCCGGCGCACCGGACCGCCGGGGCCGGGGCTGAGCGGTCCAGGGACCCGCGGTGAGTGGCTTGCTGGTCAGGGAACAGGCGGCGCGCGGCGAGGGCGACGTAGACCAGGCCGACGAGCACGGGTACCTCGATCAGCGGGCCCACCACACCGGCGAGCGCCTGGCCTGAGGTTGCGCCGAAGGTGGCAATGGCGACCGCGATGGCCAGTTCGAAGTTGTTGCCAGCGGCGGTGAACGCGAGGGTGACCGCGCGGGGGTAGGGCAGTCCGACCGCGCGGCCGAGCGCCAGTGAGCCGGCCCAGATGACGGCGAAGTAGACCAACAGGGGCAGCGCGATGCGGGCGACGTCCAGAGGTCGGGAGGTGATGGCGCTTCCTTGCAGCGCGAAGAGGATGACGATGGTAAAGAGCAGCCCGTAGAGGGCGAATGGGCCGAGTCTGGGCAGGAAGCGGGCCTCGTACCAGGTGCGGCCCTTGGCCTTCTCGCCAAGGCGGCGGGTGAGGTAGCCAGCCAACAGCGGGATGCCGAGGAAGATCAGCACACTGCGCGTGATCGTCCAGGTCGAGACGGCGAGGTGTGCGGTGGACAGGCCGAGCCAGCCGGGCAGGACCTGGAGGTAGAACCAGCCGAGCAGACCGAAGGCGAAGACCTGGAAGACCGAGTTGAGGGCAACGAGGACGGCTGCGGCTTCCCGGTCGCCGCAGGCCAGGTCGTTCCAGATGATGACCATGGCGATGCAGCGGGCCAACCCGACGATGATCAGACCGGTGCGGTAGGCGGGCAGGTCGGGCAGGAAGATCCAGGCGAGCGCGAACATGACGGCCGGGCCGACCAGCCAGTTGAGGATCAGTGAGGGCAGCAGCAGGCGACGGTCGCCGGTGACCGTATCGAGTCGGTCGTAGCGCACCTTGGCGAGCACCGGATACATCATCACCAACAGACCCAGCGCGATGGGCAGCGACACCCCGCTGACCTCGACCATGGACAGTGCGGTGCCCAACCCTGGCCAGGCCCGTCCCAGCAGCAACCCGGCGGCCATTGCCACAGCGATCCAGGCTGGCAGGAATCGGTCCAGCGTCGAGAGCAGCTTCACAAGCTGTCCCGCTGCTGGACCGGTGCGGTCGGCCGTTGCCTCCTCGGTGGTCCTCATGCGTTCGCCCCCGAGCGGCGGAGGTGGCTGCGCGGAGTGCCGCGGCAGGGGTTGACGTCGGTCATGCCTCAACCATACTTGACTCAACAATGGTGGAGGAACCATGCCCGAGGATCTCGAACGTCGCGCACGGATGCACGCCGCGCTGGGCGAGCCGCTCCGGCTGGCGATCATCGACCAGCTCGCCCTCGGCGACGCCGCACCGGGCGAGCTGTCGACCCGGTTCGGCGTGCCCACCAACCTGCTCGCCCACCACCTGCGCCGCCTGGATGCGGCCGGCCTGATCCGCCGGCTCCGCTCCGAAGGAGACCATCGCCGCGGCTACGTCCAGCTCCGGCTCGACGACCCGGCCGTCGCGTCCCTGGCCGGCCCGGCTGGCTCGGGCGGCTCGGGCACGATCGGGTCGGCCCGCCGGGTGGTCTTCGTGTGCACCCACAACTCGGCGCGCTCCCAGCTCGCGGCGGCCGCCTGGCGGCAGGTCAGCCAGCTGCCGGCCGCCTCCGCCGGCACCCACCCGGCCACCCAGGTACACCCGCTGGCCCTCGCGGCCGGCCGCCGGCACGGCCTGCCGATGACCGACGCCCGCACCGCCCACGTGGCACAGGTCGTGCACGAGGGGGAGGACCTCGTCGTCGCGGTCTGCGACAGCGCACACGAGGAGCTGCACCCGACCCCACGCCGGTTGCACTGGTCGGTGCCAGATCCCGTCCGGATCGGCACCGACGCGGCGTTCGAGGTCGCCTATGCCGAGATCGCACGCCGGGTGCGCCGGCTCGCCAGCGCCGTACCGGACGCCGCCGCACGGGAGCGGTGACGGGCCGCGGTCAAACCCCGCGGGCCAGCCGGACGGCGGCCTGCTGCACGCGGGCGCGGGCCTCGTCGGTGTCCACGGTCACGCAGACACCGTCGGCGACGACCTGACGACCGGCCACCCAGACGTCCCGAACCGCCGTTCGGGGTGCCGCGAACACCAGGTGCGCCACCAGGTCGGCGTCCTCGACCACCGGCACGAACGCCGGGTCGGCAACGTCGACGTGCACCATGTCGGCGAACCGGCCCGGCTCGAGCACGCCGATGTCGGGCAGGCCCAGCGCCGCGGCGCCGCACCGGGTGGCCAGCTCCAACGCACGCCGGGCACCCACCGCGGTGGGATCGTGGGCGCGCAGCCTGGCCAGCAGCGTGGCCAGCCGCATCTCCTCCCACAGGTCCAGGTCGTTGTTGCTGGCCGGACCATCGGTGCCCAGCCCGACGGTGACGCCAGCGGCCAGCAGATCGCCGAGCCGGGCGACGCCGGACCCCAGCTTGGCGTTGCTGCCCGGGCAATGGGCGACGGCGACCTCATGCTCGGCGAGCAGCGCGATGTCGGCGTCGGACAGCCACACCGCGTGTGCCGCCAACACGCGGGCCCGGAACACCCCCAGGTCGGCGAGGACCCGCGGCACGGACGCGCCGCCATGCCGGGCCGACACCTCGGCGCCCTCATGCTCGGTCTCCGCGACGTGCAGGTGCAGCAGCCGGTCCCGATCCTGGGCCACCTCAGCGACCTGCCGCAGGTACGGCTCGGGCACGGTGTAGGCGCTGTGCGCGGCGATCCCGACCCGGACCCGACCGGCCGGCTCGTGGTGGGTGTCCCCGAACCGCACCACCCGGTCGAGCTGCTCGTCCAGCGATCCCAGCCACGGCCACGGCGCCTGCACGATCGCCGGGGTGATCAGGCAGCGCGCCCCGCTGGCCTGCACGGCGGCCGCCAGCGCCTCGTTCCGGAAGTACATCTCACAGCTCGTCGTCACGCCGTAGCGCAACATCTCGGCACTGGCCAGGGTCATGCCCCAGAACACGTCGTCCTCGGTCATCAGGGCCTCCCTGGGCCAGATCACCTCGGCCAGCCAGCGCAGCAGTGGCAGCCCCTCGCCCTGGCCCCGCAGCACGGTCATCGGCGAGTGGCAGTGCGTGTTGACCAGACCGGGCATGAGCAGGCCGGGCAGCCGGTGCGGGACGCGCGACGCATCCTCCGGCGCCGCGTCGGCGGTCCCGACGTAGCGGATCCGGCCGTCGGCGTCCACATCGACCGCGCCGTCGCGGATGAGCACGCCGTCCTCGTCGCAGGGCAGCACGAACTCCGCGAGGTAGCGGGCACCGGTGATCGTGGTCACCACAGGGCCTCCCGGCGCGGGTCGACGGTGCGGACGTCGGTGACGATGGCCGTGACAAGGTCATGCGGGGTGACGTCGAACGCCGGGTTCTCCGCCGGAAACGTCACGCTGACCTCCCGTGGGTCCCGCTCCTCGATCGGGATGTCCGCACCGGTCGCGGTCGCCGCGTCCACCGTGGACTCCGGCGCTGCGACCACGAACGGCGCCCCGACGCGGGCGGCGGCCAGCGCGAGCGGGTAGGTACCGATCTTGTTGGCCACGTCACCGTTGGCGGCGATCCGGTCCGCCCCGACGAGCACCGCATCAACGAGACCACGGGAGAGCAGCGAGGGGCCGGCGGAGTCCACCACGATCCGGTACGGCGCACCGAGCGCGGACAGCTCGTACGCCGTCAGCCGGGCGCCCTGCAGCAGCGGGCGGGTCTCACCGGCGTACACCCGCTCCACCAGCCCACGCCCGTGCAGCGTCGCGACGATGCCCAGCGCGGTGCCCCACTCCACGCAGGCCAGCCACCCGGTGTTGCAGTGGGTGAGCAGTCGCATCGGCCGTTCGCCGAGCGCACCGACGAGCAGGTCGGCGCCACGCGTGCCGATGGTCCGGCTGCTCACCGCCTCCTCCTCGATGACCGCTCGCGCCTCCGCCAACGCGGCACCTGCCGCGTCCGGGCCGGTCGCACCGGCATCGATCGCCCGCCGAAGCGCCCGGTCGACCCCCCGGGCGAGGTTCACCGCGGTCGGTCTGGCGGCGCGCAGCTTCGCCGCCGCAGCCGCCAGCTCCTCGCCGGTGTGCGCGGCGAGCGCGACACCGAGCGCGCCGGCCGCGCCGAGCGACGGTGCGCCGCGCACGGCGAGCCGGACGATGGCGCTGACCAGGTCGTCGACGGTGGACAGCCGCAGCCACACCGCCCGCTCCGGCAGCGCGGTCTGGTCAATCAGCCGGACCGCACCGTCGTCCCAGTCGATGCTCCGCACCGGCACAGTGTGCCGAACCACCGGGCGGCTGCCGCGGGCCGGGTCCCGCCACCGTGCATGATCGTGTCATGCAGACGGATCTGGACCCGGGCGGCGAGGTGGACCCGGGCGGCGAGGTCGACGCGGCGGCTGAGCTGCTTCGGGCTGCCGGCCCACCCGACCTGGCGATCGTCCTCGGTTCGGGGTGGGCCGCCGCGGCCGACGTGTTGGGCCGGGCCCGGTGGGAACGCCCGATGGCGGAACTGCCCGGATTCGCCGCGCCGACCGCGCTCGGGCACGGCGGCACGGTCCGGCTGATCCACCGGGCGGGCCGGCAGGTGTTGGTCCTTCTCGGACGCCCGCACCGCTATGAGGGCCACTCCGCGGCACGGGTCGCACACCCGATCCGGGTCGCCGCGGCGGCCGGCTGCCGGATCGTCGTGCTCACCAACGCGGCCGGTGGGATCGACCCGGCGATCCCGGTGGGCACCCCGGTGCTGATCCGCGACCACCTCAACCTCACCGCCACCTCACCGCTGGCCGGCGCCACCTTCACCGACCTGACCGCGACCTACCCGGCCAGGCTGCGCGACATCGCTCGGGAGGTCGACCCGACGCTGAGCGACGGCGTCTACGCGGGCCTGCTCGGCCCCCAGTTCGAGACGCCGGCCGAGATCCGGATGCTGCGCACCCTCGGGGCGGACCTGGTGGGCATGTCGACGGTGCTGGAGGCGATCGCGGCCCGGGCGGCCGGTGTCGAGGTGCTCGGCATCTCCCTGGTGTCCAACCACGCGGCCGGCGTCAGCGCGGCACCGCTGTCGGGTGCGGACGTCATCGACGCCGGCCGGGCCGCGTTGCCCCGCCTGGGCGCGCTGCTGGCCGGGGTGATCGACCGACTCGGGGAGACCGAGGACGGGTCGCGCTGACCCGCGTCCCGGAGGTCAGCCGGCGGCCCGGGCGGCCGGGTCGGTACCGGCCGGCGCCGCCCCGAGCGGGTCGCGGTCGATCGGGCAGGACATGCACCGCGGGCCGCCCCGGCCCGAGCCGAGCTCGCTGCCGGCGATCCGCACCACGTCGATGCCCGCCTCCTCCAGCCGGGCGTTGGTGCCGACGTTCCGCTCGTATGCCACCGCGAGCCGTGGCGCGATGCACAGCGTGTTGTTGCCGTCGTCCCACTGCTCCCGCTCGGCGGTCACCGGGTCCAGGCCGGTATCGATCACGCGGAGCTGCTCGATCCCCATCGCCCGGGCGGCCGCGCGCAGGAACGGCGCCGGCCCGCTGACCTGGAGCTCACCCGGCTCCCGCGCGGTCACCGTGTAGGCGGCGAGACGGTCGGCGATCGGGGGGTACATGACCACGGCGTCGATATCGATCATGGTGCACACGGTGTCGAGGTGCATGGTGGCCCGCTCCTGCGCCACCGGAACGACGAGGACCGTGTGCACGACGCCGGCGGCGAACACCCGGCGGGCGAGGGTCTCCACTCCGGCCGGGGTCGTGCGCTGACCCTCGCCGACCGCGAGCACCCCCGGGGAGAGCAGCAACACATCGCCCCCCTCAAGCCACTCACGACGCGGCCCGTCGTAGACCGTGGGCACTCCGACGAACCTCGGGTGGTGCCGATAGACGGCGCCGGTCAGCGTGGTCTCCCGCTGCCGGGCGGGCATGGACGGGCTGGTGACGGCCACCCGGTCGGCGATCCACACCGACGAGTCCCTGGTGAACAGCAGGTTGGGCAGGGGGTCGACCACGAACTCGTGCTCACCCATGAGCCGGAAGACGAGACCGCGCCCGGTCTTCAGCTCCGCCGCGGCAAGGCCCGCGACCAGGACACTGGCCAGGTCGGCCGGGTGCAGGTCGGCGAGGTAGCCGCCCACGATCTCGCGCAGCGTCCGGCCGAGCCTGACGTCGTCCAGCGCCGCCGCGATGGTCTCCTCCCGCGCCTGCGGAACCTCCAGGGCGCGCTGCAACAGCTCGGTCAGGTACAGCACCTCGACGCCGCGGTCCCGCAGCTCCTGGGCGAACGCGTCATGCTCCTCCTGGGCCCTGCCCACCCACGGGATCCCGTCGAAGAGCAGCTGGTCGTTGTTGCGCGGAGTGAGTCGGGCAAGCTCCGCACCCGGCCGGTGCAGCAACACGGACCGGAGCCGCCCCACCTCGCTGTCGACATACGCCACGGCGGGAGCCTAGCCGCCGCCCGGCCGACCCCGGCGTCGTCACCGCCCAAGCAGTCCGCGGCCGCGATCCCGCAGGCTGGGGACACCGACCCGGAACGCCGAGGCCAGCAGGTGGACCAGGCCACGGTCGACCGCGTCGGCGACCGGATCCCAGCCGACCGCGTACCGCCGATCCGGCACCGGATCACCGCTCAGCAGCCGAGCCACCCGGACGTCCTCCCGGAACACCTCGGCCCGGTCAGGCCCGGCTTGCCGCAGCTCGTAGCGGCGGTTCCAGGCCAGCGCGACCACGTCGTACCGGCTCCGGTTCAGGCCACCCCGGCCGGGCCGGATGGCGCCGGGCCGGCCGTGGACCGCCAGCGCCAGCGCCAGCGGCTGCCGGGTGCCGATCGGATCCACCGGCTCCGCGATGTCCGGCGGCCCATGCCGGGTGAGGCTGACCGTGGGGAGGTTCGGGCCGGTCACCACGGTCCGCCGGGGGTACACGCTCGCCGAGACCACGAGCTCCCCGTAGCGAATGTCGGTCGACCGGCGGAACGGCGCCAGGGTGTCGAATGCCGCCCGCTCCGGCGCCCGGACGGCCTCTGCACCGATCCGGCGCGCCAGCCGCACCGGATCGGGACACGGCACGCGCCGCCAGGTCCCGTCGACCTGCGGCACCGGCAGCGCGGCTCCGCGCAACGCGCCAACCGGACGGAACCGGCCCACCGGGTCGGGCCAGCCGTCCCGCTCGTACCCCTTGGCGACGAGTGCCCAGTGGGTGCCCACCAGGCCGGCGTCAAGCCCATCCTCGGCGGAACACCCCACTGCTCGCACCAGCCCACCCCCTCGACGCATCGCCCCGACGACCGCCGAGTCTGCCGGAGAACCCCGACCGCCGTTGGCCGACGATCAGCGCCAGATGCGCTGGTTCGACGCCTCCGCGGCCTGGTAGCTGTCGTGGGCCTGGCTGACGGCGTTCCCCATCTGGGAGAGGATGGTGGCCATCGCGACCGACGCCTGCTCCCACTCGTTCTTGCGCTCGTAGTAGGCCTGCTGAGCCGCGCCCTGCCAGGTGGCAACCATTGGGGCGAGCTTCTTCTGGAGGTCGTCAAGGGTAGCCTGCAACGCCCGGTGACTCGACGCGATGGCGGCCGCCCCACTGCTCAGCGAGTCGAAATGAACCTTGATCGTGTCCACGGAAAACCCCTCCACGGTTCCTTGGTCAGAGCTGGGCGGTGATGTTGCTGAACTGGCTGGCCTGCTCTTCTTCCTGGTGCGTGTAGGTCGCATGGGTGTGCACCAGCGCCTCATGCATGCCCTGCAACGCGTTGTGCAGCTTTCCCTGCTGGGCGATCCAACTCTCGTGCAGCGTGGTAAAGGAGCGAGAGGCCGCGCTGCTCCAGCCGGCCATCATCGCCTCGACTTCGGCGTTGAGCTGCTGCATGTGACCCTTGATCAGTTCAGACGCTTCCGCGACCGCTGCCGCGCCCCTGCTCATCGCTTCGTGCTCGAGGCCGATACCTTCCACGCCTAACCTCCTGGCAACATGCCCAGAGGACCACGTCCTCGGGCGACCGCTTCACCGATGACCTGGTCGGCCACCGTCCGACTGTACGTCCGACGACGAAAACGTCAAACCAGTTCCCACCCGACGGACGGAACGTATTGTCACCGTTCGCTCAATCGCACCGAATGGGTCAGTCGCCACTACCGGGTGATCGGCCCGGAACGTCGACGGCCCCGGGGGACACCACCACCGGTCGGCTCGCCACCACGGGATCGAGCGCCGGCCCGGCAGGGATCATGTCGACGATTCCCTTGAGCACCGGAGTCTGGCGCGCCGCGCCATAGCCGAGGGCGGACAGCACGTCACCGGAGGGCACCGGATATCGCACACCGGCGTCGGTCACGAGGTAGGTCGTGCCGGTGGGCTCTCCGCCGGCGAATGGCACCACCCGCACGAGGGCGGCCCGACCGGGTGGCAGCACGACCCCGGATGCCGGTGCCCTCGCACCTGGCGCGGCATCGGTGAGCGACACGACCGACGTACCGGCGCTCACGTCGTACGTCGAGCAGGCCACCCGCGGGCCACCCTGGGACGGATCGACGATCGTTGGCACGGGCCCCGGCGGGAACCCCGCCGTGCCGACCGCGGCGACGGCGCGTGGCGCCACGTCCGGCGCCGCCACCCTGATCGGCGTCGGTGCCTGGCCCGCGTATGCGGCCCGCTCACGCGGGTCCCCGAGCAGCAGCAGGGCATCGGTCGCGGTGGTCGGAGCGACGCCGGCGGGCAGCACCACGTAGTACTGGTCAGGTTGGCCGGCCTCACCGGGAACGAGCAGCACCTGGCCGATCTTGCGGACGACGCCTCCCACCGCGACGCCGGCTCCCGGGACGCCCCGCCCCGGGACGTCGACCGGCCGAAGATCCGGACCAGGAGGGATGGAGTTGACCCAGTCCCCGGTGACCGGGACGGCCTTGCTCACCGTCAGGCTGCTCAGCCCGCTGGTCGCGATCCGGATATCGCGAATGCGCAGCGCATGGTCATTCCAGATCAGGTAGTACGGGTCACCATCAGCCTGGGCGGTGAGGACGACCAGCAGTGCTCGGTCAGGATCGAGATGCGTCCCGGGGACCGGGAAGCCGACCGACAGCGTCACCGTGGGCGCGGCCACGGCATGCCGGGTTCCGACGACCGCCGGACCGTCCTGCGTGGGGTGCGCGCACACCGTCCACGCCCCCTCGATCAGGCCACCGGGTGGCGGGATTGAGTCGGGGAGCCCCGGTGCCCCGATCGGTGCGCCACGGCCGGCGGCCGCCAACGAACTCCGGGAGTAGTACCGCACCCGGACGGTCGCCGAGCCGAGGAAGAGCCGGGCCGAGGTGTAGTTGAGTACCGGGTGCAACAGGCCGTCCCGCTTGTCGTAGACGAACCGGCCGCCCGTCTCCTTCTCCACCACCAGCGTGCCGTCGGCTTGCCAACCGCTCTTGTCGCCAGGCCGGATCAGACCGAAGATGCCGAATCCCACCACCACCAGCACCGCGATCATGATTCCGGCAAGAGTCGCGACACCGATTCGCCGCATCGGCGTCTCCACGGCATCCGGATCGCCGTGCAGAAGTGCTGCCTGAGCCCTGGTGGTGACGAAACGGTACGCCTGGAGCTGGTCTTTCCGGGTCTGCACATCTCCCCCGCGGCGTCCCGCCGAACGCGCCTCGCAGCATAGTGGTCGGCGTCGCAACTTGTCCGGTTCTATCAGACCAATACGATAGACCGGAAATCGACAGGAGGCTGCTGGGGTCAATGCCCGGGACTTAAGAGCTTTCGGGTGGTGCATGGGGCTGAAGGTTTTGGTTACGGTGTGTGATTCCGGGTTGGGGCATGCCTGGGACCGGGCTGTCGTGCCCGGATGACGGCCGGTTCCGGGGCCGGCTGGGAATA
>JACQDL010000015.1 GCA_016201065.1 Actinomycetota bacterium
GCTGGCGTGGCTGCCCGCAACGCATCGGCGATATCGTCGCCGCAGCCCTGGTCCTGCTTCACCACGAGCACCACCGCACCACCTGACCCACACCGGCAATCACACACCGTGAGCACCAGTTACGCGGAATGCCTCAATGAGCAGCCGCCTGGATCCCTGGCACAACGGCTGATCGAGGCCGTGACCGACCGATCCCACGAATGCGTACGTTTCCTCTGAGCCTCGGTGCGGGTCTGGTGCGTGCGCGGTCCGACGTCACCCGGGACCGCGCAGTCAGGTCACGACTCGTGGTGATGAGTCAATCGGGTATGCCAGGATGACAGACTGTCATGGCTAGTCCCGCCAGACAGCCGTACGGTCGATTCGTCCAGTAGAGATCGATCATCGGAGACCTGAATGGGTTTCACCGTTCTCGTGACCGCCGCGACCGGCAAGACCGGCCGCCGGGTGACACCACAACTTGTCAAGCGCGGCGTCACGGTCCGTGCGGCTAGCCGCAACCCCACAGCGGCGAACACCGGTGTCGAACCGGTGCGCTTCGACTGGCTCGACGGGACCAGCTACCCGGCCGCACTGGCTGGGGTCGACGCGGTCTACCTCGTCAGCAGGTTCCTCGTCGACTTCGTCACCGACCCGGTCGAGCAGGTCGGTACCTTCCTCCACGACGCGGCCGACGCCGGGGTGCGGAGGATCGTGCTGCTGTCGGCCTTCGGTGCGGAGCACGCCGGGGCGGACAATCCGCTGCGTAGCGTGGAACTCCTGGTCGAGGGCTCCGGCATGGCGAGCACGATCCTGCGGCCCGGAACGTTCATGCAGAACTTCTCCGAGAACCACATGTTCGACCTGGTCGGGAAGATCAGGGAACGCGGCGAGATCACCCTGCCGGGCGGCCGGCACCCGGTCAGCTACGTCTCGACCCATGACATCGCATCGGTCGCCGCTCTCGCGCTGACCGAGGACGGCCACGCGGGCAAGGAGTACACCCTGACCGGGCCTGCGGCACTGACCCTCGCCGAGGTGGCCGAGCACATCTCCGCGGCCGCCGGACGGCAGGTCCGCTACGTCGAGTCAGGGCCGGAGCCGATCCACGAAACCCTGCACGCCTCCGGCGCCCCGGCCGGGTTCGCCGAGTTCATGGCCCACCTCTACATCGAGTCCACCACGTCCGGCGCGATGGCGGCGATCACCGACCACGTCGCCACCGTCACCGGTCGACACCCGACCACCTTCGCCGCATTCGCGGCCGGCGCCGCTGACGCGTGGCGCGGATGACCGTCCCCAGCTCGCCACCACCGCACTGATCACCGGAACGGCCCTGGTCGTCGACGGCGGCCACCCGGACCCGACCCCCTCGGCCGGCCCGACCGACCAGGCCGGGAGGCCAGGGCGGGAGGCCATTTGACATGTGACCAATAGGTCACCTATCTTTCCCTGGTGTCCGACGACGACCGGGTGTTCAAAGCACTAGCCGACCCCACCCGACGGTTCCTGCTCGACCGGCTCCTCGTCCGTGACGGCCGCACCCTCACCGAGCTGGAGTCGGAGCTGGAGATGACCCGCTTCGGTGTGATGAAGCACCTTCGGGTGCTCGAGGACGCAGGGCTGGTGGTCACCCGCCGGTCGGGCCGGGAGAAGCTGCACTTCCTCAACCCGGTGCCGATCCGGCTGATCCATGACCGGTGGATCGACAAGTTCACCGAGCGCCAACTCTCGGCGCTCGCGGACCTCAAGGCCGAACTGGAGGGCAAGGCATGAGTACCACGACGAACCGCACGGTGACCACGCAGGTGTACCGGATCTACATCAAGGCGACTCCGCAAGCCGTGTGGGACGCGATCACCCAGCCGGAATGGACCGAGCGGTACGGCTACGGCGTCCGTTCGGAGTTCGACCTGCGCCCGGGCGGCGCGTACCGGGGCCTCACGAGCGAGGCGATGCGCGCGATGGGCGCACCAGAGGTGGCCGTCGAAGGCGAGATCATCGAGGCGGACCCGCCACGCAAGCTGGTCCAGAAATGGCACATGGTGATGGACCCGGAGGTGGCGGCAGAAGGTGCGACCGTCCTCACCTACGAGATCGAGACGAGCGGGGACGGGGTGACCAGGCTGACGCTGATCCACGACATCGAAGGCGCCCCGAGGTTGGCCCTGCTGGTCTCCGGCGAGATGGAGGGCATGGGTGCCGGCGGCGGCTGGAGCTGGGTGCTCAGCGACCTGAAGTCGCTGCTCGAAACCGGCACTTCGTTCACGAACGGCGGCGGCCCCCAGGGCTGACCCTCGCAACAGCTGGCCCAACTACGGTGCAGCGAAGCGTCTACGGCCGGTGAACTACGATCGGCCACGCTCGTCAAGGCCGTGTCGTCACGGGGACCGTCGCGTGGCGCGGCTACCACCCATGACCGCACCGAGCGCGCAACCGGAAGGGCTCGCAGTGAAGGGCATCATCCTGGCCGGCGGCGCGGGGACCCGGCTGCACCCGGTGACCCGCGCCGTGTCGAAGCAGCTCCTGCCGGTCTTCGACAAGCCGATGATCTACTACCCGCTGTCGGTGCTGATGCTCGCCGGCATCCGCGAGACGCTGGTCATCTCCACACCGACCGACCTCCCGCTGTTCCGGCGGCTGCTCGGCGACGGCTCCGAGCTCGGGATCTCCCTCTCGTACGCCGAGCAGGCCGAGCCGCGGGGGCTGGCGGAGGCCTTCATCATCGGCCGCCAGCACGTCGGTGACGACTCCGCATGCCTGGTCCTCGGCGACAACATCTTCCACGGCTACGGGCTGGCGCAGACCCTCCAGCGGGCAGTCACCGACCTCGACGGCTGCACCCTGTTCGGGTATCCGGTCCGCGACCCGGAACGGTATGGCGTTGCCGAGGTGGGCGACGACGGCCGGTTGCTGTCCATCGAGGAGAAGCCGGCCAAGCCCCGCTCCAACCTCGCGGTGACCGGCCTGTACTTCTACGACAACACGGTGCTGGACATCGCGGCCAGCCTCACCCCGTCCGCCCGCGGCGAGCTGGAGATCACCGACGTGAACAACGTCTACGTCACGGAGGGCCGGGCGCACCTGGTCAACCTCGGCCGCGGCACGGCGTGGCTGGACACCGGCACCCACGACAGCCTGCTGGAGGCCGGCCAGTTCGTGCAGGTGCTCGAACACCGCCAGGGCGTGCGCATCGCCTGCCTGGAGGAGATCGCCCTGCGGATGGGGTACGTCGACGCGGAGGCGGCGTACAAGCTTGGCGAGGCGCAGGCCAAGTCGGGCTATGGGCAGTACGTGATCGAGGTCGCCCGGGCCGCGATGGAGGGTCGGGTCGAGCCGTGACCCGGCCGGGCCGGCAGGACCGGCCGGTCAGCCGTTGTAGCCGCGGTGGAAGGCCATCTCCTCCAACCGCCTGATCCGCTCCTCCATCGGGGGGTGGGTGGAGAACAGGTTGGCCAGACCACCCGAGCGGAACGGGTTGGCGATCATCAGATGACTCGTCGCGACGAGCCGGTCCTCCTGCGGCAGCGGCAAGGCCTGGGTGCCCCGCTGGAGCTTGGCCAGCGCGCTGGCGAGGGCCAGCGGGTCGTTGGTCAACAGAGCACCGTCGGCGTCGGCCTGGAACTCCCGGGACCGGCTGATGGCCAGCTGCACCACCGTCGCGGCGATCGGTCCGAGCACCATCAGCAGCAGCCCCCCGAACGGGTTGCGCTCCTCACTGTCCCGTCCGCCCCCGAACATCGCGGCGAAGAACGCCATGTGCGACAGATACATGATCACGCTCGCCAGCGCACCGGCCACCGACGAGATCAGGATGTCCCGGTTGTAGACGTGGGACAGCTCGTGGCCGAGCACGGCCCGCAGCTCGCGCGCGGAGAGCATGCCCAGGATCCCCTCGGTGCAGCAGACCGCGGCGTGCCGCGGGTCGCGACCGGTGGCGAACGCATTCGGCTGGTTGGTGGGGCTGAGGTAGAGCCGCGGCATCGGCTGGCGGGCCGCGAAGGCGAGGTCGCGGACGATGGCGTACAGCGCCGGCTGCTCCAGCTCGCTGACCGGCCTGGCGCGCATCGAGGCGAGCGCCAGCCGGTCGGAGTACCAGTAGGCGAAGGCGTTGGTGCCCAGGGCCAGCACCAGCCCGATCATCAGGCCGCCACGCCCGAACATGCTGCCGATCCACAGGATCAGGGCAGACAGCAGGCCGAGCAGGACGGCCGTCTTGAGACCGTTGTAGTGGCGACGCACGCGCGATTCCTCGGGTAGGCAGGCGATCGGACAACCGTTCCAACGAGATGATCGGCCCCGCGCGTTCCCAGTTCAGGGTGTGGCACTCGACGCCGGACCGAGCACCCACTCGGGGGCGAAGCCGAGGACGATCGCCGCGACGACGACGAGCCCGACGGCCACCGCCAGCGGGCGGGCCACCCGTGCGGTCACGGCCGCTGGCCGCCGCTCCACAGCGCCCTCAGGTTGGCTCCGGAACAACGCGGCGGCGAACCGGAGGTAGTAGGCGAGCCCGATCACCGAGTTCACCGCGATGACTACCGCCAGCCAGCCGAGCCCACCGAGCAGGGTGGCGCGGAAGATGACCACCTTGGCCACCAGGCCGGCCAGCCCCGGTGGCAGGCCTGCCAACCCGATGAGGAAGAACGCCAGCGCCCCGGCGAGCCACGGATTGCTGCGGGCCAGCCCGCGTAGGCCGCCGATCGACGTCCGGCCTGCGGCGATCACGCAGGCGAACGCGCCGAGGTTGACCGTGACGTACAGGGCGAGGTAGCCGAGCGTGGCCGGGACCGCGACGTCGAGCACCGCGCGGCCACCCGCCGAGCCGGCCACGCCCAGCGGGGCGATGAGGTACCCGGCGTGCGCTACCGAGGACCAGGCCAGCAGCCGGACCGCGTCGTCCTGGCGCAGCGCGACCAGGTTGCCGATCGTCATCGACGCCGCGGCGAGCACGGCGAGCACCGGTCCCCACACCACCCCGTAGCCACCGAAGGCGCCGAGGATGACCAGCAGCAGTCCCCCCACCCCGGCCGCCTTCGACACTGTCGCCAGGTACGCGGCGACCGGGACCGGTGCGCCGCTGTAGACGTCCGGCGCCCACCAGTGGAACGGCACGAGGGTGACCTTGAACCCGAACCCGGCGAGCACCAGCACCATCGCCGCCGGGACGAGCGGCAGGTCGTGCAGCTCCGACCGGCCGGCCAGCGCGACCGCGATCCGGTCCAGGTACACCGAACCGGTCAGGCCGTACACCAGCGCCATCCCGAGCAGCATGATCGCGCTCGCCGTCACCGACACCAGCAGGAACTTCACGCCCGCCTCGGTCGACCGCCGGTCCCCGCGTCGCAGCGCGACCAGCACGTACGTCGGCAGGGTCAGCGTCTCCAGCCCCACGACGAGGGTGATCAGGTCCCGCGCGCCGACCAGGGTCAGCCCGCCGGCCAGGGAGGCGAGCACGAGCAGCGTGTACTCCCCGGCCGGGACCTCGCGGGGCGCCGTGGCGGCGGCGAGCAACAGCGCGATCACCGCCGCGGCCGACAGCAGCACCAGCAGGTAGGTGGTGAACCGGTCGACGACGTAGGAGCACGACGGCCCGGCCGGCACGCCACCCGGCAGCGTCCCGGCTGGGGTGCAGAACACCGTCCGGTGCTCACCGGCCAGCGCCAGCGCGAGCGACGCGGCCAGGGCCGCCCCGGCGCCGGCCACGCCCACCCACCACACGACCACCCGATGGGCCAACGGCAGCACCAGGTCGGCCACCAGCACGGCGACCACACCGGCGGCCGCAGCAAGGATCGGCGCCAGCGCGAGGTAGTCGACGGACCCAGTGCCGTTCACGAGCCGAACACCCCCATCAGGGCACGCACCGGCGCCTCGGTCAGCCCCAGCACCAGCTTCGGATACAGCCCGATCGCCACGGCGAGCAGCACCAGCGGCAACCACGCCAGCAGCTCGACCCGGTTGGCGTCCGCGACCACACCGACCCCGCCGGACGTCTCCGCCGCCGCCGCGGAGACGTCCGGCCCGGTGACCAGCATCCGCAACAGCCGCAGGAAGTACGCCGCGGTGAGCGCGGCGCCGACCCCGGCAACGACCAGCAGCGCCGTGAACAACGAGCCGGGCAGCCCGCTCGCCGGCTGGAAGGCCGACAGCAGCACGAATGCCTCGCCCCAGAACCCGGCCAGGCCGGGCAGCCCGAGGCTGGCCACGGAGCCGACCAGCAGCAGGCCGCCGAGCACCGGGAGCCGGGCCATCAGCCCGGACCCGAGGGTCGGCAGGTCCGCGGTGTGGTAGCGGTCCTTGACCGCGCCGACGGCGAAGAACAGCAGCCCGGTGATGATCCCGTGCGCGATGTTCGCCAGCAGTGCGGCGTTGATCCCGGTCGGGGTGAGGGTGGCGATGCCGAGCAGCACGAACCCCATGTGCCCGACCGAGGAGTACGCGATGAGCCGCTTGACGTCGCGCTGTACCAGGCAGTTCAGCGAGCCGACCACGATCCCGGCGACGGCGAGCACGGCCATCGCCGGCGCGATCGCCCGGGCGCCGTCGGGAAGGATCGGCACGGCGACCCGCACCAGGCCGTAGGTGCCCATCTTCAGCAGCACGCCCGCCAGCAGCACCGACCCGACGGTGGGGGCCTCGGTGTGGGCGTCCGGCAGCCAGGTGTGCAACGGGTACAGCGGTGCCTTCACCGCGAACCCGGCGAACAGCGCGAGGAACGCCGCGACCTGGGTGCCGTGGGCGATCCCAGCACCGCCCCGACCGGACAGCGCCACGACGTCGACGCTGCCGGTCGCGGCGTAGACGGTGCCGATGCCGACCAGCACGAGCACCGAGCCGAGCAGCGTGTAGAGCACGAACTTCAACGCGGCGGCCCGCCCGCCCGGTCCGCCCCACACCGCGATCAGGACGTACATCGGCAGGAGCACGACCTCGAAGAACACGAAGAACAGCACGAGGTCCAGGGCCACGAAGGTGCCGAGCATGCCGACCTCGGTGGCCAGCACGACGCAGGTGAGCAGCGGCGCCTTGCCGGGCGCGGGCAGCGCGGTGAGCGTGTAGATCGCGCTGAGCAGGCACAGCAGCGTGGTGAGCAGCACCAGCGGCAGGCTCACCCCGTCCACGCCGACATGGAAGCGCACACCAAGCGCCGGGATCCACGGCACGTCGATCGCGTGCCGGGCATCCACCGTGCCGCGCACCGGGCCACCGATCCCGGACAGCAGGGTCAGCGAGACCGCGAACGTCATCGCGGTGACCGCGACACCGAACCAGCGGGCGGCCCGGTCACCGCGCACCAGCGGCGCGAGCATCGCGCCCGCGAACGGCAGCGCAAGCAGCACGACGATCATCGGGTCACCACCACGGCCACCGCCACCAGGATCGAGCCGACCACGACACCGGTCGCGTACCGCTGCACGTCGGGCAGCTGGGCCCGGGCGAGCAGCCGGCCGAGCCGGACCGTCGCCCGGCCGGTGCCGCGCACCGCGCCGTCGACGACCTCCCGGTCCGCGGTGGACGCCAGCCGGGCGACCGCCTGGACCGGGCGGACCACCAGGGCCTGCTGCGCACGGTCGACATACAGCCCGGCGGCGAGCGCGGCGGTGAGGCGCGGACCGAGCCGCCGGATCGGGTCCGCGGCCGGGTCGGCCCGCCATTGCAGGTATGTCACGCCCGCACCGGTCGCGACGAGAAGGAGCGAGACAACGGTCAGGCCGGCGTCGAGCCGCAGCGAGCCGCCCAGCCAGCGGGGCAGCGGACCGGTGAGCACCCCCAGCCCGGCGGCGGCGACGGCGAGGGCGAGCACCGGCCAGCTCATCAGCCGGCCCGGCTCGTGGGCCGCACCAGCGGCCGCCGGCTCGCGCGCCACGCCGAGGAAGGTCCGCAGCAGCAGGCGGGTCAGGTACGCCGCGGTGAGCAGCACGGTGAGCAGCCCGGCCGCCAGCACGAGCCACCCGGTCCAGGGCGCGACGCCGGGCACCTCGCCGTGGGCGGCGGCGTACGCGCCGTCCAGCACGCTCTCCTTGGAGAACGCCCCGGAGGCGGGTGGCACGCCGGCGAGGGCGAGCGCACCGACGACGGTGACCCAGAAGGTCACCGGCATCCGGTGCCGCAGGCCACCCAGGCGGCTCATCGAGCCGGTGCCGGCGCCGTGCAGCACCGCGCCGGCGGCGAGGAACAGCAGCGCCTTGAACGCCGCGTGGGTGAGCAGGTGGAACGCGCTCGCGGTGACCGCGCCGACGGCGGCCGCGCCGAGCATGTAGGCGAGCTGGCTGACCGTGGACCACGCCAGGACCCGCTTGATGTCGTCCTGCCCGAGCGCGGCGAGGCCGCCCAGCACCATCGTCACCGCGGCCACCACGGCCAGCACCCCGAGGGTGGTCGGTGCCGCCGCGAACGCCGGGTGCAGCCGCAGCACCACGTAGATCCCGGCGGCGACCATGGTGGCGGCGTGGATCAGGGCCGAGATCGGGGTCGGGCCGGCCATCGCGTCCGGCAACCAGGTGTGCAGCGGGAACTGCGCCGACTTGCCGGCCACACCGAGCGCGATGAGCAGCGTGGCGGCGGTGAGCACGCCGGGTGACAGCGACGGCACGGCGGCGAGCACCTCGGTGATCCGGAACGTGTGCGCGTGCCGGCCCAGCAGAAGCACACCGAGCAGGAAGCCGACGTCACCGACGCGGGTCACCAGGAACGCCTTGAGCGCGGCCGGTGGCGCCTCCGGCAGCTCCCGGTAGTGGCCGATGAGCAGGTAGGAGCACAACCCCATGACCTCCCACCCGATGAGCAGGGCGAGCAGGTCGCCGGAGAGCACGACGGCGAGCATCGCGGCGGTGAACAGCGACACCTCGGCGGCGAAGGTGGGGTAGCGGGCGTCGGTGCCGAGGTACTCCACCGAGTAGAGCTGCACGGCCAGCGCCACCCAGCACACCATCAGCGCCACGATCCCGGCGAGCGGGTCGACCAGGGTGCTGGCGCTGACGGTGAGGGCGCCACCGGTGGGCGCGATCTCCACGGCGGCCTGCACCGGACCGGCCAGCCGCACCGCGCCGGCCGCCAGCGGGATCGCGAGCACCGCGGCCGACCCGGTGCCGAGCGCCGCCACGATGGCGGCGACGCGGCGGGCCGCCGGTCCCCGGATGGCCAGCCCGAGCCCGACGAGCGCGGCGACGAACGGCAACAGCGGCAACACCCACGCCGTCCGGGTCACGAAACGTCCGCCCCCTTCGCCAGCTCGACGCCCGTCAATCGCTCCGCGGCGAGGGCATCGGGCTCGCCGAGGTCGGTCAGCTCGTCGATCGCCACGGTGGCGCGCAACCGGAACACCGCGAGCACGATGGCCAGCGCCACACCGACCTCGGCGGCCGCGATGGTGATCACGAACAGCGCGAAGACCTGCCCGCTGCGCAGCGTGTCGCGCAGCCAGACGTCGAAGGCCACCAGGTCGAGGTTGACCGCGTTGAGCATCAGCTCCACGCCCATCAGCACCAGCACGGCATTGCGCCTGGCGAGCAGGGCATACGTCCCCACGCCGAACAGCAGCGCGGACAGCGTCAGTGGATAGAGCAGATGCATCAGCGGTGCTCCGCGGTGCTGATGTCCGGCCGGGACAGCACGAGGGCGCCGATCAGTGCGGCCAGCAGCAGCACCGAGATCACCTCGAACGGCAGCACGTAGTGCCGGAACACGGCCGCACCGATCGCCTCCGCGGTGCCGGTGGGAGCCGCCGGCAGCTCCAGGTAGGACAGCCGGAACGCGTCGACCAGCAGCCACGCCAGCAGCCCGGCGGCGGCGACCCCGACCACGGCGGCGACCGGCCGGTTCGGGGTGTCCACGTCGGCGCTGCGGCCGATCGGTGCCCGGGTGAACATCAGCCCGAACAGGAGCAGCACGACCACGGCCCCGGCGTAGATCAGGACCTGCACGACGGCGACCAGCTCCGCGGTCAGTACGAGGTAGCAGCCGGCCAACCCGCCCAGGCTGAGCACCAGCCACAGGGCGGACCGCACGACGCTGCGTGACGTGACGCAGAGCACCGCGGCGCCGAGGACGACCAGCCCGAGCAGCAGGAAGACGACCTCGGCGCCGGACACCGCGAGGTACCCGGGGGCCGGATGGACCGGCGTGATCGGCGCGGCGGTCATCCGGTACCGCCCGGTGCCGGCAGCGCGCCGGTGTCGTGCGCCGGCGGTGCCGGCACGGTCCAGCTCCACTCCCGCAGCCGGCCCCGCTCGTGCAGCAGCTCCGTGAGGTCGAACTCGGCGTACTCGAACTCCGGCGACCAGAACAGGGCGTCGAACGGGCACACGTCGATGCAGATCCCGCAGTACATGCACAGGCTGAAGTCGATGGCGAAGCGGTCCAGCACGTTGCGCTGGCGCGGCCGGGCCGCACCAGGAACCTCCAGGGTCTCCTTGTGCGAGTCGATGTAGATGCACCAGTCCGGGCACTCGCGCGCGCAGAGCATGCAGACCGTGCAGTTCTCCTCCAGCAGGCCGATCACGCCGCGTGAGCGCGGCGGCAGGTCCGGCGGGGTGTCGGGGTACTGCGCGGTCACCGACCGGCGGGTCAGCCGGCGCAGCACCACGGCCAGACCTCGGGCCAGGCCGGTCCCGGGAACCGCCACCACCACCGCCTCCTCTGTTCGAGTGGGTCGGGGCTGCCACCGTGCGCGGCGCGCCGGCCGCCCCAGAGCCTAGCGCCGACCCGACCGGGCGCACCCCGATCGGGTGTGCGGTCCGACACCCGAACCGCACCCGCACGGCGGACCGGTTGACACCGGGCCGCCAG
Organism: Actinomycetota bacterium; assembly: GCA_016201065.1. Taxonomy (GTDB): domain Bacteria; phylum Actinomycetota; class Actinomycetes; order Mycobacteriales; family JACQDL01; genus JACQDL01. The sequence goes on from JACQDL010000015.1 coordinate 10,771, forward strand.
CTCGGTAGAAAAGTGCCATGGCAACACATGATGCAGCATCAATTGTCCCAACACTTGTTCTGGTCCCCTGTTTCTCGGGCGCGCCATGGTCGCCGGCGCAGCTCACACCGCTGGCGGCCCGCCCGATGCGGACCATGCGCCTGCCGGACGGGCCGACCACCATCGAGGGGTACGTCGACTTCGTCGCCGACCAGGTCGGCGACCTCGACGGGTTCGTCCTGGTCGGCGACTCCTTCGGAGCCAACGTGGCACTCGGCCTCGCCGTGCGGCGCCCCCCGGGGTTGCGTGGCCTGGTGATGTCCGGCGGCTTCGCCACCGACCCGGTGACCTCGCCGGTGGACCGGCTGGCGTACGCGATGGTCCCGCTCCTGCGCGGCCCGCTGTACCGGCAGCTCACGCTCCGCCTGCACGCCCGCAACCTCGCCTCCCCACACGACGGCGAGGGGCAGCTGCCGTGGTCCGGGGCGGCGAGCCGGCGGCTCTTCCTCGACAGCACGCCCGCGGCCGCCTTCGTCCGGCGCACCCGGGTCGCGCTGACCACCGACTACGTCGACGACCTCAGCCGGGTGGCGGTGCCGACGCTGATCCTCACCCCGTCCCACGACACGCTCATCGGACCCGACGCGGCGGCGATCATGCGCAACGGCATCCCGGACGCCACCGAGGTGATCCTGGACCGGACCGGCCACATGTTCCGGTTCAGCCACCCGGTCAGCTACGGCCGGGCGATCGAGGACTTCCTGCTGGCGCGGGTCGACGGCACCGGCACCGGCACCGTGGCCAGCGGTGCCGGTGCCGGGACGGCCGGCAGGTGAGGCACGCCGAGGCGCTGCGGTACCTGATCCTCGCCGCGCAGCGGGAGGGCAACCGGTGGCTGGCCCGCCAGCTCGACCAGGCGGGGGTCACCCCCTCGCAGGCGGAGGTGCTGCGGATCCTGCTGGACCGGGCGGGGACCACCCTGCGCGGGCTCGGCGAGCTGCTGGTCTGCGAGAGCGGGCACAGCCCGAGCCGTCTGGTCAGCGGGCTCGTCGACGCCGGCCTGGTGGACCGGACCGTCCCGGCGGCCAACCGGCGCCAGGTCGAGCTGTCGCTGACCGAGGCGGGTCAGCGGACGGCACGGGAGGTGGCTGCGATCGAGGAGACCCTCTACGCCTCGATCGAGGCGAGCATCGGCGACCACGACGTCGAGGCGGCCCTCGCGCTCCTCCGCGACATGGTCGCCGGCAGCCCGGCCGGCGAGGCGTGGGCCCGCCGGCAGCTCGCCACCCCGACCCCGCCTGCCTCTGCCTCTGCCTCTGCCTCTGCCCCGACGACCCCTGACCACGCCCGAGACGCGAGGAGCGCCAGATGACCAGCGCCGCACCACCGGAGGTCAGCCAACGCTCGGCCGCCCTGGCCCGGGCCCGCACCCGCCGGGCGGTCCGCCGGCTGACGGTGCTGACCGGCCCCGACCCGATCAGCGAGCGGAGGTCGATCCGGCTCGGCGGGGCCGAGCACACTCTGCTCATCCGGGGTACCGACCGGAGTAACCCGGTCCTGCTCTACGTCCACGGCTTCATGGACCCGGCGATCCCGTCGGCGCGCGAGCTGGGTTGGGTCTCCGGCCTGGAGGAGCGGTACGTCGTCGTGTGCTGGGAGCGGCGGGGGTACGGCAGCGCCTTCCGCCGTGGCCTCGACCCGGCCGGGATGACGGTGGACCAGGCCGTCAACGACGGTGTCGAGCTGGTTGAGGAGCTTCAGACCCGGTTCGGTGTCGAGGCACTGCACCTGGTCGGCCACTCCCTCGGCGCGGTGATCGCGCTGCGACTGGCGCTGCGGCGCCCCGAACAGGTCGCCACCCTCACCTGCCTGGCACCGGTGATCGACAACGGGCGGGCGGACCTCATCGTCGCCGAGCGGCTCGCCGAGGCGGCCCGGCACTCCGCCCGGCCGTCCCTGGCACGCCGGGTCCGCCGCCTCGGGGCACCGCCGTACCCGGCGAGCAGGGCGCTGCGCCGGGTGGACGTCGTGGCCCGCTCCGGCGGGATCTACGCCGATCGCCGGGCGGGACTGCCACGCCTCGTCGCCGAGCTGCTGTGGCGCGCGGCCCGCACCCCGGAGTACCGGCTGCGCGACATCGTCCGGCTGGCCGCGATGACGTCGTTCGTCGTCAACTCCTCCTGGGACGACCTGTTCGGGATCAACCTCGTCGAGCAGGTCGACTCGATCCCGGTGCCGGTCCGCTTCATCGTCGGCGCCCGGGACAACGGCGCCCCGCCCGACCTGGTCGAGGAGTTCGTCACCGGGGTGGCGATGCCGGCCGGCGGCAGCCTGCTGCGGGTGAGCCGGGCCGCGCACTTCGTCCACGTCGAACGCCCCGACCTGATCGACCCGGCCACCATCGACCGCTCGCACGCGCCCGGACCGGAGGTCCGCTCATGACCGACACCCACCGCAGCACCGCCTACGAGCGGGGGCGGGTCCTGCTCGACCGGGAGCTCCCCGGAACCGCCGACTTCATCGAGCAGGCATACGCCCCGATCGCCCCGGACATGGCCCGGTTCGTCATCGAGTTCGGCTACGGCGAGGTCGCCAGCCGCCCCGGGCTCAGCCGGCGGGAGCGGGTCATCGCGAACCTCGCCACGTTCATCGCGTTGGGTGGTGCCGAGGTACAGATCCAGCTCCAGTGCCGCACCGCGCTCGCCCTCGGGATGAGCCGGGAGGAGATCGTCGAGGTCTTCCTCAACGCCGTCCCCACCACCGGTCTGGCCCGCGCCCAGAACGCGCTGCTGGCCGCACGGGAGGTGCTCGCCCCCGCTCCCAACTGACCGCGAGCACGCCGGTATTGACACATACCATTATGGGCATACGATCGCCTCGTGGCGCGAGCAGCGACAACGACAGACGCGTTCAACGCGGTGGCCGAGCCCCGGCGGCGGCAGATCCTGGAGGTCCTCGCTGACGGGGAACGGCCGGTGAGCGACATCGTGGCGTCGCTCGGCCTGGCGCAGCCGCTGGTCTCCAAACACCTGCGGGTGCTCCGGGAGGTGGGGCTGGTCGAGGTGCGCGACCACGGGCGGCAGCGGATGTACCGGCTCGACGCTCGCCCGCTCAAATCGATCCACGACTGGGTGCGGAACTACGAGCGACTGTGGTCGGAGCGATTCGACCGGCTGGACGGCGTGTTGGGCGAACTCAAGGCATTGGAGGACGGGGACGATGGCAACGACGAGTAACGGCACCGCGGTGGTGACGCTTCCGACGGATACGCAGATCCTGATCACGCGGGAGTTCGACGCACCCAAGCACCTGGTCTACCTGGCGTGGACCACACCCGAGCTCATCAAGCGCTGGTGGAGCGGAGACAGGGGCGATGTCACGATCGCCGAGGTCGATCTCCGGCCGGGCGGCTCCTGGCGCTACGTCATGGTGGCGAACGGCGGGTTCGAGGTCGCCTTCCACGGCGAGTTTCGCGAGATCATCCGGGACGAGCGCATCGTCTCGACCGAGGTCTACGAGGGCATGCCCGACGGGGAGGCGCTCAACACCGTCACCTTCACCGAGAAGGACGGACGCACGACCCTCACGGTGCTCGTGGAGCACGCGAGCAAGGAGCATCGAGACATGCACCTCGACTCCGGCATGGAAGACGGGCTGCAGGAGGCGATGAACCACCTCGAACAGGTCGCGATCTCGCTCCGCTGAGCAGCCGACAGGCATTGCCGCACGAAGCTCCGGGTTCCACGGCACGCGACCTTGGCTGGCTACGCAGGCTCGGTCCACCGCACCTCCTGCGGGGTGTCCAGCCAGAACAGGTGCTCGCCGGAGGCGGTCACGGTCAGACCGAACCGGTTCCGGGACGGCCCGCCGACCTGTGCCCACTGCCGGTGGGCGTCCTCCACCTCGTCCCACAACCGTCGGGTTCCGTGCTGGGACACCGCGCCGGTCACCTCGTCCAGGCACGCCCAGGAACCGTCGCCGGCCAGCAGCCACCGCTGCGGTCCGGTGACGGGTTCGAAGCCGATGGACGCCACGCCGGGAAGCCGGAGCGCCGCGACCATGCCGAAGTCGGCGCCGTCCAGCACATCCGGATCGATCGCCGTGGTCCTGGTGCTGACCTCGGGCTCCTCGACGGCCAGCGCGGCGGCCAGCCGCTCCCCGCCGTCGACCGGGCCGGCCGACCGGACCGGCATGAAACCGCCGTAGTCGGGCAGGAACCGGCCTTCGGCCCCGCCGTGCTCATCGACGTGCACCAGGACGAGCGGACCGCCGCCAAGATCGCGATGCAGGCTGGTCAGGATCACACCACCCGGACGTACCTGCCCGACCCATTCCGGCGGGATGGCCGGCGTGGAGCAGGTGGCGATCAGCCGGTCGTACGGAGCACCCTCGGCATAGCCGGCGACGCCATCTGCAACAGCGGCGGTCGGCAGGTAGCCATTCGCCCGTAGCGCGACGCCGGCCGCCGCGGCCACGACAGGGTCGAACTCGACCGTGGTCACCAGCGCGGACCCGAGGCGGTGGCAGAGCAGCGCCGCGTTGTAGCCGGTACCCGTGCCGATCTCCAGCACCCGGTGGCCGTCCCGGACGTCCAGGGCTTCGAGCATGAGTGCCATCAGGCCTGGCGCGGTGCTGGAGGAGGTGGGAATCCCCGGCACCGGCCCGCCGGAGCTGCGGGCGGCGTCCCACAGGTCGGGGTTGTTGCCGAGCTGGGTGACCAGCGTGACGTCGCTGTAGATCATGGCGAGGCCAGTGGGGTCGCGTTCGTCGACCGCCTCCCAGCCGGACAGATCCGCGCTCTGGCGGAAGAACCTGCGCAGGAACGCGCTGCGCGGCACCTGCCCGAAGGCGTCGATCCACGGCCGGCTGCGCAGCGAACCCGCCACGATCATCTGCTCGACCATGGCCAGGCGCAGCTGCTCGACGGTGCTCACGTCTCCTCCCGAGTCAGCGCGTCGGCGATGGCGGCGGCGATCGGCAACCCGGTGGCGTCCTCGATCCAGGCCCACTGCCCGTTCGGGTTCACCTCCAGGAACCACCACCGGCCATCAGGAGACACGACGAAGTCGAAGATGCCGAAACGCAGCCGCAACCGGGCCATCACGCCCCGCACGCCGCCGCGTATGGCATCGGGAACCTCGATCGGCGTGTAGGTCAGGGCGTCGTAGTCGGCGCGCCAGTCCACTGAGGCTGCATCGCTGCCGGCATCGATACGCGCGGCGAGAAAGGTGTCGTCGGCGACCGTCAGCCGCACCTCGTACCGCTTGTCCAGCCATGCCTGGATCATGTGTGCCGTGAGCCGGATCGACTCATCGACATCCGAGACCGCGATCGGGGTGGTGAACGTGACGCGATGGGTGCCGGCCTCCGTGATTCCGGCTGGGGTCAGCGGCTTGTAGACCGCCCGCCCGACGTGCGCCACAAAGTTGGCAGCCTCGGCTGGATCGTTCGTCACCAAGGTCGCCGGTACTGTCAGGCCGCAGGCTCCAGCGAGAGCAAGCTGCACGGGCTTGTACTCGGCTGCGGCGATGGCAGCCGGGTGGTTCAGCCAATGAGGCAACGCCGAGAGAACTCCGCCCACACCCATGCGCGCCTCGGCGGCCGACCATCGGCGTACCTGCTCGGTCATGCCCGCTGGGAGGTCGAAGATGGTCGGGCGTCGGTAGTAGGCGCAGCCGACCTCCGACAGGAAGACCTCACGTTCGGGCAGGCGCAGGCAACCGACCCAGCCTGCTCCTGCCCTGTCGTCATCCAGGCGCGCCGTGAGGGTCAATCGCTGGGGAAACTCGCCCGGGTCGCAGCGAAACACTGGTGCACCGCGCCGGTTGAGTTCGCTGACCACGTAGTCGGCAGTCGGGTCGAACGGATGGGTCAGCACCAGCGTCACTCGGCGACCCATCAGATCAGTCCTCCCGCTGGTCGACGTCGGAGTCCGGCCCCTTTTGCCCGTCCGGGTTGGTGGTAGTCCTGGTCTGGCCGGTGGTGTGCTTCAGCAGCGGCACCTCCTGGTCTCCATCGCGTATCACGCCGATCTGCCGGTCATGGTCATAGCCGTACGCCGACAGGTCCCCCACCGACACAGTCGCGGCGACCATCGCCCGGCGCAGCCCGAACGGCAACGCCTCCACGGCGCAGACCCTCTCCGATGTCGGCAGCAGGCCGAACGGACGACCGAGTCCGAACTGCCCCATCACCGGGTAGAGCGGGTTGTCCTGGTCGCAGAGCCGGCCGCCATCAGCGCCGAGCTGAGACGTGCCCGTCAACACCGTCGGGCCACCGTCGCACTGCCCGACCGGACCTGCCCGTCGCGGCGTCGTTGTTGCCACCATCATTCTGCTCCGTTCCTCAACCCCGGACTGCCCGGGGAAGCCTCTGATCGAACCGACCCCCGCACAACGAGTGCAGCCTCAAGAACCCGACCGGGACGCAGGTGCGTCATGTCCGTTCCGGTACGGCTGCTCCGAGCAAACGGGGTCGGTGCACCACGCCAGTCCCAGGTAGCCGGGTGGAGCGCCCAGCCCGTGGGCGATGCGTGCGAGCACGTCGTAGGCGCGGACCTGACGCTGGTGCATGATGGCGCACACCTCTGGTTGGGACTGGCCGGTCAACGCACCGATGGCGTTCTGGCTGTACCCGCGGACCCGCAACAGGCGGTAGACGACCTTCAGGTCATGACGAGCCAGTGCCACACGCATCGGCGGCTCCTCCCACAGGTCCTCCGGCGGCCGCGCCGGCGGTGACCACGACCGTGACTCCCGCCCGACCGCGATCACCACTCACCACCAACACGCGGACGGGATACCGAACGAAGCGGGGACGGGTTCTCCGCAACCACGAACCGGATCATCAATCGCCCTCCTGCTGATATCGTCGAGTATCGTCGAGACCGATAGAACACGGTTGAGCCTGGTCGCGGCGATGGCAGGAAGCCCGCACTTCCGGGCATCTTGATGGCAGAACCGATGACGTGATCGAGGTTCACCGGCCTTCTGCCGACTGGACTCAGTTGGAGCCCCAGCACCGCGGAGCGTCAGATGGAGAAGGTTCCCAACCTCGTCCTCCGGGCGATCCGGGAGCAGGAACGGCACCAGAGCCGCGACGAGTTCGCCCGCGACGTAACCCGCAAAGGTGAACAGCTCGGAGAACACGTGGCCTGCGACGGACGCCTCGTCGGCAGGTGGGAGGACGGCGACGTGCGCAACCCCCGACCCGTCTACCGGCGAATCCTCGCTGCCCTGACATGCCGACCATTCGACGAACTTGGGTTCGCGCCCACATCCCACGGCCGCTTGCCCGAGAACCTGGCCGTCAGTGCCTTGGGGGACCGGGCGGACACCGACCCAGTCACCGGAATGTGTGCCACCGCCGCTCACTACCGCAGCGCGTATCACTCCGTGCCGGCCTCCCGGTTGCTGCCCGCGGCGATCGCCCACCTCAACGTCGTGACGTCACTACAGTCGACCCTCCAACCACCCCACCGTCGAGCGCAGGTGCTCACAGCGATCGCCGAGATGGCCACCCTGGCCGGGGTGCTGCTCGAACTCGACGCCAGTCGCCACCGCCAGGCACTGTCGTACTTCGACCTGGCCTGGTCGGCAGCGCGGTCGGCCGACGACATCGAGTTGCAGACCGTCATCCTGGGTTGTCGATCGTTCGCCCTCGGCTACGGTGGCGGGGACTACCTGCTCGCCCTTGAGTGCGCCGACCTGGCCCGCACTCTCGGAGAGATCGGCGCATGCGCCGAAACCCGCGGCTGGGTCGCCGCCGTCGCCTCGGAACATTGCGCCTCCATCGGCGATCTGGCCGGATGCCGGCAACGGCTCGAAGAGTCGTGGACAGCGCTGACCACGCCGGACTCCAGTGGCGTCGTATGGCGCGGTATCGGCGGGTTCACCCTGGACAAGCTGCGCGCCTACGAGGGTGGTGACATGTGCCGCCTCGGCCGCTACCGCGATGCTGAGGCGATCCTTGATCAGGCTCTCGACGGTCTTGACGACACGATGCCGCGCCACCGCGCCACCGCCCTGATCGACCGCGCCGAAGCCCGCCTTGGCGCGGGCGACATCGACGCCGCATGCACCGACACCAGCCAAGCCCTCCGCCTCGTCGTGCACGTCCAGCACACCGGCAACCTCAAGCGGATCAGCGCAGTTGCCGCCCGTGCGGCCGCAACCGGTGCCAGCGCGGCTCGCGCCCTGCACCGTGATGTCCAGCTCGCCAGAGCCGACTGCGGACTCCTCGTCGGAGGTTCACGGACCCGATGACCTTCACGCAAACGGCTTTGATCCTCGACTTCGGCGGTGTGCTGACCACCGATCTGTGGGCATCGATCCGGGCCTGTGCCCACCGCGAGGGCTTGCCGGACGAGGCGCTGTTGGATCTGCTCCACCACGACCACGAAATCAGGCGGCTGTTCGTCGCGCTCGAACGTGGCGACGTCAGCCAGACGGCATTTGAGGCCCGCCTCGCGGCGGCCGCCGGAATCTCACCGGACGGGTTGCTCGCCCGGATGTGTGCGACGCTCGAACCGGACGAGGCGATGCTTGCGGCCGTGGCGACGCTCCGCGACGGCGGCGTACGCATCGGCGTGCTGTCCAACTCGTGGGGATCGGGCTACTTCGACCCCTACGACGGCTACCGGCTGGAAGATCGCGCCGACGTCGTGGTGATCTCGGACCGGGTACGGCTCCGCAAGCCCGAGCCTGCCATCTTCGCGCTCGTGCTGCGCCGGCTCGGCGTCGAGGCGAAAGCCACCGTGTTCGTCGATGACGTTGCCGCCAATCTCCCGGCCGCCCGCGCGCTCGGCATGGGCGTCATCCACCACCGGAACGCATCCGAGACCATCGTCGAGCTCGGTCACAGGTTCGGGATTCCGCTGCGTGTCGCCGGCAGGGTGACCAGCAGACTCACCGACTGAGACCTCGGCGGCGAGCGGCCGGCCCGGCCGAGTCCCGGGTACGCCGGGTCCCGGGCACGCGGTCGCCTACGTCGGCTCGCCCTGTTGCCGGACCTCTAGAAGACTTCCGCGCCGTGTCTATGGATTCTGGACGCCCTCCCGGTGCTTGCTTTTCGAGACGGCGCAGTCACCTTCCGCGCTCTGGCTTCACGGCGAGCGGCTGACCGAAGCGGCCCCGGACCCGGGCGGCGGATAGCTGGCGACGGCAGGCGGCGGGAAGGATTGGGCATGGCGGCTCCCGAATCGAGCGCGGCGAGGCGGTTATGACCAGCCTGGTCGGCCTCGGCGCCCTCGCCGGAGGGTGCGGCTTCACGGTTGTCGCCACCGTGTTGTGGGCGCTCGCCGGTCGCGGCCGCCCCGTCGCCACCACCGCCCGACTGTCCACCTGGGGTGCGCTGGCCTGCGCGCTGGTGGTGGTCGCCACGATGGAGTGGGCCCTGATCACCCACGACTTCAGCGTCCGGTACGTGGCCAGCAACGGCGGCCGTGCCGTGCCGGTGTACTACACGGTGATCAGCCTGTGGGCCGCGCTGGAGGGCTCGCTGCTGCTGTGGCTGCTCGTGCTCACCGGCTACGCCGTGGTGCTCGCTCACGTCGTGCACCCCAAGGCCCGGGAGCTGCACCCGTGGGCGATGGCCACGGTCATGTCGGTGGCGGCGTTCTTCTTCGCCCTCGCCCTGGCCACCGGCAACGCCTTCGACCGGGTCTCGCCGGTGCCGGCCGACGGCCCCGGACCCAACCCGCTGCTCCAGGACCACCCGCTGATGGGCGTCCACCCGCCGCTGCTCTACCTCGGGTACGTCGGGCTGACCGTGCCGTTCGGGTACGCCGTCGCGGCGCTCATCACCGGTCAGACCGGGCGTGGCTGGCTGGTCGTCACCCGCCGCTGGATGCTGCTGGCCTGGTCGGCGCTCACCGTCGGCATCCTGCTCGGCGCGTGGTGGTCCTACGAGGTGCTCGGCTGGGGCGGCTACTGGGCCTGGGACCCGGTGGAGAACGCCTCGATCCTGCCGTGGTTCACCGCGACCGCGTTGCTGCACTCGATCATGGTCCAGGAACGTCGCTCGATCCTGAGCGCCTGGAACCTCAGCCTCGCCATGGCGACCTTCCTGCTCGTGCTCGTCGGCACCTTCCTCACCCGCAGCGGGGTGGTCGCGAGCGTGCACGCCTTCACCCAGTCAGCGCTCGGGCCGGTGCTGCTCGGCTACCTCGCCGTGGTGGCCGTCGCGGCCGCTGCGCTGCTGATCTGGCGTGCCGACCGGCTCGGCCCCTCCGAACGCATCGGTGCGGTGTACAGCCGCGAGTCGGTGTTCCTCGCGAACAACGTGCTCTTCGTGGCGCTGGCCGTCACCGTCCTGGTCGGCACCGTGTTCCCGCTGCTCGTCGAGGCCGTCACCGGCGACCGGGCCAGCGTGGGGCCCCCGTTCTTCAACCGGCTCGCGGTGCCGCTGGCGCTGGGCGTCGTGCTGCTCATGGCGGTGGGTCCGCTCGTGCCGTGGGCGTCAGGTGACCCGCGGGCGCTGGCCCGCCGGGTCCGGGTGCCCGCCGTGCTCGGCTTCGCCACCGTCGCCGGGCTGGGGCTGGCCGGCCTGACCGGGCCGCTCACCCTGATCGCGTTCGGGCTGGCCGCCTTCGCCCTCGGCAACATCGTCCTGGATCTGGGCGCGTTCGGCCGGCTGGTGCTGGCCCGGCGCCGGCGTTCCGGTGGGTTGATCGTGCACGCCGGCATGGTCGTCGCCGTCGTCGCGATCGCGGCCTCCTCGACGTACGCGGCATCGGCCGAACGCGCCGTGCGGGTGGGTGAGCAGGTCCAGGTCGGCAGCTACACGGCGACGCTGGTCGGCGTGGACCGCGCCCGGACGCCGCGGTACATGTCGGTCACCGCCCGCCTCGCGCTGCGCGACGCAGGGCAGGACCTCGGGGTCTACACCCCGGCGCTGCGCTTCTACCCGACGATGAGCCAGGCCATCGGCAGCCCCTCGGTGCACACCGGGCTGACCGCCGACGCCTACCTCACCGTCTCCTCGGTGACAGCGGACGGCAACGCCGCCACCGTGCGGCTGACGGTGACGCCGATGATGTTCTGGCTGTGGGCGTCCGGCGCGATCGTCGTGTCCGGCGCGCTGCTCGCCGGGTGGCCGGGACGGCGCCGTACCACGGTCCGGCGGCCCGACGCACCCGCCCCGACTCCCGAGCCCGATGCGCTGGCGGAACCGGTGGCCGCTGCGGGGTCCGGATGACGGCCACCGAGCCCAGGCCGGCTGGACCCGCGCCGGAGCGAGCCCGCAACCGCCGGCGGTGGCCGCTGCTCGGGCTGGTCGTCGCCCTGGTCGCCGGCGCGGTGACCGTGCTCGGCGCCGGGATCGGCCGGGACCCAACGCAGCTGCCGCCGCGCTTCCTCGGCGAGCCCGCGCCAGCGCTGTCCGGACGGACCCTGGATGGGGGCACCTTCACCCTCGCCGAGCACCGCGGCACGGTCGTCCTCGTCAACGTGTGGGCGTCCTGGTGCGTCCCGTGCCGGCGCGAGCATCCGCTGCTCGCCGAGGTCGCCCGCGAGCTGAGCTCACGGGGGCTGCTCGTGGTCGGCGTCAACACCCAGGACGCGCCCGCTGCGGCGGCGGCGTTCCTCGCCGCGATGGGTGGAGCGGCGTACCCGAGCCTGGACGACTCCGCCGGGCGGATCGCCGTGCAGTGGGGCACCTCCGGCGTGCCCGAGACCTTCCTCGTCGACCAGCGCGGAACCGTCCGCGCCAAGGTGACCGGGGAGGTGACCGCGCAGTGGATCAGCCAACAGCTGCTCCCCCTCCTCGGCGGCTGAGCACCGGCCGGCTCGGCTGGCCGGTCGCGCTGCTGGTGTTCGCGCTGCTCGCGGTCGCCGGGGTGATCCAAGCGGCGCAGCCGGCCGGCCCGCCGACCCAGGCCGACCAGGCTGCGGCCCTCGCGGCCGAGCTGCGCTGCCCCACCTGCCAGGGACTGTCGGTGGCCGACTCCAGCTCCCCGCTCGCCCGGAGCATGCGGACGGTGATCACCGAGCAGCTCGCAGCCGGCCACGACCCGGCCGAGATCCGGGCGTACTTCGTCGACCGGTACGGCGCCTGGGTGTTGCTGGAGCCGCCCGCCCACGGTCTGGGGTGGCTGGTGTGGATCGTCCCGCTGCTCGCCCTGCTCGTGGGCGTCGCCGCGATGGTGTCGGCGATCACCGGGTGGCGGCCGCCAGACGCGCTGCGCTGGGGTGCCTTCGGCATCATCTCCGTTGCCGCGGTCGCCGTCGTCCTCGCCGGCCAGCATGCCGGCACCGCCACTGCCGGCACCGGCACTGGCGGCCCCAGCACAGCCGCCGCAGACACGCAGTCCAGCCCCGCGGCGGTCGCACCGGACGCACCAGCCGTGGACCTGTCCGCGCTGCAGGCTGCGGTGGCCCGCCACCCGGCGGACACCCCGGCCCGTCTCGCGCTGGCCGCGGTCGCCCTGGAGGCCGGCAGGCCTGACATCACCCGGACACAGGCGGCCGCCGTGCTGGCCCGCGACCCGGCGAACCCAGACGCACTGCTGCTGCGCGGGCTCGCCCCGGAGCGTGCCGGCGACCCGGTGGCGGTGGCGGCGTTGCGCCGGTTCCTCGCGGTCGCGCCGCCGAACCATCCGGGCCGGCCACTGGCCCAGTCGCTCACCGGGAGCACGCCATGACGCCCCGTCGGGCGGCCGGGCGGGTCGCGCTCATCACCGCGCTGGCCGTGCCGGCCACGACCGGCTGCGCCGCGGACACACCGGCAGCGGCCCAGGCCGGACCGCCGGTGGCCACCATGCGGGTCGGGCTGGTCGAGTGGGGGTTCGCCACCTCCGCGGGCGCGCTGCGGGCGGGCCCGGTCACGTTGCAGGTCACCAACGCCGGTACGACCGCACACGACCTGCGGGTGCTGGCCGGCGACCAGGTGCGGGGCGTCACGCCCGCACTGCGTCCGGGCCAGCGGACGACACTCCAGGTCGACCTGGGCGGGCTGTCCAGCGTGACCTTCCTGTGCACCCTGCCCGGTCACCGCGAGCAGGGCATGCGCCGCGAACTCCCCGTCGTGGCCGACTCCAGCCCCACCGATTCCAGCCCCACCGGGACGACCACGGTGACCACCGCCGAGGAGGTGCCCCTCTCGTGACGATCCCCCCGCCGAGAACCACGGCCGAGCTTCCGCCCGATCCGTCGGGCGGCCCATCTGCCGACCGGCAGGCGCCCCAGCACGGAGCGGCGACCTTCTACGATCCGGACCGGCACCCGTGGCCGCCGAACGCGGCCCAGGTCAGGTTGTTCGTGCTCGCCCTCGCGCTGCTCGGACTGCCGCTGGCGTGGTGGGCGGTGAGCCGATGACCGTGCACGCTCCCCCTCCCGAGACGGCCACGGCAACCACGGCGACACCGGTCGTCGGGACCCACCTGCCGCCGGAACCCACCTCCGTCGAGTCCGACCTGGCCCGGGCGCACGCGATCGCCGGGCTGGTGCTGCTGCTCGGCGCGGCCGCCTTCGGGATCATGGTCGCGACCAAGTTCACCGCACCGCAGTTCCTCGGCGACCGGGCGGCGCTGACCTGGGGGCGGCTGCGCTTCGCGCACACCCAGGGGATCCTCTACGCCTGGCTGATGAACGGCTTCTTCGCCTTCGCCTACTACGCCGTGCCCACCCTCAGCGGGCGACCGGTGCTCAGCCGGGCCCTGGGCTGGTGGCTGTTCTGGATCTGGAACGTCGGCGTCGTGCTGCTCGGCTGGGTCATGGTGCTCAGCGGCACCAGCCAGTCGGTGGAGTGGGGCGAGTTTCCCATCGTCGTCGACGTCATCACCCTCGGCGCGTTTCTCGGCTTCGTGGCGCAGTTCCTCGCCCCGTACCTGCGCCGGCCCCGCGCCGGGCTCTACGTGGCGAGCTGGTACTACGCGCTGGCGCTGACCTTCACCCCGGTGGCGTTCGTCATCGGCCAGTTCGTGCCCGAGTACTTCGCGCCCGGCGCCATCGGCGCGATCCTGTCCGGGTTGTGGATCCATGACGCGGTCGGCCTGCTCGTCACCCCGATGTCGCTGGCCATCGCCTACTACGTGATCCCTGCGGTCACCGGACGGCCGATCTTCAGCCACTTCATGTCGCTGACCGGCTTCTGGGGGCTGGTGTTCTTCTACCCCCTCAACGGCATCCACCACTACGTCTTCTCCCCGATCCCGATGCATACCCAGCAGATCGCCATCATGGCGTCGATCTTCATGGGGCTGACCGTGATCGTCCTGGTCGCCAACCTGCTGCTCAGCCTGCGCGGCTGTGCCCGCCTGACGATGTCGAACGTCGCGCTGCGCTTCGTCTGGGTCGGCACGGTCTTCTACCTGCTCGTGTCGTTGCAGGGCTCGTTCCAGGCGGCGATGCCGGTCCAGGAGCAGATCCACTTCACCGACTTCGTCATCGGCCATTCGCACCTGGCGATGGCCGGGTTCGCCACGTTCATCATCATCGGCGGCATCCTGCACGCGTGGCCCCGGATCGCCGGGCGCCCCTTCCACGCCCGGTACGCGCACTGGGCCTTCTGGGTGGCCACCATCGCCCTCGTGACGATGGTGGGTGACCTGACCATCGTCGGGATGCAGCAGGCCGGCATGTGGATAAGCGGGGCCTCCTGGATCGACAGCGTCGTCGCCTCCCGGAGCGCGTGGATGATCCGCACCGTCAGCGGCACGTTCCTCGCCGTCGCGTTCGTGCTGCTCCTGGTGGCGCTGCTGCGCCGGCCGGGGGCCGAGGACACCGAGGAGGCGCCGGCCGGCGCCGTCACCAGCGAGCCCGTGGCGGCGCGCGGCGCCGTGGTGAGCGCATGAGTGGGGAGGGAGACACCGACATGGACGCGGTCCAGGACCCTCCGCCGGCACCGCCCGGCCGACCGTCCCGCCTGGTGCGGATGCTGGAACGGGGGACGACCGTCATGCTGCTCGGCGGGGTCGGCTCGCTGGTGCTGTCCTTCCTGGCGCTCGGCGTCGTGCCCACCATCGAGCTGACCCACCAGATGAACCAGAGCACGCCGGCGTCGTGGAAGCCGATGAACGCCGAGGAGCAGCTCGGCTTCACGGTGTACAAGCGCGAGGGGTGCGCCTACTGCCACACCACCTTCGTCCGGGACATCCCCTCCGACGTCGCCCGCTTCGGTCCGGCGGGGGAGGCATGGGAGTACCGCGACCAGTACCCGCAGCAGTGGGGCACCCGCCGGGTCGGTCCGGACCTGTCCCGCGAGTCCGGCCTGCGCTCGGACGCCTGGCACTACGCGCACCTGTACGACCCGCGCAGCACGGTGCCGCAGTCGGTCATGCCGGCCTACCCATGGCTGTTCCAGCAGCAGCCGGGCGGTGGCGCGGTGCCCACCGAAGAGGCCCGAGGGCTGGTCGCCTACCTCAACTACCTGGGCCGGGCCATCCAGGTGAGTGGTGCGCAGACCGAACGCGGCAGGGCCGTGGACGGCAGCACCGCGACGCGCAACCACGACGTTGGGCCGAGGTGACCGGGATGCGCCTGCACGAGGTCATCGTGACCGTTGCCTTCTGGCTGGGCTTCGGGCTCATCGCGGCGTTCGTCATCGTCGGCCTGGCCAGCCCACAGGTCCGGCGCTGGTTGCAGCGCCCGGCCGAGGAGATGGTCGAGCGGGACCGGTCCCGGTGGGGCGGCGGCCCCACCGGTGGAGGTGACTCATCGTGACCAGGTCGATGTCCGGTGTGCTGCGGGCGATCGGGCGTGGCGCGTGGCGGTTCGGGCTGCTGCTCGTCGCGGTGGCGGGCATCGGCGCCATCGCGTGGTTCGCCCGCCCCGACCGTGCCGCGCCCAGCGCGACCCCGCCCGGTGAGCTGGTCGCCGGCACGGATGTGGTCAACGCCGCCACCCCGGTGGCGCCCCGCCCCGCCGCGTACGACCAGCTGCTCGCCCGCGGCGCCGAGGTGTACGCCGCCAGCTGCATCGCCTGCCACGGCGGGGACGGCGCCGGCAACGGCCCGCTGGCCCGGAACCTCCCGGTCCCGGCCCGCGACTTCACCAACCGGGGGTGGATGTCCTCGCAGTCCGACGGGGTGCTGTTCACCTCGATCCTGCGCGGGGTGCCGGGCACCCCGATGCCGTCGTTCGCCGGTCGGCTCTCCGAGCGTGACGCGTGGGCGGCGGTCGCATTCGTCCGGGGCTTCTCGCCGCAGGTACGGCTGGACCGGACGCCGCGCTCGGAACCGGTGCCGGCCGGTGCTACCGCCTTGGGTGACCGTGTGTTCGCCGCCAGCTGCGCCGGCTGCCACGGCGCCGGCGGGCACGGTGACGGTCCGGCGGCGGCCTCCTTCGCGGCGCCGCCGCGGAACCTGGCCAACCGGGACTGGCTGGCCGGGCGCACCGACCAGCAGCTGCGCGGCACGCTGATGGCGGGGCTGCCGGGGACCCCGATGCCGTCGTTCGCCAACGACCTCACCGCGCCGGAGATCGACGCCGTGATCGGCCATCTCCGCCGGCTCGCGGGCGGCAGCTACCGACCCAACCCGATGGTCGGCTGGGGCGAGGAAACCTTCCTCGGGTACTGCGCGTCCTGCCACGGCGTCGACGGCAACGGGCAGGGCGTCGCGGCCGGCCGGCTCGATCCGCAACCGCGCAACTTCCGCAACCCGATGTGGATGGCCGGCCAGACCGACGCGGCCCTCGCCGCCGCGATCCGCGCGGGCCGGCCCGGCACCTCCATGCCCGCATTCGGCGCGCTCCTCAGCGACGACGAGATCGCCCGACTGACCGAGTACCTGCGGTCCTTCGCTCAGCCCGCCGCGGTGCCCGGGGCGGACTCCAGCTACCGCTACCTCTCGGACCAGCTGCCCGGCGCGCAGACGCCGGAACCGGCTCCTTCCTCGGCGAGGTAACCAAGGGATGTGGTGAGGAACATGGACAGACGCAAGTTCCTGATCGGTACGGTCGGCGTCCCGGTGGGGCTCGCCGCGGTGGGGCGGGCGGCCGGCCTGTACGGCGGGCCGAGCGCCTCCGGGACGGAGGCGACGCTGACCGCCGCAGAGCTGAGCATGCCAGCCGGCACGCCATACCCGCTGGTGGCGCTGCCGGGCAAGGGGCTGATGGGCCAGGTCTACGACCGGCCACCGAACTACGAGACGCCGGTGGAGCACCTGATCGGCACGAAGAACTACCCGTACACCGACAACGAGTACTTCTACGTCCGCTTCCGCGAGGCGAACGTGCTGGTGCTTCCCCCCGAAAGCTACCGCCTCAAGATCGGTGGGGACGCGGCGGAGAACGAGTTCTCGGTGAGCCTGGACCAGCTCGACGAGCGCGAGCAGGTGACCATCGGCGCGGTCGGGTCGTGCAACGGTGAGGGGCGTGGCCTGCACCGGCCGATGATCCCCGGGATGCCGTGGGCCAAGGGGGACGTCTCCTGCGCGGAGTGGACCGGGGTCCGCCTCGCCGACCTCCTGCACGAGGCCGGGGTCAAGGACAACGCGCTGCACGTCTCCTTCGCCGGCGGGCAGATGATCAGCATGACGAAGCCGGAGTACTGGCGGTCCTACCCGATCGAGTCGATGCGTGACCCGGACGTCCTCATCGCCACCAGGATGAACGGCGAGCAGCTGCCGTTCTGGAACGGCTACCCGGTGCGCCTCGTGGTGCCCGGGACGTGGGCGCCGACGTGGACCAAGCAGCTCCACGAGATCCAGGTGCGCTCCACACCACACCCGATGGAGTGGTCCGGGCGGCCGGTCACCGCGAACAAGCTCGGGTTGATGTCCCTCATCGTCACCCCGACCGACGGCACCAAGATCCCCGTCGGACGGCCGGTGGAGCTCACCGGGGTCGCCTACGACTCGGGCGCCGGCATCAAGGCGGTCGACATCAGCCAGGACGACGGCAAGACCTGGCAGCCGACCGCGCTGGAGCGCTCCTACGGCAAGTACACCTGGCGGGTGTGGCGGGCCAACGTCACCTTCGGCCAGACCGGCACCCAGCGGGTGCTCTCCCGCGCGACCAACAACAAGGACAAGGTCCAGCCGCTCGATCCGATGCCGGACGTCTACGCCCAGAGCGCCCGCAAGGACACCGGCGCGCGGGTGTTCGCCGGCGTCTACGAGGTGGTCTGAGTGGCCATGCCAGGAGGGTGGAAGATCCCCGCGGTCGTCCTCATCGTGTTCGCGGCGGGCGTCGGCGGCTACGTGGCGACCCGACCCGACCCCTCGCCCGCGGTGACCACCGCGAAGAACGGGCTCGCGCAGTACCCGCAGGCGGAGTTCACCCTCGCCGACGGCGAGGGCAAGGGTCTGGTGCAGGCCTACTGCTCGGCGTGTCACTCACTGGCGCCGGTCATCACCCACGGCGGGTACGACGCCGAGGAGTGGGCGAAGACGGTGTCCAAGATGCGCAAACAGTACGGCGCACCCATCGACGACGGCACGGCCGAGCAGATCACCGCCTACCTGCAGGAGCACTACACCGCGCCGCCGCCGCCCCTCGAGGGCACCAACAACCCGCCGTACAGCACGCCGAGGGCCGGCGGCTAGTGGACCGGACCGGCCGGTCTGCGGCGGTGCTCCGGCTGCGCGCGGTGTCCCGCCGCTACGGCTCGACCCAGGCGCTGGCGCCGATCAGCCTCACCGTCGCCGCGGGCACGGTGACGCTCGTGGCCGGGGCCAACGGCTCGGGCAAGAGCACCCTGCTCCGGCTCGCCGCCGGCCTCCTGGTGCCCAGCTCGGGCGCCCGGGTGCTGGCCGGCCGCGCCCGGTACCTGCCCGCCGGCGCCGGAGCCAGGGCCGCCCAGACCGCCCGATCGGCGATCCGGGTGGCGGCCGGGCTGGCGGGGCTCCCCGACCCGCACGCCCGGGCAGCGGCGGCACTTGCCGAGGTGGAGCTGACCGCGCTCGCCGACCGCCCGGCAGGCACGCTCTCGGCGGGGCAACGCGCCCGGCTCACCCTGGCGCTGGCGCTCGCCTGCCCGGCCGAGCTGGTCTGCCTCGACGAGCCCACCGCGCACCTCGACGCGGACGGCACCGAGCTGGTGACCCGCCTTCTGGCCCGGCTGCGCGGGACCGGGACGGCGGTGCTCGTCGCCACCCACGACCCGGCGCTGCTGCGCTGGCCGGCGGACGGTCGGATCGACCTGGTGCTCGGCCGGCTGGTCGACCCCGTCCCGGACCCCGCCCGGGAGGTGGGTGCATGGCGGTAGGCCGGCTGGTGACGCGCGAGGTCGGCATCGAGGTCGCGGGGCGGGAGGCGACCACGGCGGTGGCGCCGTTCGTCCTCGTCGCCGTGCTGCTCGCCGGGCTGGCGTTCGGTCCGGCGCCGCAGATCCTCGCCGCGGTGGCTCCGGGCACGATCTGGCTGGTCACGCTCCTCGCGGCGGCCCCGCTGGCGCGCGGGGTCGCCGCCGCCGAGCAGGACGAGGGGTGCTGGGACCTGCTGCGGCTGCTGGTCTCCCCGACCCAGTTGCTGGCCGGGAAGCTCGCCGCGATGTGGCTGCACCTCCTGATCACCTGGGCGCTGACGGCCGCGCTGGTGGCGGTGGTGTTCCCGGCGCCGTTCCCGCTCGCGGCGATCGTCGCCGGACCGCTCGGCGCGCTGGGGCTGGCCGCCGTCACGGTGGCGTTCGGCACGTTGCTGGCGGCCGGCCGGCGGCGGTCCGGCCTGCTGTCGGTGTTGCTGCTGCCCAGCGGCCTACCGGTGCTGGTCGCCGGGACGGCGGTGGGCCTCCCCGGGTCGGCCGGCATGCCGTGGCTGGCGCTGCTGGTCGCCTATGACGTGCTCATGGTGGTCGCGACCTGGGCCGTGTTCCCCGTGCTCCTGGAGGAGTGAGATGAGGTCAATCACGATCGAGCGACCCGTCGGGTGGCTGGCCGTGGCGGCCACCGCCGCGGCGGCCCCGCTGACCCTGGTGGCGGCTCCCCCCGACGCGCTGCAGGGCGACGTCCAGCGGCTGATGTACGTGCACGTCCCGGCGGCGTGGGTGGCCTACCTGGCGTTCGGTGTCGTGGCCGTGGCGAGCGCCGGCTTCCTGCTCCGGCGGGACCTGCGGTGGGACCGGGCCGCGCAGGCCGCCGCCGAGCTCGGGGTCGGTCTCACCGCGCTGTCGCTGGTCCTCGGCAGCCTGTGGGCGCGGCCGGTCTGGGGCACCTGGTGGAGCTGGGACCCGCGCCTGGTCACCACGGTCGTGCTGCTCCTGGTGTACGTCGGGTACCTCGGCGTGCGGGGGCTGTCCACCGACCGGATGCTCAACGCCCGCCGGGCGGCCGTGGTCGGCGTGCTCGCGGTGGTCAACGTGCCGATCGTGCACTTCTCCGTGGTCTGGTGGCGCGCCCTGCACCAGCCACCGACCGTGCTCCGGCCGGGCGGTCCGGCCGGCGAGCTGCCGGTGCTCATGCTCGTCGCGCTGCTCACCGCGCTGGCGGCGTTCACCCTCGCGGCGGCCTCGGTGTGGCTGCGCCGGATCCGGATCCTCGCCGCCACCGACCGGGACCGGGGCGTTCCGCCGGCCGGCGCGGCGGAGCCGGCTGTGCCGGAGCTGATCGTCACGCCGCGTCCGGAGACATCAGGGAGGCAGCCATGAGTTGGGTGATCGCCGGGTATGCGCTCACCGCGGCCTGCTGGGCCGGCTATCTCGTCTGGGTGCGGGCCGCCGGGTCGCGGGAGTCCCGATGAACCGGCTGGCCTCGCCCCGGGCCCGACTGGCGGTGGTCGGCGTCGCCCTCGCCGGGGTGCTGGGGACGGTGGCCGTCTCCGGCCTCAGCGACAGCCTCGTCTACTACCGCACCCCGTCCGAGGTGCAGGCGCAACCGACCCACGGCCGGGTGCGGCTCGGCGGCATGGTCGAGTCCGGGTCGGTGGTCCGGGTGGGTGCGACACTGCGCTTCCTGCTCACCGACGGCGCGCACGACGTACCGGTCGCGTTCGCCGGCCGGACCACCGGCATCTTCCGGGAGGGGCAGGGGGCGGTCGTGGAGGGGACCCTCGACACCGCTGGCGTGTTCCACGCCGACACGCTGCTGGTCAAGCACTCCAACGAGTACGTCGACGGGCGCGGCAAGACCTACCACCCGCCGACACCGGCCGGAGCCGCGGCGCCGTGACCCCGGTCGGCGGGTCTGGTCGCCCACGTAGACTGCCGCCGTGCGTCTCGTGGACCTGTCGATGCCTCTCGATGCGGCGACGCCGGTCTACCCGGGCGACCCGCCGGTCCAGGTCACCGAGGCGGGCGGGTTCGGCACCGACGGCTACCTGACCCACCTGCTGCGGATGGGCAGCCACAACGGCACCCACCTCGACGCCGAGGCGCACATGATCCCGGGCGGCTGGGTGCTCACCGACTACCCGATCGACCAGTTCGTCGGGTCGGGAATACTGATCGACATCCGGAACGGCGCGGACCCCGCCGAGATCGACCGCCTCGACATCGGCGGCGCGGACGCGGTGCTGCTGCGGTCCGGCATCAGCGACCGGTACGCCGGCCCGGACTACTACCACCAGCTCCCACCGATCTCCGCGCAGTTCGCCGAACGGCTCGCCCGGCGGCACCCGAAGCTCGTCGGCGTCGACGCCGGCAGCATCGACGGACCGCCGTATCCCCTGCACAAGCTCCTGCTGGGTGCCGGCGTGCTCCTCGCGGAGAACCTGGTCGGCCTGTCCACGCTCGCGGGCACCTCGTTCGAGGTGTGGGCGCTCCCGCTCGCGCTGGGGATCGAGGCGGCACCGGCCCGGGTCCTCGCCCGCCTCACCTGACGATCACCACGAACCGCCCCGAGTACGACGCGATCGGCCGCCGCTTCGATCCGGTCGGCGCCCTCACGGCCGTTGTCGAACGCTTGTCCGACCACCGCCGGGTCGTCGATGGCGGCCCCGCCACGACGACGAAGCGCGCGACGACGGTCTGCGTGGATGAACGCGTGAGGGTGTCGAGGAGACGGGGACCGGGGTCCGCCATCCCCGAAAAGGTAATCATTCAGCCTGTGTGCGGGATGTGACTGTTTCCGTGCTGCGGTAGCGGTCTGTGATGGTGGGTGGTCCGGGGTTGGGTGCCTCAACCTGCGTTCCGCGTCAGAGTTCGTGAACCAGGGACCGGTTCTAATTCCCAACCACCTGATGGGTATGTTGACCAACCTTCAGGAGGTAAGAGCCCGTGTCCGAACCACAGCAGCAGGCCCCACGGCAGCGTGCCGCGCGCACGCC
>JACQDL010000017.1 GCA_016201065.1 Actinomycetota bacterium
TCGCGAACATCCAGCGAGAGACCGCCGACCAAACCTTCAGCGCCTTCGAATTGTTCATCAAGAATGGGACGTTCAGATACGACTTCGAGCACCTCTCAATCCCGATGGGCGAGGCCGATTTTGTTTAATTGCGGCCATAGCGTGGTGACTCAAGAACAACGACAGGCATGGCTGGGCAGACCAACAAGGGAATGTTTCGGCAGGTCGTGACGAGCTGGGGTCGCTGGGATGGAGGTCATCTGACCGGCTCCGTGGCATTCGGATTCGCTGTGTGACTGCCAGCCAAGCCGGTCGGCACCAAGGTCGGACAGGTCGTTCGTCGGGCCGCGACATTCCATTGACACCGCATGAAGGGCAGGGATGTGCGCCGTGATTGATCCGAACGCTGTGGCTCGGGCTCGCCGTGCCCTCGGCCGCCAGCTTGCCAAGTACCGCCGGGCGGCAGGACTCAACCAACACCAGCTCGCTCCGCACACTCACTACGGCCGCAGCACCATCGCCAACGTCGAGGTCGGGCGGCAGAACGTGCCGCGCCGCTTTTGGGAGAGAGCGGACGCCACGCTTGGCGCTGGCGGCTCGCTGGTGTCCCAGTACGACGAGCTGACCTCACTCGTCCAGCAGCAGCGGCGGGAGATCGCCGAGGCCAGCGCGAACTATCCGGTCGCCTCCAATGAACAGGTGATCCCTGTGCCGACCCGACGTGATGTCTTCGGCTATCTCGGAGCCGGTCTGACTTCTGCCGGATTGCAGCAGATCGCCGCGAGATGGCCGGCTGGACTGCCCCGAGTCGTGCATGCGCTTGAGGCGACACGTCACGCCGAGCTTCGCGACTCCGCGACGTTGGAGAACCTCAGCACTCTGATCGACCATTACAAGCGGACCTTTCGTAGCACGCCACCGGCGGGACTGTATGGCGAGATACTCGGTGTCCGACTCCATGCCGGCTCACTGATCAACAGTGCGGTCAAGGCGAAGTCCGGCCCTGAGCTCATGGTGGCGGCCGGATGGCTGTCCAACTTGCTGGCGCTCGTCACACACGATCTGGACGACCGGGCGGCTTCGCTGGTTTGGTGTGCCGACGCCGAGCGGTGCGCCGGGGAAGCGCGCCATCCCGAGCTGGCCGGCTGGGCGGCGCAAACCAGGGTGCTGATGTCGTTCTATGGCGGTCAGGCCAAGGACGCCGTCGCGCACGCCCAGCGGGGGCAGCGGCACGCGCCACTCGGCACCGTCGCCCATGCCAAGCTTCTCACCCAGGAGATGCGTGCCTGGGCGCTCCTCGGCAACGCCGACAAGGTAGGCGCGACCCGGCGGCGCGCCGATGAGGCCATCGCCCGCCTTCCCGGCGACGCTCCAACGCGGGGAGCGTTCTCGATCAGCCTGACTGACGATCCACCGTACACGGCGACGTCGTTGCTGCTCCTTGGCCTGTACCAGGATGCTGCCGAAGCCGCCAGACGGGTAATTGCGGCCTTCTACGGTCTGGCTGGGGAAGGGCGCGGTGCCCACCCTTCGGGTTTCGCCTGTACGTATCTTGTGCTAGCACTCGCGCAGGCTGGGCTGGGCAAGCTCGACGAGGCGTATGCCGCTGGCAGCCTGGCGCTTGACGCGCCCCGCCGCGTCCGGCCGGCACCGGACGACGGGTCGTTCTCGTGACCATGGACGAGACGATCGGGGCGGACGAGGCGGCCCGGATTACCGCCTACCTCGATGTTGAGGCCCCGCCGATGGCGCCCACGGCGCATGTGGTGTTCGGCACCAACCAGTCGACGCCTGCCGAACTGGTTGCTCGCCGGTATCACCAGGAGCTGGCACCATTCATCATCCTCACCGGCGGGGTGAACCGACATACCGGCGTCTTGGAAGCGATCGAGCACCGTGGCCTCCTGCTGGAGATGGGTGTGCCCGATGCGGTCATCCGCTATGAGGACTGCTCTACGACGACCCAAGGAAATGTTGAACGGGCGCTGCCGTTCCTGCGTGAGGCGCTGCGTTCCGGTCTTGTTCTGACCGCAGTCTGCAAGTGGTACCACCGCCGCGCCGTTCAGCAGCTCCGCGCGCTGCTGCCGGAGGCGCCGTCCTTCCAGGCAGTCACCTGGGAACCGAGATACGACGGAGTTACCGTGACCAGGGATGACTGGTGGCTGAAGTCACCGGTGGCCGCGTAGCGCGTACTGAAGGAGTGGCGGATCATCCCCGAGCGTCTGACGGCCGGGTTGCTCACGGAGGTGGAGCTCGTCAATGGTGCGTGGCGTTAGGGTCGGCGACGGGCCTCGGTCGTCACCACCGTCGTCGGCACCGTGATCGTGCGCCGCGCCGCCCGCCCTGGCCGGCCGGTCGACCGGGACCGACCACGGCCCGGCAGAATGAGCCGCATGCCCGCCGCGAACCCGCCCGCCCGCCAGTCCGCTCTCGACCCCGCGATCGCCGCCCGTCTCAAGCGCGACGCCAGCGGCCTGTTCTGTGCGGTCACCCAGCAGCACGACACCGGCGAGGTGCTGATGGTCGGCTGGATGGACGACGAGGCGCTGCACCGGACGCTGACCACGGGCCGCTGCACCTACTGGTCGCGCAGCCGGTCGGAGTACTGGGTGAAGGGGGACACCTCGGGGCACCAGCAGTGGGTGCGGTCGGTCGCGCTGGACTGCGACGGTGACGCGGTCCTGGTCCGGGTCGACCAGGTTGGCGCGGCCTGCCACAGCGGCGACCGGAGCTGCTTCGACGCCGACGTGTTGCCGGCGGTGCTCGGCGCCGCGGCCGTGCCGGTCGGCGAGGCCGGCTCGTGACCGTGGTGCCGGACCGGGCGGAGTTCCGCCGGCTCGCCGCCGAGCACTCGGTCGTCCCGGTGACCCGGCTGCTGTTCGCCGACTCCGAGACCCCGGTCGGGGTGTACCGCAAGCTCGCCGGCGGACCGGGCACGTTCCTGCTGGAGTCGGCCGGGCAGGGGCACTCCTGGTCGCGGTACTCCTTCATCGGGGTGCGCAGCGTGGCCACCCTCACCGAGCAGGGCGGGCGGGCGGTGTGGCGGGGTACCCCTCCCGCCGGGGCGCCGCGGGACGGAGACCCGCTCACCGTGCTCGCGGCGACCTGGCGGGCGCTGCGCGGCCCGCGGTTGCCCGGCCTGCCCCCGCTCACCGGCGGCCTGGTCGGGTACCTCGGCTACGACGTGGTCCGCCGGATCGAGCGGCTGCCGGAGTGGGCCAGCGACGATCTCGGGCTACCCGAGCTGACCATGCTGGTGGTGGCCGACCTCGCCGTGTGCGACCACGTCGAGCGGTCGGTGCTGCTGGTGGCGAACGCCTACGTGGCGGGGGCGGCCAACCTGGACGCGGCGTACGACGACGCGGTGGACCGGCTGGACCGGATGGCCGCCGCGCTGGCCACCCCGACCCCGCCGAGCGCGGTCACGGTGGGCCGGGCCGGGCCGGCCGAGGCGGCGTCCCGCTTCCCGCTGGGGGAGTACCAGCCGGCTGTGCGACGGGCCCTGGGTCATGTCGCCGCGGGTGACATCTTCCAGGTCCAGATCGGCCAGCGGTTCGAGGTCCGTACCGACGCCGATGCGCTGGACGTCTACCGGATCCTGCGCATCGTCAACCCCTCGCCGTACATGTACCTTCTGCGCCTGGACGGGTTCGACATCGTCGGGTCCAGCCCGGAGGCGCTGGTGACGGTGCAGTCCGGCCAGGCCGTGCTGCACCCGATCGCCGGCACCCGCAAGCGCGGGGCCACGCCGGAGCGGGACGCCGAGCTCGCCGCGGAGCTGATCGGCGACCCGAAGGAGCGGGCCGAGCACGTGATGCTCGTCGACCTGGCCCGCAACGACCTTGGCCGGGTGTGCCGGCCGGGCACCGTGCGGGTGGTCGACTTCGGCGTGGTGGAGCGGTACAGCCACGTCTGGCATATCGTGTCCACCGTCACGGGTGAGGTCGCCGAGGGGCGGGACGCGATGGACGTGCTGGTCGCGACGTTCCCGGCCGGCACCCTGACCGGCGCTCCCAAGGTCCGGGCCATGGAGATCATCGAAGAGCTGGAACCGGTGCGGCGCGGTATCTACGGCGGTGCGGTCGGCTACCTCGACACCGCCGGTGATCTGGACATGGCCATCGCGATCCGCACCGCGGTGATGCGCGACGGCACCGCGTACGTGCAGGCGTCGGCGGGCATCGTCGCCGACAGCGATCCGGCCCGGGAGGAGGCGGAGACCCGCAACAAGGCCAGGGCCGTGTTGCAGGCCATCGGCACCGCCGAGCTGCTGCGGCCGGCACGGGCGGGATGACCGGCCGGCGTGCGCTGCGCGCAGTCCAGGCCGCATCCGGTCTGGGCGGGTTGGTCGCCCTCGGGGCGGCGAGCCAGGTCTGGCTGCGGGTGGCTGTGCCCAGGGATCGCCCGCTGCCCGACGCCGCGCTGGCGCTCTCCGGCCGGACCGTCGCTCCCCTGGTCACCGCGCTCGCCGTCGCCGGGCTCGCCGGGCTGGTCGGGCTGTTCGCCACCCGCGGGTGGGGGCGGGTCGTGCTGGGTGGTCTGCTGGCGATCATCGGGGCGGCGCTGATCGCCGCCGCGGTGCCGCATGCGTGGGCGCCGGGCCCGGCCGCCGTCGACGACCTGCTGACCCGGCCGCTGGCCGGCCGTGACCCGACCCGCGCCGCGGTTGCCACCACCGTTCCCGGCTGGCCGCTGCTGGCGGCCGGTGGTGGCGCGGTACTCGTGGCCGCCGGGTTGGCCACCGTGGCACGGGGTCGGCGGTGGCCCGGCATGTCCAGCCGGTTCGAGGTGGCCGGGCAGCGTGCCGGCCCCCCGCGGGCCGCTCCGGATGGCCCGCCGGCCGACGCCGCGGTCTGGGACGCGCTGGACCGCGGCGACGACCCGACGCTCTGAGGTCCGCCCGGCGCGGATCGGCTGATCGTGCCCGAACGTTCCTCGAACGCACCGCTGATCTCCGGCGAGCGCGGACCGAACACGCTGGAGGCCGATACCGTCCCAGTGGGAGGACCGATGGCGGACAGCAAGGGCCTGGTGCTCGTCGCGGAGGACGAGCGGGCGATCGCCGACCTGGAGCGGCTGTACCTCGGCCGCGAGGGGTTCGGGGTGCACGTGGAGACCGATGGCGCTGCCGCGCTGTCCGCGATCCGGCGGCTCCGGCCCGTCGCGGTTGTGCTCGACGTCGGACTTCCCGGGCTCGACGGCACCGAGGTGTGTCGCCGGATGCGCGCGGAGGGCGACTGGACCCCCGTGCTGTTCGTCACCGCGCGGGATGACGAGGTGGACCGCGTGGTCGGGCTGGAGCTGGGTGCCGACGACTACATCACCAAACCGTTCAGCCCGCGGGAGCTCGTCGCCCGGGTGAAGACCGTGCTACGCCGGTCAACCGAGCGCAGTGCCGAGCCACCGGTCCTGCGGCTGGGGCCGCTCCGGGTCGACCCGGCCCGGCGACGGGTCCATGTCGCCGACCGTGAGGTCAGCCTGACGGCGACCGAGTTCGACCTGCTGGCCTTCCTGATGCGCACCCCCGGCCGGGTCTACGAGCGGGATCACCTGCTGTCCCAGGTCTGGGGGTACGCGGCCGCCGCCGGCACCCGAACCGTCGACGTGCACGTGGCACAGATCCGGGCCAAGCTGGGGTCGGCGAGTCCGATCCGCACGGTGCGCGGGGTCGGCTACTCCGCCGAGGTCCCGTGAGCCGGCCGACCCTCGCCTCCCGGACCGCCCAGGTGACCACGGCGGTGGCGGCGGCCACGGTGATCATCGGTGGTCTGCTGGCGTTCGTCCTGTCGCAGGGGGTCGCCGAGACCGGCGCGCGGCGCAACCTGGGCCGGTTGGCTGATCGGGCGGTCCTGCGGTACGCCCAGGACCACCAACCGAGGGCCGCGATGCTGCTGATCGGTCCGGGCGTCTCGGTCGGGTTGGTGGGGCCGAACGGCGAGATCGACTCGCGTACCCCACAGGTCGTCGGGGCGTTGACCGTCGCCGAGGTGCGGGACATGCTCGCGGGCGGGTCGGTCTCGGCGGTCCGGTCGGTCGCCGGCAGCACCGTCCTGGTCGAGGCGCGGCCGCTGCCGGCCGGGTCCGGTGGGGTCGTCCTCGTGCAGCGTCGCTCCGACGCGCTGGACCCGGCGGCGCCGATCTTCCGGCGGACGGCGGTGGCGATGCTGCTCGGGCTGGCGGTGGCCGTCCCGTCCGGGATCCTGCTGGCACGCCGGCTGGCCCTCCCGCTGCGGCGGGCCGCTGACGCCGCGCACGCGCTGGCCGCCGGGCAACGGGACGTGCGGGTGCCGATCGAGGGCCCGGCCGAGGTCGCCGAGGTCGCCGACTCGATCAACCGGCTGTCCGAGGCCCTGCAGTTCAGCGAGGGGCGGCAGCGGGACTTCCTGCTGTCGGTCTCGCACGAGCTGCGCACGCCGCTGACCGCGATCGGAGGGTTCGCCGAGTCACTCGCCGACGGCGTCACCACCGGGACGGACGTGCCCGCGGCCGGGCAGACCATCCTGGCGGAGTCCCGCCGTCTGGAGCGGCTGGTCAGCGACCTGCTCGACCTCGCCCGGCTCGGCGCGGCGGACTTCCGGATCGATCTGACCGACGTCGACCTGACCTCGTTGCTCGCCGACGCGGCGGGGGTCTGGCGGGCCCGCTGCGACGCGGTCGGCGTGCGGTTCACCGCCGAGCTGCCGCCCGCGCCGGTCTGGGTCCGCAGTGACCCCACCAGGGTGCGCCAGATCATCGACGGGCTGGCCGAGAACGCCCTGCGGGTCACGCCCGCCGGGCGGCCGATCGTGTTCGCGCTGTCCGTCGGTCCGCAGCCGCCGGCCGGGGTGGCGGTGCTCCAGGTGCGTGACGGCGGTCCGGGGCTGACCCCGGACGACTGTGCGGTGGCCTTCACCCGGTCCGCGCTCTACCAGCGCTACCGCGGGGTCCGGCAGGTGGGCACCGGTCTCGGGCTGGCCCTCGTGCACGGCCTGGCGACCCGGCTGGGAGGAACGGCGCAGGCCGGGCGCGCAGCTGAGGGCGGCGCCAGCTTCGTGGTGCGCCTGCCGCTGGCCGGCGGGTTCGACCGGCCGACCGTACCGTTGTACCCCCGGCACGGCTCCGTGCCGCCGGGCCGATAACATGTGCCCTCGACCGGGTTCTGGCCGGAGCGAGGGGATGGCCAACTTGACCGTGCTTGACGAGATCCTTGCCGGAGTCCGGACCGATCTCGCCGCACGCGAGGCCACCGTGTCCCTCGACGAGGTGCGCAAGCTCGCCGCCGTGAGACCGCCGGCCAAGGATGTGCTCGCCGCGCTGCGGACCCCCGGGGTCGGGGTGATCGCCGAGATCAAGCGCGCCAGCCCCTCCTCCGGCCAGCTCTCCGACATCATGGACCCGGCCTCGCTGGCCGCGGAGTACGAGGCCGGCGGCGCCCGATGCATCAGCGTGCTGACCGAGGGGCGGCGGTTCGGCGGCTCGCTGGAGGATTTCGACGCGGTACGGGCGGCCGTCGACGTGCCGCTCCTCCGCAAGGACTTCATCGTCTCGCCGTACCAGGTCCACGAGGCTCGGGCGCACTGCGCGGACATCGTGTTGCTGATCGTCGCCGCGCTGGAGCAGAACGTGCTGGTCGGGCTGCTCGACCGGATCGAGTCGCTGGGCATGACCGCGCTGGTCGAGGTGCACACGGTCGAGGAGGCGGACCGGGCGCTGGAGGCCGGGGCGAAGGTGATCGGCGTCAACGCCCGCAACCTGACCACGCTGGAGGTCGACCGGAGCGTGTTCGAGCGGATCGCGCCCGGCCTGCCGAGCGACGTGCTGAAGATCGCCGAGTCGGGGGTGCGCGGTCCGCACGACCTGATCGCCTACGCGGGGGCCGGTGCGGACGCGGTGCTCGTCGGGGAGAGCCTGGTCAAGGAGGGCAACCCGCGGCAGGCGGTCGCTGAGCTGGTCACCGCCGGTTCGCACCCGGCCACCCCCAGACCAGCCCGGTGACGGAACGGACCCGGGCCGGTCTGCGGCACGCCCCAGATCGGGAGGAGCTGGCGATGGACCCCCTCCCCGACCCCAGCGGGCACTTCGGTCGCTACGGCGGCCGGTTCGTCCCCGAGGCATTGATCGCCGCGCTGGACGAGCTGGAGCGGGCCTACCAGCAGGCCCGCGGCGAACCGGGGTTCACCGCGGTGCTCGACCGGCTGCTCGCCAGCTATGTCGGCCGCCCCACACCGCTGTCCGACGCGCCGCGGCTGTCCGAGCACGCCGGCGGAGCGCGGCTGCTCCTCAAGCGGGAGGATCTCGCCCACACCGGTTCACACAAGCTCAACAACGCGCTCGGTCAGGCGTTGCTCGCACAGTCGATGGGGAAGACCAGGATCATCGCCGAGACCGGTGCCGGCCAGCACGGGGTGGCGACGGCGACCGCGTGTGCCGCGCTCGGCCTGGAGTGCCGTGTCTACATGGGTGAGGTGGACACCGCCCGGCAGGCGCTGAACGTCGCCCGGATGCGGATGCTCGGCGCCGAGGTGGTGCCGGTGGGCACCGGCAGCCGGACCCTGAAGGACGCCATCAACGAGGCGATGCGGGACTGGGTCACCAACGTCGCCGACACGCACTACGTGATCGGCTCGGTGATGGGCCCACACCCGTTCCCGATGATGGTGCGCGACTTCCAGCGGGTGATCGGGGTGGAGGCCCGCCGGCAGGTGCTGGAGCGGGTCGGTCGGCTCCCCGACGCGGTGGTCGCCTGCGTCGGCGGCGGGTCGAACGCGATCGGGATGTTCCACCCGTTCCTGCCCGACGAGGGGGTCCGGCTGGTCGGCTACGAGGCAGCCGGCGAGGGTGTGGACACCGGTCGGCACGCCGCCACGATGTCCGGCGGCCGGCCCGGGGTCCTGCACGGCATGCGCAGCTACCTGCTCCAGGACGAGGACGGGCAGACGGTGGAGACCCATTCCATCTCGGCCGGCCTGGACTACCCGGGGGTCGGCCCGGAGCACGCCTGGCTGCGGGACACCGGACGGGTGAGCTACCGGCCGGTCACCGACGACGAGGCGATGCGGGCCATGGCGCTGACCAGCCGCACCGAGGGCATCATCCCGGCGATCGAGACCGCGCACGCCCTGCACGGCGCGCTGGTGCTGGGGCGCGAGCTCGGACCGGAGGCGGTGATCGCGGTGAGCTTCTCCGGCCGGGGAGACAAGGACATGGACACCGCCGCGCGTTACTTCGAGCTGCTGGACGGCCCACCGTGAGCGGGCTGGCGGAGACCTTCGCCGCGGCCGCGCAGGAGCAGCGGGGCGTGCTGATCGGGTACCTGCCCGCCGGGTACCCCACCCACGAGACCTGCGTGTCCGCGCTGACCGCGATGGTCCGGTCCGGGGTCGACGTGGTCGAGGTGGGGTTGCCGTACTCCGACCCGCTGATGGATGGGCCGACCATCCAGCGTGCCGTCGACGCCTCGCTCGCCGGCGGCACCCGGATCGCGGACGTGCTGCGTACCGTCGAGTCGGTCGCCGCGACCGGAGCGGCCACCCTGGTGATGAGCTACTGGAACCCGATCGAGCAGTACGGCGCCCGGCGGTTCGCCGCCGACCTGGCCGCCGCGGGTGGGGTCGGCGTGATCACGCCGGATCTCACCCCGGAGGAGGGCGGGGAGTGGCTCGCGGCGACCGCCGAGCATGGGCTCGACCCGGTGTTCCTCGTCGCCCCGTCCTCGACGGATGCCCGGATCGCGCAGATTGCCGGGATCGGTCGTGGCTTCATCTACGCCGCCTCGACGATGGGGGTGACCGGCACCCGGGACCGGGTCAGCGGGTCCGCGCCCCAGCTGGTCGCCCGCGTGCGGACGGTGACGAAGACCCCGGTCGCGGTCGGCCTCGGGGTGGGCTCCGCCGCCCAGGCGGCGGAGGTGGCCGGCTATGCGGACGGCGTCATCGTCGGGTCGGCGTTCGTCCGCCGGCTGCTGGACTCCGCCGGCGCTGAGCCCGAGACCGGGGTCCGGGCGGTCGCCGAGCTCGCCGCCGAGCTCGCCGGCGGCGTCCGTCAGCGTCGGCCGCGGCCGGTCTAGCGGGTCAGCAGGAGCTTGCCGGTGCTGCGTCGAGCCTCGAGATCGCCGTACGCCGCGCGGGCATCCGCCAGCGGGTAGCTGCGCCCGATGTGGACGCTGAGGCTGCCGTCGGCGACCCAGCCAAGCACCTCGCCGGCCCGCCAGGTCAGCTCGGCCCGGTCCGCGAGATAGTGCCCCAGGGTGGGGCGGGTCACGTACAGCGAGCCCGCGGTGTTGAGCCGGGCCAGATCGAACGGCGGCACCGGTCCGCTGGACTGCCCGAAGAGCACCAGCATGCCGCGCGGGCGCAGCGAGGCGAGGCTCGACTCGAAGGTCGAGGCCCCGACCCCGTCATAGACCGCCGCGACACCACGGCCGCCGGTGAGGGCGCGGACCGTGCCGGCGACATCGTCGGCATCGGCGTACCGGATGACGTGCTCGGCACCGAACTGCCGGGCCAGCGTCTCCTTCGCCGCGGTGGAGACGGTGCCGATCACGTGGCCGCCCCGGCTGCGGATGATCTGCGTGAGGAGCACACCGACACCACCGGCGGCGGCGTGCACGAGCACCCAGTCGCCGGGCTGGACCGGGTAGGTCGAGCTGGCCAGGTAGTGCGCGGTCATGCCCTGCAGCAGCACCGACGTCGCCGACTCGTCGTCGATCCCGTCCGGGATGCGCACCAGCCGGTCGGCCGGCACCACGACCACGTCGGCGTGCGAGCCCGGCGTGCCCGACCAGCCGACCCGGTCCCCGACGGCGAGCCCGGTGACCGCCGCGCCGAGGCTCGCGACCGTGCCGACCCCCTCCAGACCGAGCACGAACGGCAGCGGCATCGGGTACAGGCCGGTCCGGTGGTAGACGTCGATGAAGTTGACCCCGCTGACCGTGACCCTGACCGACACCTGGCCGGCGTCCGGGGTGGGCTCGGGGAGCTCGCGCACGGCCAGCACCTCGGGGCCGCCGTGCTCGGAAACGACGAGTGCGCGCATGGGTCCATCCTGCCCGGTCGGGGTGCTGCCACGCCGGGCGGGCGAACCCCGTACGGTGGGCGGGTGCGACTCGCCTACGTTCCGAGCCCCTCGCAGGGGGTGTGGCACCTCGGCCCGATCCCCATCCGGGCCTACGCGCTGTGCATCATCGCCGGCATCGTGGTCGCGGTCTGGCTGACCGAACGGCGCTGGGTGGCCCGCGGCGGGCGGCCGGGCACGGTCATGGACATCGCGGTCTGGGCGGTGGTCTTCGGGCTCGTCGGCGGGCGCCTCTACCACGTGCTCACCGACCCCGAGCTCTACTTCGGCCCCGGCAGGCACCCCATCGACGCGGTGAAGGTCTGGCAGGGCGGTCTCGGCATCTGGGGTGCGATCGCGCTGGGCGGTGTGGGCGCCTGGATCGGTTGCCACCGGCGTGGCATCCGGCTGGCGCCGTTCGCGGACGCCGCGGCGCCCGGGATCGTGCTGGCCCAGGCGATCGGGCGGTGGGGCAACTACTTCAACCAGGAGCTGTTCGGCCGGCCCACGACGCTGCCGTGGGGGTTGGAGATCGACCCCGGCCGGGACGGGACGGTACCGGGTGCTGAGGCGTACCACCCGACGTTCCTCTACGAGTCGCTGTGGGACCTCGGCGTCGCCGGGCTCGTGGTGTGGGTGGATCGGCGGTTCCGGTTGGGGCGCGGGCGGGCCTTCGCGGTGTACGTCATGGCCTACACGGTGGGTCGGTTCTGGATCGAGTCGCTGCGGGTGGATCACGCCAACCAGATCCTCGGCATGCGGCTGAACACCTGGACGTCGCTGGTGGTCTTCGTTGCGGCGTCGGCGTACCTCCTGCTCCATCGTGGCCCGCGGGAGACCGAGGTCGAGCCGTCGCCGGAGGGCGAGCCGGCGGAGGGCGAGGCTGCGGAGGCGATCTCCACGACCGATCGCTGAGCCGGCCCGGAGGCGACCACCGGGTCGCCGCGTTCAGGGGCGCGACCCCAGCAACCGGGCCCGCACGGCCCCGGCGGCGAGTTCGGCCGGCGTATGGCCGTCGTCGCTGGCCAGCCACCGGTCGGCGCCGCACGCCAGCAGCAGGTCCACCGAGTCGCGGTCGGCGTTGCGGGCGGCGATGTGCAGTGCCGTCCAGCCGCCCTGCTCGCGCGCGTTCACGTCGGCGCCGGCATCCAGCAGCGCCCGGACGCACTCGGCATGCCGCCCGGCCGCGGCGCTGTGCAGGGGGGTGGCCCGCATCGAGTTGCGCGCCGGGGCGTCCGCGTCGCTGCCCGCCGTGAGGAGCCGGCGGACGGCGTCCGGATGGCCGAAGAAGGCGGCGAGGTGCAGGGCGGTGTACCCGTCCGTGGTCCAGGCTGCCGCCCGGCTCACGTCCTCATCCACCAGCTCACCGAGCCGCTCGGTCATGCCCACCGCTGCCGCCTCGAAGATGTCCAGGTCGCGCTTCGCATGGGCCAGAAGGCTCGCCAGCCGCGGCTGACCGACGTACATCGCCCACAGCACCGCGCTGATACCGTCTTCGGTACGGGCGAATGCGGCGTGCCGGTCGGCGCGGAGGACCTGATCGACCAGGGCGGGATCCCCCGTCCCGATCGCGGAGAAGATATCGGACACCCCGGTCACTCCTCTCTGCCAGCCGACGGTGTGGCGATGCTGACACTGCGGGCGGCGAAATCTCCCGGCAACGGTGTGTACGCTGAGCTACACAACTTTCAGGCGCGCATACCCAGCCAACCGCACCTAGGGCCGACGTCGTCCCGAGCGCAATGTACCCACTTCGAGGCGACGGGAAGGCTCTATGGACATCTCTGCCGTTCCGGCTGCGCAGGGCCTGTATGACCCGCAGTTCGAGCACGATGCCTGCGGTGTCGCGTTCGTCGTCGACATGCGTGGCCGGCGTTCGCACCACCTCGTCTCGCAGGGCCTGACCGCCCTCGGCAACCTCGACCATCGCGGCGCGGCGGGCGCCGAGCCGACCTCAGGTGACGGGGCAGGGATCCTGATCCAGATGCCGGACGCCTTCTTCCGGGCGGTGCTGGACTTCACGCTACCGGAGCCGGTGGGCGGCGAGCCCGGGTACGCCGCCGGCTGCGCCTTCCTGCCGGTCGGGGACGGGCCGGCCGCGAGCGCGGTGGCGCTGGTCGAGCGGATCGTCGCGGACGAGGGTCTCGCCGTGCTGGGCTGGCGGGAGGTGCCCACCGATGCCGAGCCGCTGGGCCCGACCGCGCGGTCGGTGATGCCGCGCTTCCGGCAGCTCTTCATCGGGGGCGCGACCGGGATGGCGCTGGAGCGGCGCGCGTTCCGGGTCCGGAAGCGGGTCGAGCACGAGTCGACGGCCGCCGGGATCGGCACCTACCTCCCGTCGCTGTCCGGCCGCACCCTGGTCTACAAGGGAATGCTGACCACCACCCAGCTTCCGGTGTTCTACCCCGATCTCACCGACGAGCGGCTGACCAGCGCGATCGTGCTCGTGCACAGCCGGTTCTCGACCAACACCTTCCCGTCCTGGCCGTTGGCCCACCCGTACCGGTACATCGCGCACAACGGTGAGATCAACACCGTCCGGGGCAACCGGAACTGGATGCGGGCCCGGGAGGCGCTGCTGCGCAGCGCCGAGCTGTCCCGGCCGGACGGGACCGGGCTGGAGCAGCTGTTCCCGATCTGCACCGAGGGTGGCAGTGACTCGGCGAGCTTCGACGAGGTGCTGGAGCTGCTGCACCTGGGTGGCCGCTCGCTGCCGCACGCGGTGCTGATGATGATCCCGGAGGCGTGGGAGAACCACGCCGAGATGGACCCGGCGCGGCGGGCGTTCTACCAGTTCCATGCCAGCGTGATGGAGCCGTGGGACGGTCCGGCGAGCGTGTCGTTCACCGACGGCACCGTGATCGGTGCCGTGCTCGACCGAAACGGGCTGCGCCCCGCCCGGTGGTGGCGGACCGACGACGACATCGTCGTGCTCGCCAGCGAGGTCGGCGTGCTGGACATCCCGGCCGAGCGGGTGGTGGCCAAGGGGCGGCTGCAACCGGGGCGGATGTTCCTGGTCGACACCCGGCTCGGCCGGATCGTGGAGGACGACGAGGTCAAGGCCGAGCTGGCCGCGGAGCACCCGTACGACGAGTGGCTGCACTCCGGCCTGCTGCCGCTCTCGGCGTTGCCGGCCCGGGAGCGGGTGGTACCCAGCCACGAGTCGGTGGTCCGCCGGCAGCAGGCGTTCGGGTACACCGAGGAGGAGCTCCGGGTCCTGCTCACCCCGATGGCCCGCACCGGGGTGGAGCCCATCGGTTCGATGGGCTCCGACACGCCGGCCGCCGTGCTCAGTGATCGGCCACGGCTGCTCTATGACTACTTCAGCCAGCTGTTCGCCCAGGTGACCAACCCTCCACTGGACGCCATCCGGGAGGAGCTGGTCACCAGCCTGGTCGCCACCCTCGGACCCGAGCAGAACCTGCTGAAGCCGACCTCGGCGTCCTGCCGGCAGCTGGTGCTGCCGTTCCCGGTGATCGACAACGCCGAGCTCGCCAAGATCATTCACGTGAACAGCGACGGCGACCTGCGCGGCGTCGAGTGCACCGTGCTCTCCACCGTCTTCGAGCACCGTCGCGCGGCGGCCGGTGCGGCGCTCCGGGCGGCGCTGGACCGGCTCCGGGGTGAGGCCTCCGCCGCGATCGAGGCGGGCGCGCGCATCCTCGTGCTCTCCGACCGGGCCTTTGATCGCGACCAGGTGCCGATCCCGTCGCTGCTCGCGGTCGCGGCGGTCCACCATCACCTGGTGCGGGAGAAGACCCGCACCATGGTGGGGCTGGTCGTGGAGTCCGGTGACTGCCGCGAGGTGCACCACGTCGCGCTGCTGCTCGGCTACGGCGCCGCCGCGGTCAACCCGTACCTGGCGTTCGAGACGATCGAGGACCTCGCCGGTGCCGGCCAGCTCACGGCGCCCGACGGGACCCCGCTGGCGGCCGAGGTGGCGGTGCGCAACTACCTGAAGGCGGCCGGCAAGGGCGTGTTGAAGGTGATGTCCAAGATGGGCATCTCGACGGTCGCCTCCTACACCGGTGCCCAGGTGTTCGAGGCCCTCGGGCTCTCCGCCGAGCTGGTCGAGGAGTTCTTCACCGGCACCACGAGCCGGCTCGGTGGGATCGGCCTGCCGGTGCTCGCCGAGGAGGCGGTCGCCCGGCACCGGCGCGCCTACCCGGACAACCCGGCGGAGCAGGCCCACCGCGGGCTGGAGGTGGGTGGGGAGTACCAGTGGCGGCGCGAGGGAGCGCCACACCTGTTCAACCCGGAGACCGTCTTCCTGCTCCAGCACGCCACCCGGACCGGGCAGTACGAGGTGTTCAAGCGGTACACCGCCACGGTGGACCGGCTGGCCCACGACGGCGGGACCCTGCGTGGGCTCTTCGAGCTGCGGACCGGAGTCCGGCCGCCGGTACCGCTCGCCGAGGTCGAGCCGGCCGAGGCGATCCTGCGGCGGTTCTCCACCGGCGCGATGAGCTACGGGTCGATCTCGGCCGAGGCGCACCAGACGCTGGCCATCGCGATGAACGCGCTCGGTGGGAAGTCCAACACCGGCGAGGGCGGCGAGGACGCCGACCGGCTGCACGACCCGGCCCGCCGCTCGGCGATCAAGCAGGTCGCGTCCGGCCGGTTCGGGGTGACCAGCGAGTACCTGGTCAACGCCGAGGACATCCAGATCAAGATGGCGCAGGGCGCCAAGCCCGGTGAGGGCGGCCAGCTACCGGGTCACAAGGTGTACCCGTGGATCGCCCGGACCCGGCACTCGACCCCGGGCGTGGGGCTGATCAGCCCGCCGCCGCACCACGACATCTACTCGATCGAGGACCTGGCCCAGCTCATCCACGACCTGAAGAACGCCAACCGGGACGCCCGGGTCCACGTCAAGCTCGTCGCCGAGGTCGGCGTCGGCACGGTGGCCGCCGGGGTGAGCAAGGCGCACGCCGACGTGGTGCTCATCTCCGGCCATGACGGCGGTACCGGCGCCTCGCCGTTGACCTCGCTGAAGCACGCCGGCGCGCCATGGGAGCTGGGGCTGTCGGAGACCCAGCAGACCCTGCTGCTCAACGGCCTGCGGGAGCGGATCGTGGTGCAGGTCGACGGCCAGCTCAAGACCGGGCGGGACGTCGTCGTGGCGGCGTTGCTGGGCGCCGAGGAGTTCGGGTTCGCCACCGCGCCGCTGGTCGTCTCCGGTTGCGTGATGATGCGGGTGTGCCACCTCGACACCTGCCCGGTCGGCATCGCCACCCAGAACCCGGTGCTGCGGGAACGGTTCACCGGCCGGCCGGAGTTCGTCCAGAACTTCTTCCGGTTCCTCGCCGAGGAGGTCCGCGAGCAGCTCGCCGAGCTCGGTTTCCGCAGCGTTGCCGAGGCGGTCGGGCACGCTGAGCTGCTGGACACCCGGACCGCGATCGAGCACTGGAAGGCGGCCGGGCTGGACCTGGCCCCGATCCTCGTCGTGCCGGAGCTGCCCGACGGCGCGTCCCGGCACCACGTCCGGGACCAGGACCACGGGCTGCACCGGGCGCTGGACAACGAGCTCATCGAGATGTGCGGCACCGCGTTGACCCACGCGACGCCGGTCAAGCTGGAGCTCGTGGTCCGCAACGTCAACCGGACCGTCGGCACGATGCTCGGGGCGGAGGTGACCCGCCGCTACGGCGGCGCCGGACTGCCCGACGGCACCATCGACATCACCCTGCGCGGCTCGGCGGGACAGTCGCTGGGCGCGTTCCTGCCGTCCGGGGTGACGCTGCGGCTCTACGGCGATGCCAACGACTACCTGGGCAAGGGGCTCTCCGGTGGCCGGATCATCGCCCGCCCGGACGAGCGGGCGCCCTTCGCCGCGGAGCACCAGATCATCGCCGGCAACGTCATCGGGTACGGCGCGACCAGCGGCGAGATCTTCCTGCGGGGAGTCGTGGGCGAGCGCTTCTGTGTGCGCAACTCCGGGGCGACCGCCGTCGTCGAAGGGGTCGGCGACCACGCCTGCGAGTACATGACCGGCGGCCGGGTGGTCATCCTCGGCCCGCACGGCCGCAACGTGGCGGCCGGGATGTCCGGCGGCGTCGCCTACCTGCTCGACCCGGTCGTCGAGCGGGTCAACCGGGAGCTGGTCGACCTGGTGGAGCTGGCCGCGGACGATGTCGAGTGGCTGCGCGAGATCGTGGAACGCCACTACACCCAGACCGGGTCGGCCATCGCCGCCGCGGTGCTGGCCGACTTCCGGGACCGGGTCGGCGACTTCCGCAAGATCATGCCACGGGACTACCGGCGGGTGCTGGCCGCGATCGACGCGGCCGAGCGGGCCGGGCGGGACGTCGACACCGCGATCATGGAGGCGGCACATGGGTGACCCATCCGGCTTCCTCAGGCACGGCCGCGAGCTGCCGACCCGGCGCCCGGTCGAGCTGCGGCTGCTCGACTGGCGCGAGGTGTACCAGGAGCTCGACCCGGCCCGGCTGCGGACCCAGGCCAGCCGGTGCATGGACTGCGGGATCCCGTTCTGCCACCACGGCTGCCCGCTGGGCAACCTGATCCCGGAGTGGAACGACCTGGTGTACCGGGACGGCTGGCGGGCCGCCTCCGACCGGCTGCACGCGACGAACAACTTCCCCGAGGTCACCGGCCGGTTGTGCCCGGCGCCGTGCGAGGCGGCGTGCGTGCTGGGGATCAACGCCGATCCGGTGACCATCAAGCAGGTCGAGGTCGGGATCGTGGACCGGGCCTTCGCCGAGGGGTGGCTGCCCCCGGTGCTGCCGACCGTCCGGACCGGGCGGCGGGTCGCGGTGGTCGGCTCCGGGCCGGCCGGGCTGGCCGCAGCCCAGCAGCTGACCCGGGCCGGGCACGAGGTGACGGTCTACGAGCGCGCGGACCGGGTGGGTGGGCTGCTGCGCTACGGCATCCCGGAGTTCAAGATGGAGAAGCGGCACCTGGATCGCCGGCTGGAGCAGCTCGTCGCCGAGGGCACCACGTTCCGTACCGGCTGCGAGGTCGGTGTCGATCTCACCGCCGAGCAGCTTCGGGCCGGGTACGACGCGGTCGTCCTCGCGGTCGGCTCGACGGTGCCGAGGGAGCTGCCGGTGCCCGGCCGGGAGCTGGCCGGGGTGCACGCCGCGATGGAGTACCTGCCGCTGGCGAACCGGGCCTGCGAGCCGGGCGCGCCGCCGCCGGTGATCTCGGCGGCCGGCAGGCACGTGGTGGTCATCGGGGGCGGGGACACCGGGGCGGACTGTCTCGGCACGGCGCTGCGTCAGGGCGCGGCGAGCGTGACCCAGCTGGAGATCCTGCCGGAGCCGCCGCGATCGCGTACCGAGGCGATGCCGTGGCCGACATACCCGATGATCTTCCGGGTCTCCAGCGCGCACGAGGAGGGGGGCGAGCGGGTCTACGCCGTCTCCACCGAGCGGTTCGAGGGGGACGGTGCGGGGCGGGTCAGCTCACTCGTGCTCACCGATGTCCGCCTCGCCGGCGGCCGGTTCGAGCCGGTGCCAGGCACCTCCCGGACGCTCCCGTGCGACCTCGCGTTGCTGGCGATGGGCTTTACCGGGCCGGAGCCGGGTGGGTTGCTGGAGCAGCTCGGGGTCGAGCTCGATCAGCGGGGCACGGTGCGGCGCGACGCCGGCTGGCAGACCTCGGTCCGCGGGGTGTTCGTCGCCGGTGACGCGGGGCGCGGGCAGTCGTTGATCGTCTGGGCGATCGCCGAAGGGCGGTCGGCGGCGGCTGCCGTCGACCGGTATCTCACCGGGGGCACCGGTCTGCCGGCACCGCTGGAGCCCACCTCGGTCGCGTTGCGTGGGTGAGACGGCGTGGAGCGGGTGCGATGAGCGTTCTGTCACCAAGGTGACTCACGCGGTTGAACCCATGGTGCGCGATGGTCACTCAATTGGGGGCCACGGTAACTACGCTGTGCACATGTTCCGTCGCGCAAAGATCGTCTGCACACTCGGACCCGCCACCGCCACCCCGGAGCGGATGGTGGAGCTGGTCGAGGCCGGGATGGACATCGCCCGGCTGAACTTCAGCCATGGCTCGCACGCCGACCATGCCCGGTTCTACCGGATGGTCCGGGACGCCTCCGATGTGACCGGCCGCGCGGTCGGCATCCTGGCGGACCTCCAGGGCCCCAAGATCCGGCTCGGGACGTTCGCCGGCGGGCCGGTGGAATGGTGTCCCGGCGACCTCGTGGAGATCACCACCGAGGAGGTGCCCGGAACCGCGCGGCGGGTCTCCACCACCTACGCCGAGCTCCCGCATGACGTCCGGCCGGGCAACCGGCTGCTCGTCGATGACGGCAAGCTCTGCCTTGAGGTCGTCGACGTCGCCGATCCGCTGGTCCGGGCCCGGGTGATCGAGGGTGGCCCGGTCAGCGACCACAAGGGGCTGTCCCTGCCGGGCGTGGCCGTCAGCGTGCCGGCACTGTCCGGCAAGGATCTCGACGACCTGCGGTTCGCGCTGAGCCTGCGGGTGGACGCCGTGGCGCTGTCGTTCGTGCGCTCGCCCGACGACGCCGAGCTGGCCCGCAAGGTGATGGACGAGGTCGGCGAGCGGGTGCCGGTCATCGCGAAGCTGGAACGCCCGGAGGCGGTGGAGCGGCTGGAGGAGATCATCAAGACGTTCGACGGGGTGATGGTCGCCCGCGGTGACCTCGGCGTCGAGCTGCCGCTGGAGCAGGTTCCGCTGGTACAGAAGCGCGCCGTGCAGCTCGCCCGGGAGCACGCCCGACCGGTGATCGTCGCGACCCAGATGCTCGAGTCGATGATCGACAACTCCCGCCCGACCCGCGCCGAGGCCTCCGACGTGGCCAACGCCGTGCTGGACGGCGCCGACGCGGTCATGCTCTCCGGGGAGACCAGCGTCGGCCGGTACCCGGTGGAGGCCGTGCGCACGATGGCCAGGATCATCGGGACGGTCAACGCCTCCTCGATGACCGTGCCGCCGTTGCGGCACAACCCGCGCTCCAAGGGCGGCGCGATCTCCAAGGCGGCGAAGGAGGTCGGTGAGGTGCTCGGCGCCAAGGCGCTGTGCTGCTTCACGGTGACCGGGGACACGGTCCGCCGGATGTCCCGGTTCCGCTGTACGCTGCCGCTGCTGGCGTTCACCCCTGACCCCTCGGTGCGCAGCCAGCTCGCGCTGAGCTGGGGCGTGGAGACCTTCCTCACCCCCTACACCGCGCACACCGACGAGATGGTGGCGCAAGTGCAGGACATGCTGCTGGCCCTGGGCCGCTTCGAGATCGGCGACTCGGTGGTCATCGTCGCCGGCAACCCGCCCGGCCTTCCCGGCTCGACCAACTCGATCCTGGTCTGGCGTCTCGGTGACCCGCTGGAGCCGCTGGCCTCCGGCGGGGCCGACGATGCCTGACAGCGGGCCGGTCGGGGGTCAGCCCGCGCTGGACGGGCTGGTCCGGCTGCTGGACCTGGAGGCGGTGGAGAAGGACATCTTCCGCGGGGTCAGCCCGCAGGTGTCGTTACAGCGGGTCTTCGGCGGCCAGGTCGCCGGCCAGGCGCTGGTCGCCGCCGGACGGACCGTGCCGGCGGACCGGTCGGTGCATTCCCTGCACGCCTACTTCGTGCGTCCCGGCGACCCGGCCGTGCCGATCGTCTACCTGGTGGAGCGGATCCGCGACGGCCGGTCGTTCAGCACCCGGCGGGTCGCCGCCATCCAGCACGGTTTGGTGATCTTCAACCTGTCGGCCTCCTTCCACCGCACCGAGCCGGGAGTCGACCACGGCAGCCCGCTGCCCGAGGTGCCGGCGCCGGAGACGCTGCCGACCCTGGCCGAGCGGTACGCCGGCCACGAGGACGTCCTCGGCGTCTGGACCCGGCTGCCCCGCCCGATCGACCTGCGGTACGTCGACGACCCGCCGTGGGTGCGCCGGAGCGGCGACGACCGCGAGCCGGTGTCCCGGGTGTGGATGCGGGTGGACGGGGTGCTCCCCGACGACCCGCTGCTGCACGTGTGTGCCCTGGCCTACGCCTCGGACATGACCCTGCTCGACTCGGTGCTGGCCACCCATGGCCTGGCCTGGGGGTACGACGGCCTGACCGGGGCCAGCCTGGATCACGCGATGTGGTTCCACCGGTCGTTCCGGGCCGACGAGTGGCTGCTGTACGAGTCGGTCAGCCCGTCGGCGTCCGGCGCCCGCGGGCTGGCCACCGGGCGGTTCTGGACCGCGGACGGGCGGCACGTCGCCACCGTCGTACAGGAGGGGCTGCTCCGGCTGCCGACCCGCGACGGGTCCGACTAGTTCGACTGGACCGCGTCCGGACTGTCGGTGGTGCCGACGCGTGCAGCCCCTCCTGGCGACTACTGAGGGCGATCGTTGTGGTCGTTGCGCGGGGGTCGGGGGCGGTCCGTGAGCGTGCCATGACTCCCGGGTGATCACTGTCCGTATCTTTTGGGCCGTCTTGCTCGGATGAGTCGTTGTCGTGACGTTCACGAGGTAAGGATATTCCTCTGGCGGTTGGCCGCCTTTGTGCGCTAACGTGCGGCCGTTTGGCGTATTCGCGGGTTTGTGGTGGGTGGTCGGCGTGCCGGAGGGGTGCCATGCGGCTGGGTCGGGGTTTCGTCGTGGCGGTGGTCGCCTCGGGTGTGGGGGCGCTGGTCGTGGTGGTGCCGGGTGGGTTGCCCGCGGTGGCGGGGGTGACCTCGTCGGCGGCAACGGCGCCCGCACCGGATGGTGAGGCGGCGGCGTTGGTGGCGGCCCGTGCGTCGGGGTCCCGGGTGGAGGTGGCCTCGGAGCGGTCCGAGGTGCAGCAGGTGTTCGCGAACCCGGATGGGACGTTCACCGCGGAGGTCGCCGCGAGCCCGGTGCGGGTGGGGGATACGGCGACGTACCCGGAGGTGTGGCCGGGGGTGGATTTGCGGGTGCGGGCGGAGGTGGCGGGGTTCGCGCAGGAGTTGGTGGTGAAGACCCGGGCGGCGGCGGGCAACCCGGCGTTGACGACGGTGCACCTGACGGTGGGTGGCCCGGGGTTGGTGGTGCGGCAGGAACCGTCGGGTGAGTTGTCGGCGGTGGATTCGGGTGGTGGGGTGGTGTTCCGGTCGCCGGCGGCGATGATGTGGGACTCCCCGACACCCACGGCGGCTGGTGTTCTGGTTTCGGAGGGCGACCCGGATCCGGCCGTTGCTGGGGTGGATGAGGCCCGGGTGGGTGTGGCGGTGGTCCCGGGTGGGGTGGATCTGGTCCCGGACGCGGGGATGTTGGGGGATCCGGGGACGGTGTTCCCGGTGGTGGTGGACCCGTCGTGGACGGCGAGTGGTCCGGCGTGGACCGAGGTCAACGCCTACGACCCGAACTCGGCGACGTGGCGGACGGCGGATGGGACCCTCGCGGTGGGGTACCAGAACTACTCGTCGCCGTACTCGCTGGTCCGGATGCTTACTTGCCGGGTTTTGAGCCATTGTTCTCGTCCGGGCTGAGC
Source organism: Actinomycetota bacterium (assembly GCA_016201065.1). Lineage (GTDB taxonomy): Bacteria > Actinomycetota > Actinomycetes > Mycobacteriales > JACQDL01 > JACQDL01. The sequence continues at coordinate 22,425 of JACQDL010000017.1, forward strand.
CGCCGGTCTCGGGTGGGGTGAGCCACTGGGCTTGTCGGGGTTGGGCCGGGCTGCTCGGGTGGTGAGCCACCCCG
>JACQDL010000016.1 GCA_016201065.1 Actinomycetota bacterium
CTCTTCACCGGAACCACTGTGAGTGATGGGTCCGGCCCATCCGCGGGGAGATCCACTGTCCGTCAGTGGGGAGTTTTCCTGTCCGCCAGCGGGGAAGCCAACTGGCCACCAACGGGGAGTTTGCCGTGTCCGCTGACACAGTTGGGCGGTGTCCGCCAACAGCCGTATCTGCGGGCAGCGATCCAGGACTTCTTCCATGGCGGCGAACGCAGTGGGGGCGAGCCAGTCGGGGTGGTGGAGTTCGACCAGCAGGGGTACAGCTGCCAAAGGCACGACACCTTCCCGCAAGGCCGACAGGTGGCAATCGGTCAGCGGGATGCGGGCGAGCAGGCGCAACCACCCGGCGCCGAGGGCGGCCGCAGCGTCAGCCAACCGTAGCGTCTGCTCCCGCGCAGCTGATCGGATGGTGTGGTCCTCGGTGAGGAGGTCGGCGAGGTCGACGTCCGCCGTGACCCCGGTGATCGGCACCAGGTCGTCAGCGATTCGTCGCCAGCGCCGCAGCGCCGCCAGGTCACGCCGGCCAAGGTCGAACCCACGTGGCCCTCCGCGCAGGTGAACGAACGGGATGCCCTCGCCAGCTGCCCAGGTCAGCAGGGCGGGAACATCCGGCTCCCGGACCGAGATGCTGTACAGGCCGACCCCGGGCGCGCTCAAGGCGCCCACTCGAACAGGATGACCGGTTCGGTGGGGCGGCTCGCTGTTCCCAGGACAGCGAAGATCTGCGGCGCACGCTCACCGGGCACGATCCGGCACCATGACGCGGTCAGCTGCGGATCGAGCCCATCGGCCAGCCAGGTCGCCACGGTGGTGTATGCGGCCTGGTAGCTGCCGGCAGTGACGGTGGCCAGCTCGTGCATGCCCACCACGGTCCGCCCGCCGCGGTGCACCGCCAACGCCGGAACCGACGCGGACTCCCGCGGCGTACCCAGCAGACCGAGCACCCCGCCACGGGCGACGATCGCCCCGGCCCGGTCCGGCACACCGGCGGCGTCGATGACCAACCCCGCGTCGGCGATCTCGGTCACGCACCGAACGCCAGGTGCCCGGGCGATCGCGGCAGTTCGGCGTGAGGTGAGCACCCGCACCTCCCGCGCCCCCAGCCGGCGCAGCTCCAGCACACAGCCCACGCCACGGGACCCGAGCCGATCACCACCGCTGCGTCCAGGTCGGTAGCCACCGGCAGCCGCTGCACACCCAGGCACGCCATCTGCTGGAACCGGGCCAGCGCCACCGTCTCCACCGGCAGGCCAGGTGGGGCGGTCACCGCGCCGTCGCACCCCGGCGCGAAAGCGGCTCCGTGCGGCACCGGCGCCAGCAACCATCCCTCGGCATCTCCCGCCCGGCCCAGGCTCATGTATCCCGCGTGACGCGCCGGGCCACCGACGGTGCCCGTAAGCTGACGCCACTCGGTACCCGGACTGAGCACACTGAACTGTCCGGCCACCATGCCTGCAGGGACCACCGCCCCGGGCATGAGCCGGGCCCGGCCGCCCTCGAAACGGATCCGGGCGCCCGCGCAAGGACGCCCGGAAGGCGCATCAACCGACATCCCCGACCGCCAGGTAGGCGGGTAGATCCGCGAAGCGCCGGATCACAACAATCCCCTCATCCGCCCCGGACGGGTAGCCATCTGGGGCAACGAGCACGGCGCGCAGCCCATGCGCCAACGGGCCGAGGACATCCTTGGCGAGCGTGTCACCCACGAACAGGATGTCCGCCGCCGGGAATCCGGCCCCCGCAACGACCGCGTCGTAGAACTGTGGATGCGGCTTGCGGACCCCCACGGTGCTGGAAAGCACAACCGCGTCAAAGCAGCTACCGATTCCCGCTGCCTCCAGGGTCCGCAGCCGCACCGCACGCGGACGTTGGGTGTCGCAGGCCAGCACACACACCAGTCCCCCGTCGTGGAGATACCGCAACGCGCGGGCCGCATCCCGATCGACCTCCGCGTCCGGCACCGCGCTGAACAGCGCTTCCGTCGCAGCCACCGGATCGGCTACCACCGCACCGCAGGCCGCGGCGGCGCGGCGGATTTCCTCCGCGAACGGAGTTTGTCGAGCAGTGGCCCGATCCGCCTCCCACACCCGCCGATGCACCGCGTCGAAGACTGCGGCAAACCCTCGCGGGACCCACGTACCGTTGAGGTCCCGCAGCACCGCCGCGACGGTCTCACCGTCCGGGTCGAGGCCCGGGCGGGCCAGGGTGCCGCCGAAGTCGCACGCCAGCGCGCGCACCGTCATCGTGCCCGCCTTTGGCCCGACCCGGCACTGGACGCGGACAGATGCTCCACCAGCGCCGCGATTCGCCGTGGCGCCCCCCACGCGGCGTGCATGGGCATCCGGTCCGCCAACGCGCGCACCTGGGTGACACGCCGACGAGCGGCGGCGACGTCCTCGAACTCACGCAGCGCCATCTCATTGCCCTCCAGTACCCGATCAAGCAGGTGACCGCTCGCCCGCAGCCACACCGAGGCGGCGAGGTGCCGGTCAGCCACCTCGACCTTCCCGATACCCGCTCGAGGGTCTCCGTCCACATCGACGGCCACCACGGCCACCACGTTCCCCGCCGACAGGTCCGGGCCCAGCAGACCAGGTCGGTGGCTCAGGTCCACCGTGTCCAGGTCCACCGTGTCAATGTCCGCCGCCGTCAGACGCAGGTCAGGAAACCAGCGGAGGACCGGACCCCGCCGCGCGATGACGGCACGGGTGCCGCCCACTACCACCGGCACGGACCCGTGATCGTGGCAGTCCACCAGGGTGACGTCACCGGAGACGACCCGCCAGCCACGCTCCGCCAACCCTAACGCGACCAGAGTCTTTCCCGCCCCGTGCCCGCCGAGCAGGACGACCACCCGCCGGCTACCTCCGTGCCGGAGCGCAACCGAATGCACGCACAGCACATCCTGGTCTAGGTGCATCCGATGCAGGTGGGCGTTGAGCAGCCGCCGCGTGTCGGCCTCCCCGAGGCCATCCGGCACGAATCCAACCGCGGCGCCGGAACTGGCGGGTGGTGCCGGCCCGAGACTTCGCAGCGTGACGGCCGGCAGATGTGGGGCGATCCGCGGCCACCACACCGCCAGCACCGCCGGAGCCTCCACCCGCAGGACCCGGCCCCCGCTGTCGATGCCGAACGACTGTCGTGACCGGTCACCAATCATGTGTCGGCGCCGACGATCTGCGGCACCACCGACGACAGGGCCTCCCACACCGCGATCCGGGACAGCGACGCCATGTCACCGACCCACAGTGTGGCGGCGGGCACGCCCCCCAGCAGCCCCGACAAATCACTCTCCTCACCACCAGGATCCGCGAGCCGCGGCCCACCCATCAGGCCAAGCACGTCACTGACGTGCAGCTGCTGGGCCGGCACGGCCGCCGCCCGCGACACCGCCCGATCGAGCGCGGCCTCGTCCAAGCCGGTAGCCCACGTCGGGCGATGCCCGTCCCGCGGTGCGGGTTGCACCCTGACCACGGCACCCAGCGGCACGGGCGGCGAGTGGGTAACCTTGAGCATGACCCGATGCTCCAGCGGGTTGAGGACCACGCGTCGCCTGGGCACACCCGCCACCACCGAATGGTGGTCCGCGTCTCCGGTGAGGGTTGTTCCGACCAATTCCGCCGGGAGAGCGATCCGGGTGGGCCAACCCACCACCCGACGATCGGGGCCCACCAGCACCAGATCGTCGGCGAGGAACCCTGCACCGAGCTCCATACAGGCACGGTGAGCCAGCGTAGATTTCCCTCCACATTGTCCGGCCAGGAACAGCACGGCCGCTCCGTCCACGGCGACCGCCGAGGCGTGCAGCATCCGCCAGCCCACGGTCAGCATCCGCGAACCGAAGAACACCCGCGCCAACCAATCGACCCACCGCTGGCACACCCCCGCATCCCTCGGCACGACGACCCGAGTCATCCGACGAGCGGGATCGACATCGATCGACACCACGGCGGAATCGGGTCGGTAACGCCCCAGCACCCGCACCATCCGGTCCGCCACACCCGCGACCGCCAGCCGGGGCCCCCCATGCGGGAACACGAGCACCGGCCTGTCCTCAAACACGGCACCCTGATCTCGCGACGAGTCGGCTTGGTCTACCTGCAACGTCCAGTCTGGCTCAAGGTCCCGGGCCGTCTCCGTGCCGCACGGCGGCACCATGGCGGCAATCGCCGGACCCAGCAGTCCCGGATGCTCCGCAGCGAGTCGCAGTCGGAATCCCGCGAGCACCAAGTCTGTCGCGCCACTCGCCCCGGTCGCCGACACAGCACACACAGGATCTCCTCCGGCTGGGAACGGACAACCCACCTTGCCGCACTGCCAGCCCAAGTGCGCCCACCCGCTCGGGTGACGGTCGGGGCTTGCCGCAGGGTCCGCTCACTCGGACCCCACCGCATCGCGACACGCACCGCAGCCGGCAACGGCGCCCAACGAATCCGCCGAACAAGCGCCCCCGCGGCGGAGATGGTCGCCACGTGGTGGGACAAGTCCACGCCTGTAACCGGGTGGTTGGTGCTCCCGCCACCGCGGCCAGCTACCGGATCACGAACACACCCCAGCCGAGGTACCGCCGGCCGTAGGTGAGGTAGGCGTGGCGTTCCCGGGCGGTCCGTTCACGCACCATCTGTGCGTCCGGGTCCACCTGATGGGCCCGCACCCAACGATCCGCGGTCCCCCACTTCGTCGCCTCGTACCGGTCCCAACTGGCCGCATCGGCCAGCACCATCTCCACCAGCTCCAACCCGGCGTCCTCGATCTGGTCGAGGATGCCGGCAAGTGGCGTGAACACCCCCGGGGTCAACCCCAACGCCGCGGCCGCGCCTGCGGGTCGGGACCCGGGTCCATGACGTCACCGCCACCCTGGAGTACGCCGGCAAGCAGCTGCGGTTCACCCAGGACCAGGCCACCACCCTGCTGGGGCACTTCATCGATGGTGGGGACCGCACCGCCGGTGGGGTCCTGCACGCGGTGAGCAGCACCGCACAAACCCTCCCCGACGCCGACGCCGACGCCGCGCACGCGATGGAACGCGCCGGGTTCGGGCGATGCACCAGCCGGTCCCGCCGCACTCCCGCCACCCCTGGGGTGATGTCGTGAGCGTGTTCCTGGTACCCGCCGCCCACATCGACGCCCTGGTCCTGGCCGGGGTCCAGTTCGGTGTCCCGTTCCGCGTCAGAGTTCGTGAACCAGGGACCGGTTCTAATTCCCAACCACCTGATGGGTATGTTGACCAACCTTCAGGAGGTAAGAGCCCGTGTCCGAACCACAGCAGCAGGCCCCACGGCAGCGTGCCGCGCGCAC
>JACQDL010000018.1 GCA_016201065.1 Actinomycetota bacterium
GCGACCACCCGGCATGTCCTGGACCCGTTCGGGGTGCCCCTGGACACCGGCGTCCTGCCGGGGGATCACGGGTTCGTCGGCGGGACCCAGCACCTCAGCGGGTTGACCCTGCTGGGGGCGAGGTCCTACGACCCGACCCTGTGTCAACGGTGGCTGAAATTTGACCCTCTGGCGTCGTGTGAAAGTTGACCCTTCCGGGGTTGTTGTCAGGTCGTGCGGGTCGTGCGGGTGGTGGCCGTGGGGTCCTTGGCGAGGAGTTCACGGCGGGTGCGGGTTCGGTAGGAGTCGCCGGTGAGGGTGAGGACCTCGGCGTGGTGGACGAGGCGGTCGATCATGGCGGCGGCGACGACGTCGTCGCCGAAGACTTCCCCCCAGCGACCGAAGGGCATGTTGGAGGTGACCAGGACCGAGCCTTGTTCGTAGCGGCTGGAGATCAGTTGGAAGAACAGGTTCGCTGCTTCGTGGTCGAAGGGGATGTATCCGACTTCGTCGATGATCAGGAGCCGGTAGCGGCGGAGCCGGTGGAGTTCATGGGCCAGGCGGGTGTGTTGGTGGGCGTCGCGTAGTCGGGTGATCCACCCGGTGGCGGTGTCGAACAGGACGGGGTGCCCGGCGTGGACGGCCTTGATGCCCAACCCGATCGCGAGGTGGGTTTTACCGACTCCGGGTGGGCCGAGCAGGACGACGTTGCCGGCGGTGGGGATGTAGGTCGTGGTGGCCAGGTGGGCCAGGACGTCGCGACGGAGTCCGGGTTGGTGGTCGGTGTTGAAGTCCTCCAGGGACTTGATCGCGGGGAAATGCGCCGCGGCGGTCCGCAAGGCGGTGCCGTTGGCTTCCCGGTCGGCGACCTGGCGGGCGAGGACCGCGACCAGGTATTCCTCGTGGGACCACCCCTCCCGGCGGGCGGTGACGGCCAGATCAGCCCAGATCGCGGTGATCGTGGGGGTTTTCATGACCCGGGTCAGGTAGGCGATGTGCGCGGCCAGGTCAGTGCCGACGTGGCCTCGGGTGGTGTCGCCGAGCACACCCGGGGCCTCGGGCGGGGTCACTGGGTCACCATCGGGCCGTGCCCGGTCACCGGGGTCACCGGTGGGGTGGGGTTGAAGTCGACACCGAAGAGGGTGTCGTAGTCAGGTAGTGCCCGCAGCATCACCGTGGTGCCGTCGTCGTGGTGCCGCGTGGCGTGTTCCCGCCCCAGGCGGTTGGTGGTGAACGCCTGACGCAGGGCCTTGGCGAGGGTGACGTGGGTGGGGTCGGTGAGGACCACCCGGTGCGCCCAGCACCGGGGATGCTCGGCCACCAGCACACCCCCGCACCTCACCCTGACCGTGTTCAGTGTCGCGGTGACGTCGACCAGGCGGCCGATGACCCGTGGGTCCACCGAGTAGTCGTTGGTGTCCACTCGCACGTAGTAGTCGCGGCTGAGCCGCACCCGGGTACTCAACCCGACCATCGGGGCGAGTGGTGGCAGGGGTGTCATCGCCGCCAGGTCCACCGCCACCGCCTGGTTGGGGCGGGCACCCGTCGAGCGCACCAGGCGGTCGTTGGCCCGCGGCAGCCACCCGGCCAGCTGCTGGTTGAAGTCGGTGGGGCTGGTGAACACCCGCCCCGGCAGGAACGACGTCTCCAGGAACCCGTTGGTGCGCTCCACGACCCCCTTGGACTCCGGGTCGCGGGGTGGCAGCAACCGGATCCTGGTCGCGAGCACCCCCGCGAACGCCGCCGCCGGCGCGGACACCCGACGGCCCTTCCCGATCGCTGATTCCAGATCCCACACCAGTGTCTTGGACACCGCCCCCCACGCGGAGATCAACTGCCACATCCCGGCCAGCAGATCACCCGCCTGCCGGCTGGGCAGCATCACCGCGCTGATGAACCGCGAGTACGTCAACGTCATCGCCAACACCGGCAACACCACCACCTGGCCGTGCCCCACCGGGATCCTCGTCTCGGGAAACCACAGGTCACACTGGGCCACCGCACCCGGGTGGTGCACGATCCGGTCTGCGGGATCGATCCCCACATACTCCGGGCGGATCACCCGAACCCGGTCCTTCAGGATCGTGATCGAGTGCCCCCACCCGATCCGCTCCGCGATCACCGTCGCCGGCATCCGCGGGAACTCCTTCAGCAACCCCCGGATCTCGCCCTCCACCGCATCGACCAGCGACCCACGCCCCACACGCTCATACCGTGGAGGCCGCTGCGCGGCCAACGCCGCCCGCACCGTGTTCCGGGCCACCCCCAACCGGCGGGCGATCTCCCGGATCGGTACCCCCTCCGCCCGGTGCAACCGACGAATCTCCGCCCAGTCCTCCACAGTGATCACTCCTCCACATCGGGAGGGGTCAACTTTCACCCGACGTTTCCGGGTCAGTTTTCACCCGGCGTTGACACCCTGGGGCGGTTCACCACCCCCGACCCCGTGTTGGACCCCGGCGACCCGCAGCAGTACGCGGCGTACTCCTACGCGAACAACAACCCCACCACGTTTGCTGACCCCACCGGGTTGCGTATAGATGACACTGGTCCGTCCTGTGGCACCCCTGGCGGGGGGGTTTGCAACCCTTGGCCCGTTGCGTGGCAAGGACCTCGGGCGGCACCACCACCACAGGCACCCGTCGTGCACCACTACGGTTCCCTGTGTAACAAGGGCGGCTGCGTGCAGGTCAGCAGCGACGGCCCACCGCTGCCCAGTTGGGTGCGCACCGGGATCGCGACCGCAGCCAGCGTCATCACGCAGACCGTGGTCACCGGTGGGACGTTCGTCGGTTGCACGGCGATCACGGGTGGTTGGGGAGCCCCCGCGTGTGCGGTGGGTTCCTGGGCGGCCGGTGGAGCCGCCGGAGGGGCCACCTACGGCTGGCTGGATTCGGTCCTGAGCGGCGGGAACGACGCAGACGCGGCGTCCGCAGCCGCCAACGGTGCCCTCGTGGGTACCGCAGCCGGAGTCGTCGGAGGCGGTGCCGGCGCAGCTGGCAGCAAGATCCTCGGCACCATCGCAGCGCGCGCCGCGTTGCCGAAGCTGGTCGGCTCGATAGCGGATTCGTTCGCGGGAGGCGCATACACGACCCAAACTTCTAGAGCGGGAACGACCTTTTATCGAGCTGAAGGCGCAAAACAGGGGATTGGTTCGTTTTTCGGCTTCGCGAAGCCGGCGACGGCATCTGATGCTGACAAACTGTACAACATCGTAAAATGGGGAAACAATGCCGATGTCGTCACGACCTATCGCCTGACTCAGGACACGACCATGTATGTCGGCGACGTTGCCGGCGGTACGGGTCGACAGGCACTTCTCCCCAGGGGAACCGATCCCGGAAGCATCTTTGCGCAAATCGATCAGGAGTCGCTGCCGTGATGGATCTTACGCAATTGATTTGGGTTGTCTCGCAGATAGTCGATCTTCTTGACGAATGCGGACGCATTGACGAGGCGGCGTGGCTAGCCGCACGGAAGGCAGTTCTCGAAAACGTCGACGCCACCGCTGATGCTCGGGAGCACGTGGTAGGTGAACTTCATAGCGTTGTGCCTGGGATGGGCGGGTTGATGGACCTTTCGCTAACTCCGAATCCGACTTCATCCTACTCGGCTGTGTCGGCGCGAGAAAAGCTAGATTCCCTATGCGACCGCCTTTATGAGTTGACGCGATGACCCTGGATATGTCTTCATCGGTCGGGTCACGAAGACCGCCTACACCGACTGGTGTGCCCCGAGGATTCCGGACAGGCGATCCAACAGCATCCACGGCGGGAATGCCTCGGCCATGAGGGGCTGCCCGGAATGGCCCAGTATGAAGGTCGCGAAGAGGGCCGGCGGAACGGTCATGGTGACCAGCTCGCCGTACCGGGCGCGGCTGCTGGGCGTCTCCGGAGGCGCTCCGTGGTGCGCGCATGGCGGGCCGACGCGGCACTGCTGGTGAACCGCCGTCGTCTCCGGCGTGGAGTCCCAGGGCTACCGGCCCGATGGACCGGTTGTGCTTGATCCGTTGGACGAGGTGGGGGCGGAGCCGATCTGGCTGGCGGCCCATTCGGCCCAGTCGCGCTCCATGGCCGCGAGTCGGAGACCGTGCTCGAGGGCGAGGCGGCCGTAGCTCCCCAGAGCTTCGTTGTCCCAGCTCCGCGAGCTTTCGAGCCGGCGCAGGAGCTCAAGGCGGTCAGTGGCCAGTTCGGCCTGGCGGGCGAGGTACTGCCGGGCCTCCCCGGCGTCGACGACGCCGAGGAAGAACACGTGCAGCAGCAGCTCGTTGCGGTGCGGCCCGTTGACGCTCGCGTCGGTCACCCAGCGGACGAGCTCGGAGCGGCCCGCTTCGGTGATCGTGAACTCCTTGCGGCCGCGTGGTCCCTGGGCGGTGACGGCGAGCAGTTCGGCGTCGGTGAGCCGGGCGAGCTCGCCGTAGACCTGGCTCTGGGTCGCGGGCCAGACGTGCGCCAACGAGGTGCGGAAGATCGCCATCAGGTCGTAGCCGCTGGCCGGGTGGTAGGCGACCAGGCCGAGCAGGGCGTGGCGGAGGCTCACGACGGCATCCTAAGGTCCTCCCTTGACAGGTCACAACTGGAATGTCAGTGTCGACATGTCAGAACTGGAAGGTCGCGGGTGTTCGCCGCCGCAGGCCGGTACCACCGTCCGATCCACCCGCACAGAAAGCGAACTCGATGACGTCGATGTCCCCTCCCGCCCATATGGTCGGCAACTTCGCCCCGGTGCCGACCGAGGCCACCGTGACGGAACTGCCGGTCACCGGGGCGATCCCGCCAGAACTGGCCGGCCAGTACCTCCGCAACGGCCCCAACCCGCGATCCGATGTCCCCGGCCACTGGTTCCTCGGCGACGGCATGGTGCACGGCGTCCGTCTCGAAGCCGGACGCGCCGTCTGGTACCGCAACAGGTGGGTGCGCACCCGCGCCTTCACCGAGGGCACCGAGCGCGCAGCGGGCACCGAGCGCCCAAGCGATCCGCTGGCCGCGACGGCCAACACCCACGTCGTCCGCCACGCCGGGCGGCTCCTCGTTCTCGTCGAGTCCGCGCAGCCCTACGAGATCACCTGCGACCTCGACACCGTCGGCCCCTACGACTTCGGTGGCCGGCTCCGGACGCCGATGACCGCGCACCCGAAGATCTGTCCCACGACCGGTGAGCTGCACTTCTTCGGCTACGGCGGCGTCGAGCCGCCGTTCCTGACCTACCACCGTGCCGCCGCCGACGGTCGCCTCATCCTCAGCCGGCCCGTGGACGTCCCGGCCCACACGATGATGCACGACTTCAGCCTCACCGCCGGCCACGTCATCTTCATGGACCTGCCCGTCGTGTTCGACCTCACGGCGGTCCTCAGCGGCGGTATGCCGTACCGGTGGAGCGACACCTACCAGGCCAGGCTCGGCGTCCTCCGCCGCGATGATCCGCACGGCGACGTCCGCTGGTACCACATCACGCCCGGTTTCGTGTTTCACACCGTCAACGCACACGACGACGGCGACCGCGTCGTCGTCCACGTCATCCGCCAGGCGGAGGCGTTCCGCCCCGACACGCCCGTTGCCGCCCCCAGCCTGTGGCGCTGGACGATCGACCCGACCACCGGCTCAGTCGACGAGGAACAACTTGACGACCGCCCCACCGAGTTCCCTCGCATCGACGATCGCCGCACGGGCCTGCCCACCAGCCACGGCTACACGGTCGCCTCCGCCATACCCGGACGGATCACGGAGGGGCCTGCGGTGACCCGATACGACCTGCGCACCGGTGTTCCCACCGTCCACCAGTTCCCCGCCAGCCAGGTTCCGGGCGAGGCCACCTTCGTGCCCGCCGACGACCGCCCGGACGGCCCGGGTTGGCTGATGACCTTCGTGTACGACGCCACCCGTGACGCCAGCGACCTGACCATCCTCGACGCCGGCGATCTCGGCGCGAAACCCGTCGCCCGCATCCACCTCCCCCAGCGGGTTCCCTTCGGATTCCACGGCAACTGGATCCCCGACACCGACGGCTCCGATCGCTGACGATGTGATCTCCGCTGCCGGGCACCTGGAACCGGGCCGGTGCCGGTTCAGGTGGGCGACACCGTGACCTGCGGTGTCGCCGGGGCGGCGGTCCGGGCGAGGTGCCGCAACGGCGCCACGACCGGCAGGTAGACGGCGAGGCCGAGGGCACCGCCGAGGATGAGCTGCGTCCAGGAGGGGGTGGTCACCGCCCGCACCGCGAGCACCGCACCGGCGAGCAGCAGGGTGCCGGCGACGGGGCGCACCAGGGCGCCGAGCAGCGCCCGGGCCGGCACCCCGGTCCGGACCACCGCGACGGCGAACGCCGGCAGCACCAGCACGCCGGAGACGATCGCGTGCCCGGCCGCCGCGCCGGCGATCCCGCCGACGTGGGCGCCGATGAGCAGCGCCGGCACCAGCCCCACCAGCCACCCGCCCTGCAGCGCCATGGTGACCCGCGCACGGCCGCATGCGACGAGGAAGTCATAGGCCAGCTCGATGAGGACCCGCGCCGCCCCGACGACGGCGAGGAACTGCAACGCCGCCGCCGCCGGCGCCCACCGGCTCCCGTACAACGTGGTGACCAGCGGCGACGCGAGCAGGCCGAGCAGGGCGGAGACCGGCAATGCGGCCGCGGCCAGCAGGGCGGCGGAGCGGACCAGGGCGCTGGTGCGCGCCCCGGCGTCGTCCTGCACCCGGGAGAACGCCGCCAGCGACACCCGCCGCACGACCGTCGAGAAGACGTTGACCGGCCAGCTGGAGAGGTTGAACGCCTGCACGTACAGGCCCAGCGCGACCGGACCGAGCAGCCGGCCCACGATCACGTTGTCGACGTTCAACATCGTGATGACCAGCAGGCTCGCCGCGGCCAGCGGCAACCCGAAGCCGAGCAGTGCCCGGGCGTGCCGCCGGTCGAAGCCCGGTCGCGGCCAGTACGCGGCGAAGCGGCACAGCATCCCGGCGGTGAACCCGTTGCCCACCAGCCGGCCGATGGCCAGGCTCCAGGCGCCGAACCCGGCCACCGCCAGCACGATCGTCAACCCGCTGGACAGCACCAGGTTGGTCAGGTCCACCGCGGCCCGCCGGCCCTGGGCGAACTCCCGGTTGATGAGCTGGGCCGGTGCGGCCGTGACCCCGTCGATGATCACCGCCAGGCACAGCAGCCGCACCACACCCGTCGCCGCCGGGGCATGCAGCGCCGCCGCGAACGGCGCCGCGGCGAGAAAGCACGCCGCGTACAGCAGCACGCTGGTGGCGATCGAGATGGTGGTCACGGTCGGCGCGATGACCCGGGGATCGCCGGGCAGCCGCACCAGCGCCAGGCTCACCCCCAGCTCGTTGATCGCCAGTACGCCGGCCAGCGCGACCAGCGCCACCGCGAAGACCCCGAAGTCGGCCGGGGCCAGCAGCCGAGCCAGCGCGATGCCGACCAGCAGCGTGCCGGCCCGGCCGAGCACCGTGTTGAGCAGGCTCCACGCCAGGCCCCGCCGGACCTTGCCGGCCAGGTCCGGCGCACCCTCGTCGTCCACCAGGCCGCACCCCCGTCGACGATGGTAGTTGCGGGACACCGCCGGTAGGCGTGGCCGGGCGGGACGGGCGGACGGTCGGTCAGTTGTGGGTCGTTCGCGCGGAAGCGCCCGGGATCGGGCGCGGTCGGCTATACAGGAGGCCGGTTTGCCCGCTGCGGGACCGGGTCGGGTCACGGCCCGCTGGACGGAGGCTCATGAGGGTACGCAGAGGAACGGTGCGCAGCGGCAGAGGGCGCAGCGGGACGGCGCGCCGGGTGGCCACCGCGGCAGCGGCGGTCCTGCTCGGCGCGTTCGCCGTCGGCGTCCTGGTGGACTGGGTCCGGCCGAAGCCGACCCACGAAGCGAGCCGTGACCCGGCGGCGAGCGCCACGCCGACCGCGACCCCGACCCCGAGCGGACCGTCGCTGGCCCCGTTGCCGCAGGTCACCGCGACCCTGCGGCCCCTCCCCACGCCGACGCCGACCCGGACGGCGAGCAGCGCACCCGCCGTGCAGACCCTCGCCGGCTGGCCGGGGCCGGACAACACCGGCTGGCAGCACACCGGGGTCCGGTTGACCCCGATCGGGTGCACCGCAGGCGGGGAGCTGCGGCTGGACAAGCCGGGCACGGTGATCACCGGCCGTGACATCCCGTGCAGCGTCTACGTCACCGCGAGCAACGTGACCATTCTCAGGTCCCGGATCAGCAGCGGAGCGGACTGGGCGGTGCGCACCGACGACTCGGTCACCGGGTTCCGGATCGAGGACACCGAGATCGCTGGCCAGCCCGGCTGCCAGGCGGCGCTGACCTTCGCGCACTGGACCGCCTACCGGCTCAACATCCACGGCTGCGGTGACGGGGTGCGCGCCGAGGAGCAGACGCTGCTCCAGGACACCTGGATCCATGACTTCTGGAACGGGTACAAGAACGGTCAGCAGATCGACACCCCGCACCACGACGGCGTGCAGGACACCGGTGGCTCCGGGCTGACCATCCGGCACAACCGGATCGACAACCCGCACGACCAGACCTCGTGCATCCTCATCGGCGGCGAGTTCGGCTCCCCGTCGGACATCCTGATCGAGAACAACTACCTCGACGGCGGCAACTTCACGATCTACCTGGACCCGAAGGGGAGCAACCGGCGGATCGTCGACAACACCTTCACCCGCAACCACGTGTACGGGACGTCCCGGCTGGACGGCCAGTACACCTGGACCGGCAACCATTACACCGACGGCGCGGCAGTGGTCCCCTGACCGGGCGGGACGGGAGCCGGCCACCACCGCCGGGCCAGCTCGGCCAGCGCCGCCGCCGACGAGATGAGCATGATGCCGTCCAGCGGCACCCGGAACCGCAGCCGGGTGTAGAAGACCGCCAGCAGCAGCACGTTGCCCAGCACCAGCACGATGAGCAGCCGCTCCAGGGACCGCAACCGCCGCCACCGCACCGCCCGCACCCCGAACAGCAGCAGCAGCGGGTAGAAGCTGAGCGCGGAGACCAGGTCCTTCGCCGTGCTGTTCTGCCCGCTGGTGGCCAGCTCGTTGTGGTAGCTGAAGTTGTTGACGACCTTGCCGGCGTACAGCCGGGTGGCCGACCCGGGGTGGTCGGCGACCCACCGGGTGGCGGCCTGCCGGTAGTACCGGTCGAGCTGTACCTCGGACAGCCCGAGCCGCTGTGCCGCCGACTCGTAGGCGGAGATGTCGCCGACCCGACCGCCGCCGGCCGTGACGTGCTCGGAGTTGCCGAGGATGAGGTTGATCCCGTTGTTCGTGGACACCGGCACGAATGCGTGCAGCACGACGGCGTTGCGCACGCACCAGGCCCCCGGCAGCACGGCGGCCGACAGCGCGAGCACCGGCAGCACCCGCCACGCGGCCGGCCGGTGCCGCCACAGCAGCCACCCCCCGATCAGCAGCACCGAGACCGCGAACGTCGGCACAGCAAGGATCATCAGGCCCCACGACAACCCGGCACCGCAGCCGAACCCGGCCCGGCGCCGGCCTGCCGTCTCGGTCGCCCGCAGCGACCACTCCAGCCCCAGCAGCAGCAGCGCCATCGCGTGCACCTGCGGGTAAAGGGTGCCGGCGGTGAACACCAGCAGCGGGTAGCCGGCCATCAGCACCGCCGCCACCGCGCCGGCGACCCGGCCGTGCACCCGGACCCCCAGCCGGTAGGCGAGCAGCACCGACCCGGCCAGCGCCAGCACCCCCAGCAGCCGCATCGCGACGATCCCGCCGCCGAGCGCGTCGACGCCGGCGAGCAGGAACGGGTAGCCCGGCGGCCGGTAGGCGGTGGAGCTCACCCCGTCCAGGGAGTACCGGCCGTGGTCGACCAGGGTGCGGGCCAGCTGCAGGTACACCTGCTCGTCGTAGTAGCGCAGCGTGTCGCCGAGAGCGATGGCGTACGCCGTGCCGGCGACCAGGTACAGGCCGGCCGCGGCGCGGGCGATCCGCCGGGCGTGGGCGTCCACGACCGTCAGGACAGCGCTCACCGGACCACCCGGCCCGGCCGCGCGTCGACCGGTCCGTCGACCGGTCCGGCGACCGGCGGGTCCCGGTCGTCGAGCACCTCGACCACGGGCTCCTCCCCGCTGGGCGCGGGGAAGCCACGCCGCCAGGCGGCCCGCTCCCGCCATACCGGCAGCCAGGATGGGTCCGGCGTGCCACCCAGCCGCTCCGGCAGCGCCCGGAGCCCCACCCCGGCGGTGAGCAGGGCGACGGCGACGGCCGCGCCGGGGCGGCCGCGGTGCGAGCGGGCCAGGGTGGCCTTGCCGGTCAGCACCAGCCGGTGCTTGCCGGCAAGGCTGGCCGAGGAGGCACCGACGGCGTGTACGACGGCCGCGGCCGGCGTGATCGCCGGCCGCCACCCGGCCGCCCGGGCGCGCAGGCTGAGGTCGGCGTCCTCGCCGTACATGAAGTAGCGGGGGTCGAACCCGCCGAGCCGCTCGTAGAGCTCCCGGGTGGTGAGCAGCAGGCAGCCGGTGACGATGTCGACCTCGCGCACGGTGTCCCGCTCCCACCGCCCCAGCGACTCCGGGTCGAAGACCCGGGACCGCTTCGCCACCGCGGTCAGCCCGGTCGCGAAGCAGGCCAGGCTCCACAGCGTCGGACGCCCCCAGCACGAGCTCGGGTCGGTGCTGCCGTCGGGGCGCAGCGTGCGCCCGCCGACGATGCCGTGCTCGGGGTGCGTGGCGGCGAAGCCGAGCATCGCGTCGATGCTGCCGGGCAGCGCGATCGCGTCCGGGTTGAGCAGCAGCAGCTGCCGGCCGCGGCTGTGCCGGACGCCGGCGTTGCAGCCCCGGCCGAAGCCGATGTTGCCGTCGACCAGCACCACCCGGGCCTGGCGGGAGCGGGCGCGCAGCGCCTCCCGGGCCTCGGGCCGGGAACCGCTGTCCACGACCACCACCTCGAAGGGCACCGCTGGCGCGCCATCGCCGGCCAGCGCGTCCAGGCAGCGGGCCGTCCATTCCGGGCTGTTGTGGGTGACGATGACGATCGACAGCTCAGGACGGGTCGGCATCGCCAACCTCCGCTCCGGCCGGCCGCGCGTCCCGCGCTCCGGCGGGCCGGCCGTCCCGCCACGCCACGACCTTCGCCGGCGCCCCGACCGCGATGCAGCCGGCCGGCAGGTCCCGGGAGACCACGGCCCCGGCGCCGACGATCGCGCCGTCCCCGATCGTCACGCCCGGCAGCACGACCACCCGGGCGCCGAGCCAGACGTCCGCGCCGATCACCACATCCTGCTCCCGTTTGGCCTGGTACATCACCGGCGTACCGGGCGCCAGCTGGTAGTTGCTGGCGGTGATGAAGACCTCGGGGCCGAGGAGCGCGTGGTCGCCGAGGGTGATCCGGCCGGCCGAGTCGCCCGCCCACAGGCAGCACCGCTCACCGACGTGCACCTCGCGCCCGAGCGTGATCCGCTCGCCGTTGCGGAGGCTGGCGTTGGGCGCCATCCGCAGCCCCGGACCCGCCGTGAGCCGCTTCCGGGGCTGGACGTGGGCGTAGCCGTAGTAGTTCGCGAGCTTCACCAGGTGCACCCAGGTGGCCGGGTCGAGCACCCGCCCGAGCATCGCGAGCAGCGTGCTCATCGCGTCACGGTCCCCTCGCGCGAGGTGCGGTCGGTGGACCACGCACTCCGGTTCCCGGTCCGCCGGCGCCACCAGGCCAGCCCCCTGGCGAGAGCGGTGACCAGGCCGAACGCCGCACAGTCCGGCCAGCTCACCGCGCCCGAGCGGGTCGCCGCGAGCAGGGCGCGCGGCGAGTTGCCGCCGGGGTCGTCGCCCCACGCCGCAGCCAGGTCGCGGTTGCCGATGGCGATCCGGGCCCGGCGGCGGACCAGCGCCGGCAGGGTGCGCGGCGCGAGGACGGTGAACGCGCCCGGCGTGGTGATCCGCTCGCCGGGCGCGAACGCGCGGCGGACCCAACCGTCGTCGTTGATCACATCAGGGAGCTCGCCGAGCCGGTCGGCGCCGGCGACCGTGAGCCCGAAGACCCCGGAGCCGATCGTCCCGCTGCTCAGGTACGGCAGCCGGGCCCAGGCCCGGTAGTAGCCGCGCACCAGCGGGCTGGCGCCGGTCGCGTCGACATCGACCCGCGGGCAGGCCACCCGGGGCGAACCGTCGGCGCGGTGCAGCGCGGCGGCGAGGTCGCGCAGCACACCGGTGGGGAGCAGCACGTCGGCGTCGACCACGACCTGGACCCGCCCCGCCGCCCGGGCGGCACCGGCTCGCACCGCGGCGGTCTTCGACGCCTCGGCCAGCTCGATCACGGTGATCGCCCGGTCGCAGTCCCGGTCGCGGTCCCGGTCCCGGTCCCGGGCGAAGGAGCGCGCCACCGCCGCGGTCGCGTCGGTCGACCCGTTCGACACCACGATCACCTCGAACTCGCCGGGCTCGGCGGTCTCCAGCATCGCGGTCAGGCCACGGGCCAGGACGGCCGCCTCGTTGTGTGCCGGGATGATCACGGTGGTCGGCGCCCGGGTCGGTCCGGTCACGGCACGGCCTCCCGGCCGGCGGCGTTCCGGGACAGCTGGGAGAGGCGCAGCAGCACCCCGCAGGCGCCGATCAGCACGAAGGACAGGCCGGTGGCCATGGAGAACCCGAACGCGTCGTAGGTGGCGTAGGCCGCGATGAGGATCACCACGCTGGCTGCCAGGCTCTGGGCCAGGTCGCGAGTGACCACGTCCTCGCTGACCCGGCGGGAGGCTCGCACCGCGGCGACCGCCGTGAACATCATGATCACCAGCGAGGCGACCCCGACCACCCCGGTCTCCACCATCGACCCGAGGTACTGGTTGTCCAGCGGCCCGTACCGCGAGGGAAGGTAGGTGCCGAAACCGCGGCCGAAGAGCAGGTGGTCGTGGATCTGCTTGCCGGCCGCGGCGTAGTCGTTCGTGCGCCCCTGGATGCTGGGGTCACCGCCGAGGTTCTTGAAGAGGCTGAGCAGGGTGCCGATCAGGCCGGGCACGAGCAGCCGCATGAACACGGTGAAGCCGGCGATCGTGGCCAGCGCCCGGACCCGCCGCCTGGGGGGCCAGGTCGGCAGCAGGATGATGCCTCCCGCGACGAGGCCGAGGATGGCGGACCTGGACAGCGAGATCAGCGCCCCCATCCCGATCAGGGTCACGGTGGCCCACCGCCACCAGGCTGCGGACAGCTGCCCGGTGGCCTGCCGGAGCGGCCGGTAGAAGGCGTAGTGCACCGCCAGCGGCAGCACCATCGCGGTGAGCACGCCGAACTCGATGGGGTGTCCGGTGGTACCGGCCGGCCGGCGGAAGATGGACCGCTCCAGGACGAAGCTGAGCGGCGCGACCGGGTGCAGGCCGGGGATCAGCTCGAACGGTTTGCTGATGTCGATGTTGATGAAGAACTGGAGCAGCCCCACGATCGCGACCACGGCGGTGGTGTTGACGACCACGAGCAGCAGCGCGTCGAGCCGCACGAGGCTGCGCACCCCGTCCACGACGAGGATGCCGACCATGATGTAGCCGACCATGGTCAGGGTGCTGCGGTCGGCTGCCTTCAGCTCGTCACCGGGCAGGTAGTTGTAGGTGGCGTAGCCGTAGGACGCGATGTTGGCGGCGAGGAAGAGGAAGAGCCCGGTGCGCACCGCGTTGCGCCCCTTGGCGGCGCCGAGGTTGCTCACGAGCTGGGCGCAGAACCACCACATCCCCAGCCCGAGCCCGAGCAGCAGCGACGGGGTGAGGTTGAAGCTGAGCCCGGCGATCACCAGGTGGTTCGGAATGATCAGGAGGATGCCGGCGTACCAGCACAGCAGGGTCGCCGCATCCGCCCGCCGCCCGACCCGTCCCGCCGGCCGGTCCGGACCGGAGACATCGGGCCACGCCACGTCCCGGGGCGTGGTGTACGCGGCCACCGGCTACCCCTGGCTGCGGACGCGGCCCGCCTCGCGACCCGGACCCGGCGGTGCCTCGCGGTCCCGGTCGGTGCGGTCCCGGTCGGTGCGGCCGGGCATGCCGCGCGGTGGGCAGTTGCCGCCGTACAGCGGGGCGGTCTCGGAGCCGGCGAGGTCGGGGCGCAGCGGGCTGCCGACGGAGAGCCCCAGCGGCGGCCCCATCGCGGCGGTGCCGTAGCCGGCCTGGTACCGCCCGCCGGCCGGCACGCCCTGACTCCGGTCACTGCCGAGCGGCGGTCCGGTCATGCCGACCGGCTGGCCCGCGGCTGCCTTCGGCCGCCTCCGGTTGCGGCGGTTCTCCATGATGCTTTCGATCATGAACGCCGAGCTGATGCTGAACGCGAGCGCCAGCGCCAGCGCCGCGCCCGCGGCCCGCACCTTGCTGCCGAGCAGCCGCTTCGCCTCGCTGGGCCGGACCAGGTAGTCGACCTGGATGTAGGTCGCCAGCGGGGCCCGGTAGGCGACCTCCCGGTCGCGCAGCTCGGTGGACGTGCGCTCGAGCACGAGACCCACCGTGCGTTGCGCCTCGGCCGGTGAGGCGCCGGTCGCCTCCACGTGGATGAACGGGCCACCCAGGTTCCCGTCGCCGACCTCGTAGTCGGCCGTGGCACCGGCGCTGGCCAGGTCCTTGCCGACCTCCGAGCTCAGCATGACCTGGATGAGGGCGGTCGAGACGGTGGTGAGGCTGCCGTCGAAGGCCAGCAGCGGGTTGGTCGGGCTCTTCGTCCCACCGGCACCGGTCCCGGTGCTCGGCGACAGGAGCACGATCGTGCCGGCGGAGGCGTACTTCGCCGGCACGGCCTCGAAGACGACCGCGGCGAGCCCCAGGGAGAGCGCCAACGCCGGGAGCGCCACGTACCACCGACGTAGCAAGACCATCAACGACTTCGCGAAATCCACGAGCCCCCCACCAGTGGCTGGTCACCCAGGCCAGTTACTTCCCGGCCGAGCCTACGCGGACTCCGGTACCGCTGCGGCTGATTCCGAGAAGCGTTCACACCACTGGCCGTTGTCTGTCTGCAGCGGTTGCGGTGATTTTGGGCTGGTTCAGGATCGCCCCGGCGGGCAAGTACCTTGACAGAGGCTATAGCCGGTGGCAATTTCATCTGGACTGCCATGCCCCCGTCGCTCTCCCGGTGGGCCGGGTCACGGCCCCGAGCGCCGCCCCCACCACCGCTGGTGGCCCCCTACCGGCGGTGGGTTACCGCGAGGTTGGTCGATGGCACCATGGATCAGACACTGACGAGCGAGGGCGACGTCCGGCTGGCGACGGCACAGCTACCGAGCACCTCAGGCGCCCTGGCGAACCCGCTTGAGCTGGGCGTTTTCGGATACGACCTTGCCGATGTGCTCGGCGCCGGTGACCTGGCCCGGGTGCTGGTCTCGGCGGCCCGGCGGCGGCGGGCGGTGCGGTTGATCAGGCACGCCGGGTTCCGGGTCCGAAAGTCGACCCCACCGTTGACAGCGTTGCCGCAGGCCGAGGTCGAGATGGCGCTGGCGCTGCCCGGTGTGGTGGTCTGGCGCAGCCACGACCCGGAGGTCGCCTACCGGTGGTTCTGGCTACATCGTTGAGCGCAACACCGCCGATTGCCGCCCCGCAGCGCTGAGCTGTGGTTACCGTCCTGGCATGAAGCTCGGCTTCGCCTGTGCCTGGGACGCTCCTCCGGAGCTGACCTGGTCACACACCCCGTGGCGGCTGCGCGCCGCCCTGCGCGACCGGGTCGGCCACGCGGACGAGGTGGTCGACGTCGGCATCACCTACCCACCGGCGCTGCGCACCACTCTCAAGGCCGCCACCGCCCGCCGGCACGACGGCCAATGGGTGAGCATGTGGCGGCACTCCCGGGCGGCCCGCCGCTATGGCGAGGCGGCAGTCCGCCGGGCGGTGGCCCGGACCGGGTGTGACGTGGTGCTGGAGATCCAGGATCTCGTCGCGCTGGACCCGCCCTACCTGCTGTACCAGGACCTGTCCTACGACGTGCTGCTGGAGAGCGCCGAGTCGGAGGACGGGCTGATCTCCTTCCCGACGCTGTCGCGGGAGGGTGTGCTGCGGCTGCGGGACCGGCAGCGGGCCATCTACCAGGACGCCGCGGCCGTGCTCGCGATGAGCCAGTGGTTCGCCGACCACCTGGTCACCCACAGCGGCGTGCCCGCCGAGCGGGTCCGGGTGGTCCGGCCCGGGGCCACCGCGGCCCAGGACATCGACCCCGAGCTGCTCGCCGCGGCGCACCAGCGTCGCCTCGCCGGGCCCCGCACCCGGCTGCTGTTCGTCGGCAAGGACTTCCGGACCAAGGGCGGCGACGCCGTGCTCGCGGCGGTGGAGCTGCTCCGCCGCGAGGTCGACCCGACGATCACCCTGACCCTGGTCGGCCCGCGGATGTGGGTGCCGTCCGGACCGGTGCCGGACGGGGTGCGTTTCCTGGGCCGGCTCCCGGTGGCCGAGATCGGGGCGCTCTACCACGCACATGACCTTTTCGTCCTGCCCAGCAGGTTCGAGGGCTTCGGCATCGCCTTCGTCGAGGCGCTCGCACACGGGTTGCCGTGCATCGGCCGGGACGCCTTCGCGATGCCGGAGATGATCACGCCCGGGACCAACGGGGACCTGGTCCGCGGCGATGACCCGGCCGAGCTCGCCACCAAGATCGCGGCGGTGCTCGCCGACGTCGACCAGTACCAGCAGACCGTCGGTGCGGCCGCAGCGGTCGCCGGTTACCACACCTGGTCCCGGGCCGCCGAGCAGGTCCTGGCGGTAGCCCGGGAGGTCAGCCGGGGATAGCACCATCGGGTGGGAAATCGTCGAAGCCATGCACCGCGCCGGACTCGGCCGTAGGCTCCGCGCAGTGCGAGGTCGTGGGCCTCGCAAGGTGGACGCCGGCAGCGGCGATACGTCCACACCGACAGGCGGGAGCTTTGGGGGCGTGCCGCGTGCCGCACGTACTGATCATCGTGCAGAACCTGCCGGTCCCGCTGGACCGTCGGGTGTGGCTGGAGTGCCAGGCGCTGGTCCAGGCGGGGTACCGGGTCAGCGTGATCTGCCCGAAGGGACCGGGTGATCCCGGGTACGCCGAGATCGACGGGGTCCGTATCCACAAGTACTCACCGCCGCCGAAGGCCCGCGGGCTGGTCGGCTACGCGCTTGAGTTCGGCTACTGCTGGATCCGGACCAACCTGCTGGCCCGCCGGATCTGGCGCCGGGACCGGTTCGACGCGGTGCAGGCATGCAACCCACCGGACACCTACTGGGCGCTGGCCCGCCGATACCTCCGGTTCGGAGTGCGGTTCGTCTACGACCAGCACGATCTCAACCCGGAGGTGTTCCGCTCCCGCTTCGGGGAACCGGCCGGGCTGGCCGGTCGGCTGCAGTACCGGCTGCTGCTCTGGTTGGAACGGCGCAGCTACGCCACCGCCCGCCAGGTGATCGCCACGAACGAGTCCTACCGCCGCGTCGCGCTGTCCCGGGGGCGCAAGCGCCCGGAGGACGTGACCGTGGTCCGCAGCGGCCCGGACACCTCGGTGATGCGACCCATCGACGGCAACCCGGCGTTGCGCAACGGCCGCGACCACCTGGCCGTCTGGCTGGGGATCATGGGCCCCCAGGACGGCGTGGACCTCGTCCTGCGGGCGCTGGAGGTGCTGGTGCACCGGATGGGGCGGGAGGACCTGCAGGTCGCGCTGCTCGGCTTCGGCGACTGCTACGACGAGCTGGTCGCCACGACGGCACGGCTCGGGCTCACCCCGTACGTCACCTTCACCGGACGGGCCGACCCGAAGCTGATCGCCGAGTACCTCTCCAGCGCTGACCTCGCGTTCAGCCCGGACCCGCTGAACCCGCTCAACGACGTCTCCACGATGAACAAGACCATGGAGTACATGAGCTACGCGGTGCCGGTCGTGGCCTTCGACCTGGCCGAGACCAGGGTGTCGGCCGGCGAGGCCGCCTGCTACGTCGAGCCGAACGACGTGGACAAGTACGCCAAGGCCGTCGCGGGGCTGCTCGACGACCCCGATCGCCGGGTGCAGATGGCCGTCGCGGCGCGTCGGCGGGCGGAAACCGAGCTGGACTGGGCGCCGCAGCGCCGCCGGTACGTCGGCGTGTACGACCGGATCTTCGCGGTGCCGGGGCGGCTGGAGCGTGGCCGGTGGCCCCGGGTGGAGCGGCGAGAACCACCCGCGGCCACCGGGACGACCCTCACCGACCGGTGGGGCCGCCGCCTGGTGGACCTGCGCGACCCGGACCAGCTCCTCCGTTTCGTGCGGACCCGGCGGATCGGAGGTACCGATGCGCCGGCGAACCTCGATGCCGGTGCTGGCTGACCCGGTCTGGTGGAGCCGGCCCGCCGGCCGGCCCGGCTCGGCCCTGCGGGTGCTGGTGGACTGCGTGCGGGAGCATCCGATCGAGGAGGCCGTGCCCGCCCTGGCTGGCTACGTCGGCCGGCGGGGCGTGGCGCCCCTGCACGACCTCGCCATCCGGCACGGGGTGATCGGGTGCCTGTGGACGGCGCTGCGGGCCGGCGGGCTCGACGGCCGTCCCGATACCGGGCCGACCCGGGAGGCGTACACCGCGGCCCTCGGCCGGCACCTGCGCACCCTGTCCGACCTCGACCTGGTGCTGGACGTGCTCGCCGGTTTCAACGTCACCCCGCTGGTGATGAAGGGACCGGTGCTCGCCGAGCTGGTGTACCGGAGACCGGACCTGCGCGGGTATGTGGATCTCGACCTGCTGGTCCCGGCGACCGAGTTCCCGCTGGCGCTGTCCGGGCTGGAACGCGCCGGCTGCACGGTGTACGAGCGCAACTGGCCGCTGGTCCGCGACCGGCGGCTGGGCGCGCTCCGGCTGACCACCCCGGCCGGCGGCGTGCTCGACCTGCACTGGCACATCTTCTACGAGCACGCGGTGCGCGCGGCGATGCCGGTGGACGTCGCCGTGCTGCGGGAGCGTGCCCGGACCGTGCTGCTGGGCGGCCGCCAGGTGCGCACCCTGGACCCGCTGGACACCCTCGCCCACGTGGCGGTGCACGCCGCGCTGGATGGCGGCGACCGGCTGGTGTGGTTGAAGGACATCGAGCAGGCGCTGCTGTACCGCGCGGTGCCGGACTGGGAAGCGCTGGCCGAGCGGGCCGGCCAGTGGCACGCGGCACCCGGCATCGCCCTGATGCTGCACCGCGCCCGCCGGGTGCTGGGTGCGCCGGTCCCGGGTGCGGTGCTCGGTCAGCTCGTGCCCGACCGGGCGTGGCGTGGCCTGGTCCGCGGCTCGGACGCGGTGCCCCCGCTGTCGGCCGGCCGTGCCTCGCTCGGCCGGGCGGTTGCCCGGGCGGCCCGGTCGGACGGTCCGGCCAGCCGCCGCGAGCTGGCCCGCCGGGCCACGGCGTTCCTGCATGGCCGGGATCGGGAGCGGTTCGATCCGGACGACCCGGAGTCGGCGGCGTACCCGGCGGGTGGTGCGGCGGAGCGCAACGCGTATCTCGATGACGTCCGGCACGGCCGCTGACCGACCGGTCAGCCGGTCAGCAGCGCGGAGACGAGCGCCGCGGCCGGTCGTGGGTCGTCGAAGGTCAACCGCCACGGCTGGCCCGCGCCGGCGAGCTCGTGGGCCAGCTCGAAGGCGCGCTGCGGATGGGTGTAGTGGGTGAATGACCGGGCGAGCAGGGCGCCGGCGGCCTCCTGCCGGCGGGCCGGGCGCAGGCTCGCGGCGGCGCCGGGTCGCCGGTCCAGCAGGATGACGTGGCCGAGCCGGAGCGGGCCGGCCGCCGGGGCGGCCCCGAGGTCGGCCGGCACCAGGTACCGCTCGCCGCCCACCGCCGGGTCCCGCGGCGGGTCCTGCGGCAGGGCCCGCGGCAGGGCGACATCGAGCAGCCGGCAGGCCCATGGCGACAGGGCGAGCGGGCGGGGGTAGGGGAGCACCCCGTCGCCGGCCCACGGCACGCACAGCGCCTCGTCGGAGACGTAACCGAGGCCGGCCCGCAGGCAGGCCGCGACCAGCGTCGACTTCCCGGCACCGGAGGGCGCCGGGAAGGCCGCCGCAACGCCCTCGTGCCCGACGACACCGGCGTGCACCGCGAAGCAGTCCGCCCGGTCCAGCGCGGTCGCGTTCAGGTGCGCCACAAGGTCGGCGAGCGCCTCCGCGGCGCTCGCCCCATGGCCGACGTGGACCGTCAGCGCGTCGACCGTGGGCTCGGCGGCGAACGGTCCGAACAGGCGCCCAAGCTCGGTCAGCACGGCGTCGTCCCGGGCCGCCAGCCGGAAGCTCGTGCCGAGCAGCGACAAACCGACGATCATGCGGGCAGGAATCCGGCCGCGACCAGCTCGGCGATGGTCCGCTCGACGTCGGCCCGGATCACCGTCTCGGCCGTGCCGTACGTGGCGGCCAGCATCGCGACGATCTGTGCCAGGTTGCGCTGGCCGTCGGCGAGCCGCCAGATGTCGCTCGCGGTGCCGTTGAGCAGCAGGGCGTGCTGGCTGGCGGCGTCGTAGAGGCTGATCTCGCCGTCGAGCTCCAGGGCCCGTACCGACGCGGCGGGAGGTCCGATCGAGTCCGGCATCACGAGCCGACTCTAGACCGGTGGTGACTATCGGAAAGTGCGTCCGTTGGGAAGTCCTGTAGTGCTACTTTTGCACCTTGACTGGCAAGAATTCGCTCGTGTGAGTGACAAGGGGGGCCGAATGTCGCTCGGTATGGAGTATGACCCTGGAACGGGCGTCACGAGGCGCGCCGCCCTGAAGCGGGGCGCGATCGTGGGTGGTGCGTTGGTCTGGACGGTCCCGGTCGTGCAGGCGATCTCGTTGACCTCGGCGCACGCCGAGGCGGCCAGCGCCCCGCCGTCGACCGGCGGCAACCCGGGCACACCCCCGGTCGGGGAGCAGCCCCCCGGACAGCGGGCCGGCAGCACGCCGGCCGGGGCGAGCGGAACGCTGGCCTACACCGGGCCCACGGTGCCGATCGTGCCGGCCGTCGCCGCGGCCGCTGGTCTCATCGCAGCCGGTGTGGCGGCGCAGGCGGCCCGTCCGGGCGCCGCCGACCGCTCGGCGGCGCAGCCAGCGGAACCGGAGCTGGCCGGGCAACCGGGGCTGGCCGCCGGCCAGGCCTGAGCCGCGCGGCGGGCGGCGGGCGGCTAGGGCCGGAACCACGCCGTCCGCCAGGGAGCCCCGTGCCGGAGCAGGCCGCTCACGCTGGTGGCGGTGTAGTCCCGCTCGGCGAGCAGGTCGAGCAGCGCGGATGTCACCGCGCCGCGGTCGAACGCCGGTCGAGGGGTGTGGTCACCGGGCGGTACCTCGAACCCGTCGTGCAGCAGCACGACCTCGCCCGGTCCCAACCGGGTCGTCACCCGGTTGGCGACCTCGGCCGGGTCGCCGTCGCGCCAGTCGTCGGCCGACGGCCCCCACACGACCGGGAGCAGGCCGGCCTGCCGGGCGGCGAGGTAGGTACGCAGCGACTGGGCGCCGTAGGTGGGGCGGAAGAGCCGGATCGGTCGCCCGGCGACCGCGCTGAGCCGGGCCCGCCCCTCGACCAGCCAGCCGCTCGCCTGGCGGATCGGCCGGGTCGTCAGGCGGGCGTGGTCGATGCCGTGCAGCCCGATCTCATGTCCGGCCGCGAGCACCGCCCGGACCAGCTCCGGATACTGCTCGGCCCGCTCGACGAGCTGGAAGAAGGTGGCCGTGACGCCCGCCTCGGCGAGGGCGGCGAGCACTGCCGGCGTGCCCTCGGGGTCCGGGCCGTCGTCGTAGGTCAGGGCCACCACCGGCGTGTCGGTCCGGCAGCCCTTCAGCGAGCCCACCCCGGTGGTGAGGCGGTCGGTCGCCCGGCGGACCCGCTGCCGGGCCTGCGGTGACAGCCGGTGCGCCAACGCGCGGTTCAGCCCGGTCGTCATGCTCCCCCCATCGCCACGGCGCGGGTCCCCGCCCCGCAGCCGACTGTTCGAGATTCGGCCAACCGTACGTGGGCGCTGTCAGATCAGGGTGCGCGGGAGCCGACGGCTCCCGCGCACCAGCGCCGGAGCTGCCGGCGTATGCTGGCCCGCACTCCCCGACCGACTCCGTTTCGGGGCCTCCGTGCTGCCCAGGGACCTCACCTCTCATGTCGCTCGCCGGACTGCTCGACGCCGTGCTCGCCGATCCCTCGCTCGCCCACGCAGTGGCCGCCGCTGGCGCGCCCCAACATGACCTGTCCGCGCCACCTCCGCTGTACCCCTTCGCCATCGCGGCGCTGGCCGCCGCCGCCGACCGCGGCGGCGCGGGACGGCCGGTCCTCGCGGTGACCGCGACCGGCCGGGCCGCGGAGGACCTCGCGGCCGCGCTGGCGTGCCTCCTCCCGCCGGACTCGGTCGCGCTCTACCCGTCCTGGGAGACGCTGCCGCACGAGAAGCTCTCGCCGCGTGCCGACACGGTCGGCCGCCGGCTGGCCGTGCTCCGGCGGCTGGCCCACCCCAGCGCGGACGATCCCGCCACCGGTCCGGTCCGGGTCGTGGTCGCGCCGGTCCGCAGCGTGCTGCAACCGCAGGCACCGGGGCTCGGTGATCTGCTTCCGGTGGTGCTGAGCGCGGGCACGGAGGCCGACCTCGCCGAGGTGGTCACCCGCCTCGCCGGCATCGCCTACGCCCGGGTGGATCTGGTGGAGAAGCGGGGCGAGTTCGCGGTGCGCGGCGGCATCCTCGACGTGTTCCCGCCGACCGACGAGCATCCGGTGCGGGTCGAGTTCTTCGGCGACACCGTCGAGGAGGTGCGCTACTTCAAGGTCGCCGACCAGCGCAGCCTGGAGATCGCGCCGCACGGGCTGTGGGCGGCGCCGTGCCGGGAGCTGCTGCTCACCGACGAGGTGCGGATGCGCGCCGCGGAGCTGGCCAAGGACCAGCAGGCCGCCGGGCGGGCCGACCTCGCCGAGATGCTGGACCGGATCGCCGACGGCATTCCCGTGGAGGGCATGGAGGCGCTGTCCCCGGTGCTCGTGGACGGCATGCGACCGATGCTGCACGACCTGCCGCCCGGCACCCATGTGCTGGTCTGCGATCCCGAGCGGGTCCGCAGCCGCGCCGCCGACCTGGTGCGCACCTCGGCGGAGTTCCTCGCCGCATCCTGGGCCGCCGCGGCGACCGGCGGGGTGGCCCCGGTCGACCTCGGCGCGGCCACCCTCCGTGACCTCGCCGACATCCGGCAGCTCGCCGGTGAGCTGGCGCTGCCGTGGTGGTCGGTCACGCCGTTCACCGACCCGGACGGTGCCGCGGTGGGGGTCGGTGCGGTGGCCGCCCCGGCGTACCGGGGGGACATCGAGCGGGTGGTCACCGACCTCGCGGCGTGGCAGCACGGCGGGTGGCGGGTCGCGCTGCTCTACGACGGCCACGGGCCGGCCACCCGCGCGGCCGAGATGCTGCGGGCCGCCGACGTCGCGGTCCGGTTGGTCGCCCACGTCGACGCGGTGCCACCGGAGTCGGTGGTCACCATCAGCACCGGGCAGCTCGCATCCGGGTTCGTCGCCGAGGCGCTGAAGCTGGCCGTCCTGACCGAGGCCGACCTGACCGGCAGCCGGGGGCAGTCCACCAAGGACATGGGGCGGATGCCGTCCCGGCGCCGGGCCCAGGTGGACCCACTCCAGCTCGCTCCCGGCGACCTGGTCGTGCACGAGCAGCACGGCGTGGGACGGTATGTGGAGATGGTCCGCCGCACCGTCAACGGCGGCGAGCGGGAGTACCTGATCCTGGAGTACGCCGCCGCCCGCAAGGGGCAGCCGGCGGACCGGCTGTACGTGCCCACCGACGCGCTTGACCAGGTCACCCGGTACGTCGGCGGCGAGAGCCCGGCACTCAACCGGCTCGGCGGCGCGGACTGGGCGAAGACCAAGGGGCGGGCGCGCAAGGCGGTCAAGGAGATCGCGGGTGCGCTGATCCGCCTGTACGCCGCGCGGACCAGCGCCGCCGGGCACGCCTTCGAGGCGGACACACCGTGGCAGCGGGAGCTGGAGGACGCCTTCCCATACGTGGAGACCGTCGACCAGCTCGCGGCGATCAACGAGGTCAAGGCCGACATGGAGCGGACCGTCCCGATGGACCGGGTGGTCTGCGGCGACGTCGGCTACGGCAAGACCGAGATCGCCGTGCGGGCGGCGTTCAAGGCGGTGCAGGGCGGCAAGCAGGTCGCCGTGCTGGTGCCGACGACGCTGCTCGCCCAGCAGCACTTCGCGACGTTCTCCGAGCGGATGGCGCAGTTCCCGGTGAACCTCCGGCAGCTCTCCCGCTTCGTCAGCGACGTCGAGGCGGAGCAGACCCTCGCCGGGCTGGCCGACGGCACCGTGGACATCGTGATCGGCACCCACCGGCTGGTCCAGTCCGGGGTCCGGTTCAAGGAGCTGGGGCTGGTGGTGGTGGACGAGGAGCAGCGCTTCGGGGTCGAGCACAAGGAGCACCTCAAGCAGCTGCGCGCGCATGTCGACGTGTTGACGATGTCCGCGACGCCGATCCCGCGCACCCTGGAGATGTCGTTGACCGGCATCCGGGAGATGTCCACGATCCTCACCCCGCCGGAGGAGCGGCACCCGGTGCTCACCTTCGTCGGCCCGTACGACGACCCGCAGATCGCCGCCGCGATCCGGCGCGAGCTGCTCCGCGAGGGGCAGGTCTTCTTCGTGCACAACCGGGTGGACTCCATCGACCGCGCCGCCAGCCGGCTCGCGGCCCTGGTGCCGGAGGCGCGGGTCGCCACCGCGCACGGCCAGATGGGCGAGCACCTGCTGGAGCGGGTCATCGTCGACTTCTGGGAGAAGCGCTCCGACGTCCTGGTGTGCACCACGATCGTGGAGACCGGCCTGGACATCTCCAACGCGAACACCCTCATCGTCGAGCGGGCCGACCTGCTCGGCCTCTCCCAGCTGCACCAGCTCCGGGGGCGGGTCGGCCGGGCCCGGGAGCGCGCGTATGCCTACTTCCTGTACCCGCCGGAGAAGCCGCTGACCGAGACCGCGCACGACCGGCTGGCCACCGTCGCCCAGCACTCCGACCTCGGCGCCGGGATGTACGTGGCGATGAAGGACCTGGAGATCCGGGGCGCCGGCAACCTGCTCGGCGGCGAGCAGTCCGGCCACATCGCCGGGGTCGGTTTCGACCTGTACGTGCGGATGGTCGGCGAGGCGGTCGCGGAGTACCGAGGCGACGCGGCGGAGGAGGAGCCGGCCGAGGTCAAGGTCGACCTGCCGGTCAACGCCCACCTGCCGCACGACTACGTCACCTCCGACCGGTTGCGGCTGGAGGCGTACAAGCGGCTGGCGGCGGCGGACACCGCGGAGGCGGTGCAGGCGGTCGCGGAGGAGCTGCGGGACCGGTACGGCGCGCCGCCGGAGCCGGTGGCCAACCTGCTGGCGGTTGCCCGCTTCCGGGTGCTGGCCCGCTCGCGCGGCATCACCGACGTGTCGTTGCAGGGCAGCGTGGTCCGGATGTCGCCGGTGTCGCTGCGGGAGTCGGCCGAGCTGCGGATGCAGCGGCTCTACCCGCGCAGCGTCTACAAGTCGGCCTCGCAGACCATCTCGCTGCCCCGCCCCGGAAAGCCCGGCCAGCCGGCCCGCGATCTGGCACTCCTGACGTGGTGTGCGGACGTCCTCACCGCCGTGCTGGGTGTGCTGGAGCCTGCGTGACCGCGCCGGACCGCGCATGACCCAGGGCCCAAGCCGCCGCCGACGTCACCAACGTGCACCGCGAGGGCTTCCGCTACTCGTGACCGGGCTGGTTGGGGTGGGCCGTATGGGCAAGGAATGCGTCGACGACGTCAGCGGTGAAGCGGTCGTCGACGGCTCGCGCCTGGACCAGCCTACGGAACAGCAGCGGTCCCAGGAGTTGGGCGATGGCGTCCTCGGGGTCGTCGATAGCGAGGCGCCCTTCGCGGGCGGCCCGTGCCAGCAGGGCTCGTATCGCGGTGTCGGCACGGGTGTTGAGTGCGCGGCGGGCGGCGTCGACCAGGGGGTCGGCTTCGGCGCGGGCGAGGAGCTGGAGGAAGACGGCCACCACGGCCGGCTGCGCGAGCAGGGTTCTGACCATGCCGAGTGCGCCGATCAGGCCATCACGCAGGTTCCCGGTCTCGGCCACGGTCTGCGGAAGGGGCATCTCGGTCAGGGCGTCGAGCAGGAGTTGCCCGGGTTCGGGCCAGTGCAGGTACATCGTGGCGCGAGCGACCCCGGCCAGGGCGGCAATTCGCTGGTGGGTCACCGCTGCGGGTCCTTCCGCCAACAGCACCGTCCGGACCGCATCCAGCACCTTGCGCCTCGTCCGCCGTACCCGCGGGTCACCTTGTCCAGCCACGGGGATCAACTATGCCCGCACTGCCTCTTGCCAACGGGGTCAGGATCACGATAATAGACATATGTCCAACAACTGGGTCGAGCCCACCGCCCTGGACCAACGATCAGACCCCGGTCGCGGGCGGGGACGGGCGAGGCCGTGAAGATCGTTGTCTATAGCCTTCCGCAGCATGGCCACATCAATCCCACGCTGGCGGTGACTCAAGAGCTCACCCGGCGTGGTCACGTGGTCATCTACTACATCACAGCAGAGTTCCGGGAGAAGGTCGAGGATGTTGGAGGCATCTTCCGACCTCTCGGCACGACGTTGGACATCTACGGGGAAGCCCAGAAGGCGGTCCACGCCAACCGGGACAACGACGGGCTCGCCCCCAGCGCGGCGGTCGGGGTCTTCATCAAGTTCATGGCGCAAACCATGGCGCGACTCGACGATCTGAGGGCCGCACTGGCGGCCGAAGACCCCGATTTGATCATCTATGATCCCATGAGCCTGTGGGGACGGATTCTGGCCCGAAGCCGCGACTGTCCTCGCGCGACCTTCTACACGACGTACCCGATGATCGCCGGGGACGCCATGTCGGGTCGCATGTCGGCGATGTTCACCAAGGCGCTCTCGGTACGGATCCTGCCAGACGTGCTCCGGTTGGTCGGATCTTTGGTGAAAGCCCGAATAGACGACTCGGGTGTGCCCGTATCACCGGGGAACCTGTTCACCGCCAAGGAATCGCTCAACCTGGTGCCGCTCCCGCGGAGCATACTGCCGAACGGGACAGAACTGGACGAGACCTACCTGTTCTTCGGCCCGAACCTGATGCTGAACTACGCCCACCAGGGTGAGCCGCTGCCCGCGGTCGGCCCGGGGAAGTGTCTGTACGTGTCCATGGGCTCGACCCCGCTCAACAATCAACCCAGCCTGTTCGCGGCGGTGATCGAGGGCTTCGGCGACTCCCCCTGGAATGTGATCATGAACATCGGCGAAGCCGACAGCCAGTCCCTGGGTGTCATCCCTTCCAATGTCGTGGTACGAAACTATGTACCGCAGATCGCCGTCCTTCAACACGACGCGGACGTGTTCCTCACTCACGGTGGAATGAACTCCGTCATGGAGAGCTGCTACTTCGGCGTACCGATGATGGTTCTCGCGCTTCAACCCGAAACACAGATCACCGCTACCCAGGTCGAGACCAGAGGGCTCGGCAAGAGCCTCCACCCCGACGATCTCACGGGCCGTCGACTGCGCGCCATCGCCGAGAGCGTCCTCGGCGACGTCGCGTTTGGTGAGAACCTGCGAGTCATCCAGCAGGAGTTGCAGACCTGTGGCGGCGCCCAACAGGCAGTCGATACCATCGAGGCGTACGTGGCGGCCTGGCCATAGACCCAGATCGCACACGGTGGCCGGGTCAGGCGGTGCGGTCGAGGAAGTCGCGGACGACGGGGACCGATCGGTGTGGGGCGAGGTCGTCCCGCAACCGGGCCATCGTGTCGGCGGTCCGCCGGGAGTCGACCTGGGTGGCGAGGTCCGCGGCCCGGCGGCCGGTGTCGCAGGCCAGGTCAAGCTCGCCCGAGGCGACCTGTGCCTGCGCCGCCCAGGTGAGGTTGAGCGTGGTGGTACGGGGGTAGCCGGCAGCGGCGGGCGCGGAGGCACCGGCGAGGAAGTGGGCCGCAGCGGTCTGCGGCTCGCCGAGATCCATGGCAGCCCGCCCGGCACACACGCGCAGCTCGTACTCGTCGTAGTAGTAGAGCCACGGTGGATCATCGTCGTGCGGACCAGCGGCCAGCGTGTCGGCGGCGAGACCCAACTGCCGCGCTGACTCGTTGCGCTCACCGACCAGCGCCAACGCGCGGCCGGTCCGGGCGTGGAGCAGGGACCGGACCCGCGGGGTGGCATGCGCCGCGCTGCGTTCCTGCGCTGCCTGGAGCAGGTGCACCGCCTCGCGGCGGCTGCCGTGCCCGCCCGCCTGGAGGGCCATGCCGGCGAGCACGTTCGCCCCCGTCGCCGGGTCGCCAGCGGTGGCGGCGGCGCGTAGCGCGGTGAGGTAGAAGGTCTGTGCGGCGGCGTGCTGGCCGGCGTCGAAGTGCGTCCAGCCGCAGATCCGGCCGGCCTCGGCGACGGCCGCGATCGCGACGACCAGCAACCCCAGGTCCAGCCGCGGCAGCGTGATGGCCTCATGGCTCGGCCGGGAACGCGGGGCGGCGGCAGACTCGGGCACCCGTCCATCGTGTCAGCACCGGGGCGGGCCCGACGGCGGGCCTCCTCGTCCCTGCAACGCGAGAGAAACAGCCCGCGCAGGGGACTCGACGTACTCAACACCAGACACCGACGATCCGTCTTTGTCCAGTAACCGCCAACCGCCCAGTGATATCACAGGAACGCCGCCTCGCCGCTTGGCGAGCGCCAACTCGCTGAGTGTCCCCCACGAACCACCGACGACAATGAGGCATTCCGCGTAACTGGTGCTCACGGTGTGTGATTGCCGGTGTGGGTCAGGTGGTGCGGTGGTGCTCGTGGTGAAGCAGGACCAGGGCTGCGGCGACGATATCGCCGATGCGTTGCGGGCAGCCACGCCAGC
>JACQDL010000019.1 GCA_016201065.1 Actinomycetota bacterium
CTGGCGTGGCTGCCCGCAACGCATCGGCGATATCGTCGCCGCAGCCCTGGTCCTGCTTCACCACGAGCACCACCGCACCACCTGACCCACACCGGCAATCACACACCGTGAGCACCAGTTACGCGGAATGCCTCACTGTCTCCAGACTGGCCATGGGACCAGTCTGAAGGGTCTTAGCATGATTTTCATGGCCACGACCGCCGGCTACTCCGGCACTCCCCTGCCGAGGAAGCTCGGCATCCGCCCCGACAGCCGGACCCTGCTGGTGGCAGAGCCGGCCACCCTTGACCTCGGTCCGCTCCCGCCGGGCGCGGTCGTCACCCGCACCGCCGGCGGGGCGCCGTACGACGTGATCCTCGCCTTCTGCCCGGATCAGGCCGCCCTGCGACGCCGGGTCACCCCGCTGGCGCGACGGCTCACGCCGGCCGGGGCGCTGTGGATCTGCTGGCCGAAGAAGGCCAGCGGCGTACCGACCGACCTCAGCGACAGCGTGGTGCGGGAGACGGGCCTGGTGGCCGGGCTGGTCGATGTGAAGGTCGCCGCCATCGACAAGACCTGGTCCGGCCTGAAGTTCGTCTACCGGTTGGCCGACCGGCCCCGGCCGCCAGCCCCTCGGTGAGCTGCGCGAGCCTGCCGGCAGGCGGTGGTCCGTGAAAGGATGCCCGCCGTGAATGCCGGCCAGTCCCGCACACCCTTTCACGCCGACCTGCACATCCACTCCAGGTACTCCCGAGCCTGCTCGCGCGACAGCGACCTGGAGCACCTGACCTGGTGGGCGCGGCGCAAGGGCATCACGGTGGTCGGCACCGGCGACTTCACCCACCCCGCGTGGTACCAGCACCTGCGTGACCTCCTGGTCCCCGCCGAGCCCGGCCTCTACCGGCTCGCACCGGAGCTCGACGCCGCCGTCACCCGCCGGCTCCCGCCGACCGCGCAGGGCGAGGTCCGGTTCATGCTGTCGGTGGAGATCTCCACCATCTACAAGCGCGACGACCGCACCCGCAAGGTCCACCACCTGATCTACCTGCCCGATCTCGACGCGGTCGCCCGGTTCAACGCCCGCCTCGGCAAGCTCGGCAACCTCGGCTCGGACGGTCGGCCGATCCTCGGCCTGGACTCCCGCGACCTGCTGGAGATCACCCTGGAGGCGAGCCCGGACGGCTACCTGGTGCCGGCCCACGTGTGGACGCCGTGGTTCTCGGTGCTGGGCAGCAAGTCCGGGTTCGACGTGGTCGCGGACTGCTACGCCGACCTGTCCGACCAGATCTTCGCGATCGAGACCGGGCTGTCCTCCGACCCACCGATGAACTGGCGGGTCTCCGCCCTCGACCGGTACACCCTGGTCAGCAACTCCGACGCGCACTCCCCACCGATGCTGGGGCGCGAGTCGTCGGCGTTCAGCTGCGCCCTCGACTACCTCGCGATCCGCGAGGCGCTGCGCACCCGTGACGGGTACGCCGGCACCGTGGAGTTCTTCCCGGAGGAGGGCAAGTACCACGCCGACGGGCACCGCAGGTGCGACGTCCGGCTCGACCCGGAGCAGACCCTGGCGCATGGTGGCCGCTGCCCGGCGTGTGGCCGGCCGCTGACCGTCGGCGTGCTCAGCCGGGTGGCCGAGCTGGCCGACCGGCCGGCGGGCAGCACGCCGCCCGACGCCCCGCCGTACCGCAACCTCGTCCCGCTGCCGGAGATCGTCGGCGAGATCCTGGGCGTCGGACCGAGGAGCAAGGCGGTCCTCGGCGCCGTCGACACGCTGGTGGCCCGCCTCGGTCCGGAGCTGACGATCCTGACCGAGGCGCCGGCGGAGGAGATCGAACGGGTCGGCCCGCCGCTGCTCGGCGAGGCGATCGCCCGGTTGCGCCGCGGCGAGGTGCTCCGGGAGGCCGGCTACGACGGGGAGTACGGCGTGATCAGGCTGTTCGGCCCCAGCGAGCTGAGCCGGGCGCGCACGGTCCCGGTGCTCTTCGACGTCGAGCCGCCCCCCGCCGCCGAGGATGCCGACCCTGTGCCCGAGGCCGACCCTGGGCCGGTCCGCGTCGGGGACCGGACCGCATCCGGAGCGACCCCGATGCTCACCGGGCTCCCCCCCGCCGTCGGGCTGCTGGACCGGCTGGACGAGGACCAGCGCGCGGTCGCGGCGATACCGGGCGGACCGGTGCTCGTGGTGGCCGGCCCGGGCACCGGCAAGACCCGCACCCTCACCCACCGGATCGCGCACCTGGTCACCGAGCACGGCGTGCCGCCCGAACGGTGCCTGGCGATCACCTTCACCCGCCGGGCCGCCGCGGAGCTCGCCGAGCGGCTGGCCGCCCTGGTGCCGGAGCAGGCACCACTGATCAACACCACGACGTTCCACGGGCTCGGCGCCCGGCTGCTGCGCGAGGAGCACGCCCGGGTCGGCCTGACCCCCCGGTTCCGGGTCGCCGACGAGGGCGAGCGGCTGGCCGCGGTGCAGCAGGTCACCGGCTCGGAACGGGAGGCACGGCGGCTGCTGCCGCAGCTGTCCCGGGCGCGGCGCACCGGCCTGGTGCCGGACGAGCTCGCCGAGGTCGCCGACGCCTACCAGAGGTCGCTGCGGGCCTGGGACCTGGCGGACTTCGATGACCTGCTGACCCTGCCGGTGTCCCTCCTGGAGGATGACCCGGACCTGGTGGCCGCGTGCCGGCGGCGGTGGACGCAGGTCAGTGTCGACGAGTACCAGGACGTCGACGAGACGCAGTACCGGCTGCTCCGGCTGCTCGTCCCGGAGGACGGCAACCTGCTGGCCATCGGCGACCCGGACCAGGCGATCTACCGTTTCCGGGGCGCCGACGTCGGGTACTTCCTGCGGTTCACGCAAGACTACCTGGGCGCCCGGACCGTCCGCCTGGGGCGCAACTACCGGTCCACCCCGACCATCGTGCGGGCCGCGCTGCAGGCGATCGCGCCCTCGACGCTGGTCCGCGACCGGACCCTGGTGGCGGTCGATCAGGGCCAGGCCGCGCCGATCGGCCGGTATGCGGCCGCCGACGAGCGGGATGAGGCGTCCTTCGTGGCCCGCACCATCGACCAGCTCCTGGGCGGTTCGTCGTTCCACTCGCTCGACTCCGATCGGGTGGACGCCCGGGACGAGACCGATCGCGGCGGACTGTCCTTCGCCGACATCGCCGTGCTCTACCGGACCAGCGCCCAGGCGCGCGCGGTGACCGAGTCGTTCACCCGTGCTGGCGTGCCGTTCCAGATGCGCAGCCACGATCGGTTGGCGGACCGGCCGGGAGTGCAGGCGGTCGTCCGCGAGCTGCGGTTCGCCGGTGCGGGCGCGCCGCCGCCGTCCGGCTGGCAGGCCGGCTGGCAGGCCGGCGGCACGCTGGCGGACCGGATCCGGCGGGTGGCCCGGGAGCTGGCCGAGCGGATCCCCCGGGGCTTCGGGGCGGACGTCGCCGCCGAGCACGCGGCGGAGCTGCACCAGGCCGCGGACCTGCTGGTGCCGCTGGCCGGGCGGTGCGGCGGCGACCTGGACCGCATGCTGGCCGAGCTGGAGCTCGACGTCGAGGTCGACACCCTGGACGTCCGGGCCGACCGGGTGTCGCTGCTGACCCTGCACGCGGCGAAGGGGCTGGAGTTCCCGGTGGTGTTCTGCGTCGGGGTGGAGGCCGACCTGCTGCCGCTCCGGCTGCCCGGCGAGGCACCGCCCGTGCCGGCCGCGGTGGCCGAGGAACGCCGGCTCCTCTTCGTCGGCATCACCCGGGCCCGGACCCGCCTGTACCTCTCACATGCCCACCGGCGCACCCGGCACGGAGCCACCCGGGCGGCCCGGCCGTCGCCGTTCCTCGACGCGATCGACCCGGGGCTGGTGCTCACGCTCAACGACGAGGTGGCTCGCCGGCCCAAGCCGCAGCAACTGCGCCTGCTCTGATCGGGCGCCTGCCCTGATCGGGCGCCCGCCCTGATCGGCCGGCGCGGACAGTGGTGGCACGGTGGTGTGCCAGCCGCGCGGCCGGCAGACTGTGCCGCATGTCGGACGTGGTGGTGATCGGGGCCGGGCACAACGGGCTCGTGGCGGCGACCTTGCTGGCCCGGGCCGGTCTCGCGGTACAGGTGCTGGAGCGCGACACCGTGCTGGGCGGCGCGTGCCGCACCGAGCACCCGTTCTCCAAGGCGCCGGCGCTGGCCGCCTCGACCGGGGCGTACCTGCTCGGCCCGATGCCGCCGGAGCTGCTGCGCATCCTCGACCTCGACCTGCCGGTGGTGGCCCGCGACCCGCACTACTTCCTGCCCATGCTCGACGGGCGGCACCTGCTGCTCGGTGCCGACCCCGCCGCGAACCGGCACCAGCTCGTGGAGCTGTTCGGTGCCGCGGACGCGCGGGCCGACGAGGCGCTGGCGGCCGAGCTCGCGGCACTCCGGGAGGACCTCGCCCCGGCCTGGCTGGCCGACCCGATGCCGGTGGAGGAGACCGCCGAGCGGTACCTGCGGCCGGCGCTGCGGGGGACGTTCGTCGAGCTGATCCGTGGATCGGCGATGGAGTACCTGGACCGGTTCGGTTTCGGCTCGCCGCTGCTGCAGGCGATGTACGCGGTGACCGACGGCATGCCGGGGCTGACCGGATCGCCGTGGACGCCGGGGTCCGGGCACAACCTGCTGGTGCACAACATGTGCCGGCTACCCGGATCCGGCGGTGCCTGGATGGTCGTCCGGGGCGGCATGGGCACCGTCACCTCGATGATGGCCGGGGCAGCGACCCGGGCCGGTGCGCACATCCGCACCGCGGTGGAAGCCACGGCGATCGATGTCCAGGGCGGCACGGTGCGGGGGGTCGTCACGGCCGCCGGCGAGCTGGTGCCGGCCGAGGTGGTCCTGGTGGCCACCGACCCGTACCGGCTGCGTGGCCTGCTCGGCGCGCGGCTGCCCGCCGACCTGGCCGCCACGCTGGACCGGTGCGAGCGGGAGTCCGCCGGCCAGACCATGAAGGTCAACCTCGCGCTCGCCGGCCTGCCCCGCTTCGCCGCGCTGCCGGCGGACCGTGGCCAGCACGGGACCACCGTGCACCTGCTGCCGCCCGGCCCGGATGTGCTGGGGGCGGTCCGCTCGGCGTTCGACGATGCCGCCGCCGGCCGGTTGCCGCACACCCCGCCGGTGGAGTGGTACCTGCACTCCACGCTGGACAGCTCGCTGCGGGACGCCGCGGGCAACCACTCCTCCGCGCTGTTCGTCCAGGGGGTGCCGCACGAGGTGGCCGGGTCGAGCTGGGCGGCCGAGAAGGCCGGGTACGTCGACCGGCTGCTCGACATCGTGGAGACCTTCGCCCCCGGGACCAGGGAGCTGCTGGTTGACGTGCAGCCGCTCGCGCCGCCGGATGTCGCCGACCACTTCGGCATCACCGGTGGCAACATCTTCCACGTCAACAACACGATCGCGTTCACCGACCGGGTGCCTTACGCGACCGGGGTCACGGGGGTCTACACCGGCGCCGCGGGAAGCTTCCCCGCCGGCTCGGTGATCGGCGCGGCCGGCCACAACGCCGCCCGCCGGGTGCTCGCCGACCTCGGGACGAGCTGAGCCGCGGGCCGGGTGACCGTCGTCAGGAGGAGGGGTTCGGTGGACAAGGACGCGGGTCGGATCGTGGTGTCCGGCCTGACCAAGGTGTTCGGCGGTCGGGTCCGTGCGGTGGACCACCTCAGCTTCACCGCCGAGCCGGGCACGGTGACCGGCTTCCTCGGCCCGAACGGCGCCGGCAAGACGACCACCCTGCGGGTGCTGCTGGGGCTGGTCGCACCGACCGCCGGCACGGCGACCATCGGCGGGCGGCGGTACCGCGACCTGGCGCACCCGCTGCGCGAGGTCGGCGCGATGCTGGAGGCCAGCAGCTTCCACCCGGCCCGGTCGGGGCGCAACCACCTGCGGGTCTACTGCACCGCTGCGGGGATCCGGCCGGACCGCGCCGACGAGGTGCTGGAGCTGGTCGGCCTGTCCGATGCCGCCGGCCGCAAGGTCAAGGGGTACTCGCAGGGCATGCGGCAGCGTCTGGGGCTGGCCACCGCGCTGCTCGGCGACCCGAAGGTGCTGGTGCTCGACGAGCCCGCCAACGGCCTGGATCCCGAGGGGATCGCCTGGTTGCGCTCGTTCCTGCGCTCGATGGCCACGGCGGAGGGGCGCACCGTGCTGGTCTCCAGCCACGTGCTGTCGGAGGTCGAGCAGACCGTCGACCAGGTAGTGATCATCAGCCGTGGCGCGCTGGTCCGGCAGGGTTCCCTGGAGGAGCTGGCCGACGGGCACGGGCAGGCCGTGCTGGCCCGGAGCCCGCAGATCGACGTGCTGGCCGGCGTGCTCGGTGGCCGGAGCGTGACCGTCGCCCGGGTGGGCGCGGACGGGCTTCGGGTCGGCGGGCTCGACTCGGCCGAGATCGGGCACCTCGCCTTCACCGCCGGGGTCGAGCTGCATGAGCTGACCACCGAGCGGAGCGAC
Source organism: Actinomycetota bacterium (assembly GCA_016201065.1). Taxonomy (GTDB): domain Bacteria; phylum Actinomycetota; class Actinomycetes; order Mycobacteriales; family JACQDL01; genus JACQDL01. The sequence goes on from JACQDL010000019.1 coordinate 6,445, forward strand.
CTGGAAGATGTCTTCCTCGCGCTGACCACACGAACCGGAGGTGCCGGGTGACCGCGCTCGTCAGGGCCGAGCTCCGCAAGCTGTTCAGCACCAGGCTGTGGCTGTGGCTGCTGCTGGGTGCACTCGGGTTCACCGCGCTGGCCTGCGTGTTCACCATCGTCGGGGAACGCAGCCCGCAGAACCCGTCCCCTCCGCTGTCCACCGAGGCCGGGCTGCACAACCTGTTCGCCACGGCCGCCACCGGCAGCGTCTTCGCGATCGTGCTCGGCGCGGTCGGGATGACCTCGGAGTTCCGGCACCTCACCGCCACTCCGACGTTCCTGGCCAGCCCGCACCGTGGCCGGGTGGTCGTCGCCAAACTGATCACCTACGCGATGGTGGGTGTCGGCTACGGGCTGGCCTGCGCCGGGTTGGTGCTCGCCATCGCGCTGCCCTGGCTCCCGGCCAGGGGCATCAGCCTCTCGCCGACCGGCCACGGCATCCCCGCTGTACTGCTCGCGGCGGTGGCCGCAGTGGCGATCTACGCCGTCGTGGGCGTCGGCGTCGGCGCGCTGGTCCGCAACCAGATCGCCGCCATCGTCGGCACACTGATCTACCTGTTCGTCCTGGAAGCGATCCTGGCGACGGTGCCGAAGGTCCGTGACTATTACAGGTACTTCCCGGGTGGTGCCGCCAACTCGCTGACCCGGGCCGGAACCGGGCAGGTCACGCTGCTGGAGCCGTGGCAGGGCGGGCTGCTCCTGCTCGGCTATGGCCTGGTGTTCGCGACCCTCGGCACCCTGCTGGCCGTCCGCCGCGATGTCACCTGACCGTGGTGCTGGTCACGGTCCGGCAGCCCCGGTTGTGGCAAACTCCCTCCGGGCCGCCGGCTCAGGGGCCAGTCAGCGAGGTGCCTCCCGCCCCGGCGAGCCGCGTAGCCTGTAGAGGCGAAAGCTCTCATCCGAAGGCAGGGAGAGGCGACACTTAAATCGTGTCCACGCAAATGAATCTGACCGATTTCGGCCCAAATGAATGGCTTGTCGAGGAGATGTACCAGCAGTACCTCGCCAATCCCACAAGCGTTGACGCCGCATGGCATGACTTCTTCGCCGATTACCGGACGACGATCAGCGGTCGGCCGGTGCAGGCCGCCCCGGTGCAGGCCGCCCCGGTCTCGAACGGCGACGGGCGCGCCGCCGGGGCCGCACCGGCAGCGACCCGACCCGCACCACCCGAGCCCCACTTCGCCGCGCCGGACGGTGTCACCACGACCACGCTGCGCGGTGCGGCGGCCCGGGTAGTGGCCAACATGGAGACCTCGCTCGGTGTCCCCACCGCGACAAGCGTCCGGGCCGTGCCCGCGAAGCTGCTGTGGGACAACCGGATCGTGCTCAACAACCACCTCCGTCGGGCTCGCGGCGGAAAGGTCAGCTTCACCCATCTCATTGGATATGCGGTGGTCCGGGCGCTGGCCAGCTACCCGGAGATGAACAGTTCCTTCGCCATTGTCGAGGACCGGCCGGCGGCGGTCTCTCCCGAGCACGTGAACCTCGGGCTCGCCATTGACCTGAAAAAGGACGGTGGCGGCCGCTCGCTGGTGGTCGCCGCCCTGAAGGAATGCGAAACACTTGATTTCCGGCAGTTCTGGTCGGCATACGAGGACATCATCCGGCGGGCCCGGCACGGCAAGCTGTCGGCCGATGACTTCGCCGGCACCACGATCAGCCTGACCAACCCGGGCACGATCGGCACCAACCACTCCATGCCACGGCTGATGGCGGGCCAGGGCTGCATCGTCGGCGTCGGCGCCATGGAGTACCCGGCGGAGTACCAGGGCATGAGCGCGGAAACCCTCGCCGAACTCGGCATCAGCAAGATCATTACGCTGACCTCCACCTACGACCACCGGATAATCCAGGGCGCCCAGTCCGGGGAGTTCCTCCGCCGCATCCACGAGTTGCTGCTGGGTGCCGACGGCTTCTACGACGAGATCTTCGAGGCGCTGCGGGTTCCCTACGAGCCGGTCCGCTGGATGCCCGACCAGCGGTTCAGCCATGAGGGCCAGATCGACAAGGCCGCCCGGGTCGTCGAGCTGATCAACGCGTACCGGACCAACGGCCACCTGATGGCCGACACCGACCCGCTGGAGTTCTCCCTCCGCCGGCACGACGACCTGGACATCACCAAACACGGGCTGACCCTGTGGGACCTGGATCGGGAGTTCTCGGTCGGTGGCTTCGCCGGGCGCCAGGTGATGAACCTCAGAGACATCCTCGGCGTGCTGCGTGACGCCTACTGCCGGCGGATCGGCATGGAGTACATGCACATCACCGACCCCGAGGAACGCGAATGGCTCCAGGCCCGGGTGGAGGACACCCACTTCGTCCTGGACCGCGAGGAGCAGATGCACATCCTCGGCCGGCTCAATGTGGCCGAGGCGTTCGAGACCTTCCTGCAGACGAAGTACGTCGGGCAGCGCCGGTTCAGCCTGGAGGGGGGCGAGAGCCTCATCCCGCTGCTCGACGCGGTCATGCGCATCGCCTGCGCCGAGCAGCTCGACGAGATCTGCATCGGGATGGCCCACCGCGGCCGGCTCAACGTGCTGACCAACATCGCCGGAAAGAACAACGCCCAAGTGTTCCGCGAGTTCGAGGGCAACATCGACCCGGCGACGGTCAGCGGCTCCGGCGACGTGAAGTACCACCTGGGCACCTCGGGGATCTTCACCGACCACCTCACCGGCGCGGAGATCAAGGTGGCGCTCACCTCCAACCCGAGCCATCTGGAGGCCGTGAACCCGGTGCTGGAGGGGATCGTCCGGGCCAAGCAGGACACCATCGACAAGGGTGAGTCGGGCTTCACCGTGCTGCCCGTGCTCATCCATGGCGACGCGGCGTTCGCCGGCCAGGGTGTGGTGGCCGAGACGCTGAACCTCTCCCAGCTACGCGGCTACCGCACCGGTGGCACGGTGCACATCGTGATCAACAACCAGGTCGGTTTCACCACGAGTCCGGAGTCGTCCCGCTCCAGCCTGTACGCCACGGACGTGGCGCGGATGATCCAGGCGCCGATCTTCCACGTCAACGGCGACGACCCGGAGGCGTGCGTGCGGGTGGCCGGGCTGGCGATGGACTACCGGCAGGCGTTCAAGAAGGACGTTGTCATCGACATGCTGTGCTACCGCCGCCGCGGGCACAACGAGGGCGACGACCCGTCGATGACCCAGCCGCTGATGTACAACATCATCGACGCCAAGCGCAGCGTCCGGAAGCTGTACACCGAGAGCCTGATCGGCCGGGGTGACATCACCATGGCCGAGGCCGAGGACGCCCTGCGCGACTACCAGGAGCAGCTGGAGAAGGTGTTCCTGGAGACCCGGAACTCCGACTCCAGCGGGCACAGCACGCCAGCCCCGGAGCAGCCGGCGTACGAGGAGGTGGCCACCGCCACCACCGCCGAGGTGATCAAGCGGATCGGTGACGCGCACGTGTCGCTGCCGGACGCCTTCACCGTCCACCCGAGGCTGCAACGGATCCTGGAACGGCGGGCCGCGATGGCCACCGAAGGCGACATCGACTGGGGCATGGGCGAGCTGATCGCCCTCGGGTCGCTGCTGATCGACGGCACCCCGGTCCGCCTCGCCGGACAGGACAGCCGGCGCGGCACCTTCGTCCAGCGGCACGCGGTGCTGCACGACCGGAACACCGGAGTGGAGTACACCCCGCTGCGCAACCTGGAGTTCGGCCAGGCCCGGTTCTGGGTCTACGACTCGCTGCTGAGCGAGTACGCCGCGATGGGCTTCGAGTACGGCTACTCGGTGGCCAACCCCGGCGCCCTGGTGCTCTGGGAGGCGCAGTTCGGTGACTTCGCCAACGGCGCACAGTCGATCATCGACGAGTTCATCTCCTCCGGCGAGGCCAAGTGGGGGCAGCGCTCGGACGTGACGTTGCTGCTGCCGCACGGCTCCGAGGGGCAGGGTCCGGACCACTCCTCCGGCCGGATCGAGCGGTTCCTCCAGCTCTGCGCCCAGAACAACATGACGGTCGCGAACTGCACCACCCCGGCGAACTACTTCCACCTGCTCCGCCGGCAGGGCCTCGGCAGCCTCACCCGGCCGCTGGTGGTGTTCACCCCCAAGTCGCTGCTCCGGCACAAGCTGGCCGTCTCGGCGGTGGAGGACTTCACCACCGGGACCTTCCAGCGGGTGATCGGTGACGCGCGGATCACCGACCCGGCGGCGGTGCGGCGGGTGCTGCTGTGCACCGGCAAGGTCTACTACGACCTGCTGGTCGCGCAGCAGAAGCGGGCGGCCGACGACGTCGCGATCGTGCGGGTGGAGCAGCTCTACCCGCTGCCGGTCGATGCGCTCGCACCCGCCTTGGCGGCGTACCCGAACGCGGAGGAGCACTTCTGGGTCCAGGAGGAGCCGTCGAACCAGGGGGCGTGGCCGTTCCTCGCCCTCAACCTCGCCGACGAGATGCCCGACGTGCACCTGCGGGTCCGGGCTCGACCGGCCGCGGCGGCACCGGCGACGGGCTCGGCGAAGTGGCATGAGGCGGGGCAGGTTGCCCTCATCGAGTCGGCGTTCGCGTTCTAGTCCATGTACTTCACCGACAGGGGAATCGAGGAGCTGCTCGACCGCCGGGGCGAGGAGCAGGTGACGCTGGCCTGGCTGGCCGACCGGCTCCGGGACTTCGTGGACCTCCACCCGGAGTTCGAGACGCCGGTCGATCGGCTGGCCACCTGGCTGGCCCGCACCGACGACGAGTAGCCGGGACCGTCCCGTCCCGACCGGTCGGGACGGTCAGCCCCAGGTACCGCCCGGCCGGTGCCGCAGCGCCGGCCGGTGGCGGATCACGAGACCCGCCACGACACCGAGCCCGAAGCCGATGAGGTGGACCAGGTAGCCGACCTCGGCCGGGCCCGACAGGCCGGTCCCCGTGGCGTTGACGGCCTGGATCAGGAACCACACCGACAGCACCACCCAGGCCCGCAGCCAGATCGGGACGACCACCACCACAGTCAGCACCTTGGCCCGCGGATACAGCATCAGGTAGGCGCCGAGCACGGCCGAGATGGCTCCGCTGGCCCCCACCATCGGGGCCACCGAGTGCGGCACGGTCAACGCGTACCCATACGCCGAGATCATGCCCGCGACCAGGTAGCCGACGAGGTAACGCAACCGTCCGAACCGGTCCTCGACGTTGTTGCCGAAGACCCAGAGGAAGAGCATGTTGCCGAGCAGGTGCAGCCAGCCGGCGTGCACGAACAGCGCGGTGAGCGTGCTGAGCACCGGGATCTTGTCGTAGGTCACCGGCACCGCACGGCACGCGCTCTGGCCGACCGGCGGCCCTGCTGTCAGCTCCTGCGGCCGGTTCTCGGTCAGCTCGGCGGGCATCGCCCCCCACCGCTGGTAGTACGCCATCTCGGCACAGGCCTGCTGCGGGCTCCCGGCGGAGGAGAGTACCGGCGCGCGGAACACCGGCGAGAGCAGGAACACCGCCACATTGGCGATGATGAGCGCCCAGGTTAGAAGCGGAACCCGGTGAGCCGGGTTCTCGTCATGAATCGGGATCACCACATGATCACCGTGCCGCACCGGGGGCGCCACCGCCACCGCTACGGATCACTCCCTGCTAAATCGCCCTCACGAGCGGTGATCAACTCACGGCGCGACGGCGACACCATCGGCCCGGGCAGCCGTGGCCACCGCGGCGGCCACGGCCGGCGCGACCCGCTCGTCGAAGACGCTCGGGATCACGTAGTCGGCCCGGACCGCATCGCCGACCACGCCGGCCAGCGCCGCCGCGGCGGCAAGCTTCATCCCCTCGGTGATCGCGCGGGCGCCCGCGTCGAAGGCACCGCGGAAGACGCCGGGGAAGGCGAGCACGTTGTTGATCTGGTTCGGGAAGTCACTGCGCCCGGTGGCCACCACCCGGGCGTGCCGGGCCGCCACCTCGGGGTGGATCTCGGGGTTCGGGTTGGCCAGCGCGAAGACCACCGAGCTGCTCGCCATCCGGCTGATCGCCTCCTCGGTCACCGCTCCCCCGGACACGCCGAGGAAGACGTCCGCGCCGGCCAGGGCATCGGCCAGGGACCCGGTGAGCCCCGTGGCGTTGGTCCGCCCCGCGAGGTCCCGCTTGATGTCGGTGAGACCCGCCCGGCCGCGGTGGATCACCCCGACCGAGTCGGCGACGACGATGTCACCGACCCCAACCTCGACGAGGAACTTGGTGCAGGCGACGCCGGCGGCTCCCGCGCCGGAGACCACGACCCGCAGCTCGCTGAGGTCCCGGTCGATGATCCGGGCGGCGTTGCGCAGCGCGGCGAGCACGACGATGGCGGTGCCGTGCTGGTCATCGTGGAAGACCGGGATGTTCAGTGCGGCCCGCAGCCGCTCCTCGATCGCGAAACACCGCGGTGCGCTGATGTCCTCCAGGTTGATCCCGCCGAACGACGGCGCGATCCGGATCACGGTCGCGACGATCTCGTCGACGTCGGTGGTGGCCAACGCGATCGGCACCGCGGACAGGCCCGCGAAGCGGTCGAACAGGGCCGCCTTGCCCTCCATCACCGGCAGCGAGGCCGCCGGACCGAGATCGCCGAGGCCTAGCACGGCCGTGCCGTCGGTCACGACCGCGACCAGCCGGCCGGCCCAGGTGAAGCGGGCAGCCAGCGCCGGCTCCCGCGCGATCGCCGTGCACACCTCGGCCACCCCCGGGGTGTAGGTCAGCGCCAGGTCCACCGGATCCCGCAGCTCCCGGGTGCCCCGCACCCGGAGCTTGCCGCCCTCGTGGACCCGGAACACCGGCGAGTCCAGATCAAGATCTTGCGCACTCACGGACAACACTGTGGCCTTCCCGGCGGTGCGGCCCACCCGGGCGAAAAAGGGACTGGGAGCGCGGGGATCACCCGGACGAACCGAGTCTGCCACATGTGACCCGGCGCCCGACCTGGCGTGCCGGTGGCACCGGTCACACGGACCCTCTACCGTCGGGCACCATGAAGATCCGCGAGCTGGCTGTCCCTGGAAGCTGGGAGTTCACCCTGCAGGCCCACGGCGACGACCGGGGGTCGTTCTGCGAGTGGTACCGGGCCGAGGCGGTCACCGAGGCGGTCGGGCATCCGCTGGCATTGGTGCAGGCGAACCACAGCACCTCGCGCCGCGGTGTGGTGCGCGGTATCCACTACGCCGAAGTGCCGCCGAGCCAGGCGAAGTACGTCTACTGCCCCCTGGGCGCGGTGCTCGACGTCGTCGTGGACATCAGGGTCGGCTCCCCCACCTTCGGCCGGTGGGACGCGGTGCGGCTGGACGACACCGACCGGCGCGCGGTGTACCTCTCCGAGGGGCTCGGTCATGCCTTCTGCGCGCTCACCGACGACGCCGCGGTGACCTACCTGTGCTCCACCGGGTACGCCCCCGCGCGCGAGCATGGGGTCCATCCGCTCGACCCGGCGCTGGGTCTGCCCTGGCCGGCCGACGTCGAGCCGGCGCTGTCGGGCAAGGACGCCGCCGCGCCGACCCTGGCCGAGGCGGCGGAGCAGGGGCTGCTCCCGTCCTACCAGGCATGCCTCGACTACTACGACCTCCTGCGCAGCAGCGGCCAGTAGCGCCATACGACCCGGGCCAGGATCGTGGCGGGCCCGTGGGTCCGGCTGTCGCCACCCGCGTACGGGTTGTCCGAGGCGACCCACCACCCGCCGGCCACGGGGCGCACCGCACGCTTCACGACGAGGATTTCGGCGCCGGTGTCGGCGAAGTGGGCCAGCACCACATCCCCGCTGGTGGCCCGCTGGCCCCGGCGGGCGAGCAGGTGGTCACCGTCGTACAGGGTGGGGACCATCGACGGTCCGGCCACCCGGACCACCATCCACCGCACCGGTGGCCTCCCCCCTGCGTTCCCGGTGACGCGGAGGTAGGGTCGGCACCGAGCGATCATCGCAACCTTCAGGAGGTCCTACCTATGTGGCTGACCGATGTCTTCCGCCCGCGCAGCGTAGCCGCCGCGCACTGCGACCTGCCGTGTGGCGTCTATGACCCGGCGCAGGCCCGCATCGAGGCGGAGTCCGTCAAGGCCATCATGGAGAAGTACGCCGCGAGCTCCGACCCGATCTTCCAGGCGCGCGCGCTGCTGATCAAGGAGCAGCGGTCCGAGATGGTCAAGCACCACCTGTCGGTGCTGTGGAGCGACTACTTCAAGCCGGCCCACTTCGACGCCTACCCGCAGCTGCACGGCCTGTTCAACGCGGCCATCAAGCAGGCCGGTGCCGCCGGCGGCAAGGGTTCGGTCGACCCGGCCGCGGGGCAGAAGCTGCTCGACCAGATCGAGGAGATCGCCACGATCTTCTGGGAGACCAAGAAGGCCGCGTGACGACCCACCGGTGACCTCCGGGTCACGGTCGGCCCGAACCTCCGCCCCGCACCCGGTCCCAGGGCTCTCACCTCCGAGTCCTCATGACCGGGTGCGGTCGTCAGCGGCCCGAGACGAGTGCGGCGTGCTCGCCGAGGTGTGGTGGTAGCTGGCAGTCGGGGTGGATGCACCACGCAGCATGACCGCCGCCTCGACGCCACCGGCTGGACGCGGCCCCGCCGACCGCACCCAGCTGGCGTACGCGCTGCGCGAGGCCCGGCTCGGCGCTGGCCTGCTCGTCGTCGCGACCGGTCTGCGGCAGGAATTCTCCTCCAAACACTGGTCGCCAGCAGCGACGGCGGCGACCACCTCACCGACGACGAGCTGACCTCCATGGTCTTCTACATCCTGTTCGTCTGGTACGAGATCTCCGTCGACCTGTTCGGCAACGCCGTGCTCACCCTGCTCCGCCACCGCGAGCACCTCGACCGCCTCACCGCCGAACCCGACCTCATCCCGACCGCGCTGGAGGAGCTGTGGCGCTACGAGGCACCGATGACCTTCGCGTCACCCCGCTACCCGCTGCGTGACATCGACATCGCGGGCACGACGATCCGGGCCGGCGACACGGTGCTGCTCTCCGTCGCGTCAGCCAACCGGGACCCACGGCGCTTCCCCGAACCGGACTCCCTGGTCCTCGACCGGGCCGACAACCCGCACCTGAGTCTCGGGCTCGGCATCCACACATGCCTGGGCGCGCCCCTGGTCCGGAGGGAGTACCAGATCGCCCTGGCCGCGCTGCTCCGCCGCTTTCCCAACCTGAGCCTCGCGGTGCCTGCCGAGCGGCTCCGGTGGCGACCCGGCCTGCGGCACCGCGGCCTCGTCACGCTTCCGGTCACGGCGTGACCTCGTCGGTACACCACGCCAGGCCAAGGTAGTCCGGTGGGACACCCAGGCCGTGGGCGATGCGCGCGAGCAGGTCGTACTGGCGAACCCTGCGTCCGTGGATGATCCCGCTGACCTCGACCAGCAACTTCGACAGCGGCCTGCTGATCAACGACGAGGACGTGGCACAGCAGTACGTGGAGCACGTCCGGCAGGCATACCTTGGCTCCGAACACCTCACGACCCATGCCGCATTGGAAAAACTGGAGGTGCTGCGGTGACGGCCACAGCGATCGGGCTTGACGACGCCGCGGCAGCAGCCGCCACGTCGGACTACCCCTCGGTGCTGGAACTGCTGCGAGACCTGGTCCGCACGCCGAGCCGCGGAGGAATCGACGACTACGGACCGGTGGTCCGGATCGTGGAATCCTGGCTGTGTAACGCGAAGCTGGCGCCACGGGTACTGAATGGACCTGCTAGCCCACTCGCCGTGGTATGCGACGTGGCCAGCGGCAGCCCCGGTCCGGACACGATCGTCGTCGGCGGACGTGGCCTTCTGCGCGTCAAGATCACCGTGTTCGGGCAGGCCGACCACTCCGCCTCCCGGCGAGGAAAGGTCGCCAACGCGGTGGTCAAAGCCTCACGGCTCGTCGACGCGCTCCGCGTCGACGACCTCGGCGAGGTCAACGACCGGTTCGGGCTACCACCGAAACTCACCGTAACCTCGATCCGGGGTGGCGACCCCGGCAGCTACTCCGTCGTCCCGGATCGCTGCGAGCTGGAGGTTGACATCCGACTGACGCCCAGCTTCGACGTCGATGCCGCATGGTCAATGCTGACCTCTGCTCTCGCGGGCCTCGACCGGACCTCGCCCGCACCCCGGCGGAGCACAGTCGAGCGCACCAGTGACCCGTGGCCACCGTTCCAGCTCGACTCCGACCATCCACTGCCGGCGGCACTGCGAGCCGCAGCCCTCGGCTCCGGCTTCGACCCAGTGATGGTCGTCGCCGGCCCGAGCAACATCGGCAACCTGCTCGCCACCCACGGCATCCCGGCCACGGCGGGCTTCGGTGTCCGCTATCGGGCACTGCACGGCACCGACGAGTCAATCGACCTGGCCACCGTCGCACCCGTTCAGGCGACCTACCACCGCGCTCTGCTGTCCCTGCTGCGCTCCACCGAGTGACACGCCCGATCCGGAGCGCGGTTGCAGTGGGAGGGCTCCGCGTACGGCGGGTGCGCGGCGTCGCCTACAGTCCGCAGGGGTGCAGTGGTGCAGGGGTGCAGGGGTGTTCACGCGGGTCGGGAGGGCAGTGGTGGGCGAAACGGCGGACGGCCGGCTGTGGCTGGTCCGGCACGGCGAGACGGAGTGGAGCCGGCTGCGCCGGCACACCGGCCGCACCGACGTACCGCTCACCGAGCACGGCCAGCGGCAGGCGCTCGCGCTGGCCCCGGTGCTGGCCGCCGCGAAACCGGTGCTGGTGCTGGTCAGCCCGTTGCAGCGGGCCCGGCGAACCGCGGAGCTGGCCGGGCTGGTCGGCCCGGCCGCAGCCGGGTCACTGGTGCGGGTGGACGGCAACCTCAGCGAGTGGGACTACGGCAAGTACGAGGGGTTGACCACCGCGGAGATCCGGGAGGACCACCCCGGGTGGCGGATCTGGACCGGCGACCCACCCGGTGGGGAGACCCTGGCCCAGGTCGCGACCCGGGTGGACCGGGTGATGGCCCGCATCGACGACGCGTTGCCCACCGGCAACGTCGTGGTCGTCGGCCACGGCCACGTCGGCCGGGTGATGGCGGCCCGCTGGCTCGGCCTGCCGGCGGACGCGGGGCGGCTGCTCGCGCTCGGTCCGGCCACGCCGTGCGTGCTCGGCACCGAGCACGGCGCCCGGGTGGTCGACCGATGGAACCTGCCCAACCCGGCGGACGAGGCGGACGAACCGGAATGAGCGGGTACCGGATCAGGCCCGCCGAGCCACCCGACGTTCCGGAGATCGTCGCGATGGTCGCCGAGCTGGCCGAGTACGAGCGCGCCCGGCACGAGGTCGAGCTCACCGAAGGGTCCCTGCGGGAGGCACTGTTCGCCCCGCACCCGGCCGTCTTCGCGCACGTGGCGGCGGACGGCGACGACCGGCCGGTGGGGATCGCGCTGTGGTTCCTGAACTTCTCCACCTGGACCGGCCGGCACGGGATCTACCTGGAGGACCTGTACGTGCGCCCCGCCCACCGCGGGGCCGGCCTGGGCCGACGGCTGCTCGTCGAGCTGGCCCGGATCTGCGTCGGGCACGGCTACCTCCGGCTGGAGTGGAGCGTGCTGGACTGGAACGAGCCGGCGCTCGCGTTCTACCGCTCGCTCGGCGCGGCCGGCATGGACGAGTGGACCGGCTACCGGCTCGCCGGTCCCGAGCTGCGGGCGCTGGGCGCGACCGCGGAGCTGGCCGGTGTCCCGATGCCGGACATGCCGGGCGCCGGGACACCCCACTAGGCTGCGGGCACGCCTGCCGGCGTCGCCTACCCACCCCAGCGGCGAGGAGGGTTCCACCGTGTCGGATCCGACCAGCAAGGGCGCCCCGGATGGTGGCCGCTCCGATGACATCGTGGAGCTTCGGCTGCCGGCGGACGGCGCCTACCTGTCGGTACTCCGCACGGCAACGGCGGGCCTCGCCGCCCGGCTGGACTTCACCCTCGACGAGATCGAGGACCTCCGCATCGCGGTGGACGAGGCCTGCGCGCTGTTGCTCACCGACGTCCCGAGCGGAGCCGAGCTGATCTGCCAGTTCACGCTGTCCGCCGAGGCCCTGTCGGTCACGGTCAGCGCGCCGTCCCGGACCGGGCGGCTGCCGCGCCGGCACACCTTCGCCTGGACCGTGCTCACCGCGCTCGCCGGCGAGGTGGACGCGGTCATCGCCGACAGCGGCGTGCTGAGCATCACCCTGCTCAAGCGGCGGGGCGGCCCGTAGTGACCGACCCGGACGCCGACCAGCCGTGCCGCGACGACCGGGAGCGGGCCAGGGATCTGTTCACCCGGCGGGCCGCGTTGCCCGACACCGACCCGCAGCGGGGCCGGATCCGCGACGAGCTGGTCGAGATGCACCTCCCCCTGGTGGAGTTTCTGGCCCGGCGGTTCGTGGGGCGCGGCGAGCCGCTCGACGACCTGGTGCAGGTCGGGACGATCGGCCTGATCAAGGCGGTTGACCGGTTCGACCTCGGTCGGGGTGCGGAGTTCTCCACCTACGCCACCCCGACGGTGGTGGGCGAGATCAAGCGGCACTTCCGGGACAAGGGCTGGACGGTTCGGGTGCCCCGCCGGCTGCAGGAGCTGCGTGCCACCCTGGCCGTGGCGACCGCGCAGCTCACCCAGGATCTCGGCCGCTCCCCGACGGTGCCGGAGCTGGCCAGACACCTGCGGATCGGCGAGGAGCAGGTCCTGGACGGCCTGGAGTCCGCGAACGCCTACGCGGCGGTGCCGCTCGACTCGGCGGGCCACGAGGACGGCCGTCCGGTGCTGGAGACCCTCGGCGCGATGGACGGCGCATTCGAGGGGGTGGAGTATCGGGAGTCGCTGAAACCCCTGCTGGAGGGGTTGCCGGAGCGGGAGCGACGGATCCTCGTGCTCCGCTTCGTCGAGAACCTCACCCAGACCCAGATCGCCGCGCAGCTCGGCATCTCGCAGATGCACGTGTCCCGCCTGCTGGCCCGGACCCTGACGCTGCTCCGCGATCGGCTGCTCGCCGAGGACCTGTGACGCCGGCGCTCAGCGGTCCAGCACCGCCCTGGCCGGCCGGCTGAAGAGCAGCGCGAGCACCGCCGCGGCGAGCAGCAGGATCGGGCCGCCGACCAGCGGTCGCCCGGCCTGCATCATGGTCACCCCGACCGGGAGGGAGACCAGCTCCAGCACGACGACCGGCGTCCTCGCCCAGGTGCGGAGCCGGAACAGCGCCCGTGCCAGCCAGCCGAGCAGAAGCCCGGCACCGACGGCCACGACGGTCACCGCGAGGGCGTTGGAGACGCTGGCCGGCCGGGACACGACCGTCTCGATCGCGAGCAGGACCCCGAAACCGGCGAGCACGGCTCCCTGGACCAGCACCAGGACGGCGGCCCGGCGGACCGCGGGTGGTGGCACCGGCCGGCCGGGTGCCCGACCGTCGCCCGCGGGAGTGGACCGGGACGGGTCGGCATCGGACGGAATGCCCGGGACTGGCGAGGTCGGCACGCTCGCCAGCCTACCGGCCGGTACCCTGCTGCCATGCGCGCGCTGCTGGTGGTCAACCCCAAGGCCACCGCGACCAACCGGCGTACCCGCGAGGTCCTGGCGCGCGCCCTGGCCACCGAGGTCAAGATCGACATCGTGGAGACCGGCTACCGCGGGCACGCCGCCGCCCTCTCGCTCCGCGCGGCCCGCGACGGGGTGGACCTCGTCGTCGCGCTGGGCGGCGACGGCACGATCAACGAGGTGGTCAACGGGCTGCTCACCGATCATCCGCACGCCGAGCCACCGGCGCTGGCCATCGTCCCCGTCGGGTCGACGAACGTGTTCAGCCGGGCGCTGGGGCAACCGCAGGACCCGCTCGAGGCGACGGCGGACATCATCGAGGCGCTGCGCCGGGCGGCCCGCGGCGAGCCGTTGGGTCAGCCGATCGGCCTCGGCAGGGCCGGTAGCCGGTGGTTCACCTTCACCGCCGGGCTCGGTCTGGATGCCGAGGTCGTGCACCGGATGGAACGCCGCCGCCGCGCCGGGCGGTCGATCTCGCACCTTCGCTACGTTCACGCGGCGGTGTCACAGTTCTACCTGCACACCGATCGCCGGCAGCCGGCGCTGACCCTTGGGATCCCGGGACAGGATCCGGTGCCCGGGCTGTTCCTGGCGATCGTCGCGAACACCTCGCCGTGGACCTACCTCGGCGACCGGCCGCTGCGCCCCAGCCCCGAAGCCTCCTTCGACAGCGGGCTGGATCTCTTCTCGATGCGCACGCTGGGAAGCCTGACCACGCTCCGTCATCTGACCCAGATGCTACGTAAAGCGCCGAGGCTGCGCGGACGCCATCTCTACCGGCTGCACGATCTGACCGGGTTCACCCTGAGTGCCGATCGTCCGCTCGGCTTCCAGGTGGACGGTGACTACCTGGGCGAACGGGAACGGGTGAGCTTCGTCGCCGTGCCATCGGCATTGCGCGTCGTCATCTGAGGCGTTTCCCCACCCGGCGGCTACGTCGCGTGGCAGTATGGTCAACGCAGCGTTACTCCTCTCAGGGATGCCGCCCCGCACGCGGACCGTACGGTCCGTTACCCCTCGCGGCATCAGCAGCGACCATTGCCAAGAGCGTGTAAGGGTGCAAGTGTGGAACGGACGAACTGCCCCGGAGTCGGTGAGGTTGACCACGAGAATTTCGTCGAGTCCGACAGAGTCTTGACAACGGCAAGACTCGTGAAATAATTCACAAACATTGTCGACACGGCACCCCGGGCGGAAATCCGTCAGACGTGCACGTAACCCCCACAATCCTCAAGGAGTAGAACAATGGACTGGCGCCACCGCGCGCTCTGCCGTGACGAGGACCCGGAGCTGTTCTTCCCGATCGGGAACACCGGGCCGGCCTTGCAGCAGATCGAGGAGGCGAGAGCGGTATGCCGGCGTTGTCCGGTCACCTCGGAGTGCCTGAGCTGGGCGCTGGAGAGTGGCCAGGACGCCGGCGTGTGGGGCGGCATGAGTGAGGATGAGCGGCGCGCGCTGAAGCGGCGCGGCGCCCGGCACCGAGCCGCCCGGGTCTGAACACGGACCCTTCGACGCCCGAAGGCCCGGCGGCTCCGTAGCGCCGGGTCTTCCCTCGTCACCGGGCCAGCCTCGTCCGGGCCAACCTCGTCCGGGCCAACCTCGTCCGGGCCAACCGGGACCCGGTCACCACCGCCGGACCAGACGCACCCGCAACGCCGCCTCGGTGCCGCGCCCCGGCGCGGGACGCACCTCGATGCTGCCCTGCAGCTCGCTGGTCACCAGGGTGTGCACGATCTGCAGGCCCAACGTGCCCGTGCTCGCCGGGTCGAAGTCAGCCGGTAGGCCCACCCCGTCGTCGAGCACGCCGACCTCCAGCCACTTGCCCTGCCGGAAGGCGCGCACCGTCACGGTGCCACCGGTGAGACCGCCGAACGCGTGCTCCACGGCGTTCTGGGCCAGCTCGGTGAGCACCATCGCCAGCGGGGTCGCCACCTCCGCCGGCAACGTGCCGAAGGTGCCCTCCCGGCGCAGCACCACCCGAGACTCGGTGGCCGCCACCTCGCCGACCATCCCGAGCAGCCGGTCCACGATGCCGTCGAAATCGACCCGCTCGTCATGCGAGGTGGCGAGGGTCTCATGCACCAGCGCGATGGAGCTGACCCGGCGTACCGACTCCTGCAGGGCCGTCCTGGCCTGCGGTGAGTTCACCCGGCGGGCCTGCAACCGCAACAGCGCGGCAACCGTCTGCAAGTTGTTCTTCACCCGGTGGTGGATCTCCCGAATGGTCGCGTCCTTGCTCAGCAGCTGACGGTCCCGGCTCCGGATCTCGGTCATGTCGCGGACCAGGACCAGCGCGCCGAGCGGCTCGCCATCGGCCCGCAACGGCAGCGCCCGGAACAGCACCGCCGCCCCGCGCCCCTCCACCTCCATCCGCAGCGGGGTGCGCCCGGACAGCGCGGCGTCGATCCGTCCGGCGATCTCCGCCCCGTCGAACGGGTCGTCGACCAGGGACCGGGTGAGCGTGGCAAGATCAACACCGACCAGGTCGCCGGTCAACCCGAGCCGGCGGTACGCCGAGAGCGCGTTGGGGCTGGCGTAGATGACCGCGCCACGGCTGTCCAGGCGGACCAGACCATCGCCGACCCGCGGGCTGGAATGCGGTTCGAGGGTGTGACCGGACGCCGGGAAGCCGCCCTCGGCGACCATCCGGCACAGGTCGCCCCCGCTCTGCAGGTAGGCGATCTCCAGGTTGCTCGGGCTGCGGGTGAACGACAGGTTGGTGTCCCGGCCGAGCAGCGCGATGGTCCGCTTCCGGCGGACCGGGATCGCCTCCCGCCGGATCGGCATGCCGTCCCGGCTCCAGTCCGGGTCGGCCTCCCGGAAGATCCGCCCCTCGACCAGCGCCACCCGCAGCCCGGCGGCCTCGGCCACGGTCGCCTGCCGCCCGACCTGGTCATCGGCGTACGCCGTGGTCGCCGTCGTCGGGCGGACCTGGGCGACGGAGAGGAACCCGTCCTCGACCGGAACCCAGAGCAGCAGGTCGGCGAAGGACAGGTCAGCGAGCATCTGCCACTCGCCGACGAGCCGTTGCAGGTGGTCGATGTCGGCCGGCGAGAGGCTGGTGTGCTCGGTGAGCAGGTCGAAGAGGGTGGCCATCAACGCCAGCCTGCCACAGCCCGGACCTGCCGGCGGTGCCGCCGCTCAGCCGCCCCGATCGCCCCGGTCGCGCTCCGGCAGGGCGCCGGCGAGCAGCTCGGCCAGGTGCAGTCCAGACCGGCCGGCAAGCTGCTCGGCCTGGGTCCGGCAGGAGAAGCCGTCGGCGAGCAGCACGACGTCCGCGCCGGCGGACCGCACCGCCGGCAGCAACGATCGCTCGGCGACCGCGACCGACACCTCGTAGTGGCCGCGGGTCATCCCGAAGTCCCCGGCGAGCCCGCAGCAGCCGGCCAGCGTCTCCAGGTGCGCCCCGGCCGAGACCAGGAGGTCGCGGTCGGCGCTCCAGCCGAGCACCGCGTGCTGGTGGCAGTGCGGCTGGGCGAGCACCCGCCGGCCGGTGAGTGCGGGCGGCTGCCAGCCGGCCCCGGCGAGCAGCTCGGCGAGGGTGCGGGTGGCCGCCGCGACGCTCGCCGCCCGGGGGTCGCCCGGAAGCAGGTCGGGCAGGTCACCGCGGAGCACGGCGGTGCAGGGCGGCTCCAGGCCGACGATCGGCACCCCGCGGACCGCGTACGGCGCCAGGGTGTCGACGGCCCGCCGCAGCCGGCGCCGGGCCCCGTCGAGCTGCCCGGTGGAGATCCAGGTCAGGCCGCAGCAGACCGGCTCCGGCGGCAGCTCCACCGCGAAACCGGCCGCGGCCAGCACGGTGACGGCCGCCCCGGCGACCCGCGGCGCGAAGTACCGGGTGAAGCTGTCCAGCCAGAGCAGCACCGGCGGCCGCCCCGGCAGCCGCGAGCCCGCCGCCGCCCGCACCGCGTCGGCCACGGGCCGCCGACCGGCGAACGCCGGCAGCGGGCGGCGCGGGTCGACGCCCGCGATCCGGCGGGCCAGCCGGCCGGCGGTGGGCGCCGCCAGCGCGGCGTTGGCCAGCCGCGGAGCCACCCCGGCCACCCGCGCCCACCGTGGCAGCCACCCCAGCGTGTAGTGGCTGGCCGGCCGCGGCCGATGCCGGTACGCCTGGTGCAGCACCTCCGCCCGGTACCGGGTGATGTCCACACCGGCCGGGCAGTCGCTGGCACAGGCCTTGCACCCCAGGCACAGATCCAGCGACTCGCGCACCTCGCGGGCCCGCCAGCCGCCCCGCACCAGGGTGCCGTTGGCCAGCTCCTGCAGCACCCGGGCCCGGCCCCGGGTGGAGTCCTTCTCGTCCCGGGTCGCCAGGTATGACGGGCACATGAAGCCGCCCTCGGCCGAGGTGTCGGCGCGGCACCGGGCGACGCCGACGCAGCGGTGCGCCGCCGTGGTGAGGTCGTCGCCGTCCCCCGGGAGGGTGAACCCGCCCGGGGTCGGCAACCGGCGGGCGGCCGGCAGCCGCAGCTCGGCGTCGACCGGTCGGGGGTCCACCAGGACGCCGGGGTTGAGCACGTGGTCGGGGTCGAAGCAGTCCTTGAACCCGGCGAAGGCCCGCAACGCGTCGGCGGAGTACATCAGCGGGAGCAGCTCGGATCGGGCCCGCCCGTCGCCGTGCTCGCCGGACAGCGAGCCGCCGTACCCCGCGACCAGGCTGGCCGCGTCCCGCAGGAACGGGCGCAGCCGCTGCGGCTGCCCGGCCAGCGGCAGGTCCAGCCGGACGTGCACGCAGCCGTCACCGAAGTGGCCGAAGAGCAACCCGTCGAGCCGGTGCTCGGCGAGCAGCCCGGCGAAGTCCCGCAGGTAGCGGCCGAGCACGGCGGGTGGCACCGCCGCGTCCTCCCAGCCCGGCCAGGCCGGCGCGCCCGCCGGGGTCCGGCCACCCAGCCCGGCGCCGTCCTCCCTGATCCGCCACAGCGCCGCGGCCTGCGGCCCGGCCGGGACCACCAGCGAGCCGAGGGCGTCCGCCGACCGGCACACGGCGCGGGCCGCGGCCAGCGCGGCCGGCTCCGACTCCCCCGCGACCTCGACGAACAGCCACGCCGCGCCGGGCGGCAATGCTGGTACCGCCGCTCGGCGCGGCAATGCTGACACCGCCGCGCCGGGCGGCAACAGTGGTACCGCCGCGTGGCGCGCTCGCACCACGTCGACGAGGCGGGCATCGAGCCCCTCGACCGCGATCGGGGCGTGCCGGAGCACTCCCGGCGTGGCGTCGGCCGCGGAGGCCACATCCGGGTACCCGAGCACCGCCAGCGCGGTGGCGGCCGGGGTGGGCACCAGCCGGAGGGTGGCGCCGAGAACGACCGCGCAGCTGCCCTCGCTGCCGACCAGGGCACGGGCGAGGTGCGCGCCGCGCTCGGGGAGGAGGTGCTCCAGCGCGTAGCCGGAGCCCTGCCGGGCGAACCGTCCCAGCTCGGTCCGGAGCGTCGCCAGGTGCCGGCCGACGACCGCATCCACGCCGGGTGCCGCGTCGAGCCCCTCGGCGGCGGTGAACCGGCGCCCGGTGCCGTCGACCACGTCCAGGGCCAGCACATTGTCGGAGGTCCGGCCGTAGCCGACGGCGTGCGCGCCGCAGGCGTTGTTGCCGATCATCCCGCCGAGCGTGCACCGGGCGTGCGTGGACGGGTCCGGACCGAACCGCAGCCCGTGCGGCCGGGCGGCCCGCTGCAGGTCGTCGAGGACCGCGCCGGGCTCCACCCGGGCGAGCCCGGCGGCCGGGTCCACCTCCAGCACCCGGTTGAGGTGACGGCTCAGGTCGAGCACCAGACCGGCGCCCACCGCGTTGCCCGCCACCGACGTGCCGGCGCCACGGACGGTCAGCGGCACGCGGTGGGTCCGGCACACCGCGAGCGCGGCGAGGACCTCGTCCGCGTGCCGGGGGAACGCGACCGCGGCCGGCACCACCCGGTAGTTCGACGCGTCGCTGGCGTACTCCGCCCGCCGCCGGGTCCCGGCGTCGACCTCGGTCAGGCCGGCCTCCCGAAGCAGCCCCGCCAGCTCGGGACCGGCCAGCTCGGGACCGTCGGGTACCGGCCGGCGTCGGGTCACCCGCACAGTGTGCGCCCGCCGCTGCCCGGGGTGGCAGACTGGCTGCCCGTGAGCCCCGCGACCGCTGACCCGCTGGCCTGGCTGCGACGGTCGGCCATCGAGCGGGAGGCTGCGGGCCTGCGCCGCCGGCTGCGCCCGCGCCCGCCTGGCGACGCCGGGCTGCTCGACTTCGCCAGCAACGACTACCTCGGCTTGTCCAGCCACCCGGCCGTGATCGACGGCGCGGTACGGGCGGCTCGTGCGTGGGGCGCCGGCGCGACCGGGTCGCGCCTGGTCACCGGGACCACCGAGCTGCACGCCGAGCTGGAGGCGGAGCTCGCGGCGTTCACCGGGGCACCGGCCGCGCTGGTGCACTCCTCGGGTTACCTCGCCAACCTCGCCGCGATCAGCGCCCTGTCCGGCCCGGACAGCCTGGTGGTCTCCGACGCCCGCAACCACGCCTCGATCATCGCGGCCTGCCGGCTCTCCCGGGCCCGCGTCGTCGTCGCACCGCACCGGGACATCGGCGCGATCGAGCTGGCCCTCGCCAGCCGCACCGAGCCGCGCGCGGTGCTCGTCAGCGACGCCGTCTTCAGCGTCGACGGCGACCTGGCTCCCGTGGCCGAGCTGCACGCCGTGGCCCGGCGGCACGGCGCACTGCTGGTGCTCGACGAGGCCCACGCGCTCGGCGTGGTCGGGCCGGGCGGCCGGGGTGCGGCGCACGCCGCCGGCCTCGCCACGGAGCCGGACGTCGTGCGCACGGTGACGCTGTCGAAGTCGCTCGGCTCACAGGGTGGGGCGGTGCTCGGTGCCCCGGAGGTGATCGACCACCTCGTCGACACCGCGGGCCCGTTCATCTTCGACACCGGCCTGGCGCCGCCGAGCGTGGGCGCGGCGCTCGCGGCGGTGCGGCTGCTGGCGGCGGCACCCGAGCTCGCGGCACGGGCCAGGGCGAACACCGCCGCGATCGCCGCGCTGGCGACCGGTCTGGAGCTGGCCACCAGCCAGCCGGGCGGCGCGGTGTGCGCGGTCACCCTCGGTGAGCCGACGCGGGCGCTGGAAGGTGCCGCGGCGTGCGCCGAGCACGGCGTCCGGGTCGGTTGCTTCCGGCCGCCCTCGGTGCCGCCGGGACACGCCTGCCTGCGGCTGACCGGCCGGGCTGACCTGTCCGCGGCGGATCTCGACCGGCTGGCCGTCGCGCTGCGGGTGGTCGCCGGCCGGTGACGGGTGCAGTTCGGGAGCATCCACGACAGTTGGGCGCTGCCGGCGACCGAACCTGCCGATGACGGCATCATGGACCCACAGATCTGGATTCAGGGCCGCCACGGCGAGCTCGTGCGCACCGATCAGCTCGTGCGTTTCGGCGTCGTCGACGCCGGCGGCATCCCGGTGGCGAAGGGCCCGCCGCCCGGCACCAGCGGGTCGGTCCAGCTCTATGGCGAGCTGCCCAGCGCCGCCCGCATCCTCTTCGGCGAGGTGTCGGCCACGGTGGCACACGACGCGATGGCCGAGCTGGTGACCCTGCTCAGCTCGCTCAGCGGGACCGGCCGCGCCGGCATCGTGTCCCTCGACAGCAACCCGGCCAACGACCTGTGGCAGTGGAACCTGTCCTGATCGGGACGTGGCACCCCGACCAGCGCCGCCGCTATCCCTGACCGCCGCCGCCCGGGCGCGCGGTCCACCGCTGCTCCACCCGACCGAACCGCCAGATCGCCAGCACCACCACCCAGGTCAACACGAACATCACGACGATCGCGTACCCGACCCGGTTGAGGTCGAGCCCGGACACCCAGCTCCAGACACCGCCGGTGAGGCCCGCCTTCTCGACGAGCAGGCCGAGCAGCTCCACCCCACCGATGACCGTCGCGACGGCAACCGACAGTCCGGTGATGATGATGTTGTAGTACACCTTCCGCACCGGCTGGGCGAACGCCCAGTCGTAGGCGAAGTTCATGAACGACCCGTCGATGGTGTCCAGCAGCGACATGCCCGCGGCGAACAGCACCGGCAGGCACAGCACGGCGTACCAGGGCAGCGCGAACGCCGCGGCGCCACCAGCGAGGACCAGCAGCGAGACCTCGGTGGCGGTGTCGAAGCCCAACCCGAACAGCAACCCCACCGGGTACATCTGCCAGGACCTGGTCACCGACCGGGTCACCCCGGAGAGCACCCGGTTCATCAGGCCACGCTTGTTGAGCGTCTCCTCCAGCGCCGCCTCGTCGTAGCCACCGCCCCGCATCTGCCGGAACACCCCGACGATGCCGCGCAGCACGGCCAGGTTGATGATCGCGATCAGCAGCAGGAACACGCCGGAGACCATCGTGCCGACCAACCCGGCGACCCGTTGCAGGGCGGAGGCGTCGTCGGTCACCTGCCCGGCCAGCGTTCGCACGCCGATGCCGAGCAGGAAGCACAACCCGAAGACGACCGACGAGTGCCCCAGCGAGAAGAAGAACCCGACCGACAGCGGGCGGCGGCCGTCGGCCATCAGCTTGCGGGTGGTGTTGTCGATGGCGGCGATGTGGTCGGCGTCGAAGGCGTGCCGCATCCCGAGGGTGTACGCCGACACCCCTAACCCGACCCCGAAGACGCCGGTCGTGCCGAGCGAGTAGTGGTGTGGCGCGACGACCGCCACCAGGGTGACCCACCCCATGACGTGCAGCAGGACGATCGCGCCGACCATGGCCCAGATCTCGCCCCACTCGCGCCGGGTCAGCGCGGCCCGCGCCCGGTCCGGTGCCGGTCTCGGCGGCGCCGCCGTCATCGCCACGTCCATACCTCCACGATCACCATGAGCCGTCATAGCCTCGCCAATGCTGCCACACTTTTGCAACAGCAACTTGGAGGCTCTCCGCGTCCCGAGTCCCGCGTCCCGAGTCCCGAGTCCCGCGTCCCGAGTCCCGTGTCCCGCTCGCCACCACCTCGACACCCCGGCACACCGGCCGCATGGCAGGCTGGGCCGGTGAACATCATGCTGGTCACCGGCACCGGCACCGGCGTGGGCAAGACAGTAGTGGCCGCCGCCGTCGCCGCGCTGGCGTCCGGCCGTGGTGAGCGGGTCGCGGTGGTCAAGCCGGCACAGACCGGCCTGCCGTCCGGAGCGCCCGGTGACCTGGCCGAGATCGGCCGGCTCGCCGGAGTCCGCGACCTGCACGAGCTCGCCCGCTTTCCGGCCGCCCTCTCCCCCGAGGCCGCCGGCCGGCTCACCGCGACGGCGGACCCGCCCACCCCCTCCCTGGCGCGCGTGGCCGAGCTGGTGACGACGCTGGCCGGCGACCGGGAGCTGGTCCTGGTGGAGGGCGCCGGTGGGCTGCTGGTCCGGTACGCCGCCGACGGCTGGACCCTGGCCGACCTCGCCCGCACGCTCGGCGCACCACTGCTCGTGGTCACCTCGGCGGCGCTGGGCACGCTCAACCACACCGCGCTGACCCTGGAGGCGATGGAGCGGCGCGGGCTCCGGCTCGCCGGCGGCCTGGTCATCGGCTGCTGGCCGCCCCGACCCGGGCTGACCGAGTGGTGCAACGTGACCGACCTGGCCGCGGTCTCCGGGCTCCCGCTGGGTGGCGCCCTACCCGCCGGGCTGCCGGCCCTGGCCGGCTTCGCCGCCGCCGCCCGCCGTTTCCTCGGCCCGGAGTACGGGGGAGGATTCGATGCGGAGGACTTCGCGGCGACCGCCCGGCACGGTCTGGACTGCCGGTACCGCAACGACCGGGCTGGAGGACGGAATGCTGGATGACGGCAGGCTGGTAGACGGCAGGCTGGTAGACGGCAGGCTGGTAGACGGCAGGGATGACATCCTGGACATTGCCCGCGAGCAGGTGCTGGGCCGTGCCGAGGGGCTGTCGGAGGAGCAGGCGGTCCGGTGTCTGCGGCTGCCGGGCGACCGCCTGGAGGAGCTGCTGACGCTGGCCCACGAGGTGCGGTTGCGCTGGTGCGGCCCCGAGGTCGAGGTCGAGGGGATCGTCAGCCTCAAGACCGGTGGATGCCCGGAGGACTGCCACTTCTGCAGCCAGTCCGGGGTGTTCGACTCCCCCGTGCGGGCAGCCTGGCTGGACATCCCGGCCCTGGTCGAGGCGGCCCGCGGCACCGCCGCCAGCGGGGCCACCGAGTTCTGCATCGTGGCGGCCGTACGCGGGCCGGACGAGCGGCTGATGGCGCAGGTACGCGAGGGCGTGGCCGCGATCACCGCCGAGGTCGAGATCAACGTCTCCTGCTCGCTGGGCATCCTCACCCCGGAGCAGGCCCGTGAGCTGGCCGACCTCGGCGTGCACCGGTACAACCACAACCTGGAGACGGCGCGCTCGCACTTCCCCGCGGTGGTGAGCACGCACACCTGGCAGGAACGGGTCGACACGCTCCGGCTGGTCCGCGAGGTCGGCATGGAGGTCTGCTGCGGCGGGATCATCGGCCTGGGCGAGACGCTGGAGCAGCGCGCCGAGCTCGCCGCCCAGCTCGCCGAGCTGGCACCGGAGGAGGTGCCGCTGAACTTTCTCAACCCCCGCCCGGGCACGCCGTTCGCCGAGGTCCCGGTGCTGGAGCCGGCCGAGGCGCTGGCCACCGCCGCGACGTTCCGGCTGGTCCTGCCCAGGGCGATCCTGCGGTACGCGGGCGGCCGCGAGGTGACCCTCGGCGAGCTGGCCAGCAAGGGCCTGACCGGCGGCGTCAACGCGGTGATCGTCGGCAACTACCTCACCACGCTGGGCCGACCGGCCACCGACGACCTCGCCATGCTGGCCGACCTCAAGATGCCGATCAAGGCGCTGACCCGGGCGCTGTGAGGCCGGCTACGGCAATCGGGTGGCAGGCCCCGACAGATCTTGCCGAACCAGGGACCAAGTACTCACAATCGGTATAAGTGCCGCGATCAAGGCCAACGGTACGTACCGGCGATCCGCCGCGTGCCGCCGTCGTGGGCGCCCCCACCGGCCGATCGGCCGGTGGACCCGTCGGTCAGAGGAGACCGGTGTGAGCAGATCAGGCCCCCTCCGCACACGTCGTTCGGTCGCGGCGATCGCCGCCGCCACCACCCTCGCCGGGTTGGGATTCGCCGCCAGCGCCCCGCCCGCCTTCGCTGGACCCGTCGCCGGCTCACCGTGGGTGGTCAGCGTCGGCGACTCCGCCATCTCCGGTGAGGCCGGCCGCTGGGCCGGCAACACGAACGGCAGCTCCAGCACGGTCGACGCGCTGGGATCGACGGCGTACTACGACAACGCCAGCAACACCGCGGAGCTGATCCCCGGCTGCCACCGGTCGAAGTCCGCCGAGATCTACCTCGGCGGCGGGGTCAGCGGGACGAACCTGGCCTGCTCCGGCGCCCGCACGGGCACCGCGCCCTACGCCTCCGGCAGCGACTTCAAACCCGGACTGGACTTCTACGACGACGGCGCGGGCCACCAGGGTCAGGCGCTGCTGCTGCAGCAGTTCGCCGCCACCCACAACGTCCAGGCCGTGACCGTGATGATCGGCGCGAACAACTTCAACTTCGCCTCCATCCTGCAGACCTGCGTGCAGGACTTCCTGCTGTCCCCGTCGTGGTGGCCCAACTACTGCTACGACGACTCCAGCGTCAGCAAGAACTTCACCTCGACGAACGTCGCGGCGCAGACCACCGCGATCGCGACCGCGGTGGGCAACACGCACCGGGCGATGGCGAACGCCGGCTACACCGACGCGGACTACACCATCGTGGTGCAGACCTACTGGGACCCGATCCCCTACGGCTCGCAGTTCCGCTACTCCCAGTCGGGCTACACCCGACAGTCGGTCGGCGGGTGCGGGCTCTGGAACAAGGACGCCAACTGGGCCAACGACAGCGCCCTGCCCACGATCAACGCCGCGGTCCGCAACGGGGCAGCGCAGTCCGGTGTGGCGAACGTCAAGATCCTGGACATCGCCGGCCTGCTCACCGGGCACCGGCTCTGCGAGAACACCGTCGGCCTGCTCGAGGAGGTCGGCCTCAGCTCGTGGACGCAGTCCGGCGCGGCGGACCGGACCGAGTGGATCAGCCAGATCCGCACCGTGAGCACCATCACCCCGCCCTACCAGCTGCAGGAGGACTCACACACCAACTACTGGGGCCAGCTCGC
Source organism: Actinomycetota bacterium (assembly GCA_016201065.1). Classification (GTDB taxonomy): domain Bacteria; phylum Actinomycetota; class Actinomycetes; order Mycobacteriales; family JACQDL01; genus JACQDL01. Next base: position 32,049 of record JACQDL010000019.1, read on the forward strand.
CATGCGCAACTGCCTGCGCCAGTCGTTCAACGGTGGCGCGGTCCGTCCCGGCAGCTGCACGGCCACGGCCGGAGGCGGACTGAACGCGCTGGGTGAGCCGAACGTGACGCTGAACTGATCGGCTCTTGGGGGCCGACCGCACCCGGCGGTCGGCCCCCGACTCCGGTATCCAAACGTGATCCAACCCACACCCATTGGCGCTACTCTGCTCGCCGCATGACCTGTCCCCCCCAGCCTGGAGGTCCATGTGGCAACGGAGACTCAGCGCCCCACGCCGCCGGAACCACTCGAACGTCGACCGCAACCCTCGACCACACGGAAGGTCGCCGCGGCGCTGCTGCTGCTGCCGCCGATCATCGCGCTGATGTGGGTGGGGAGCTACGCGAAGGCCACCCCGAGGTTGTTGGGGTTCCCCTTCTTCTACTGGTACCAGCTCATGTGGCTGCTCATCGGCTCCGTGTGCACCGCGTTGGCCTACCAGCTGCTCAGAACCACGCGACCACCCTCAGCTGCTGACCCGGGGTCGGGTCGGGCCACGGGGAGCGACGGGGTGCGGGCATGAAGGGCGTCAACGTCACGGCGCTGGTGATCGTGATCGTGCTGTTCCTCCTCGTCACCGTGCTCGGGTTCGTGGCGAGCCGGTGGCGGCGGGCCACCTCACTGGCGAGCCTCGACGAGTGGGGTCTCGGTGGGCGGGGCTTCGGCACCTTCGTGACCTGGTTCCTCATCGGCGGTGACCTGTACACGGCGTACACGTTCATCGCGGTGCCCGCGGCGATGTACGCCCTGGGTGCGGTCAGCGGTTGGTTCGCGGTGCCGTACACGATCATCGTCTACCCGATCGTGTTCGTCTTCCTGCCCCGGATGTGGTCGGTGTCCCACCGGCACGGCTACGTCACACCGGCCGATGTGGCCCGGGGCCGGTACGGCAGCCGGGTGCTGGCCACCGCGGTGGCGGGCACGGGCATCATCGCCACGATGCCCTACATCGCGCTGCAGCTCGTCGGCATCCAGGCGGTGCTGGAGGTGATCGGCATCGGCGGCTCCGGCAACGTGCTCGCCCGCGACCTGCCGCTGTTCATCGCGTTCGCGGTGCTCGCCGCCTACACCTACTCCTCCGGACTGCGCGCGCCCGCGCTGATCGCCTTCGTCAAGGACTTCCTCATCTACCTGGTGATCATCGTGGCCACCGTGTGGATGGCGTGGAAGGTCGGCTTCGGTCACATCTTCGACTCCACCGAGTCCGCGTTCGGCGCGAAGAACGCCGCCGCCAAGGCCGCGGGCAAGGCAGCGTCCTCGACGTTCATCCCCACCGCCCACCAGTTCCTCGCCTACGGAACGCTGGCGCTGGGCTCGGCGATGGCGTTGTTCGTCTACCCGCACTCGATCACCGGGGTGCTCTCCGCCCGCAGCCGCAAGGTCGTGCGCCGCAACGCCGCGCTGCTGCCGGCGTACTCGCTGCTGCTCGCCCTGCTCGCACTGCTCGGGTACGCCGCGATCGCGGTGGGCACCAAGCCGATCGGCCTGGACGGCAAGCCGAACCCGCAGCTCGTCGTGCCGCAGCTGTTCGAGGACCACTTCGGCTGGTTCGCCGGGGTGGCCTTCGCGGCGATCGCGATCGGCGCCCTGGTGCCCGCGGCGATCATGTCGATCGGCGCGGCGAACCTCTTCACCCGCAACATCTGGAAGGAGTATGTCGAGCCCACCGCGGACGCCGCCCGGGAGGCCCAGGTCAGCAAGCTCGCCTCGCTGGTGGTCAAGGCCGGCGCGCTGGCCTTCGTGCTGCTGCTGGACCGGCAGAACGCGATCAACTTCCAGCTCCTCGGCGGGATCTGGATCCTGCAGACCTTCCCGGCGCTGGTGTTCGGTCTCTACACCCGGTGGTTCCACCGCTGGGCGCTGCTGGCCGGCTGGGCGACCGGGATCACCTATGGCACGGTCGTGGCGTACGGCCAGTCCACCGCGGCCACGCACCACTTCGGCTCCTCGCTCGCGGTGGCGCCGATGTTCTCCGACAAGGCGTACCTCGCGCTGACCGCGTTCGTGCTCAACGTGGTCGTCGCCGTGGTGCTCACCGTGGTGTTCCGGGCCATGAAGCTACCGGCCGGAACCGACCAGACCCAGCCCGGGGACTACCACGCCGACGAGGGCGACCCCCGGGTGGCACCGATCCCGGCGCTCACCGCCTGAACGGAGGAACCGATTCGCCAGTGCCGCAGCACGGCGGTGCGGTAGGAACGACGCATGACCAGCGTGCGGATCCGCACCGCCGTGCCGGCGGAGTACCCGGTCGTCGGCGAGCTGACCGCCGCCGGCTACCTGGCCGACGGCCTGCTCGACCCCGGCTCGCCGTACGTCGCCGAACTGCGCGACGCGGCGCGGCGCGGTCGGGAGGCCGTGTTGCTGGTCGCGGAACGCGGCGGGCGCCTCGTCGGCACCGCGACCCTCGCGCCCGCCGGCAGCGACCTCGCCGAGCTGGCCGGACCCGGTGAGGCGGACCTGCAGATGCTGGCCGTCGATCCGCTGGCCCGCCGGGCGGGGATCGGCCGGGCGCTGGTCGTCGACGCTCTGCACCGGGCCCGCGACGCGCGGGCGAGCATCCTGCGGCTGTCCGCCGCGGCCGCCATGCGCGCCGCGCACCGGATCTACGCCGACCTCGGGTTCCGGCACACACCGGCGCTGGACCGGTCACCGGCGCCCGGCGTGCCGCTGCTCACCTATGCGCTGGACCTCACCCTGACCTGGTGCGACCGATGCGGGCGGTCGCTCGCCGACGGCGGCCACCAGCCGTGCGCGGCGGCTGAGCTGGACCCGCCGAGGTGGTGCGGGCACTGCGGGCGGCGGATGGTGGTGCAGGTCATGCCCGGGAGCTGGTCGGCCCGGTGCGTCGAGCACGGCGCCCGGACCGGATGACCGGACCGGATGACCGGACCGCGCGGGCACCGGGATCACCCGATCTCGGCGATCAGGTCACCCTCCTGGACCACGTCACCTTCGGCGACAGCGAGCTCGCGCAGCGTCCCGTCGGTCTCGCAGACCACCGGGATCTCCATCTTCATGGACTCCAGGATGACCAGGGTGTCACCGGCCCGGACCTGGTCGCCCTGGCGGGCGACCACCTTCCACACGTTCGCCACCATCTCCGCGTGGATCTGCTCGCTCATCCGCCGCTCCTCGCTCCGCTCCGGTGACGATCCAACCACGCCCACCGATCGCGCTGGCTGCCGCATTCGGTCGATCAGCCCGGTGTCATAGTCCCCGGCCAGGAAGCTCGGCTGAGCGAGCAGCTCGGGCAGCAGCGGCAGGTTGCACCGGAGACCCGTCACCCGGAAGGACTCCGCCGCCGCCCGCAGCCGATCCAGCGCCTGCCCACGATCCACGCCCCAGGCGCAGACCTTGGCCAGCAGCGGATCGTAGTGCGCGGTCACCGTGTCGCCCGCCAGGTAGCCGGTGTCGACCCGGACACCCTCGCCGACCGGCTCCTGCCAGACCTCGATCCGCCCCGGTCCGGGCAGGAAACGCACCGGGTCCTCGGCGTACACCCGGAACTCCACCGCGTGCCCGCGTGGCGCCGGCGGTCGCTCCGGGTCGAAGCTCGGCGGCCGGCCGGCCGCGATCCGGAACTGCTGCTCGACGAGGTCGACACCGGTGACCATCTCGGTGATCGGGTGCTCGACCTGGAGCCGGGCGTTCATCTCCAGGAACGCGAACTCCCCGCTCAGCGGGTTGAGCAGGAACTCCACGGTCCCCGCGCCGCGATGACCGACCGCCCACGCCGCGCGCTGCGCGGCGTGCACCAGGGCGTCCCGGACCTCGCCGGGCATGCCGGGCGAGGGCGTCTCCTCGATCACCTTCTGGTAGCGGCGTTGCACCGAGCAGTCGCGCTCACCGAACGCCACCACCCGGCCGTCGGCCAGGCCGAGCACCTGCACCTCCACGTGCCGGGCCGGCCGGACGAACCGCTCCAGCAGGATGCCGGGTGAGCCGAAGTACCGCTCCGCGCGGGCCCGCGCCATCGCGAACGCGGCCCGCAGCCCGGCCACATCGCCGACGGGCACCAGGCCGATCCCGCCGCCTCCGGCGACCGCCTTCACCATCAGCGGATACCCCAGGTCGTCGGCGAGTCGCTCGGCCGCACCGAGGTCGGTGACCGGGGTCTCGGTGCCCTGCAGCACCGGCAGACCCGCCGCCGCCATGGTGGCGCGGGCCGCCACCTTGTCGGCCATCGCCTCGATCACCGCCGGGGGCGCGCCAACCCACACCAGACCGGCGGCGGACACCCGCCGGGCAAAGCGTGCGTTCTCGGCGAGGAAGCCGTAACCGGGGTGGATCGCCCGGGCGCCGCTCACCTGAGCGGCCTCCAGGACGGCCTCGATGTTGAGATAGGACTCGCGGGCGGGAGCCGGCCCGATCAACACGGCCTCGTCGGCGAGGCGGACGTGCAGGGCCTGCGCGTCGACCGTGGAGTGCACGGCGATCGCCTTGAGGCCAAGCCGGTGGGCCGTCCGAATCACCCGAACGGCGACCTCTCCGCGGTTGGCAACCAGCACGGTTTCGAACACGACCAGACCTTCCACTCCCGATATCCCGCAGATTTCTCGGTCCGCACGCAAAACTATCGGCCGTGGCGCTCATCCTTGCGACTGTGACCTCAGCCATCGTGGCGCGGCTGCTCGGCGGCCGGCTGCTGGCACTCGAACGCCTGCCGGTGCACGACTGGCCGTTGGTGGCGGGCACGCTCGCCGGCGTGGGGCTGGGCGCGGCAGCGCCATGGACCGGGCTGGCCGCGGCGGCGCACTGGGTGGGGCTGGCCTGCGCGGCCGGCTGCGCGCTGGCGTACGCCCTGCGCAACCGCGCCGTGCACGGCATGGGTCTGATCGGCCTCGGCCTGGTGCTCAACGCGGTCGTCGTCGCCGGCAACACCGGCATGCCGGTGTCCGCCGATGCCGCCACCCGCGCCGGAGTGGACTACGCCGCCGCAGCGTCACGTCCGGGCCGGGTGCCCGACGGCCCGGACGTGACGCTGCGCATGCTCGGCGACGTCGTCCCGCTGCCACTGCCGTACCGGCCCGCGGTGGTCAGCCTCGGTGACCTGCTGGTCGCGGCCGGCCTGTCCCAGCTCCTGGCCACCGCGATGCTGCCGGACCTCCGCGCGACCCCCACACCGCACCGCGGCACCCGGCCCGCACCGCCCCGACCGGCCCCGCCCCGGCCCGCGCCGTCGCGGCCGGCCCGACTCCACCTGCCGGCGGCGCGGCGAAGGTCGGAACCGGGCCCTCCGCCACCCGACCTGCTCATCACCGACCTCGGCGATGAGCACACCAGCGAGGTACTGCGGGTCTTCCGACCCGGGGATCCGGTCGACTGACCGGCCGGCGGGCCGGTCACTCCGTCCCGACCGGTCACTCGGTCCCGACCTGTCGCTCCGTCCTCAGCTGCATCACGACCTCGGACAGCCGGACCCGGACCCGCTGCCGGAGCGACTCCGGCGCCCGATCGCCACCACAGGTCCGGTGCACCAGCGCCTTCACCTCCTCCTCGATGCCGTACTCCCGCAGGCACGGGGAGCACTCGTCGAGATGCCGGTGGATGAGCGCACGTCGCTGTTCGGTCGCCTCGCCGTCGATGAAGAGGAACACCTCGGCGATGACGTCGCTGCACGACATCTTGTGCGGGCTGCCGCAGCTCATGCTCGGCCCCCGCATCGTCCCGGGGACGGCCCGTCGGTCCCGTCCACGTTCACTTCTCCTCCTCGACCGCGCCCGCACGAACCAAGCCGCGTTCGCGGGCGTAGTCAGCCAGTAGGCGTTGCAGACCCCGTCGACCGCGGTGCAGCCGGGACATCACGGTGCCGATCGGGGTCTCCATGATGTCGGCGATCTCCTTGTACGAGAAGCCCTCGACATCGGCAAGGTAGACCGCGAGCCGGAAGTCCTCCGGCAGCTTCTGCAGGGCTTCCTTCACGTCAGCGTCCGGCAGGTGGTCCAGCGCCTCCATCTCGGCGGACCGCAGGCCCGTCGACAGGTGCGACTCGGCCTGGGCGAGCTGCCAGTCCTCGATGGTGTCGGCGTGCGCCTCCTGTGGCTGGCGCTGGCGCTTCCGGTAGATGTTGATGAACGTGTTCGTGAGGATCCGGTACAGCCACGCCTTGAGGTTGGTCCCCTCGGTGAACTGGTGGAAGTTCGCGAACGCCTTGACGTACGCCTCCTGCACCAGGTCCTCGGCGTCGGGGGGGTTGCGGGTCAGCCGCATCGCCGCCGCGTAGAGCTGGTCGAGGAACGGCAGGGCGTCCCGTTCGAAACGCTCGCGCCGTTGCTCGGCACTCTCCTGGCTCGGCCCGACCACGTCCACTCCCGATGTCGTGTCGAAGTTCCCGCGATGCGAGGATACGGCGCGGCCGCGCCGGTCGGTCCGGTGCGGGACGTTGGGCGCCGGGAGACATGCGCAGCGACCGGGCATCGGGTCTCCGTTCGGGAGGCGGACGGTACCCCGCGACAACACACCGCACCGCTGGTGAGATTCCCGGCGCATCAGCGGCAAGGGTTCCGCCGGTGGCGAGTGTCCGATACGGTCGGCCGACCATCGAACGGGTCATTACCGGCACACGACGCATGACAGAGTGACACCCGCACCGTAACCAGTCGGAGAAGCGCGGGCGCTGGATCTCCGTGGCGCCCGCATGCGGCACACAGGAAGGTGCCAGGATCATGAGCCACATCAACGCCGGGGCGGACAACCGTCACCGGCTCGTCCTGTCCGTACCCGCCGGGCTACTCGCCGTGGCGGGCAGCGGCAGCCTGGCGGTCGGTGCCCACCGGCCCCTGGTCGCCGGCGGCGCCACGCTGCGCTCGGCCAGCAGCTGGCCGAGCATCTGGGTGGTCCTCGGGCTGGCCGGCGTCACCGCGCTCGCTGGCGTGGTCGCGTTCCTCGGTGGGCGCAGCGCGCTGGCCCGCACCGCGGTCGGTGCCCTGGTGATCCCGGCGCTGGCCAACGCCGGCCTGGTCGGCGGCTGGATGCAGGCACACCACGGCGACACGGTCCGCACCGGTGGGGTCCGGGCGCTGGCACTCGGTGGGCTCCTCGTCGTGCTCGGGGTGGTCCTGCTCGCCGCGGCCGCGTTGCTCGGCCTGATCCAGCTCGCCACCGGCGGCACCACTCGGGCCGGGCGGATGGCGGCGCTGCTCGGCCTGCTCGCCGCCGGGGGAACGGCGCAGCTGTGGTTCCTCGGCGGGCTGACCTGGTCCGGCGCGTCACTGATGTCCAGTTCGGACCTCATCGAGGTGACCGCACGCGACGACGTCGGCTGGAGCGGGCTGACCGTGGTGGGTTCGGTCATCGCGATCACGGTCACGCTCGGGCACGCCGCCGCCCGGCGAAGCGCGGTCGCCGCCGGGGTCGCGCTGGGCGCGGCCGCCCTGGCCGGCGTCGAGCTGGCGGTCCGGATGCTGGTGGGCGCTCCGGCCGCCGCCCAGCTCGCCGAGGCGCCCGCGACCGCGGTCACGCTGCGGCCCGGCGCACTCGTCGCCACCGGCGCGACGGCTCTGCTCGGCCTGCTGCTGGCGATGCTGCTCCGCGGCACGTCCGACACCGCGTCGGAGGAGTCGGACTACGCGAACTGGGAGTCGTCCGACCGTGATCTCGACGATGACGCGGCGGCCCCCGCCAGCACCGACTGGGACGCCGACCGGCAGTGGGCCTATCAGCCGGACTGACCCGGATCGACCCGCGCCTCCGCCGACCGGACCCGCACGATCGGGAGGCGGAGCGCTGCGGGCGCCCCGTCCGGTACCACGGGGTCCCTCGGCGGCACGGCGGCTACCGGTCGGTAGCCGCCGCCGAGCGGGGGCCGGGGGTCGGGGTCGCCGTGGTTGGGCCACAGCGCCATGGCGCGCTCGGCCTGCGCCGTGATGGTCAGCGCCGGGTTCACCCCGAGGTTCGCCGAGATCGCCGACCCGTCGACGACGTGCAGGCCGGGGTGGCCGAACAGGCGGTGATAGGGATCGATCACGCCGGTCTCCGCCGAGTCCCCGATGGCCACGCCGCCAATGAAGTGCGCGGTGAGCGGCCGGTGCAGGACCTCCCCGACCGAGCCTCGGGGGTGCCCCCCGATGCGCGCGGCGGCCCGGCGGGCGGCCTCGTTGCCGGCCGGGATCCACGACGGGTTCGGGTCGCCGTGTCCCTGCCGGGTGGTCATCCGGCGGCGCCCGAAGACCGTCCGCCGGGTGTAGGTGGTGACCGAGTTGTCCAGGCTCTGCATCACCAGCGCGATGATCGTGCGCTCCGACCAGTGGCGCGGGACGAGCATGCGGAGCAGCCGCAGCGGGTGCCGGACCGCCTGACCCAGCCACTGCACCCCACGGGGAACCCTGCCGTCTCCGTCGGTGAGGAACGTCGTGAGCAGACCCATCAGGTTGCTGTTCCTGCCGTAGCGGACCGGCTCGATGTGGGTGTGCCCGTCCGGGTGGAAGGAGGAGGTGATGGCGACCCCGCCGGTGAAGTCGGCGTGGCGGTCGCTGGCCGACGCGCCGAGGATCGACTCGGAGTTGGTCCGGGTCAGCTCGCCGAGCCTGGCCGAGATCCGTGGCAACCGGCCGGTGTCCCGCATCCGGTGCAGGAGCTGCTGGGTGCCGTAGGTGCCGGCGGCCAGCACGACGTGCTCGGCGGTGATCGTGCGACGCACGCGCCGCCGGGCGGTGTGCGCGGTGCGCAGGGCGTACCCGCCCGCCGGCAGCGGTTCCACCGCGATGACGGTCGTCATCGGGAGTACCGTCGCGCCGGCCCGCTCCGCCAGGTACAGGTAGTTCTTCACCAGGGTGTTCTTCGCGTTGTGCCGGCAACCGGTCATGCATCCACCGCACTCCCGGCAGCCGGAGCGCCGGGGACCCTGGCCGCCGAAGAACGGGTCGTCCCGCTCCACGCCCGGCTCGCCGAAGAGGACGCCGACCGGGGTCGGGTGGAAGCTCTCACCGACCCCCATCTCGATGGCGACCTCCCGGAACACCTCGTCGGCCCGGGTCGTCGTCGGGTTGGTCACCACCCCGAGCATCCGCCGGGCCTGGTCGTAGTACGGCGCGAGCTCCGCCCGCCAGTCGGTGATGTGTCCCCACTGCCGGTCGGTGTAGAAGCCGGGTAGCGGCTCGTAGAGGGTGTTGGCGTAGACCAGCGACCCGCCGCCGACCCCCGCCCCGGCGAGCACCACGACATCGCGCAGCGGGTGGATGCGCTGGATGCCGAAGCACCCCAGCCTGGGCGCCCACAGGAACCGCCGGACGTGCCAGGAGGTCGGCGGGAGGTCGGCGTCGGCGAAGCGGCGGCCGGCCTCCACGACCGCGACCCGGTACCCCTTCTCGGTCAGCCGCAGCGCGCTGACCGACCCCCCGAAGCCCGAGCCGACGACAACGACATCGTGGTCATACCCGTGGGTCATCCCCGGATGGTAGGAGGGGGGCGGCCCGCGCGGCCCGGAATCGCGCCCGATCGTCGGCGACGCCGGGCCGGGTCAGCAGGCGAACTCCGCGATGAGGCTGTTGACCTGCACGGCGACCTCGGCCAGCCGGGCGGCGGACAGCTGGGTCGCCTCCGCACCCTCCGACGTCGACGTGGTGGCTCCGGCGATCCCGGCGATGTTGGTGTTGATCTGCGACGCGCCGGCGGTGACCTCGCTGACCCGCTGGGTGATCTCCGCAGTGGTCGAGGCCTGCTGCTCCACGGCCGTCGCGATCGCGGCCTGGTTCTCGTTGATCCGCCCGATCACCGTGGTGATCTCGTCGATGGCCCGGGCGGTGCGGCCGGTCAGCTCCTGGATCGCACTGATCCGCCCGGTGATGTCGTCGGTGGCCCGCGCGGTCTCCTGGGCGAGGTCCTTCACCTCGGTGGCGACCACCGCGAAACCCTTGCCCGCCTCACCGGCCCGGGCCGCCTCGATGGTGGCGTTGAGGGCGAGCAGGTTGGTCTGCTCCGCGATCGAGGTGATCGCCTTGACGATCTGCCCGATCTCCTGGCTGGCCTCGTTCAGCCGACCCATCTCCGCCGACGTGTTCTGGGCCGTCCGCGCGGCCTCCGACGCCACCTGCGCCGCCGCGGTCGCCTGGCCGGCAACCGACTGGATCGAGGCGCTCATCTGCTCGGCGGCGGCCGACATCGCCGACGCCGACCCGGACACCTCCGCCGACGACGTGGACACCACGCCGACCTCGGTGGCGACGTCCTCCGCCGAGCGCCCGAGCCGGCTCGACACCCCCGCGAGCTCCTCGCTGGCGGCGGTGAGCGTCGAGGCGCTCTCCCCGGCGGCACGCAGCGCGGACCCGATCTGCTCCATGGCCTCGTTGAGCGAGACCGCCATCTCGCCGACCTCGTCCCGGCTCTCCGCCTCAACGCGTACGGTCAGGTCCTTGCCGGCGACCCGGCGCAGGGCCGCCGCCATCCGTTGCAGCGACCGGCGGATCGTCCGGCGGGTCCACAGCCCGACCAGCACGAACAGGGCGGTCGCGGCGAGCCCGACCAGCACGATCATCGTGCGGGCCGACTCCGCTGCGGCAGCGGCGCCGCGGACCTCGGCCTGGACCGCGGCGAGCAGCGCCTCGGAAATGGCACCCAGCTTCTCCTCGAGCTGGCCGAACAGCTCCAGGAAGCCGGGCAGCGCGGCCTCGGCGCGGGCCCTGTCCTTTCCGGCCAGCGCCACCAGCGCCGAGGCCGTCCGGGCGTACTGCTGCACATGCGGCAGCACCCGCTGGAACTCGGGGCGGAGGCTCTCCGGCGCGCCCGCCTCGGCGGCGGTGAAGTGCTTGACGAACTCGCTGGCGTGCTCGGTGACCCCGTCAACCTCAAGGACCTTCCACAGCTCCGGGGTCGTCGCGTACAGGGCCGCGATCACGTCGGCGCGGATGCCGTCATGCATCATGTCGGCATTCCATTCCTGGCTCATCGCGGCGCTGACCCGCGCCATGCGGGCGCCCGCCCGGGCCTGGTTCGCCGACGCGACCGACGCCATGGCCGCCATCGCGACCAGCGCGAGCAGGCCCACGGCGACGAGCAGGAACAACCGGCCGGAGAGCGTGATCCGGCCAGTTGTTCTCGGCCGTGACGGCCTCGTCGTTGATCGCATGGTCATGGCATCGGCAGCGGGCGCACCGTCCTGAGCAACCAGCTGGCCACAACCTCGGCCATCCCGACCGGGTCGACCCGCAGCGCGTGGTCCGCACCGGGCACGACGTGCACCATCCGCCCGGGCGCGGACGGTGGCATCCCGAACGGGTCCCGGTCCCCCTGCACCACCAGCACCGGCACCCGGACCGCGGCCAGCTCGGTCAGCCGGGACCGGTCAGGCCGGCGGGGCGGGTGCGCCGGGAACGCCAGGCACAGCACCGCCGCCGCGCCGACCGTGGCGGCGGTCCGGCAGGCCACCCTGGCACCCATCGAGCGTCCCCCGACCACGAGCGGCACCCCCGCCGGCCGCGGCACGGCCGCGACCACGGCATGCCACGCGGCATCGAGCTGCCGGGCCGGCGCCGGGGCGCGGCGGCCGGCCACCCGGAACGGCTGCTCCACCCGGCACACCGTGATGCCCGTGGCCACCGCGGCCTCGGTGACGGCCACGAGGTCTGGGGTGTCGATCCCGACGCCCGCGCCATGCCCGAGCATCAGGAACGCACGAACGGGCCCAACCGGATCGCTGCGATGGACCCGGGCCGGGCCGTGCGGGGTCTCGATCGTGTCCGCCACCCGGCCAACCTATCGCCCGCGCCCGGTCCGGCTCAGAAAAGCGTCGAGGGGGGTGGCACCTCGACGATGAGCTCCCGGCCGTCCCGGCGCACGTCACCGACCGCCGGGCCGACCGGGCGGATCGCCAGGCGGGCGACCATGGCCAGCGACGACGGGGCGAGCAGCTCCTCGACCGGGCAGTCCGGGTCCAGCCACTCCGACCAGCGCGCCGCCGGGATCAGCAGCGGCATCCGGTCGTGGACCTCGGTCAACCTGCCGACCGCTGCGGTGGTGATGATCGCGCAGGAGGTGAGCGGCTCCGGACCCCGGTTCCAGTGCTCGTACAGCCCGGCCAGCGCCAGCACCGACCCGTCGTCGGGGGTGATGAAGTACGGCCGCCGGTCCCGCCACTCGAACCAGCCGTCGGCCGGGACCAGGCAGCGCCGGGCGGCGAGCGGCCCCCGGAACACCGGCTTGCCGGCCACCGTCTCGACCCTGGCGTTGATCATCCGGGCACCGACCTGCGGCCGGTCCGCCCAGGGGGGCACCAGCCCCCAGCGCAGCGCCCGCAGCTCGCGCCGGCGCGACCCGCCCGGCTGATCCGGCTGATCCGGCTGGGCTGGCGGGCTGGCGACGACCGCCCGCACCGCGGTGCCCGGCGCCACGTTGAAGCTCGCACCGACCTCGTCCGCCGTCCGGTCCACCGCGTCGAAGGCGTCCGCGAGCTCGTCGGTGGACCGGCCGGCGGCGTACCGACCGCACATGCCGGCCACGCTACCGGCAGACTAGGTGTCGTGGAGGATCTGTGGCCCGCGCCGAGTGCCAGCGGACCGATCGACGCCGTCGTGCCGCTGCCCGGCTCGAAGTCGGTCACCAACCGTGCGCTGCTGCTCGCCGCCCTGGCCGACGGGCCGTCGACGGTCCGGCGGCCACTACGCGCCCGCGACACCGAGCTGATGGCCGGCGCGCTGGCCGCCCTCGGTGCGGGGCTCGTCGACCGCGCCGGGGACTGGCTGGTCACGCCGGGCCCGCTGACCGGTGGGGTGGACCTCGACGTCGGGCTGGCTGGCACGGTGATGCGCTTCGTGCCCCCGGTGGCCGCGCTGGCGACCGGGCCGGTCCGGTTCGACGGTGACCCGCAGGCGCGGCGGCGCCCGCTCGGCCCGCTGCTGGCCGGCCTGCGGCAGCTCGGCGTCCGGGTCGAGGACGGGGGCCGCGACACGCTGCCGTTCACCGTGCTCGGCACCGGCACCGGCACGGTGCCGGGCGGTCCGGTGGAGATCGACGCCAGCGCCTCGTCGCAGTTCGTCTCCGCCCTCCTGCTCGCCGGGGCGAGCTACCAGCGGGGCGTGCGGCTGACCCACGCCGGGCCGCCGGTACCGTCGCTGCCGCACATCGCGATGACGGTGGCGATGCTGCGGGCCGCCGGGGTGACCGTCGAGGAGCCCGCGCCGGGCCGGTGGCGGGTCGCTCCCGGGCCGATCCACGCCCGCGACGTCGACGTCGAGCCGGACCTGTCCAACGCGGCGCCGTTCCTGGCGGCCGCGCTGGTCACCGGCGGGGCGGTGCGGGTGCCCGGCTGGCCACGGAGCACGACCCAGGCCGGTGACGCGCTGCGCGACATCCTGGTCCGGATGGGTGCGGAGGTCCGCCTGGATGACGCGGGACTGACCGTCCGCGGCACCGGCCAGGTGCTCGGCGCGGACCTCGACCTGCGCGACGTGAGCGAGCTGTCCCCGGTGCTGGCCGCCGTCACGGCGCTGGCCAGCGGACCGTCGCGGCTGCGCGGGCTGGCGCACGTCCGTGGCCACGAGACCGATCGGCTCGCCGCGCTGGCCCGGGAGCTGTCCGCGTTGGGCACGGAGGTCCGGGAGACCACGGACGGCCTGGAGATCGTGCCCAAGCCGTTGCACGGCGGCGTGTTCGGCAGCTACCACGACCACCGGATGGCCCAGGCCGGCACGCTGCTGGGGCTGGTCGTGCCCGGCGTACAGGTGGAGAACATCAGCACCACCCGAAAGACGCTCCCCGACTTCGTCGGGATGTGGCATTCGATGCTCACCGACCGGGCGCGGGGCTGACCGCTGGCCAGGCGCGAACTTGACGAGGACGACGTCCGGGTCCGCCCCGGTCGCCGGGGGTCCCGGCCGCGCACGAAGGAGCGGCCCCGGCACGTCACCGCCACGCCGGCCGTGGTCACCACCGTGGACCGGGGTCGCTACACCTGCCTGGTCGACGGCGCACCGGTGACCGCGATGCGGGCCCGCGAGCTCGGCCGGCGGTCGGTGGTGGTCGGCGACCGGGTCGACCTGGTCGGTGACCTGGTCGGCGGGCCGGACGCGCTGGCCCGGATCGTGCGGATCAGCGAGCGGAGCACCGTGCTCCGCCGGAGCGCGGACGACACCGACCGCGAGGAGCGGGTCATCGTCGCGAACGCCGAGCAGCTCGTCATCGTCACCGCCCTGATCGACCCGCCGCCGCGGACCGGGCTGATCGACCGGTGCCTGGTCGCCGCGCTCGCCGACGGGATGCGCCCGCTGCTCTGCCTGACCAAGGCCGACCTGATCGCGACCGATCCGGCCGCCGCGGACACCCTGCTCGCCCGGTACGTGGACCTCGGCGTGGCCGCCGTCACCACCCGGTACGACGAGGAGCCGGTCGACCTGTTGGCCGCCCTGACCGGACGGACGAGCGTCCTGGTGGGGCATTCGGGCGTCGGCAAGTCCACCCTGGTCAACCGGCTGGTACCGGCGGCGTCCCGGATGATTGGCGAGGTCAGCGGCATCGGGAAGGGCCGGCACACCTCCAGCAGCGCGGTGGCGCTGCCGCTGCCGGCCGGTGGCTGGGTGATCGACACACCCGGCATCCGGTCCTTCGGGCTGGCGCATGTCGGGCCGGCCGAGTTGCTGGCGGCGTTCCCGGACCTGCTGGCCGGCGCGGAGGGGTGCCCGGGCGGCTGCGAGCACACGCCGGCAGCCGCGGAGTGCGCGCTCCCGGCGTGGGTCGCGACCGGGCAGGCGACCACGGTCCGGCTGACGTCGTACCAGCGGCTGCTCGCCTCGCGGTCAGGCGACGACCAATAGCGACCAATGGCTGAATACGATGCTGGCCCAGTGGCGGACCGCACCAGGTGTAAGCCCGTTTGACGAAGCGATGAGTACGGCCGCCCTGCTACCCGGAGGAGCAACCGACCGATGACCAGCCAGGCAGACAAGGATCGCGAATGGATGCTCCGCGCCATCGAGCTGTCGCGGCTCTGCCCGGCCTCGCCCGCAGCCTACTCGGTCGGCACGATCATCGTGGACGCCGAGGGCGACGAGATCGCCAACGGCTATTCGCGGGAGAACGACCCGACCGTGCACGCCGAGGAGTCGGCGCTGTCGAAGCTCGAACCAGGTGACCTCCGGCTAAGGACCGCCACCATCTACAGCACGTTGGAACCGTGCTCGCAGCGCAGGTCCCGGCCCAAGACGTGCACGCAATGGATCTTGGACACCGGCATTCCTAGGGTGGTCGTGGCGTGGCGTGAGCCCAGCTTGTTCGTCGCCGACTGCCAGGGCTGCGAACTGCTGGCCGAGGCCGGCGTGACCGTGGTCGAGATGCCCGAGCTTGCCGAAGCGGCCAAGGCCCCCAATGTGCACTTGGCCCTTGACGATTGATCGCCCCGGCCAACGATCTTGTCGCGGGTCTCGGGACGGCATGGATCGGCCTGGTCAGGCTGCCGTGGTCAGGCGGCGAGGGCTTCGCGACGCTCGACCGCGCCGGGCAGGTTGGGCCAGCGGCTGCTCGCCTCGCGGAGTCCTCCCACACCTGCGCTGGTGGCCGCACCGGTGGCGACCACGACCGGGAGAACCGTCCGGGTACCGACACCACTCACGAACTCCCGCCTGGTGCGCCGCCACCGCCGCTGGCCGACCGGTCGGTGAGCATGTGCGGCACGGTCCGCAGCCTGGTCAGCTCCTCCTCGACCCCACCCGAACCCAGGCCGAGCACGCTCGCCGCGAGCAGGGTGTAGGTGCGGCACGGCCACATCGCCGGTGGGTCGCTGCGACCCGCCTGGTCACACCCGCAGCACACCGGCTGCTCCTCGCCCTGGTCCACCGGGGCATGCAGCTCGACCAGACGCGCGGTCACCCGGTCGAAAGCCACCGCCCGCACCCGCTCATGCAGGGCGGCCGCCGCAGCGACCCACGGCGTGACCTGGGCGACCCGCGCGGCGGTGTGCACCAACGCGGCGGACAGGATCGGATCGTGATGTTCACCCGGATCGGGCGACTGTCCCCAGCTCACCGTCGTGCCACCCCCACCAGCACTGGCCGTGTGAACACGTCCTCGTGCCAAACGTTGATCCGTCCGTCGACCGCCATTCCCTGCGCTCCTTCAGGTGACCCGGAGGCGACCGTCGCCTCCCCATATGCCAAACTGGCTTGAGCCAGTAGTGGCTTAAGCCAGTCGTACGCCTTGTCTGCGTACCAGTCAAGTGACTGGCTCAAGCCAGATGCCGTACCGTGGGAGAAGACGGGCGGCGGGGACCGAGGAGGCCAGACCCATGAGCCAGCCGGAACGCGAACAGCTCCCGAGCCGCCGGATCGCCGACGCGCTGCGCCAGTCGATCGAGGCGCGCACGTTCCGCCCCGGAGATCGACTGCCCTCCGAGCGGGAACTCGCCGCGACATACCAGACCGCGCGCAACACCGCCCGCGAGGCCATCGGGTTGCTCCAGGCCGAAGGGCTCGTCGACGTGCAGCACGGCCGGGGCGCGTTCGTCCGGCGGCAGGCGCCGATGATCCGGCTCGGCGCGGACCGGTACTCCAACCGCGTACGCCGCGAGACCGGCCTGTCCCCGTTCCGTGCCGAGGCACAACGGCAGGGCAAGACCGCGCGGGTCGAGGTTCCCGAGATCGGCCGGACCATCCCGCCGCGCGATGTCGCCGATCGGCTCGGCGTCGCCGACGACGAGCCGTCCGTCGTCCAGCGGGTCAACCTCTACTTCGCCGACGACGAGCCGGTCCAGCTCGGCACGACGTACATCCCGTGGACGATCGCCGAGGGTTCCGTCCTGGCGACCGAGGCGAAGACCGGCACCGGCAGCATCTACAGCCGGTTCGAGGAGCTGGGGCACCAGATCACCCGGGCCCGCGAGGAGATCACCGCCCGGATGCCCCGGCCCGCCGAGACCGTCGCGCTGGCGATCCCACCCGGCGTGCCGGTGATCGAGGTCCTACACACCGGCATCGACCAGGACGGCCGGGCATTCGAGGTGACCCGGTTCGTGATGCGCGCCGACCTCAACGGCCTGGACTACAACCTCCCCGTCGAGGACTGAGCGTCGATGTCGGTGCGCGCCGCCGGACTCGCTCGGGTCGCGCTGCTCGCCCTGATCTGGGGCAGTGGCTTCCTGTGGATCAAGGTCAGCCTGGGCGGCTTCAGCCCCGTGCAGCTCACCCTCGGCCGGCTCGCCCTCGGCGCCCTGATCCTCGTCATCGTTCTGCACCGTGGGGCCGGTCGGCTTCCCACCGATCGCGGGCTCTGGCGGCACCTCATCGCCGCCGCACTGCTCGCGAACGCGCTCCCCTACCTGCTGTTCGGGATCGCCGAGCAGCACATCGAGTCCAACCTCGCCGGAGCAATCACCGCCACCACACCGCTGTGGACCCTCGCCTTCGCCCTGGCGACCCGGGTCGAACGCCACCTGGCCCCGGCCCGAGCCCTCGGCCTGCTGCTCGGCTTCGCCGGCGCCGTCGTCATCCTCGCCCCGTGGCAGACCACCGGAGCGTCCGTCGGCGGCGCGGTCGCCTGCCTCTCTGCGTCCGCGAGCTACGGAGCCGGCTACGTCTACATGGGTCGGCACCTCACCGGTCGGGGCCTGCCGCCGCTGGTGCTGTCCGCCGCCCAGCTCATCACGGCTACCGGGTGGCTCGTGATCGCCCTCCCGTTCGGTGGCCTCGCCACCCCGCACCCGCACATCGGCGCGATCATCGCCCTGCTCGTCCTCGGCGCCATCGGCACCGGAGCCGCCTACGTCCTGAACTACCGGATCATCACCGACGACGGCCCCGTCCTCGCCTCCACCGTCACCTACCTGCTCCCGGTCGTCGCCGTCATCCTCGGCTGGCTGGTCCTCGGCGAACCCATCACACCACCGATGACACTCGGCGTCGCGACCGTCCTCGCCGGAGTCGCCCTCACCCGCCGCAGGCCAGCTCCCACCGCGCACCGCACCACGCCATCCGAGCCAGCGGACCGCGCGCACCAGTAGCCCACTGCTGCCGAATTGATCTCTCTTGGATCGAGCAGGCCGACGGGAGGTGGCCGGGTGATGGCAACACCGGACTTCACCGCTCTGCTTCGCGTTCTGATGCTCGACCGCGACATGTCTCTGCGGGCGCTTCCCGCCATCCGCGACGTCCGCGAGCGTCTCGCCATCGGCGCACCCCCACCAGACGACGGTAGAAGGATCGAAGAATGAGCACCCTCTCCGCCGAAGATCAGGACCTCATCGACCGATGGCGCCGGCTTGAGACCCTCGACGTGTTGGGTGACCACTGGTGGTGGCGCCCCGGCTGGCGGGTCGGGCGTTCCTTCTACACCTGGCACGTGACCTTCGAGGACGACCCCACCGTGGCTGACCTCGCCGCAGACTGGCAGGCAGGCCTCAACCTTCCCGGTCTCGATCTCGTCCCTGCCGACGGCCTCCACCTGACAATGCAGGGCGTCGGCTTTACCGACGACATCGACCCAACGGAGCTGTCTCGGATCATCGACGCTGCCCGGACCCGATTCTCGGGCCTGGCACCGTTCACCCTGGCCCTCGGGCCAGCGGACGCCGACCCCGAAGGCATCCCCCTCGCTGTCCGGCCCTGGCACCCGGTCCAGCACCTGCGCACCACCCTCCGGGAGGCCATCGCGGACGTCTGGGGAACCGGACACGTCCCCGAGGCAGCCGACGGTTTCCGGCCACATGTCACCCTCGCCTACAGCAGCGGCGGCACCCCCGCCACGGACGTCCGCGAGCGTCTCGCCGCCCTACGAAAGTCGATCACACCGATCGAGGTCATCGTGCGCGCCGCGAGCCTGATCCGGCTCAACCGGGACGAGAAACACTACCGGTGGACAACCGAGGCCACCATCCCACTCGCAGCCACCGGCCGAGTAGGTCACGGCAACCACGCTTGATGCGGCACCGTTGCCGCGACGCGGTCCTTCGCCATCCCTGACTGGTTCCGCGGACGGCGCAGGCCGCAGTTCGGCAAAGGTGGTCAGATGGCGAGGGCCTCGTGAAGCTCGACTGTGCCGGGCAGGTCGGGCCAGCGGCTGGTCAGCGTGCGGTCGAGCGTATACAGCTCCTTGCTGATGCGGGCGGAGCCAGTGTGGCCGGCGGTCGTCACGCAGCGCAGTCCGAGGGTGGCGGCCCGCTCGGGGTCTGGTTGGGTGGTGGCCACGACAATGTTCGCGAGCTTGGCCAGCTGGTGGCCCTGGTCGCGGTGCATGTGTTGCGGTGTCGCGGCGATCTTGCGTTCGAGGATGACGATTGCAGCCTCGGCGTGTCCGCTGGCCCGGTAGCAGCTCGCTGACTGTTCTTCGAGGGTGTCCAGGTCGTAGTGGCGCAGATAGATCGGGGCGGTGTCGTCCACGTCGTCGTGGTGTTCGCGCAGCAGGTTCGCCGCCGTGTCAAGGTCGGCCTGGAAGTGACTGGTGTCGCCGTGCAGCGCCCACCCGCGGGCTTCCTGCTGGCTGGCCAAGGCAGCCAGCTTCGGGTTGAGCGGCCCGGGCACCTTGCGGGCCGCCGCGGCGAGCTCCACGACGTTCACGGCGTCATCGTCGAGCAACGCGATGTTGCTCTTGCGCACCAGCAGGTAGGACACCATCTGGTAGTCGCCGGTGGCCTGCGCCCATTGGGTCGCCCGGTCCGACCAGTACATCGCGGCGTGGGTGTCGCCGGCGTCTTGGTGCAGCCACCCGGCGAACTCCGCGTACTGGGCGAGCAGCCGCAGAGTCGGCTCGGCGGTGCCGGGCCGGGTATGGCGACGCAACCCGTCGAGCACGTCGATCTGCGCGAGGACCGGGCCGAGCAGCTGTCGGGGGCCGCACATCTTGTCTGCGGTGAAGTGCTCGACCAGCAGGGTGCGGAAGTAGTCCAGGACCGGCGGGTCGATCCGACGTGGGTCGTCGAGCACCTTGGATACCCGATCAACCTGATCGAGATCAGCAACTCCGGCCGGTAGCACGGCCCACAGTGCTCCGGTGGCCAGCAGTTGGGCGAACTCTCGCCGGGGCAGGCTCACACGCACCGTCCTTCCGTCCAGGGTTCGTAGCTCTAGCATCACGCCAACGCCATCATCGACGTGGAACGAGGCGTGCGGCAGAGCCGTCGGTCCCGGAACCGGGGTGTCGTCGCCAGCAAGTGACCGGAGCATGATCAGCAGGCCACCAGCGCCCACCGCGTCATCCAGCACGGGCACGAGGGAGGAGCCGATGAGGTGGTCACCGTTTTCGACCCGGCTCAGGCGGCTGTAGTCGTAGTGGACGGCCTGACCCAACCCCCGCAGCGACAATCCGGCCCGCGTGCGGAGCTGACGCAGCGCTAGGCCGAAAACCTGACGTACGGCGTCGCTGCTGCCGGGCCTCATCCTGGCCGCCCTTCCCATCCGGTGTTGCCGATGTTGCCGCAACACCTGACCTGTTCACAAGCCGTCTTTGTGCCGTGACGCTGGGTGCAGCGGTGGGTATCACCGCTGCAGAACCCGCACAACCACCGGAGAACCCCGCACCGGCCGGCCGGCGTGGGCTGAGGCAGGGGAGGCGGTCATGGTGGGTAAGGCGTTGAGCCCGCAGGAGTTCATCGACTACGCCTGGCAGCAGATCCGGGCGGCGGAGGCGCTCCTGGCCAGGCACCAGCCCGTGGGGCGGTCCTGCGAGTGTGGCAGACCGGCGCCGTGCCCACACGCCGCGTCGCTGAACGAGCGGCGAACGCACTACCTGAGGCGCCTTGGCCTGCTGGAACACACCAGACCGAGGTGTGTCAGAGAAAATGAACCAGGTGGCGGTGGTAATACCCAGCCACTGACGGGGGCTCATGGGTGATCCTGCCGGAGCTGTCGGCGGGTGGCAACACGTGCTTGGTGGGCGGCGGCCAGTCCGGTCTTGCGGGC
>JACQDL010000020.1 GCA_016201065.1 Actinomycetota bacterium
ACCACGCGACGACGTCGTCGGGTTTGTAGCGCAGGTACTTGCCGACCCGCCGGGCCGGTGGCCCGTAACGGGCCGAGCGCCACTGGTAGAGGGTCTTCGGCGGGACACCCAGGTAGTCGGCGACGTCCTGCACGCCCCACAGCCGGTTCACGCCGCAGCCTCCTTCCATGTCGTGGTCGTGGTGTCGTGGGTCGGGTCGCCGGCGTCGACGCCTGGCGCGGCCCTGGCACCCGGCCACGCCCACCGGTCCTGGGCGATGTCGTCCTCGACGAGGGCGAGGAACCGTTCGGCCGCCTGCTCGACGGTCAGCAGCCTGTCCACGGTGGGGACTCCGTTCTCGGGTGCGGGTCGGTTGGGGTTGCCGAGACATCGGGGGGCGGGTCGGCGCCGGCACGGCGGGCGGCGTGGAGTTGGGCGCGGTGTTGGATGCGGGTGGAGATCGCCCGCAGGAGCCGGTGTTCGAGTGGGGGTAGGTCGGGGTCGTCGCGGCGGGCCAGCTCCCACGCGAAGGGGACACGCGGGGTCGGGCCGGTCGGATCGGGTGGCGTCGTGCCGGCGGCCGCCGGGGTCGGGGCGTCGTCGGTGCCGGTGGTGACGCCGAGGAGCGCGCGGACCCAGGCGGTGGCGTCGGCGCGGTGGTCTGCGAGGGTCTTGCCGGACCAGTCGCGGGAGACGAGGACCCGGCGCCCGCCGATGCCGAGGGTGGTTTTCTGGTGGACGCGGCCCTTGCAGTGGCCGGGGTGGAGCCGGCTGTGGGCGTGGTCGGGTTGCACGCCGTAGAGCAGCCAGTTCGCGCAGCGGGTCGAGCACGGGGTGATGCGTAGTTGCGCCCAGAGCCGGTCGATGTGGTCGCGTTGCGGGTCGCTGGTGATGGTGTGGCAGTCGGCTGCGCCCTTGGTGAGGTACTTGGTGATGTAGCCGACGGTGCGCTCGACGTCCTTGCTGCCGGGCTCGACTCCCCTGGCTTTGACCTGTGGGCCGAAGCGGGCGACGTGCGCCGGTTCGGTGTCGGGGTCGGTGTCGAGGGAGTCGAGCGCGTCACCCCAGGTCGGCAACGCGGCGTGGGTGTCGGGGTCGACCCAGGTCGCGGCGTGCTCGTCCCAGACCGGGGGATGTTCGGGGAGGTAGGCGAGGGTGTCGGCGGGTGGCCACCACACTTGGTGGTAGGTGGCGGTGGCGACCCGTTCCAGCATGGCGCGGGGGATGGTGCCGCGGATGGCGAAGTGCGCGTGCGGGGCGAGGCGGCGTTGCGGTTCGACGCAGCCGGCGTATTGGACGTTCCAGCCGACCGCGCGGCGCAGGTTCTGCCAGTACCGGTCCAGCAGCCGGGGGAAGTGGACGGCGTCCCACGCGGCACGCCGGTAGTCGTAGCGGTCGGGGTCCAGTGGCGTGCCGAGCAGCGGGTCGTCGTCGGTGTGCCGGCGGCGGCACGGGCATGGCCTGCCGGTGGGGATGGTGTGGACCGGGCCGTAGGAGTCGAGGGTCAGGGTCAGCCACATGGAGGGCTGGTGTGTGGTGCCGTCCCGGCCGGTGTAGGTGCGGCCGAGGGTGCGGGGTTCGACTTTCTGCCGGGGCAGGTCGGGGACGTCGTGGCGGCGGCGGGTGGAGCGGACCCGGCGTGGCCGGTGCTCCTCGGTCTGGTCGTCGGCGGCCGCGTTCCCGTGGGTGGGGGCGACCCGGCCGCGTATCCCCTCGGCGGTGATCGCTTCCTCGACTTCCGCGATCGCCGCGTCGAGGTCGGTGACCTGGTCCCACGCGCCGGCCCGTTCGGCGTCGGCTCGGGCGTACTCGAAGTGGGCGCGCAGCACGAGCAGCGACCGCTGGTCTTCGGTGACCGGTTTCGGTGGTGGGTTCGGTTCGTCGGTGCGGTGCCAGCCCTCCCGGATCTGGACCTGGCGCAGCCGCCGTGCCCGTTTCGCGCACGGGGGGCACTTGGCGTCCAGGGTCGCGCCGCACGGTAGGTCGATCAGTTCGGTTTCCCCGGTGGCAAGGTCGGTGCGGCGCAGGGTAATCGGGTGGACGCAGACCCCGTGCTCGACGGCCAGAGCCTTGATGGCCTCGACGGCGCGGGGCATCGCCAACCGGGCGGCCCGCGAACCCGGCCGGGGCACGGGCACGGTGCCCGGTGGGGTGGTGAGGACGGGGGCGGTCATCGCGCACCCCCAGGTGGGAGCGACGCACTGTTGAGGCGGGTGAACGCCTCGACGGCGACGGGCGCCACCGTGCCGGGACGCACCAGGCCGGGTCGGGCATCACCACCCCGACCGTCGACGACCGGGGCCGGCTCCGCCGGTGTGGTGACCAGCTCGACGGGTGGCACGGCCGCGGTCGGGGTCGGGGTGGCCGTGGTGCGGCTGAGGACGATCTTCACGCAGGCGAGGAACGCCAACGCGGGTAGCGCGGCGGCCAACCACCCGACCAGGGAACCCTCGGCCTCGACGACCTGCGCGGCCAGCGACAGGACAACGGCGGCGATGAGGACGCCGAGGACGAAGCCGGGTTCGCGGCCGGTGCGGGTGCGGCGCCGGATTTCCAGGCCGGTCGCGATCGACATCAGTTCCAGCACGATCGCATCAGCCCACGCCAACCAGCCCGGCTGGCCGTGGGCGGCGGCGACGTTGTGGACGTGGGTGAACGACGCGGCGGCGGCGACCCCACCGACGGTGAGCAGGATCAGCACCTGCACCAAGCCCTCGACGCGGTGCGTGGGTGGTCGGGTCGCCTGTGTGGTCATGCGACGTCTCCGTCCTGCGTGGTGGGGTCGACGAGCCGGTACCGGCCGTGGGTGCGGGCCAGGTCGGTGATGTCGGTATCGGTGAGGAACCCGAAGCGGACCCGGATCGGGGTCGGGTCGCCGTCGAGGACGACGAAGCCGACACCGGGCGCCGACTGTGGGATGCGGTCACACAGCGCACCCCGGTCGCGGGCACCCTCACCGAGGACCATGTCGACGTGGGTGTTTTCCGACAGCCGCAACCCGATGCGGGTCGGGAACAGGTCCCGGAACGGCAGCACGTCTTTTCGGGGGTCCTGGAGTGCGGCGACGACATGCACGCCGACCGCGCGGCCCTGGGTGAGCAGCACCCCGAGGGTGGTCTTGATCCGGTCCTTGAGTTTCCGGTCGGCGAGGTAGGCGACCAGCGCGGCCAGCTCGTCGATGACGATGACGATCAGCGGGTCGGTGGTGGTCGGGGTGTGTTGACGGGTCTTGCCACGCAACCGGGCGGCCCGCTGCTGCGCGGTGGCGAGTGCTTCGTCGAGCATGTCGGCCATCGATGTGTAGTCCTCGCAGGCGAAGCGGGCGAACAGGGGCATGCCGCCGCCGAGTTCCATGCCGCCCTTGGGGTCGAACGCCCACACCTGCACCAGCCCGGTGGTGATCCCGCCGGCGAGGGCGCGCACGAGGGACCAGATCACCGAGCCTTTCCCGGCGCCGGTCGCGCCGACGATGAGGACCTGGGTGCCGGTCAGCCGCAGCGTGTAGACGCCCCCGTCTTCCCGCTTGGCGACCGGCAACGCCGAGAAGGTCGGGATGGCGGGCACCGGCAGTGGCGCGACGGTGCCGGTCAACGGGTCGCTGCGGCGCAGCAGCAGCACGACGTACCCGAAACGGGTCGCGGGGATGGCCTTGACCGCGCGGACACCGAAGGTGTGCGCGAGCCGTTCGCCGACCGCTGCGTAGTCGTCGGGGAGTTGCCCGGTGACCATCCGCACCAGCAGCTCGTCGGTACCGGGCCGGCAGCGGACCCGTTTCAGGACCGGGAGGACGGTGTGCGCGTCGAAGCTGACCGTCAGGTGGGCGGTGGCCATCGCCGGATACCAGCGACGCCGATACGCCCACCGCCGGTAGCGGGCCAGGACCGGGAACCACCCGAACCGCAGGAACGAGGCCCGGTGCGCGAACCACCACCCGGTACCGACGACGACCAGGGCGGCGAGCGCGCCGACGGGTCCGGCCCACCCGAACCGGGCATGCAACCACAGCGCCACCACCACGGGGGCGGTGACGTACCAGTGCCGGACCGCCAGGACCAGGGTGCGGGTCAGGCCCTTGGCCAGCCACCAGCCCAGCACCAGCCACACCGGCAGCCGCAGGATCGGGGTCCGCACGTTCAACGGCGCCGGGTCGAGTCGTTCCCCGGAAATCACGTTGATGAGGGGCACCGGGCTCACCCCTCCCGCAGCGTCGCGTCGGGCAACTCGAAACACGGCGACCCCGCGGTGGGGTAGCCGCCGTAGGTGTCCAGGGACAGCAGCGCCACCCCGCAGCAGTCGCAGCGGCCGAAGAACACCGCGACCCCCAGGTCCGGGGTGCCGAAGGTGAGCAGGTCGACGAACTCCCCCGGCACCCAGGCGTGCGCGCCAGCGTCGGGAGTGTTCGGGCAGGCACCGGCCGGGCGGACCGCGAAGCCGCGGGTCGTGGCGGTCATGCCGCACCCCCGGCGGGGCGCGGTGTGGTCGCGGGTCCGGTGTTGTGAAGCGCCCCGTGGGGCGCGGCGTTGACTACCGTGGGCATTCCAGCCCCTCCGTTCCAACACGTGAGGTGGTTGTGGAGCGGCGGGGGCGGGGAGATTCTTGGCGGAAGACACCCGCCCCCGCCGCGCGAACTCAAGCCGTCTTGGCCCTGGCGGTCGGCTTCGGTTCGGTCACCCCCGTGGCGCGCACCGACCACGCCAACCGCGCCCGGCACTTCGGGCCGGAACCCTTGCAGCGCTGCGAGTCCACGTACGGCGTCAACGTCAGGTCGACGAACTCCACCGCCGGCGGATACCCCGGCACCGCCGAGGCCGGGAGCACCGGCTGGACCGGTGCGAGGACCTTCACCTTCACTTCCTTCGACGCGCCGAACTTCCCCGACTCCGGGTCCAGGTCGAGGACCTTCACCAACCAGACCCGCTCGCCGGTGTCCTTGTCCCGGAGCTGGTCGTCGCCCTGGCCGCGCTTGTCGAAGTCCGTCGCCGGCTCCACACCCAACGCGAGCGCGCCGTGCGGGAACACGTAGCCGAACGGGACCGGGACCTTCATCGTGTTCGGGACCACCGTGCTGTCCTCCCTGTCCGCATGCCGAGCCAACCCCGACATGACTTCCACCCGTAGTACGGGTAGAAGTCCAGAGTGCATGCCGTACTACGGGTTGTCAAGCGGGTAGCGCTACGGGATGCTGGCCACACGACGGACGGTGTTGACGTCCGGCCGGAAGGGGGACACCCATGGGCGGCACCAGGCCAACCGCGCGCTACCGGGAGATCGCCGAGCACCTACGCGAGCGGATCATCGACGGCACGTTCCCCGCCGGCCAGCCCCTACCGTCCGAGGAGCAACTGGCCCGCGAGTTCGGGGTCTCCCGCCCCACCGTCCGCCAGGGCATCTCCGAACTGCGCGCCGCCGGCCTCGTCGAGGTGTTGATGGGCCGGGGGATGTTCGTCCGCTCCCCCCACGCCCGACCCAGCCTCACCCGCCCCCGTGGCCTGCGCCGGGACCCGAGCGGCCACTACAGCGAAGCCGACGCGATCCGCTGGGCGCCCGCCGACCACCCGATCCTCACCCGCACCGACGCCCCCTGGCCGCTGGCGGACCTGCTCCGGGTACCACCGGGCGAGCCGATGTTCACCTACGACGTCCTGGAGACCGCCGACAACGGCCGGCTGCGCCAAACCCACCGGACCTACGTCCCGTTCTCGGTCCTCGCCGACACCACGCAGCAGGACGCGACCCCGCCGCCCCCACCGGAGTTGTTCGGCTGGCTGGAATCCCTCGGCCACGAGCTGCACTGGGCCGAGCACGTCCGCACCCGGATGCCGCTACCCGACGAGGCGACCACCCTGCGACTCGGCGAAGGCATCCCGCTCCTGCAACTCCTGCGGGTCACCCTCGACAACCAGGCCCGACCCCTGGCCCTGGAAGAGATCCGCCTACCCGGCGACGACCTCGAAATCCTCTACACCTACCGCGGCGAGCAGACGGCCGAGGTACGGCGTCAGCTCATCACCTCCGGCGGCGGTGATGACCGGTCACGGTCGGAGCAGCCGGCGGGAGACCTAACGTCGGTGACCGAATAGGTCCCCGTCGGTACCGTGTTCCACGGGAGTCTGGCGTTCGTTCTCAGCCCGATCGAAACGTGTGACGCTCGTGCGCGTGTGGCGGCTGTCCGCAGTCGGGGTGGCTGCACCACGCGAGGCCCAGGTAGCCGGGTGGGACACCC
>JACQDL010000022.1 GCA_016201065.1 Actinomycetota bacterium
AGGCGAGCCACCCCCACGCCGGGGTGGCTCACCACCCGAGCAGCCCGGCCCAACCCCGACAAGCCCAGTGGCTCACCCCACCCGAGACCGGCGGCTCAGCCCGGACGAGAACAATGGCTCAAAACCCGGCAAGTAAGCAACACCCGGTGGCGGGACTTCGCCGACGTCTACCTGCTGTCCCGGGCGCACGGTCAGGACGGCGGCGAGCTCGTCACCGCGATCACGCGGGTGGCCCGGCACCGCCAGGTGGCGCTGGGCCCGTTGACGACGTCCCTGGCCGGCTTCCCACGGTTGGCGCAGTCGCGGTGGGCGGCTTGGCGACGTCGGCAGTTGCTGGACGGGCTGCTGCCCGAGGACTTCGCCGAGGTCCTCGACGCGGTGACCGTGTTCGCCGACAAGTGCCTGCAGGCAGACGCCTCCCCCGGCGTCTGGGACGTGACCGCCCAACGGTGGACGCCCGGCAGCGAACCTCTGGACGGGAGGACCCGGGCCCGCAGGTAGCGGCGGATGGTGTCGGGGTCGGCACCGGCCAGGGCCGGGACGGCGTGCAGGTGGGCCAGGCCGGGTACGAGGACGGCCACGATCTGGCCGTGCCGGGCCAGGGAGAGCAGGTCGTGGAACCCCTCAAGGTCGTGACCGGCGTCTACGCGCACCAGCCCCAGCACGTGACCGCAGGCGGCTGCGTGGTCGTGGAACCGCTGGGCCCAGGTGTGTCCCCATCGCCGGCCTGCGTCGGGGTCGGGCGGTGGTGGGGTCCGGGCGTACCCGGCGATCACCCAGGCGGCCACGGGGTCTCCAGCCCGCACCGCGCCGCGGCGGTGAGGACCTCGGGTGGCACGCAGGTGTCCGCGCCCCACCAGCCGCGCCCTGTGATCGCGACGGTGCCGTGCAGCTTGGCCAGCACCTCGCGCTGTTCGACCCCGAGACGGACCAGCACGGCGGCGGCCCGATCGTTGGCCGCCGACCCGGCCGGCACCGACGGCCTGCGCGATCGCTGCGGTGGAGTCTTCCAGGACGACCAAGACGATCGGGTCACTCGTCCCCGGGGGGATCACCAGGGCGGTGACCCGGCCGTGGCTCGCTCTGGTCGTCGGACTGCCGTTCACGGGCCGGTTCTCCCTTGCTGGTGCAGGATTCGGTTCAGGGCACGCCAGAGACGTCCAAGGCAGGCATGTCCCGCGACCGGTGCGGGGTTGAGCGGCGGCTGGTTCCACAGGCCGGCTCGGGCCAGGACCGCTGCGGCGCTGTTGGCGTGCGGGCAGGGACACGGCAGCCCGCATGCGGGCGCCGTGGCCCCGCCCGGGTGGCACTCACGGGAGGTCGCTGGTCGAGGGGTTCTGCCCTGGCGTCGCCGAGATCGTAGTGATCCGGAATACGGGGTACAGCTCGGCGATCCGCTCGAACTCCTCCACCGGGGCGTGTCGGTCAACCGGCAGGTGCGGTCGCGCCCCGGGCGCTACGGCCAGGTAGCGGCGCAGGATGGGGGCGCGCGCATCAGGCTCGACCTCGGTCAGGTGCACGGGCTCCCGCCGGCCGCGGCGCAGGATCGCCTGGCCACCGGCGGCGCGCACGTTGCGCACCCAGTTGGCGTCGTTGCCGAGCATGGACACCAGGTACCGCTGGCCCTCGTGGTCGGCCACGACCACCGGGAGGGAGACCATCCGACCGGTCCGCCGGCCGCGCACCTCCAGGGTCACCGCCCGCCGGGGGGAGAGCACCCCGGCGGAGAACTGCACGGCCGACAGCCTGTTCATCGCCGATGCCAGCCGTCCGGGGCGGCCATCGCGGTACATCCACCGCTTCACCCCGTACAAACGTCGAACAGCGCCTCGCCGTCGACCAGTCGGCCGCCCCGACATCATGATCATCACCAGTCCCTTCCGCGTACGCCGCCTCCGAGCTGCGGCACGATGGGTCAGCGGGTGTTCAGGCAACGCTGCCTGGAGCTCACCGCGATTGGCGCGGTGTTCCGCGGTCGGTGGGCGCGTGTCGTAGGCGCGGCAGGTCCACCAGCGACGGCAGTGTCGACGTCGCTCCGGCGGCGCGCAGGTCGCCCGCGGAGTACCGGCCGGTGGTGATACCGATGGCTCGGGCGCCCGCCATGGTGGCTGCACGCATGTCGTTGGGGGTGTCGCCGATGATCACCACCTGGGTGGGGTCGATGGTGGCGCCGAGTCGGTTCGTGGCGCGGGTGCGGGCGATGGTGACGAGGGTTGCCCGGTCCTGGTGGTCGTCGCCGTACGCGCCGAGGAGGAGGTCGAGGTGCTCACCGAGACCGAAGGTCTTGATTTTGATCTTGGCGACGGCGGTGGTGTTGCCGGTGAGCACGCTCTGGTGGACGCTGGGTTCGGTGGCCAGGTCCGCGAGGGCGGCGCGCGCTCCGGGCAGGACCCGGCCACGGGTGGCGAGTTCGTCAATGGCGGCGGTGTAGCCGTCCGCGAGGGCGGTGGCCAGGGCGCGCATGGTCTCGTCGGTTGGGGTGATCCCGTGGAGTTGCAGGGTGTCGTGGATGATGTCCAGCTCGGTGCGGCCGTGGACTGCTGCCAGGGTGTGCAGCGGTTGGCCGGTCACCGTGGGGAAGATCCGCTGGTAGATGTCCCGCCCGACGCCGCGGGTTTCGATGAGGGTGTGGTCGATGTCCCACAACACCAGGCGGATGCGCTCGGGGTGAGTGCGCGGGTCGGGGACCATGGTCATCAGTCTCCCAAACGCTGCCATGCCAGAGCAGGTGCCGGCCGCCCTCACTGCCCGAAATCCTGGTCCGGGTATGGCTGATCAGCTGGCGCGGGAGGTCGGTGAGCGGGTCCGGTTTCACCGTCTCGCGGGGAAGAAGACGCAGGTGGTGGTGGCGGGGCTGGCCGGGATCACCGCCGCCGCGGGGCCCGCGGGGGGCGGGGGGTGCGTGCCCGATTCACTCACCCAGCCCCCACCCAAGAAGATGGCGGGGGCGCTATCGCAGGTCCAGTTGGTAGACGGCGCGGGCCTTGCCGGGTCCCTTGAATTTCGCCGTCACGGAGACGGTGTTGACGACCCGGTCGCCGGCAGCTTGACCGCCCCCGACGAAAGCCGATCGACGTCCACGTGGCGGTGTGCTCCGGTTCCGAGGTGAGGTACAGGCAGCAGCATCCCCAGCCGGTCGCGCGGTCGGCGACCGCCGCCAGCAGCGCCTTCGCCACACCGCGTCCGCGACGGTCGGGGTGGGTGTTACGTCCTGGACGGGACCTCTGCGGATTACGAGGGGAAACCCAACCGGCTCACCGCCGCCAAGCGCTGAGCCCCTCATCGAGGCATCCGAAGAACGGGCTTGAGCACATCCCCTGAGTACGAGGCGGCCAGCGCCTCGTTGATCTGCTCGAACGGGAACTCCACGATGAGCCGGTCGTAGGGGAAGCGGCCCTCGGCGTGGAGGTCGAGCAGGCTGCTGATGAGGCGCTTGCTCGTGCTCTCGCCGCCGAGGGTTCCGACGATGCGCTTACCCCATAGCGTGGTCAGGTGGTCGGCCTCGAAGGTCGCTCCTGCGGGTGCGCCTCCGATGAGGCAGGCCGTGCCCAGCATCCCGACACTGTCGATGACCTGCCGGACGACGGTCACGCTCCCGGTGCAGTCGATCGCGAAGTCCGCGGGACCGCCGCACAGGTCCTTGATGGCTTCCACCGGGTCGGCCGTCCGGGCGTTGACGACGTCGGTGGCCCCCAGCTCACGCGCGATGTCCAGGCGGGCATCGTGAAGGTCCACGCCGATGATGCGGGTGGCCCCGGTGCTGCGTGCGGCCATGACCGCAGCGAGCCCCACGGCCCCCGTCCCGTACACGGCGATGGAGCTACCCAGGCCAGGGCGCAGAGCGTTGAAGACCGCTCCCGCGCCGGTCGAGATGCCGCAGGCGAGCGGACCGAGCTTGTCGATGTCGAGACCGGCCGGGACCTTGACCAGGCTCGACTCGCTGGCGATCGAGTAGGTCGAGAACGACGACTGACCGAAGAAGTGGCTGTGAACCGGGTCGCCGCCGCGTGACAACGACGTCGAGCCGTCGCCACGCCCTCCGCCGACCAGAAGCGGGCCGAGCTGGTCGCAGTAGCGTGGCTGCCCGGTCCGGCAGTTGTCGCAGTCACCGCACCACGGCCATCCGAGGACGACGGCATCGCCCGGCGCGACCAACGTGACCCCCTCGCCGACGGCCTCGACGATGCCGGCTCCCTCGTGCCCGAGAACTCCGGGCACCGGGAACGGGAGGTCAGCGTGCTGGGCGAGCCCGTCGGTGTGGCAGATGCCGGACGCGACCACCTTGACGAGGACCTCGCCAGGGCCAGGTTCGTCCAGTTCGAGCTCCTCGAGCACGAACGGCGTGTCATAGGCGTTGAGGACGGCTGCTGTGACGCGCACGTCGGCTCCTTCTCGTCTCAGCTGGCTCGGGGCCAGGTAACGGGTGGTGACCCCTCCAGTCACGTATGGTGTCCTCTCCGGGGGCCGCGTGGAGGCAGTGCTTCCGGTGAGTGGAAGCCTCCGTGGTCACCCCTGGGCAGGCTCGCTAGACATCACCCCAATGTCGCTCCGATGTCTCGGCTGATCACAAGGGGAATCCATGAAGTTCGGTTCGCACCGTGCCGGCCGAGGTCGCCGGATACTCGTTGGGTCTGTTGCCGCCCTCGGCGCGCTGGGCCTGACCGCCTGTAGCTCCGGGTTGCAGGGTGCCTCGTCGGGCTCGTCCTCCGCGGCCGGGTCCGGATCGGGAGGCAGCATCAAGATCGGCTACATCAGCCCTCGCACCGGCGTGTACGCCGGCTTCACCGACGGCGACCCGTTCCTGCTGTCGGAGATCCGCAGGCAGCTGGCGAAGGGCATCGAGGTCGGCGGCAAGACCTACCAGGTCGAGATCCTCGACCGGGACTCCGGCTCCGACCCCCAGAAGGCCGGACAGCTCGCCGACGACCTCATCAACAAGGACAAGGTGGACGTCATCCTCGCGACGTCCACGCCGGAGACCGTCAACCCCGTCGTCGCCAAGTGCGAGGCCGAGGCGGTCCCGTGCATCACGACGATCGCTCCGTGGCAGGCCGTCTACTTCGGCGGCGGATTCGGTGGTTCCAAGCCGATGAAGTGGACGAACCACTTCTTCTTCGGCCTCGAGGGCTTCGCCGGCGTCGACCCCAACGCGTGGAACCAGATCCAGACCAACAAGAAGGTCGGCGTCCTGTGGCCCAACGACGCCGACGGCCAGGCCTTCCGTAACGCGAAGACCGGGTACGCGCCGATCGCGGGGAAGCGTGGCTACACCATCGTCGACCCGGGCGCCTACGAGAACGGCACCAAGGACTTCACTGCCATCATCAACAAGTTCAAGCAGGAGCACGTCGAGATACTCGCCGGCGTCCCGGTGCCGCCGGACTTCGTCACGTTCTGGACGCAGGCGGCGCAGCAGGGCTTCAGGCCCAAGGCGGTCACGGTCGGCAAGGCACTGTTCTTCCCGGCCACGGTCCCGTCGATCCCGAACAACCTGGGTCAGGGCCTCTCGTTCGCCGCGTGGTGGGGCCCGACCTTCCCCTACAAGTCCAGCCTGACCGGGGACACGGCCCAGCAGTTCATCGACAAGTTCCAGGCCAGCCCCGAGGGTCAGGGCCTCACCTGGAACCAGGCGACGCCGCTCAACTACGCGCTGTTCGAGGTCGCGAAGAAGGCGCTCGAGGGCAGCGGCAACCCGAACGACAAGGCGGCCGTCCACGGGGCGGTGTCGAAGCTCACGGTCGATACCCTGGCCGGGAAGCTGGACTGGGCGAACGGTCCCGTCCCCGGTATCGCGACGATCCCCACCGTCATCGCGCAGTGGGAGCTCAAGGACGGGAAGTGGGACTGGGTCGTCGTGGCCAACGAGTCCTTCCCCGACATCCCGGCCGTCCGCAAGCTCGAGCCGCTGAGCTGACGTGACGCCTCAACCGGGGGGCACCGCCCCCATCCTTGAACTTGTCGATGTCGGCAAGTCGTTCGGGGACCTTCGGGTCATCGAGCGGGTGAGCCTCGCGGTGCCCTCCGGTCAGGCGCTTGGAGTCGTCGGCCCCAACGGCGCGGGAAAGTCAACCTTGCTGAACGTCATCGCGGGCCAGGAGAGAGCGAGCAGGGGTTCCGTCCATCTCGACGGTGCGGACGTGACCAGGCGCAGCCCGGACGAGCGATGCCGGCTGGGGATCGGGCGGTCCTACCAGATCCCCCGTCCGTTCACGCACCTGACGGTGTTCGAGAACGCACTCGTGGCCGCGCAGTACGGCGGCCGGCTGCGAGGCAAGGCAGCGCAGGCGGCAGCGCTGGACGCGCTCGCGGTCGCCGGGCTGCTCCCCGCGTCGAACGTGCCGAGCGGCCAGCTTCCCCTCCTCGGGAGGAAGCGGATGGAGATGGCGAGAGCCCTCGCCACCCAGCCGCGACTGCTGCTCCTCGACGAGATCGCGGGAGGTCTCACCGAGGCGGAGGCCG
This sequence comes from Actinomycetota bacterium, assembly GCA_016201065.1. Classification (GTDB taxonomy): domain Bacteria; phylum Actinomycetota; class Actinomycetes; order Mycobacteriales; family JACQDL01; genus JACQDL01. Next base: position 6,460 of record JACQDL010000022.1, read on the forward strand.
ACGAGCTGGTCGGCACCATCTCGTCGTTGAAGAGGACAGGCATCAACATCATCTGGATCGAGCACGTCGTGAAGGCGCTCGTGCAGGTCGTCGACCGCCTCGTCTGCCTCGCCTCGGGCGTCCTCATCAAGGACGGAGCTCCGGACGAGGTCCTCAAGAGCGAAGAGGTCCTTCGCGTCTACCTCGGGAGCGAACTCGAATGAGTCTGCTCGAGGTGACGTCCCTCGACGCCGGGTACGGCGACTTCCAGGCGCTCTTCGACATCCACCTCACCGTCGAGACGGGCGAGCTGCTGGCGCTGGTCGGAGCCAACGGCGCGGGCAAGAGCACGCTGCTGCGCACCATCGCCGGAGCCATCGCCCCCATGTCAGGACACGTCAGGTACGCGGGCGCGGACATCACCGGCCAGCCCGACTTCATGCGTGCTCGGACCGGCATCGTCCTCGTCCCCGAAGGGCGCCGCCTGTTCCCCACGCTGACGGTCGAGGAGAACCTCCTCGTCGGTGGCTCGACGCGTCGGGACGGCCCCTGGAACCTGTCCGCCGTGTTCGACCTGCTGCCCATCGTGGCGGACCTCCGCAACCGCGCCTGTTCGCACCTGTCGGGCGGAGAGCAGCAGGCAGTCGCCATCGGTCGTGCCCTGATGTCGAACCCGGACCTGCTCCTGCTCGACGAGGTGTCGCTGGGCCTCGCCCCGATCATCGTCGGCCAGCTCTACGCCGTCCTGCCGAACATCCGCGAGCGAGGCATGACGGTGATCCTCGTCGAGCAGGATCTCAGCCGGACCCTCGCCGTCGCCGACCGCGTCGCCTGCATGCTCGAAGGACGGCTCGTTCTCGCCGGCAGGCCAGCGGAGCTCACCCGCGAGCAGGTCACCGACGCCTACTTCGGGCACGGGTACGGCTACCTTGACACGGACTCCGGAGCAGCCCGGTGAGCTGGCTCAACGCCGTGGTCCAGGGCGTGCTGCTGGGAGGCTTCTTCGCCATCTCGGCGCTCGGCCTGTCGATCGTCTTCGGCGTCATGCGGATCGTCAACCTCGCCCACGGTGCGTTGATGATCCTCGCGGCGTACGGCTCCGTCCTCCTCATCGAGCGCACCGGGCTCGGCACCTGGAGCAGCCTCCTCGTGGTCGTCCCGGTGATGGCAGCGCTGGGCTACCTCCTGCAGCGCCTGGTGCTGCAGCGGGCGGTGTCGATCAGTGAGCTCGCGCCGCTCATGGTGACCTTCGGGATCTCCATCATGATCCCGAATGCCCTGGTCGAGCTGTTCACGTCGGACGTGCAAGCCCTGCCCACGGGCAACCTCGCGACGAGGAGCGTGAGCGCCGGTGGCATCGCCGTCGGCCTGCTCCCGCTGCTCACGTTCGGCATCGCCGTCGTCCTCATCGCAGGGCTCCAGCTCTTCCTGGCCAGGGCGCGCTCCGGTCGGCTCATGCGCGCCGCGGCGGACGACAGCCAGGCGCTGCGCCTGATGGGGGTGGACAACCGCGTCGTGTACGCCCAAGCCACGGCCATCGCCTTCGCGACCCTTGCCCTCGCGGGCGTGCTGTTCGGCGTGCGGCAGGGCGGGGTGGCTCCGTTCGACGGTCAGGTGACCGTCCTCCTCGCGTTCGAGACAGTGATCATCGGTGGGCTCGGTTCGTTGTGGGGGACCCTTGTCGGCGGGATCGTGCTGGGTGTCACGCAGACCCTCGGCGGTGAGTTCAGCCCCGAGGTGCCCCTCCTCGTGGGCAACCTCATGTTTCTCGCCGTCCTCGCGTTCCGGCCCAACGGCATCCTTGGGCGGGAGACACGGGCATGACGACGACCACACAGCCCCAGACCACAGCCGGTTCGGTGCGCGTCGACCGCGACCGCGGTCGAGCGATGCTCGCCGTCGGCCTCGCGCTCGTGGCACTGGTCGCTCTCGCGGCGGCGCCGTACTTCATCGGCCCCGGCATCACGACCGACTGGGGCAACTTGTTCTACCTGGTCACGCTCGCCTCCATGTGGAACCTGCTCGCCGGCTACGCGGGGATGCTCTCGGTGGGCCAGCAGGGCTTCATCGGCCTTGGTGCCTACGGGGTGTTCGTCTTCAACGACCGGGGCGTGAACCCGTACCTCAGCGCGGTGATCGCCGCCGCCGTCGTCGCCGCGATCGCCTTCCCGGTGTCCTATCTCGCGTTCCGGCTGCGCGGCGGGTACTTCGCGATCGGCACCTGGGTCATCGCCGAGGTGATGCGCCAGATCATCGTCCGGTTCGAGAGCCTGGGGGCCGGGAAAGGCCGCACGATCTCCGCGTACACCGAAGACCCGATCCTGCGCAAGGCGTACACGTACTGGCTGGCGCTCGGCGTCATGGCGGTCGCGCTGGCCGCCGGCTACGCCCTGCTCCGGAGCCGGACCGGGCTTGCCCTGCAGTCCATCAGGGACAACGAGCCGGCGGCAGGCGCTGTCGGCATCCGGGTCAGCCGGGTCAAGCGCCTGGTGTTCATCGCGTCCGCCGCGGGATGCGCAGCGGCGGGCGCCGTCATCTGCATCCGTAGCCTGGGTGTCGCCCAGCCGAACGAGATCTTCGGAGTCGGCTACTCGGCGATCATGATCTTCGCCGTCGTCATCGGCGGGATCGGCACGATCGAGGGCCCCGTCGTCGGGGCCGTCGTGTACTACCTGCTCGACAAGTACTTCGGTCAGAGCGGGGTCTGGTACTTCGTCGGGCTCGGGCTCGTCGCCATCCTCGTCACCCTCTTCCTGCCGAAGGGGATCTGGGGCGAGCTGGCCAGCCGATGGCACCTGTCCTTGTTGCCGGTGGGCTACCGCACCCGTTCGACGCCGCACCCGACCGGCTGGCTCACCGCCCGTGACCACCGCCCGTGACCACCGCCCGAGAAACCTTGGAGGCTCGATGTCCCTGCTGTCACCTGACGTATGGGCAGGCAAGATCTTCGTCGACGGCTGGGTCGAGGGCGGGAGCGGCGAACGCGCCGTCGTCGAGCCGGCCACGGGCGAGACGCTCGGAACCGTGGGCGTCGCGTCCGTCGAGGACGTGCAGCGTGCCGCCACGCGGGCGGCCCACGCGCAGCGGGACTGGGCCGCCCGGCCCCATCCGGAGCGGGCGGCCGTGCTGCGCCGCGCGGGCCAGCTCTGGGAGCAGCACGGGGAGGAGATCGACCAGTGGATCGTGCGCGAGAGTGGTTCTATCCCGCCCAAGGCGAGGCTCGAGACCCACACGGCCGCGGCGATCTGCAACGAGTCGGCCGCGCTCCCCAGCTATCCCTCCGGCAGGGTCCTCCCGTCCGCGGAACCCCGCTGGAGCTTCTCCCGGCGGAAGCCGGTGGGGGTCGTCTCCGTCATCGCGCCGTTCAACTTCCCGCTGATCCTCTCGATTCGCTCGGTCGCGCCGGCGCTGGCCCTGGGCAACGCGGTCCTGCTCAAGCCGGACCCCCGCACCGCCGTGTGCGGAGGCGTCGCGCTCGTGCGCATCTTCCAGGAGGCTGGTCTTCCTGACGGGCTCGTCCAGCTGCTCGTCGGGGGCGCTGAGGTCGGCGAGGCGGTGGTCAGCGCTCCAGAGGTCGCGGTCGTGTCGTTCACCGGCTCGACGAAGGCCGGCCGGATCGTGGGTCGGATGGCGGCCGCCAACCTCAAGCGCGTCCACCTCGAGCTGGGTGGCAACAGCGCGCTCGTCGTGCTGCCCGGAGCCGACCTGGCGAAGGCGGCGAGCGCCGCGGCGTTCGGCTCGTTCATGCACCAGGGTCAGATCTGCATGACCACGGGCCGGCACGTCGTCCACGAGTCCCTCCACGACGAGTTCGTGGCTCGCCTGGCCGAGAAGGCGTCCCACCTCCCGGTCGGGAACCCGGCCAGGGAGCAGGTCGCGCTCGGCCCGGTCATCGACCACCAGCAGCTCGGACGGATCGACGACATCGTCCAGCGGACCGTCCTCGCCGGGGCCCGCCTCGCCGCCGGCGGCACGTCGGAGGGGCTGTTCTACCGGCCGACCGTCCTGGCCCACGTGAGCACGGACATGCCGGCCTACGCCGAGGAGGTGTTCGGCCCGGTGGCACCCGTCGTGCCGTTCGAGTCGGTCGAGCAGGCGATCGAGCTCGCATCCGGCACCGAGTACGGGCTCTCGCTCGGCATCCTCGGTGATGTGGGCACGGCCATGCGCGTCGCCGACGCCGTCCCCTCGGGCATCGTGCACATCAACGAGCAGACGGTCGCGGACGAGCCGAACGTCCCCTTCGGCGGTGTGGGCGTCTCCGGCAACGGGTCCCGGTTCGGCGGGGCCGAGGCGAACCTCGAGGCATTCACCGACGTGCAGTGGCTCACGGTCCGCAGCGAGATCGCGCCGTACCCATTCTGAGGAGCGTAGGGGGCCGGGCCGCACCGTCAGGACTGCGCGGCCAGCTGCTCCTCGAGTGCGCCGAGTACCTGGTAGCAGGCCAGCACCGACGCGATGCTCGCGTTCGGCTGGCGGCTCTCCCGGATCGCCGTCACGAACTCGCGGTCCTGGAGCTCGATGCCGTTGGTGGAGATGTCGACGGCGGAGGTGTCCACCGGCTCCTCACGGCCGGTCACGAGGTCGTCGTACCGCGCGATGTAGGTGCCGTTGTCGCAGATGTAGCGGAAGAGGGTGCCCAGCGGGCCTTCGTTGTTGAAGCTGAGCGACAGCGTGCAGATCTTTCCGCCGGTCGTGCGCAGCTGGATCGACATGTCCATCGCGATCCCCAGAACGGGGTGGACAGGGCCCTGGACCGCGTGAGCGACCTGAACGTCCTCGCCCGTCTGGTACTGGAACAGGTCGACCGTGTGCGCCGCGTGGTGCCACAGCAGGTGGTCGGTCCAGCTGCGCGGGTGACCGAGTGCGTTCAGGTTGCTGCGACGGAAGAAGTACGTCTGCACGTCCATCTGCTGGATTGACAGCTCCCCGGCCGTGATCCGGTGCCGGATCCACTGGTGCGACGGGTTGAAGCGTCGGGTGTGCCCGACCATGCAGACGAGTCCGGTCTCCTTCTGGACCCGGTCGACCTCCATGGCGTCGGCCAGGCTGTCGGCCAGGGGGATCTCGACCTGCACGTGCTTGCCGGCCCGCATGGCCGAGATCGCTTGCTGCGCGTGCAGCTGCGTCGGCGTACACAGGATTACGGCGTCGACGTCGTCTCGCGCCAGGGCGTGGTGAAGATCGGTGGACGCGTGCGGCGCGCCGTACCTGTCGGCCACCTCGCGGGCCTGCTCCAGGCCGCGGCTGATCACGGAGGTGACCGAGACGCCGTCGATGGCCGCGAGTGCGTCCAGGTGTTTGATGCCGAAGGCGCCGGCGCCGGCGAGTGCGATGCGCATGGGTCTAGCCAGCCTTGGTGTCGTGGTGGTCGGTCGGTCGCAGGACGATGTGCCCGACGGCCGTGTTGGACGCGGGCACGTGGTAGAAGCGGTGGAGCTCCTCGACGTCCGGGCCGAGTGCGCCACGCATGACGAGCCACATCACCATCTCGATGCCCTCGGAGCCGGACTCGCGCAGGTACTCGATGTGCGGCAGGAGAGCCAGGCTCTCGGCGTCCGAGACGAGCCGGTCGAGGAACGCCGTGTCGAAGTCCTTGTTGATCAGTCCGGCACGCGGCCCCTGAAGCTGGTGGCTCATGCCACCGGTACCCCACACCTGGACATCGAGGTCCTGGTCGAAGCTCTCCACCGCCCGGCGGATCGCCTTACCGAGGGACAGGCATCGACGCCCCGTGGGCGGGGGGTACTGGACGACGTTCACCGCCAGCGGGATGACCCGGACCGGCCACGCCTCGGGCTGCCCGTAGACGAGGGACAGCGGGACGGTCAGGCCGTGGTCGACGTCGAGCGCGTTCATGATGGTCAGGTCGAACTCGTCGAGGATCAGCGCCTGGGCCAGGTGCGCGGCGAGCTCGGAATGACCTTGGACGACGGGGACCGGACGAGCGCCGTAGCCCTCGTCCGCGGGGGCGAAGCGTTCGGCGCACCCGAGGGCGAACGTCGGGATCATCTCCAGGGAGAAGGCTGAGGCGTGGTCGTTGTAGACGAGGATGACGGCGTCCGGGCGTTCGGTCTCGGCCCAGGCCCTGGTCCAGTCGTAGCCGGCGAAGACCGGCTTCCAGTAGTCCTCGGCCGTCTTGCCGAGGTCGACCGCCATTCCCATGGCGGGGATGTGGCTCGTCGCGAGTCCTGCGGTGATGCGTGCCATGTCAGGCCTCCCCGGACACGGAACGCCAGCCCTCGATGCTGCGGCCGCCGGCCAGCATCATCGTCTGGTACTCCTCGACCGACATGCCGGTCATGGTGCTGACCGCCTGGACGAAGCTGAGGCCGTCGGTGGCGAAGATCTTGGACAGGAAGTAGATGTTGCCGCCGACCGCGAGCATCGCGTTGTAGTCGCGGTCGGCGACCGCTTTCCGCTGTTCGTCCGTGAGCGGCCACTCGTCGAGGTAGGTGCGCTCGTCGGCCTTGAACCGCGCGCGGTTCTCGGCCTTCATGAGGCTCATGCAGAACTGGTTGAGCTGGAATCCCCGCCGCGACCGTTCCGCGGTGAAGACGGTGGTCCCGGGGATGTCGTCGAACTGCGCGTTGTCGACCATCTACGCCTCCCAGTAGAGCCGGGTGGGGTTGTCGACCAGAAGCTTGCGCCGCAGGTCGTCGGTCCTGGCGATGTGCGGGATGACGTCCACGAGGTGACCGTCGTCCGGCATGTGTCTCTTCATGTTCGGGTGCGGCCAGTCCGTCCCCCAGAGCACCCTGTCGGGGAACGTCTCGACGATGTACCGGGCGAACGGATGGACGTCGGAGTACTCCGGCGGCCCGCTCACCGAGAGTCGCTCCGGGCAGCTCACCTTGCTCCAGACGTTGTCGTGCTCGGTCATGAGGCGGACGAACAGCCCGAACTCCTCGCCACCGACCGGCCTGCTCACGTCGGGCCGTCCCATGTGGTCGACGACCACCGTGGTGGGCAGTGTGGTGAGGAGGTTCCACCGCTCGGCGAGGTCGGCGGCCTCGAAGTAGACGACGATGTGCCAGCCCAGCTCGGCGACGAGGTCGACCAGGCCGCGGTAGTACCCGACCGGCTTGGGATCCACGAGACGTTTCACGAAGTTGAGGCGGATGCCGCGGACGCCGACCGCGTGCATGTCCGCGAGCTCTGCTCGGGAGACGCCGGGTCGGATCGTCGCCACGCCTCGGGCCCGGCCCTGTGCGCTCGCGAGCGCGTCGACCATCGCCGAGTTGTCCGCACCGTGGCAGGTGGCCTGGACGATGACGCTGCGGTCGAACCCGAGGAAGTCGCGGAGTGCGAAGAGCTCCGCCTTGGCGGCGTCGGTCGGCGTGTACTTCCGCTCCGGGGCGTAGGGGAAGAGGTGTCCCGGGCCGAAGACGTGGCAGTGCGCGTCCACGGCGCGCGGCGGCGGCACGTAGGCGGGCCTGCTGGGGTTGGCGTGGTGGGGAAGCCAGCCGGCGTCGGGGAAGAAGGTGGTCGTCATGAGAGCCCGCGCCGGACCAGTGCGGCGTCGATGCGCGGGTACACGCGGCGCGCGTTGCCGGAGTAGACCTTCTCGCGGTCGGTCTGGGAGAGCGCGACGGCGTCCACGTAGCGTTTCGTGTCGTCGAAGTGGTGACCCGTGGTGGGGTCGATGCCGCGGACGGCGCCGACCATCTCGGAGCCGAACAGGATGTTGCCGACGTCGATGATGTCGAAGAGCAGGTCGATGCCGGGCTGGTGGTAGACGCAGGTGTCGAAGAAGACGTTTCTCATGACGTGCCGGTCCAGCGGGGGGCGCCGCAGCATGTCGGCGAGGCCGCGGTAGCGGCCCCAGTGGTAGGGGACGGCTCCACCACCGTGCGGGATCACCAGGCGGAGGGTAGGGAAGTCAGCGAAGAGGTCGCCCTGGATCAGCTGCATGAACGCCGTGGTGTCGGCGTTGATGTAGTGGGCGCCGGTCGCGTGGAAACCCGGGTTGCAGCTGGCGGAGACGTGGACCATGGCCGGCACGTCCAGCTCGACCATCGCCTCGTAGAGCGGGTACCAGTACCGGTCCGTCAGCGGGGGCGAGGTCCAGTACCCTCCGCTTGGGTCCGGGTTGAGGTTGCAGCCGACGAAGCCCATGCCGACGCAGCGTCTGAGCTCTGCGATCGCGGCGTCGAGTGGCTCACCGGCGAACTGCGGCAGCTGGCAGACGCCGATGAACGTCTCGGGGAACAGGCTGACAACGCGGGCGATGAGGTCGTTGCACGCATGCGCCCACTCGAGGCTGATGCGGGCGTCGCCCTCGTGGTGGGCCATCGCGGAGGCACGCGGGGAGAAGATCGTCATGTCCGCACCGCGCTCGGTGAGCAGCCGGAGCTGGTTGTTCTCGATGGACTCCCGGATCTCGTCGTCGGAGACGTCGGGGTAGTCGGGGGTCGGGCGGCCGGAGAGGAAGGCCGCGAGCTGCTGCTCCCGCCACCCGTTGTGCGGCGCGGGGGCAGTCGTGTAGTGCCCGTGGCAGTCGATGATCACGGTGTCGGCTCCTTGGAGCGGTTCTGTGCGCGGCGTCGTTCCATGGCCCTCAGCCCTCGCCGATCCCGGTCAGCGCGACCCTGCTCACGGGCGGCTCATCGCCGACGAGGGGACGTAGACCTCGCCGCGCATGAGAAGGCGTGCGGTGCGCAGCAGCGTCACCCGGTCGATGGAGATGGCGCCTTCGGCCTCACGGACGTCCAACCCCACCGTGAAGAACCCTGAGGGATGCTCCACGTCCACGTCCACGTGCTCGCTCACGCCCGAGGGTCGCAGCTCCACGACGTCATGGGCCACCGATCCGGGAAGAAGGCAGGCTGTGGCCACGGACGCGGCGCCGAGCACGCCGATCGCGTCGTGGACGCGGTGCGGGATGAACGTCCGGGTGCCGATCGAGCCGCCGTGAGCGGGCGCTGACAGCAGACTCATCTTGGGGACGGTCCTGTCGCGCACGTCGCCGAGGTTCATGCGCTCCCCGGCGACCAGCCGGATCGCCTCGATCCGGCTGGCGACCTCGCGGTTCGCCTCGATCTCACCGGGCGACTCGGCACCGGTGAGCCCGAAGTCGCCGGCTCGCAGGCAGACCACGGGCATGCCGTTGTCGATGCAGGTGACGTCGTAGCCGTCAATGACGTCCCTGGCATCGCCCGTGGGGAGCAACGCTCCGGTGGAGGAGCCCGCGATGTCGGCGAACTCGATCCGGAGCGGTGCGTGTGTGCCGGGAACTCCGTCGATCCTCGCGTCACCCTCGTAGGCGACCTGACCGCCGGGCGTCAGCACGTAGGCGGTCGCGAGTGTCGCCGTGTTGGTCATCCAGATCCTGATGGGTGTCACGCCATCGAGCGCCTGGACGAGACCGGACTCGATGGCGAACGGCCCGACGGCGGCCAGCATGTTGCCGCAGTTCTGGCCGTCGGAGACCTCGGCACGGTCCGGCCAAACCTGGAGGAAGAGGTACTCGACGTCGACGTCGACTCGCTCGGTCGGGCTGACGACGGCGACCTTCGAGGTGAGGGGGTGAGCGCCGCCCATGCCGTCGATCTGGCGTACGTCCGGAGATCCCATGGCGGCGAGCAGCAGCGCGTCGCGTGCCGCCGGGTCGAGAGGCAGATCACCTCCGCTGAACACGAGTCCCTTGGAGGTGCCCCCGCGCATCACGCTGCAGGGTATGCCGGTCTGGCTCATCGCTGGTCCGCGAAGTCGACGTAGCGCAGGCCCTTCTCGGCGAGGCGGCCATGCATGGCGTAGATGTCGAGACCCAGCTCACCCGCCGCGAGTCGCTGCCGCTTGCCCGCCTCGTTCTCCTCCCGGGCGCGTGCCGTGGCCAGGACCGACTCGGCGTCCTCGCGGCGGACGACGACGACTCCGTCGTCGTCCGCCACCACGACGTCGCCTGGACGGACGAGCGCACCGGCGCAGACGATCGGGGTCTGGACGTTGCCGGGCGTCTCCTTCACCGTGCCCTGGGCGCAGATCGCCGCGGACCAGACCGGGAAGGCCATGGCCGTCAGGGACGCGACGTCGCGTACGCCGCCGTCGATGACCAGCCCCCGGACGCCGTGGGTTCGCAGGCTCTCGGCGAGGAGATCGCCGAGGTAACCGTCCTCGCATGGGCTTGTCGGTGTCACCACGAGGACGTCGCCGGGTCTGGCCTGCTCCACCGCGACGTGGATGGACCAGTTGTCCCCGGGCGGGACCTCGCACGTCAGGGCGTTGCCGGCCACCCGGGCCGGTCGGTAGATCGGGCGCAGCCGTGCGGCGAGGAGTCCGGTGCGGCCCTGGGCCTCGTGAACGGTGGCGGTACCGAGCTCGGCGAGCCCGTCCACCACATCGAGGGCGGTTCGCGGGGTATTGCGCACGACGATCGCCACAGCTGCCTCCTGGTCCGTGGTGAGGACCCTTTCAGACGTCGACTGGCCAGGTAACTCGTGCTTCCATTGGGTGGAAGCCGCGCCCGGGTGCTCACCGGGTGAGCGGCATCATTGCGACGGGGGCAGGTGCGGATGACGAAGGCGGCGGCAGTCGTGTGCGGCCCGAGCGTGGCCGCGCGGGTCCTCGCGGTGCTGTCGAGCTTCGACGAGACGCACACCGCACTCACCCTGAGCGACATCGCCCGCAGGTCGAAGCTCCCGCTGTCCACCACGCACCGGCTGCTCGCGGAGCTCGAGAGGTGGCAGGCGGTCGATCGGGCCGAGGACGGCGCCTACCACATCGGCCGGCGTCTGTGGCAGCTCGGGACGTTGGCACCGGTTCAGCGCGAACTGCGCGAGGTCGCCCTCCCCGCGATGCAGGACCTCTTCGTGGCCACCCAGGAGAACGTGACCCTGGCGGTTCTGTCGGGGACGAGCGCGCTGTACGTGGAGCGGATCCACGGCAAGGCGTCTGTCCCGGTGGAGAGCCGTCCGGGCCGACCACTGCCGCTGCATGCGACCGGGGTCGGGAAGGTGCTGCTCGCGCACGCCCAGCCCGGTCTCGTCGACGCATGCCTCTCGAAGCTGACCAAGGTCACCAGCTTCACCATCGTGGACCGCGAACGGATGTGCTGCGAGCTGGCTGCCGTGCGGCGGAACGGGTACGCACGCAGCTTCGAGGAGATGACCCCGGGTGTCGCGGCGATCGCCGTGCCGATCTTCGACCCGGAGGGCCGCGTGCTCGCGGCCCTCGGGCTGGTCACCCGGATACTCCGCAAGGACCTCGTGAAGTTCGTTCCGGCGCTGCGGGTCGCCGCGGCCACGATCTCGCGCAATGTGTCCCACCACCGCGCCGGTTGAGGGCGGCAGCTTCCGTAGGGTGGAAGCGTCGGTTGTGGGGGGACGGGGACGGCGCCACAGTCGGCGCATGCGAACTCAGGTGGGCATCGTGGGTGCCGGTCCGTCCGGGCTGCTGCTCGCCCAGCTCTTGGCCTTGCGCGGCATCGAGTCGGTCATCGTCGAGGCGAGATCCCGGGAGTACGTCGAGGCGAGGATCCGGGCCGGGGTGATCGAGCACGGTGCGGTGCAGACCCTGATCGATGCGGGAGTTGGTGGCCGACTCGTCCGTGAGGGGCTGCGCCATGACGGCATCTACCTCCAGTGGCCCGGCGAACGGCGCCGGATCGACTTCCCGGATCTCTGCGGACAGTCCGTGTATGTGTACGGGCAGACCGAGGTGACGAAGGACCTCATCAACGCGCGGCTCGCGGACGGCCAGGAGATCTACTGGAACGCCAGCGACGCGGAGGTCCTCGATCTTGAGACGGACCAGCCGCTGATCAGGTTCGTGGACGAGCAAGGGCATCTGCGTGAGCTCCGGTGCGGCCTCGTCGCCGGGTGCGACGGTTTCCACGGCATCTGCCGACCGGCGATCCCGGACTCGCTTCGGACCGACTTCGAGCGGGTCTTTCCGTTCGCATGGTTAGGGGTGCTCGCCCAGGTGGCTCCGTCCACCGACGAGCTGATCTACGCGTGGCATCCGAACGGGTTCGCCCTGCACAGCCTCCGCTCGGAGAAGATCAGTCGGCTGTACCTGCAGGTGGCGGCCGATGAGTCGGTCGACGCATGGTCGGACGACCGGATCTGGGAAGAGCTGGCGACCCGGTTCCAGCTCGATGGGTGGTCGCTGGAGACGGGTTCGCTGCTCGACAAGAGCATCACGCCGATGCGGAGCTTCGTGAGCGCCCCGATGCGCCTCGGCAGGATGTTCCTCGCGGGTGATGCGGCGCACATCGTGCCTCCCACCGGCGCCAAGGGCCTCAATCTGGCGATCGCGGATGTCCGTCGCCTCGCCGAGGCCATGACGCAGTTCCTCCAGAAGGACAGCGGCGAGCTGCTGGACGCCTACTCCGACACTGCCCTGCAACGTGTCTGGCAGTCCACCCACTTCTCATGGTGGATGACGAGCATGTTGCACGCTCCTGCTCCCGAGGAGCCCGACTCCGCATTCGTCCGCCAGCTCCAGCTGACCCAGCTGCGCAACGTGACGTCTTCCCGCGCCGGCGCCACGTGGGTGGCGGAGAACTACACCGGCGCGGCCTACGGCTGAGGGGGTCGGCTGCCCGGGGCCGGGCAAGGTCGGTGGCGCTGCTCGACGCTTACATTCCCCGCATACCGAACGAACACGAATGTGACCAATGGGCAGGATCGTTCGGGTGTCCGACTTGTTCCGGCCGCTGGCCGGCCACCGGAAAGGCCAACCATGATCCGCCGTCCCTCCTCGCGCTCGCTGCGCGTCGCGGCCGTGACCGTCCCGGTACTGCTCGCCGTGACCGCGCTGTCGGCCTGCCAACCGGTCGCGGTCCGGTCCGCCGCCTCGACCGAATCAGTCGAGCCGACCGGCTCGGTGTCGTCCTCGCCCGCCAACGCCGGGCAGGGGGAGGGCGGTCCCGGTTCGATCACGCTGAGCGTCACCTCACCGCGCGCGGTGAGCGGGCACGTGGACACCCCGGTGACCTGTACGACCGGGCGGATCTACCGCGCTTCGGGCACCGGCGCCATTGCGGGCTACACGGTCCGGGTCGCCGCCACGGCGATGAGGTACAGCGGACCCGCGTCCTACCAAACCACGCTCAGCGGTAGCGTTCTCGCCCCCGACGGTGAGGAGTTCGCGCTGGTTGGGGTCCGCACCACCGCCGCGATCACCGCCGACGGCGGATCGGCGCCGTTCACCGTCACCGGCAAGCGCGGCCACACCATGTCCGGGACCATCAGCTGGTCCTGCTCGTGACCGCACCCTGACCCGCCACCGGCCGGGCGGCGTCAGTCCGGCGAGCGTCCTGCGTACGTCCCGTTACGCCGTGCCCTGGCCGTCGAGGCCCGCGCGTAGCACCGCCGTGTCGAGCAGGGTCAGCGTGCGAAAGGCGGCGTCGACGGCCGACGGCAGGTCCTGCCCGGTGGCGAGAGCGCGGGCGTGCCCGGTGGCGAAGCACGCGGCGGCGAGGCTCGCGGCGAGCTCAGCGGTGTCGCGGGCCGCGCCGTGCCGGGTCATCGCCGCGACGGCGGCCTCGGTGTAGCCGCGTTCCTTGACCAGGTTGCGGGCCTGGAGGTCGGGGTGCGCGTCGATGAGGCGGGCGCGCAGCGCCAGCCGGTCCGGCTGCGTGGTGACGCGGCGCGTCAGCGCGAGCAGCCCGGCCCTGGCGACCACGAGCGCGTTGGCCAGCGACTCACCGAGCGTCGCCAGCGTCGCCGCGCTCGCCTCGATCGCCGCGACGAGGGTGGCGAGCAGTTCCGTGTCGTCGGCGAACAGCACTTCCTGCTTGTCGGCGAAGTAGCGGAAGAACGTGGCCCGGCCGATCTCGGCGCGGTGGGCGATGTCGGTGATGGTCACGGCGTCGAAGCCACGCTCGGCGAACAGGACGATCGCCGCCTCGACGATCGTGTCGCGGGTCCGGCGCTGCTTGCGTTCGCGCAGTGTCATAGGTACCCGGTCCTCCATGAGGCTCAGTATTGCATAAGACCCGGTCTTGCACGATACTCAGTCCCATGACTTCACGATCATTCCTGGTGACCGGCGCCTCCACCGGCATCGGTCGGTCTTGCGTGGACGGGCTCGTGCGGAGCGGCGCCCACGTCTGGGCCACCGTGCGGACCAGCGAGGACGAGGACGCGTTGCGGCGCGACTACCCGGAGGCGGTGACCGTCCTGCGGATGGACGTGACCGACGACGCCTCGGTCCGGGCGGCCGGTGAGCGGGTCCTCGCCACCGGACCGCTGCACGGCCTGGTCAACAACGCTGGGGTGGCCCTGCCGGGTCCGCTGGAGCACATCCCGATCGAGGTGTTCCGGCGCCAGATCGAGGTCAACCTGATCGGCCAGCTCACCGTCACCCAGGCGATGCTGCCCGCCCTCCGGCAGTCCCGGGAGCAGGGTCAGAACGCCCGCATCGTCATGGTCGGCTCGATCGCGGGCCGGATCGCCGGGCCGATGCTCGGCCCCTACCACGCCTCGAAGCACGGGCTGCTCGGCCTCGCCGACAGCCTGCGGGCCGAGCTGGCGCCGTCCGGGATCCCGGTCGTGCTGATCGAGCCCGGCGCGATCGCCACACCGATCTGGAACCGGGGCGCGGCCGCGGGGGACGAGGTGTTCGCGCAGTTTCCGGCCGCCGGCCGGGAGCGGTACGCCGCCCAGATCGCGGACGTGCGGGCGACCGCGACCCGGGCCGCCGCGCACGGCCTGCCACCCGAGCGGGTGGCGCAGGTCATCGTCACGGCGCTGACCGGCCGCCATCCACGTCCCCGCTACCTCGTCGGCCGGGACGCGCAGGCCGCCGCGATGGTGGCCCGGCTGCCCTTCCGGTTGCGCTACCGGCTCACCGCCGCCAAACGCTGAGCGTCAGGTCGGGACGCCGGGCTCGGGGCCGTGGTCGCGGCGGGCCAGCCGGGCCAGCCGGGCCAGGCCGTCGAGCAGCACCGCGTAGGTGTCCCCACCGAGCTCCCCGGCGAGCTGTTCCTCGACCGCCGCGGAGCGCTCGACGATAGTGGTGGCGAGATGGCGGCCGGCCACGGTGGGGTGCAGCGGGCGGCGGCGCGCGTCGGCCGGGTCGGCACGGGACTCGAGCAGCCCCCGCCCGGTCAGGCCTTCGGCGATGCGCTGCACGTTCATGGGGTCCGTGGCGAGCTGGCGGGCGAGCTGGCGGATGCCGCTGCCGGGCTGGTTGGTGACCAGCCGGAGCAGCGCTGCCTGCGGTGCGGTGAGGTTCAGGTCGGCCAGCTCGGCTTCCCAGGCGCGCCGGTGCTCCCGGTGGGCGACGCCGAGCAGGAAGCCGAGACCGGCCGGGCCGTGCCCGTGGCTGGCCGCCGCCTGATCACCCGGCTCCATCCCCTGCTCCTCCCGGTTCCCCTGCCTCGACAAGCTCGGCGATGATCTTGACCCCGAGACCGTATGCGGGCATGCCGGCGGTGACCAGCGCGGTCTCGGCGACGTCCGGGCGGGTCATGAGTGGACCCTCGCCATCGATGCCCGCACCGCATCCAGGGCGCCGGCCGGGAAGTCCACCCCGCCGCCGAGCGCGGCGGCGGCGAGCTCGATCCCGGCCGCCTCCTCGATCGCGATCACCAGACGCGCGGCGGCCAGTGGGTCGGCGCCGAAGGTGAGCAGCCCGTGGTTGGCGAGCAGGACCGCGTTGGTGTTCGGCCGTTCGGCAAGGATCGCGGAGATCCCGTTGACCGACACGTCGGAGCCACGCGGCCCCCACGGAGCGACCGGCACGGGCTCGGCCTGCCCGAAACGCAGCAGCGGCTCGACGCGGCAGGGCAGCGGCCGGTGGGCCAGCGCGAACGCGGTGGCGTCCGGTGAATGCGTGTGGATGATGCCGCCGACCTCATCGCGGGCCCGGTAGACGACCGAGTGCATCGCGATGATCTCGGCGTTCTCGGAGCCGAGTTGTCCCTCCACGACGTTGCCGTCGAGGGTCACCGTCGCGAGCTGGTCCGGGCGCAGGTCCCGAACCGTCCCGGTGGTGGTCAGCAGGAACCGGTCGGCGTCGAGCCTCGCGCTGAGGTTCGCGTGCCCGGAGTGGGACATCACCCCGGACGTGAAGAGAAGGCCGACCGCTTGGACGACCTCCTCGCGGAGATCCTCGGCGGTGGAGCGGGGCATGGTCATTGAAACTCCAGAGTTCGGTGTCGCGCGCCGGAGTTGCGACAGGAAAACGTATCAACATCTACGACTTCGAACGTAGACGTGCCTACGAATGTTCCGGGCCGTTCGCGCCGTCCGGAGGGGCCATTGACGTCTCGGATCGCGGGTCGTCGCGGTCGGTCATACGCTTGTCACCGTTCGCCGGTGATGAGGTTGGCGGAGTACGACGGGCGACCGGTTGACGCGATCAAGGTCGGCACGTTCGTGCGCTCCAAGGGACTGGAGTTCAAGTACGTGTTCCTCCCGCGGTACCAGCAGTCCGACCGGAACCCGATTCCCCGGTGGTCCGGCCGCGTCTCCGGGCGGGCCGTCGTCGCGTCCTGCGTGGCGTTCGCCGTGCTCGCGGCGTCGAGCTCATGGTGGCTCGCCCGGCGTGCCCCAGCGGGATCGCGCCGGGTCGCGATCTGAGCACCACGATTCCCGCGTGTGCCACCTGGCCTGACCGGTAGTCGCCGGATTGGCCCGGCACGACGTCGATCGTCGCCCGTGTGGTCGGTGATCGCCGGGGCGCGCGACGTACCTAAGCGACCCTGGGGCGGAACGACCGCAGTTCATCCTGCCCCTCCTGGATGACGCCGTAGCTCGATTCGGGGACCTCGTTCCACGCGCCGGCGAGGTCGCCGAGCGGCTCCGACACGACGATCCGGGTCTCGTCGGACAGCTCGTGGAGCACCGGGTTGCTGGGGTACTGCGTGCGGAGCGTCTCGACGGCCGTGCTGTAGAACAGCGACCGCGAGCTTCGTTCGCTGGAGTAGCGGAACGCCCATGTGCTCACCCCGTTGGTCGTCGCGACGGTCATCTGGATCGGGTGCTGCACACCGTGGCGGCGCCCCGTCTCCTCGATGAGGCCAACCGCGCGCTCGACCGCCGCCGGCGGGTCGTCGGCCAAGCCGAACGTCAGCGCGAGGTAGAAGAACAGCTCCGAGTCCGTCGATCCCTCGATCTCCGCGTAGAGCGAGGGATCGACCGCGAACGCGAGGTCGCGCCGGACCGATGAGAACCCGCGAATGAGGCCGTTGTGCATCCACAGCCACCGGCCGTGGCGGAACGGGTGGCAGTTGGTCTGCTGGATCGCGCCGCCGGTCGAGGCGCGGATGTGGGCGAAGAACAGTGGCGAGACGAGGTGGCGGGCGAGGTCCTTGAGGTTCCGGTCGTTCCACGCCGGCTCGATGCCGTGGAAGACGCCGGGGGTGTCCCCGGTGCCGTACCACCCGATGCCGAACCCGTCACCGTTCGTCGTGGTGGCGCCGAGCCTCGAATGGAGGCTCTGGTCGATCAGCGAGTGGGTGGGCTTCAGCAGCAGCTCCGCCAGCGGCACCGGCGACCCGGAGTACGCGAGCCATCGACACACGGCGGTCCCTCCCATTTCCCGCCTCGGGCGGGGGCGACGGCATGCACGGAACGCACGCTCTGGGGCAGTGTTGATCGTAGGCGGGTGCCCGCCGGCGGTGCTGCCGCCGTACCCGCGCAAACGGTCGCCGAGGGCGCCGCAGACGAAGTCCTCGAAGACCTTCTCCATGTTCACGACGAACCCGTCGACGACCAGTCCCGCGCCGGGCGGCTCGAAGGAGAAACGGGCGATGATGATCTGGGCGAGGCCGGCGTCAACCGCCGCGTCCACCAGGGCGATGGAGCGGTCGGGGTACTCCAGCAGGAAGTACAGCTCCCCGAAGACCTTCGCCAGGTTCGCCCGGTTGGCCTCGTCGAGGCGCTGGCGGTGTTCGGCGACTGGACCTCGTCCAGGTGCGTGCTCGCGCGTACGTCACGCCAGTTCTTCGCCGCCATCACCTGTCACCTCCTCGTTCGTCGTGTGTGGATTGCCGTATTGCCACGTTCTGTAGGTGCTCGTCGAACCGGTCGTCGGCCGCCGGGATGGCCTGGCGGTACCACTGCTGCCAGTTACCGGCCTTGTCCCCGGCGATGAGCAGGATCGCCTGGCGAACCGGGACGAAGGCGAACAGGACCCGGATCTCGCTGCTACCACTCGAACCTGGTCGGAGTTCCTTCATGTTGTGGTGACGTGAGCCCTTGACGGTGTCGGCCAAGGGCCGGCCCAGAGTTGGGACGTCATCGGCCGGCTTGTCGATTGCCATCGTGCAGGGTGAGGAGGCTGGGCTGCTGATCCTGGCAAGGATTCGGACCGTCGCGGTCAGCGTGGGGCGGCCACGAGTCAGGGTTGGTCGGTTTCGTCTGGTTTGCGGGCGAGCAGGTAGGCGCGCGGCCTTTTCTCTGCGTCCCCGTGTGGTTCGCGCAGCATCTGTGCGTGGATGACCAGCCCGGCCCGGCTCACGGCGTCGCCGACCCGCTCCGCCGGCCGCAGGAAGTAGTCGATCGACACCGCGCGGCCGTACGCCTCGGTCCGGTGAAACTGCTCGTCACCGACCAGGAAGGCGAGCAACACGTGGCCGCCCGGGGCCAGCACCCGGTGGAACTCGGCGAACACCGCCGGCAGCAGCTCCGGTGGGGTGTGCATGATCGAATAGAAGGCGGTGATGCCGCCGAGAGCGCCATCCGGCAGGTCCAGGGCGCTCATCGAGCCCTCGTCGAACCGCAGGCCCGGGTGCGCCTGCCGGGCCTGGGCGACCATCTGCGGTGACAGGTCGACCCCGAACACGGCCAATCCCAGGGTGTGCAGCTGTGCGGTCACGGCACCGGGGCCGCAGCCAAGGTCGGCGACCGGGCCGGCCCCGGCGGCCCGGACAAGTTCCGCGAAGACGGTGAGCAGCGCCCGGTCCATCGGCCTGTCCGCGAGTTCGGCGCGGAGATGCTCGGCGTAGTCGGCGGCCACGGTGTCATAGAACACCCGCGTGGAGCCCAGGAACGGCGGTTCGGTCACGGTGCAGGACGGTAGTCCGCTCCACCCGCGCCGCGCTGATCTGACTGTCGCTCGGCAGCCCTGGTACGGCGCGATCCGGCGGCCGGTGTGGGTCAGCTCCAGCACCCTCGGCAGCACCCACTCGCGCAGCTGCAGCCCGGCCCACGATGGCGTGGCATCGAACGCACCCGGCGCCGGGCAGGCGAGCTGCCTGCGGATGAAGTACGTCATGCCGGTGCCGCTGAGCTTCTGGCGGGCCACGCCAGCCGAACGGCCAGCGCTCGGGTGACCTCGGCGTCGGCGATCGGACGACGCACGGGTTCGGCACGGCCGCGCCTGGGCCGCGCAACCGGATCGACGGGTACGACCGGATCGGGGAGACTCTGCACCGTGCTGCTGACCGTGACCATGACCCGCGCTCCGGCGACCGACCTGGGATACCTGTTGCACAAGCATCCGCAGCGGGTGCAGACCTTCGAGGTCGGCGTCGGGACCGCGCACGTCTTCTACCCCGAGGCCACGGAGGCACGCTGCACCGCCGCGCTGTTGCTGGAGGTCGACCCGGTCGGGCTCGTGCGGGGGCGCAAGGGGCCGGCCGGGGACGGGTTCGCGCTCGGCCAGTACGTCAACGACCGCCCCTACGCCGCATCCAGCATGCTCGCCGTCGCGATGACCAGGGTCTTCAAGACCGCGATGACCGGCCGCTGCGAGGCGCGCCCGGATCTCGCCGCCGCGCCGCTGCCGCTGGAGCTGCACGTGCCGGCGCTGCCGTGCCGGGGTGGACCGGACCTCGCGTCGCGGCTGTTCGAGCCGCTCGGGTGGCAGGTCGGGGCGGCGAGTGTGCCGCTGGACGAGCAGTTCCCCGACTGGGGGGACTCGCGCTACGTCGACCTGCGGCTGACCGGTGAGCTGCGGCTGGCCGACGCGCTCAACCACCTCTACGTCCTGCTGCCCGTCCTCGACGACGCCAAGCACTACTGGGTCAGCCCGGACGAGGTCGACAAGCTCATCCGGGCCGGCGGTGGCTGGCTCGGCAGCCATCCGGAGCGCGCGCTGATCACCCGCCGGTACCTGGCACACCGCGCCACGTTGGTCCGCTCCGCCGTCGCCCGCCTCGCTGAGGTCGACGACACCGAACCGGAGCGGCTCGACAACGCCACCGACGCCGCCGAGGTCGGTGAGGAAGGGGTCGGCGAGGAGCCGGAGCGCCCGGTGCCACTCGTGCAGCAGCGGCACGGCGCCGTCCTCGCCGCGCTGCGGGCGTCCGGCGCACAGCGGGTCGCCGATCTGGGCTGCGGCGACGGCGCCCTGCTGGCCCGCCTCCTCGACGAGCCGGCGTTCACGCGGGTCATCGGCGCGGACGTGGCGTCACGCGCGTTGGAACGGGCGGAACGGCGGCTCAAGCTCGACCGGATGCCGGAGCGCAAGCGGGAGCGGCTCAGCCTGATCACATCGTCGCTGACCTACCGGGACGACCGGCTCGCCGGGCTGGACGCCGCCGTCCTGATGGAGGTGATCGAGCACGTGGACCCGCCCCGGCTGCCGGCGCTGGAGCGCACCGTCTTCGGCGACGCCGCACCGCGCACGGTCCTCGTGACCACCCCGAACGTCGAGCACAACGTGCGGTTCGAGAGCCTGCCCGCCGGGACGATGCGGCACCGGGATCACCGGTTCGAGTGGAGCCGGGCGCAGTTTCGCGACTGGGCCGCGCGGGTGGCCGCCGCCCACGGCTACACCGTCCGGTTCCTGCCCGTGGGGACCGACGACCCCGAGGTCGGGCCGCCCACCCAGATGGCCGTGTTCACCAAGGCGGCCGGCGGCAACGGTGTGGACGAGGTGAGCGCGTGACCGGCATCGCGGAAGAGACCCCCGTCGCAGCGGCCCGTGAGCTGGCCGTGCCCGCGCTCAGCCTCGTCGTGCTCGTCGGGGCGAGCGGCTCCGGCAAGTCGACGTTCGCCGCCCACCAGTTCCGGCGGACCGAGGTGATCAGCAGCGACTTCTGCCGGGGGCTGGTCGCCGACGACGAGAACGATCAGGCCGCCACGCCGGCCGCCTTCGACGTCCTCAACTACATTGTTGCCAAGCGGCTCGCCGCGGGACGGCTGACCGTCGTCGACGCCACCAACGTGCAGCCGGACGCCCGCAGGAAGCTCGTCGCGCTCGCCAAGGAGCACGACGTGCTCCCGGTCGCGATCGTTCTCGACATCCCGGAGCGGGTGTGTGTCGAGCGCAACGCCGCGCGCCCCGACCGCGACTTCAGCCCGCGGGTCGTGCGGCGGCAGCGGGACCTGCTCCGCCGAAGCCTGCGCGGGTTGCCGCGGGAGGGTTTCCGCACCGTCCACGTCCTCACCACCGCCGACGAGGTCGACGCCGCGACCGTCGTGCGCACCCGGCTCTACAACGATCTGCGGCACGAGGCCGGACCGTTCGACGTCATCGGCGACGTCCACGGTTGCCGCGACGAGCTGGAAACCCTTCTCGCCGAGCTCGGGTACGCCATCGCGCGCGACGGCGCGGACCGGGCGGTCGGCGCCCACCACCCCTCGGGTCGGCGGGCCGTCTTCGTCGGCGACCTCGTCGATCGCGGCCCCGACACGCCCGGCGTGCTCCGCCTGGTGATGGGGATGGTCACGGCGGGGGACGCCTTCGTGGTGGCCGGCAATCATGAGGCGAAGCTGCACCGCGCGTTGCGCGGCCGGAAGGTCCAGGTCACCCACGGTCTCGCCGAGTCGCTGGAACAGCTCGACGCCGAGCCGCCGGAGTTCCGGGCCGAGGTCGAGCGGTTCATCGACGGGCTGATCTCGCACTTCGTCCTGGACGGCGGGGGGCTTGCCGTGGCTCACGCCGGCATCGCCGAGCGCTACCAGGGCCGGGCGTCGGGGCGGGTGCGCACGTTCTGCCTGTACGGCGACACGACCGGCGAGACGGACGAGTTCGGCCTGCCGGTCCGCTACCCGTGGGCCGACGACTACCGCGGCTCGGCGATGGTCCTCTACGGCCACACCCCGATCCCGACCCCGGAGTGGGTGAACAACACCCTCTGCCTGGACACCGGCTGCGTGTTCGGCGGGAGCCTCACCGCGTTGCGCTACCCCGAGCGGGAGCTCGTCGCCGTCCCGGCCGCGCGGGTGTACTACGCCCCGGCGAAGCCGTTCCCCGCGAACCCGGACGCCGCACCGGAGGCAGCCGGCGGTGCCGGCCGGCGCGACCCGGACGTGCTCGACATCGCCGATGTGCTGGGCAGCCGGGTCATCGAGACCGGACATCACGGCCGGGTGAGCGTCCGGGAGGAGAACGCCGCGGCAGCCCTGGAGGTGATGAGCCGGTTCGCGCTCGACCCGAGGTGGTTGCTGTACCTGCCGCCCACGATGAGCCCGGTCGCGACGTCCACCCGCGACGGGCTGCTGGAGCACCCCGAGCAGGCGTTCGACGCCTACCGTGCCGAGGGCGTTGCGGCCGTCGTGTGCGAGGAGAAGCACATGGGCTCCCGCGCTGTCGTCGTGCTTCCCCGCGACGCCGCCGCGGCGCGGCGCCGGTTCGGGGCGCCCGGCGGTACCACCGGCGCGGTGCACACCCGCACCGGCCGCCCGTTCTTCGGGCCGGCCCGCACCGAGGCACTGCTCGCTCGGCTGCGCGCCGCGGCCGAGCGGGCCGGCCTGTTCGACGAGCTCGGCACGGACTGGCTGCTGCTCGACGCGGAGCTCCTGCCATGGAGCGTGAAGGCGTTGGATCTACTGAGGAGCCAGTACGCCGCCGTGGGCGCCGCCGCCCATTCGGCGCTGCCGGTCGCCGTCCGCGCGCTGGAGACGGCCACCGCGGCCGGCCTCGACACGGCGGGGCTGCTCGACCGGACCCGGTCCCGGCTGGGGAACGCCGCCGGCTTCAGGGCCGCCTACCGCCGGTACTGCTGGCCGACCGACGGCCTGGCCGGCGTGCGCCTCGCGCCGTTCCAGCTGCTCGCCAGCGAGGCGGCGACGTACCACGACCGGCCGCACGCATGGCACCTCGACGTCGCCGATCGTCTCGCCGTGGCCGACCCCGACCTGATCGCCACCACGGGCCGGACCGTGGTCGACACCACCGACCCGGAGTCGGTGACCGCGGCGACCGGGTGGTGGGAGGAGCTCACCGCCTCCGGGGGCGAGGGCATGGTGGTCAAACCCGCGGCGAACCTGGTCCGCGGCCGCCGTGGGTTGGTGCAGCCCGGGCTCAAGGTCCGGGGCCGCGAGTACCTGCGCATCATCTACGGTCCCGACTACACCGAGCCGGCGAACCTGGAGCGGCTGCGGGTCCGGGGGCTCGGGCACAAGCGCTCCCTCGCCGCCCGGGAGCACGCCCTGGGGTTGGAGTCGTTGGAGCGCGCTGCGCGCGGCGAACCGCTGTGGCGGGTCCACGAGTGCGTCTTCGCGGTGCTCGCCCTCGAATCCGAGCCGGTCGATCCCCGACTGTGAGCCCGCAGCCGGTCGGGTTCGCCGGACGGGTTCGCCGGACGGGCACGGCTAAGGGTCCGAGGTCCCTTGCCGCGCCGCGTCGTGCTCGGAGAGCCTGGTGACGGTTCGCGCGGCGGTCAGGAAGGGGCAGGGCCGGTAGCGATGGGCTCAGAGGAGCGGATCGGCGAGGCGTCGCGGACGATCGGCCTGTCCACGGCTGAGGCCGCGGCACAACTCGTGCAGCACGGGCCGAACCGGGTCGCGGCGCAACGCCGCACGCCGGTATGGCGGCGGGTGCTGGGCCAGCTGCGCGACCCGCTCATCCTGGTGCTGCTCGTCGCGGTCGCCCTGACGCTGGCCACCGGGGACTTCCCGGACGCGATCATCATCATCGTCGTGGTGGTGGCGAACAGCACCGTGGGCGTGGTCCAGGAGGTCAAGGCCGACGACGCCGTCGCCGCGCTGTCGGCACTGGCCGCGCCGACCGCCCGGGTGCGGCGGGACGGGGCGTCCCGTTCGGTGCCGGCCGAGGAGGTGGTCCCCGGCGACGTCATCGAGCTCGCCGAGGGAGACATCGTCCCGGCCGACGCGGACGTGCTCGAGGCGGTGGCGCTGCTCGTCGACGAGGCGGCACTGACCGGGGAGTCGGTGCCGGTCGACAAGGCGGCATCCGGTGCCGGTGAGCGGACCGACCGGCTCTGGGCGGGCACGGTCGTCGTGCGCGGGCGCGGGGTCGCGGTCGTGACCGGCACCGGGGCGGCCAGCGCCATGGGGCGGATCGCCGGCCTGCTCGAGGGCGGTCCATCGCTCACGCCGTTGCAGCGCCGCCTCGTCGGCCTGGGCCGGGTGCTGGCGGCCGTCGCGGTCGTGCTCTGCCTGGTCGTGATGGTGCTGGGGCTGCTCCAGGGTCAGCCGCTGGAGCTCATGGTGGTGACGGCGATCAGCCTGGTGGTGGCCGCCGTACCGGAGTCGCTGCCGGCCGTCGTCACGCTCTCGTTGGCCCTCGGTGCCAAGCGGATGGCCGCCCGCAACGCGATCATCCGTCGACTTCCGGCCGTGGAGACGCTGGGGTCGGTCACGATCATCGCCACCGACAAGACCGGCACCCTGACCGAGGGACGGATGGTCGTGGAGTCGCTGTGGACGCCGGCCGTGGAGGCCACCGTCACCGGATCGGGCTACGCCCCGGAGGGCGAGGTGCTCACCGATGCCGGCCCGGCGACGGTCGGGTCCGCGCCCGAGATCATCGCACTCCTCGCGGCGGCGGTGCGGTGCAACGACGCGTCGCTGCAACCCCCGGCAGCGGGGTCACCGCAGTGGGAGTCGGTCGGCGATCCGACCGAGGCCGCGCTGCTGGCCGCCGGTGGCAAGGTCGGGCTGACCCGCGAGTCCCTGGAACGGGAGGCCATCAGGGTCGCCGAGATTCCCTTCGACAGCCTCCGCCGCCGGATGACGACCGTGCACCGGCGGGCGACCGGTGGGTTGATCGTGACCTGCAAGGGAGCCCCGGAGGTCGTGCTCAGCGCGCCGTTGCTGGCCGACCCGGCCACCCTGCTGGCCGCTGCCTCGGCCCGCGCGGCGGCGTTCGCGGCCGACGGCTACCGGGTGCTCGCCGTGGCCACCGCACCGCGAGACGACGTGCCGGCCGGTCCCGACGGCCTCGGCGAGGTCGAGGTCGAGGTCGAGCGCGGGCTGCGGCTGCTCGGTCTGATCGCGATCGCCGACCCACCACGTCCGGCGGCGGCCGCGACCGTCGCTGCCTGCCGGCAGGCGGGCATCACGCCCGTCCTGATCACCGGCGACCACATCGCCACGGCACGGTCGGTCGCTCTCCGGCTGGGTGTGATCGATGCCGCGGACACCGTGAGCACCGGCGAACACCTCGCGGCGATGACGGCGCCGGAGCTGACCCGCGTCCGGGTGTTCGCCCGCACCAGCCCGGAGCAGAAGCTCGACATCGTGCAGGGCTGGCGCAACGCCGGACAGGTGGTCGCGATGACCGGCGACGGGGTCAACGACGGGCCGGCGCTGCACCGTGCCGACATCGGCGTGGCG
This sequence comes from Actinomycetota bacterium, assembly GCA_016201065.1. Taxonomy (GTDB): domain Bacteria; phylum Actinomycetota; class Actinomycetes; order Mycobacteriales; family JACQDL01; genus JACQDL01. The sequence continues at coordinate 31,863 of JACQDL010000022.1, forward strand.
ATGGGGCGCCGAGGTACGGAGGTGGCCAGGCAGGCCGCCGACCTGATCCTCGCCGACGACGACCTGGCGACCGTCGTCGCCGCCGTCGAGGAGGGGCGGCGGGTCTACGCCAACGTCCGGCGCTTCCTGCTGTACGGGTTGTCCGGTGGCGCCGCCGAGATCGTGGTCATGCTCGTCGGGCCGGCGATCGGGCTGGGCCTGCCGTTGCTGCCGGCGCAGATCCTGTGGATCAACCTCATGACGCACGGACTTCCCGGCGTCGCGCTCGGCGCCGAGCCGGTGGAACCGCATGCCATGCGGCAACCTCCACGTCCTCCTGCGGAGAGCGTGCTCGGCAACGGCCTCTGGCAGCGGATCGCCCGGCTCGGTGCGGTGATCTCCATCGTCAGCCTCGGCGTGGGTGCCTGGGGACACGCGATCGGCCGCCCGTGGCAGAGCATGCTGTTCCTGGCGCTGGCGGCCACCCAGCTCGGCGTGGCGCTCGGGACCCGGGCCCGTCCCGGCACGTGGACCAACCCGTTCCTGCTGGTGGCCGTGCTCGGTGCGTTCGCCCTACAGGTCAGCGCCCTCTACCTGGCGCCCCTGCAGGACCTGCTCGGCACGACCGCCCTGACCGTCCCCGAGGTCGGTGCGATCGCCGCCGCGTCAGCCGTGGGCTACCTGGCGGCCCGGATCGACCGGCACCGGAGCGGTAGGGCGAACGTCGGGCGGCTCCGGCGGGTCGGGCGGCTCCGGCGGGTTCGGCGGGTTCGGGCTAGCCGCCGGCTTCCGCGGTGACCGCCTCCGCCACGTTCGACGGATCCCAGCGCGCGTGCCACTCCAGGAACGCGTCCGCCGGCAGCGGCCGGGAGATGCGGTAGCCCTGCGCCGAGTCGCAGCCGTAGTCGGCGAGAGCGCTCATCGACTGCTGAGTCTCGACGCCCTCGGCGATCGCGGTCAGGCCGAGGTTGTGCCCGAGCTCGACGACGCTGTGCACGATGAGGGCGTTGCCCGGGTCCCGGTCCATGGTCATGACGAACGAGCGGTCCACCTTGAGATCGGTGACAGGAAGCGCCCTGAGCTGCGCGAGGCTGGTGTAGCCGGCACCGAAGTCGTCGATGGCGATGCGAACGCCCAGGCCGTGCAGCCGCGTGAGCAGCCGCGCCGCCCGGACCGGTTCGGTCATGATGGTGGTCTCGGTGACTTCCAGCTCGAGCAGGTGCGCGGGCACGCCGTGCTTGGCGAGCAGCTCGGCAACCTCGTCGTAGAGGTGCTCGTCGACGAGGTTGCGGGCGGAGAGGTTGACCGCGACGGGGAGCTCAAGCCCGATGGCAGCCCAGCTCCGGACCTGCGCCAGCGCCGTGTCGAGGACGGAGTGGGTCAGCGGCTTGATCAGCCCGGTGTGCTCGGCGAGCGGGATGAACTGGTCCGGGGGGATCAGCCCGCGTTCCGGATGCTGCCAGCGGACCAGGGCCTCGACACCGCAGACCCGTCCGCTCCGGAGGTTGATCTTCGGTTGGTAGTGCAGGACGAGCTCATCCCGGTCCAGGCCGCGGCGGAGCTGGCCGAGCAGCGCCAGACCGCCGGGGGAGCCCCGGTCCAGGTCGGCGGAGTAGGAGCACACACCGACGCTGTGCTTCTTCGCCAGATACATCGCGATCTCCGCACGCTGCATCAGGGCCATCGCGTCGGTGCCGTGGATGCCGGAGACCGCCACACCGATGCTCGCCTCGACGTTCAGCTCCACACCGGCGATCACGAATGGCTCGGTCAGGCTGGCCCGGAGCCGTTCGGCGACCAGCTCGGCGCCGCCAGCGTCCTCGACGTCGGGGAGCAGGATCGCGAACTCGTCCCCGCCGAGCCGGCCGATCGTGTCGGTCTCGCGGAGCGCGGCGGACAGTCGGGGTCCGATCTGCTGGAGCAGGTCGTCGCCGTGCTGGTGACCGAAGGTCTCGTTGACCTCCTTGAACCGGTCCAGGTCGAGGAGGAGCAGGCCGGCGGCCGTACGGCGGCGTCGCCCGGTCCGCAGCGCCTGTTCGAACCGGTCCGTGAGCAGGCTCCGGTTGGGCAGGCCGGTGAGCTCGTCGTGCAACGAGCTGTGCACCGCGCGCTCTCGTTGCTGGTTGAGCTGGCGCTGGACCCGGCGAAGCACCGAGGAGAACAGGGCGACCAGCAGCATGCCGGCCAGCAATGTCGCCGGGGTCGCCCACGAGATGAAGGTTTCCAGCATGCCCAGCTCGGCCAGCGCGTCGAGCGCCTGCTGGTGGTGCCGTTCGGCCTCCCCCTCGACGAGGCGTTCGATCAGGCCGAAGCTGGGGTCGACGTCGCGGTCGTCGATCTGGAGCGCGGTCGCGGTGTCGGCCCGGTCGACGGCGGCGAACATCGCGGCGATGGCGTTCAGGTACCCGCCGTGTTCGGTGCGGACCCGCGCCACGGCCGCCTGGTCAGCTGGCGAGCCATCGCGCGTTACCTGCTCCAGGGCGGCCAGCAGCTCGGCCGCGGCCGCGTCGTAGCGGGCCCGGACCTCGGGGCCGGGCTCCAGCCGGTACTTGCGCTCCAGCGACTCCTCGGCGGCGACCGCCCGCGCGGCGCGGGCGTACCCGTCCGAGAGCCGGTTGGTGCTGATCGCACGCTGCGCCGAGTGTGCCGTGGCGTGTGCTGCCCACTGCGCGAAGCCGCTGACCAGCAGCACGACCCCGACCAGACCGGCGGTGGCGAGGCGGCGGGTCCTCCCGGTCACCTCGCGCGCGCCAGAGTCATCGGTGGCGATGCGCCCCATGACCTCACCCATCGGCGGCATCCGGGTGCGGCTGAGCGGAATACCAAGCTTGGTGTTGCTCAGCCGGCTGGTTCCGCCCCGCGGGCGAGCTGCAGGGCACCCCGGATGGCGACCGGATCGTGTCCCGGCGCGAGCTGGGCGGTGAGCGTGAGCGCCGTGCGGGCGTAGTGCAGTGCGAGCCGTTGGGCTGCCAGTGCGGGGTCGCCCGCGACGACGGCGGCGACGATGTCGGCGTGCTCGCGCGCACCGGTGGCCCAGGCCAGCGGCCCGACCAGGACCTGGGCGCGGTAGCGCTGCGCATGGTCGCGGAGGGTCGCCGCTAGTGCCGTCATCCGGTCGCCGGCGTGCCGGATGAGGGTCGCGTGGAACTTGCCGTGCGGCACCTCCCAGGCGAGCGTGTCCCGCGACTCGGCCACCCGGTCCATCTCGTCGAGCAGCTCGCGGAGTCGGGCCAGATCGTCCGCGGTGGTCTGCCGGACACTGATCGAGATGGCGAGCGTCTCCAGTGCGATGCGGATGCCGTAGAGGTCGTCGAGGTCGGCCACGCTGCCGCTGGTCACCCGAGCCTTGCGGTTCGGCGTGGACTCGATCAGCCCCTCACGCTCCAGCAGCCGCAGCGCCTCCCGCAACGGGGTGCGGCTCACGCCGAACTCCTGGGCGAGCTTGACCTGGGAGAAGGCGCACTCGGGGGCGAACGCCCCGGACAGGATCGCGCCGCGCAGCCGGCCGTACACCTCGTAGGTTGTCTGGCCGGTGTGGTCCGAGCCGGTGGAGCCGGTGGAGCCGGCGCCCGATCCGTCCGCCGCGCTGTCGGTCTCCGTCACACCGGCCCCCTGTCCGCCGCCGGATTCTGCGCGGTCGTTCGCCCCTGGGTGACTGGGAGCCGAGCGTACTGCATGGGATGGAAGATCTGTATACAGCCGGCCCGAGTCCTGGTCGTCCGGCCTCACGCGGCCGGGTCCGCCGGCGCCGAGCCGGCCGCGGCGTGCCGCTGCTCGATGGCGTCCAACCGCCGGTCGACGGCGTGGCGGGCACGATCGAGCACCTCCGGGGCACCCAGCAGCTGGTAGGCGAGGCTCGCGGCCTGGGCCAGCGCGACCACCTCGAACGCCACCTGGTCGGCGTCGGGTGGCCCTTCGTCGGCGGAGCCGGACCGGGCACGCTGGGACGCCCGGAGGTCTCCGGCGGCGAAGGCGTACCAGGACCGCTGGATCCCGGCCAGCCGATCGCGCACGGCGCCGGGCCGGCGATCGAACTCGCTGCCGGCCGCGGTGAAGAAGCATCCGCCCGGAGTCTCCTCGTCGGCGATGTCCGCGAGGTAGGCGTGCAGGAAGGCGCGGAGCCGGGGCACGCCGGGCGGGAGCTCGGAGATCGGCCCGAACAACCGACCTTGCACCCGCTCCAGCGCGTGCTCGACGACGGCGACCTGCAGCGCCTCCTTGGACCCGAAGTGCGCGAAGACCCCGGCCTTGCTCATCCCCAGGGTCCTGGCGAGCCCGCCGACGGTGACCCCCTCCAGCCCGTCCACCGCGGCCGCGACCAACGCGGCGTCGGCGATCCGGCGCCGCGTCTCCTCGCCCTGCGCGAGTCTCCGGTCGGTCACGCGTGGCACCTCTCTCGCGGTGGGACGCCATGGTGGTGATACTGTACGAACGATCGTTTGATTAACTCATGACTGTACCGAGCCCAGGGTAGGAGGCAGGCGATGGTGACCGTGGACACGCTGGTCGTCGGGGGCACCGGGCAGATCGGCCGATGGCTGCTTCCGGAGCTGACCCGTCGTGGCCGGTCGGTCGCCGCGGTCGTCCGCGACGGAGCGGCGAGGGAGGCGGAGCTGCGGGGCTGGGTGGCCGACCACGGTGGTGTTCCGGAGCTGCTCGTGGTGCTCACCGGCGATCTCGAGCGTCCCGGCCTGGGGCTGACGGCCGCGGACGACCAACGCCTGCTGGCCATCCGCGATGTCTACAACGTGGGCGGGCTGTTCGCGTTCGGGTTGCCCCTCGACCGGGCGCTCGGGGTGAACCTGGCTGGGACGCTCGACCTTGCCGGGTGGGCGGCGGGCCGGCCCGACCTCCGCCGGTTCGTGCACGTCAGCGGCTACCGGGTCGGGCGAACGCCCACGCCGGGTGCTGGCGACGGGCGCGCCGAGGCGTTCGACCCGCTCGCCGAGGCGACGATCCGCCAGCTCGCCGGACGCCGGGGGGCGTATGAGGCAAGCAAGATCGCCGCGGACGTGGCGCTGCGAGCGCACGCCGGCCGTACCGGGCTGCCGCTCACGATCGTCAACCCGGCCGGTGTGCTCGGCGACTCCCGCACCGGGGAGACCGTCCAGCGGATCGGACTCGGTGACCTCGTCCACGAGTTGTGGATCGGGCGGCTGACCGCCCTCGCCGGCAGCCCCCGGACCTTTGTGCCGATCATCGCCGCCGACGTGCTCGCCGCCTTCCTCGCCGAGCTCGTCGAGCACGAGGAGACCCTGGGTCGCGCGTACTGGGCGCTGGATCCGGACACCCCACCGCTACCGGAGCTCATCGCCGAGGTGGCTGGGACGATCGGCGTGCGCCCGCCCAGGCGGGTCCTGCCGGTTGGCGTGGTCCGCCGGTTGCCCCGCGCGCTCACCCACGCCGAGCCGGAGTCGCTGAGCTTCGTGTCCGAGGACCGTTACCCCGTCGAGCCGTACCAGGAGTTCGCGCGGCGGGCCGGACTGCCGGAGCCGGCGGCAACCGAGGTGATCCGGCGGTGGAGCATCCACCTCGTCGCCACCGGGTTCGGCACCCACCCGGCCGCGACCGGGTCCGCGTTCGTGGACATCGCCGGCAGCCGCACGCTGGTCTCCGGCGAGCTCCACCGCCCGCGGGCCGTGCTCCTGCACGGTCTGCCGCTGGACGGCGAGAGCTGGCGGGCCACCGCCGAGCTGCTCGGTGGCCGGTGCCTGGTCGCGGACCTGCCCGGTCTCGGCCGCTCGTCGCCGACCGGGGGCACCCTTGAGGAGTGGGTCGTCGCGCTGCTCGACCGGCTCGATCCGGCCGCCCGCCCCGTGCTGGTGGGGCATTCCCTCGGGGCGGCGCTGGCGGTGCACGCCGCGGCGAGCCGTCCCGATCGGGTCGCTGGCGTCGTCCTGGTCGCGCCCTACTTCCTCCAGCGCCGGCCGCCCTGGATCCTGCGGGCCCCGGGCCGGTTGCCCGCCCTGCTGGTCGGCCGGGCGACCGGCCCCGCGCTCGCCGAGCGGGCCGGTGCTCCGACCGATCCGGTCCCGGCCAGCTACGAGTCCGCGGCGGCGAACCTCAACCGCCGGGGCACCACGCGGCGGGTCATGGCGACGTTGCGGAGGATCTCCGAGCCGGGCGCCCGGCGGCAGCTGGCGGTGTTGCTGGATGAGCTGACGGTCCCGGTCCGCCTCGTGGTGGGTGACCGCGACCCGTTGGTCAGACCGACCACGAGGCAGGTCCGGGTCATCTCCGGCGCGGGGCATGACGCGCACGTCTCGCACCCGCAGGTCGTCGCCGAGACGGCCCGGCGGCTCCTCGGCGAGCGGGCGTCCCGCGCGGCCGGCGCAGAGCTAGATGCATGAGGAATTTTTGGATGCAGAATCAAGGCAGATCGCGTCTATTTGAGAGTTATATGCATCTAGGCGGGCCGATCATTGCTCCGTCTCCTCGCTTTCTGTAGACAGATTCTTCCTGATCGGCTTAGGCTGTGCGAGGCACAAGATCGGGTCGGATGCCGGCCCGCCGCCGATCGAATGAGGAGCAACATCGTGCAGATCGAGAACTCCGTCGCGCTGGTCACCGGCGCGAACCGCGGAATCGGTGCCCAGTTCGTCGCTCATCTCCTGGCGCGGGGCGCAGCCAAGGTCTACGCCGGCGCACGCCGGCCGGAGAGCCTGGCTGCCGTGGTGGCGGCCGCCGGCGGGAGGGTCGTTCCGGTCCAGATGGACATCGACGACCCAGCGTCGGTCAACGCGGCAGCGGCCTTCGCCAGCGACGTGAACCTGCTGATCAACAACGCCGGGGTGCTCGCGTTCGGCGGCCCCCTCGACGGTGACCCGAGCCAGATCGCCCGGGACATGGAAACGAACTACTTCGGGACGCTGCGATCCTGCCGCGCCTTCGTGCCGGTCCTGGAGGCGACCGGCGGCGGCGCGATCGTCAACGTCCTGACCATCATCGCGCTCGCGCCGATGCCGGGACTCGGCGGCTACAGCGCCTCGAAGGCCGCCGCCTACTCGATGACCCAGGCGCTGCGGGCCCAGCTTCGGGACCGGAACATCACCGTGCACGGCGTGTTCCCGGCCGGCGTCGACACCGACATGCTCGCGGGCGTCGACGCGGAGAAGGCGGACCCCAGCGACGTTGTGGCCGCGGCACTCGACGGGCTGGTCGCGGGGACCGAGGACATCACGACCGGTTCCGCGTCGGACTTGGCGTACGCGGCCTGGTTGGCCAACCCGAAGGACCTGGAGACCATGCTCGCGAGCTGACCGGGCCGCTGATGGTGATCCGGTTGCGGACGTCGTCGATCCGCCCGGACACCGGGTCGAGGCGAATGCTGTCGGGCAGCTGGAAGCGTTCGGCGAGGTGGCCGAAGTCGATCGGGTCCAGCAGCTCGCAACGCCACCCGTCACGAGCCGGGTGGAAGCCGAACAGGTCGGTCCGGTACCTGATCCGGGCGCCCCGCGCGACCAGCGCGTCGAGCAGCGGGAGCAGGTGCGCGACCGGTACGTCGAGGCTGGGCGAGTCGGCCAGGCAGGGGGTCGGCTCGCCGGTCACCGGGTGGCCACCGCCCGCAGCCGCTCCCGGACCTGGTCGGCGTCGATCCGGGACACACCCCCATCGAGGGTCCGGCTGGACAGGTAGGTCACAGCGCCGGTCCGGACCAGCGTCCGGAAGGCCGGTACGAAGTACTGCCGCATGCCGCCGGCCCCCCACTGCGGGTTGGCCGCCGGCCGGCAGACGGCGACCTCGACCGGTTCCACCAGCCGGTAGGTCGACTGGACCGCTGGGTACCGCCAGCCGCCGTCGGGTGACCGGTGTGGGGCGACCTGACGGCCCTCGTGACCGGTCCGGGCCGCGTCGTCCATCGGGACGGCGACGGGGTCTGTCGGGTCTACCGGGTCTGCCGGGTCGAGCGGCATCGCGTAGCCGGTGCCGCCGCCGTCGGTCTCGCGCCCCTCGGGGTACAACCGCCCGGTAGCGGTGATCAGCGCGCCGGCAGGCAACGTGATGAGCTGCCAGTCGTCCACGCCCGGGTAGTCGTCGTGGTCGGACCAACCGGCGGCCTGCTCCGCGGCGTTGCCGGCCGGGGCGGGCTCGACACCGTTGAGCCCGCCGTACCGGGCGCGCAGGTCGTCGGCGTCAACCCGATCCGGCGCGACCGTGGCGCGGTCGGGCGCAGCCTCGGTGACCGGTGGGATCAGGAAGGTTCCCTGCGCCGGGGATGCCGACCTGCCCTCCTCGCTCCGGTGTGGCTCACCGCCGCCCGACGCGCCGGGTCCGACCGCGACGGGCTGCGGACCGACCGGACCGACCGGACCGACCGGTCGGGACGGCGCGATCACCAGCGTGGCCGTCCCGACCGCGCCCGCGGCCGCCGTCGCGGCCAGGCCCGGCAGGCCACCGACGACGCTCGCCGGGTTTCCCTCGCCCGCGCCGGCGGACCCGCCGGGCGGGGTGGCCGGGACTCCGTCGGCCGGCGTGGCGCCGGGCATCTGGCCAAGGGTCGCGTGAGTGGGGTGGTGGGTTCGGGTGCCGGCAGGCGCCAGCGGCTCGGCAGCACGCGCCGTGGACGCGGCGGCGGTCGCGGCGGCCGTCGTGGTGAAACCCACGTGGCCGGTGCCGTGCTCGGTCGGGGCGGTCGGCTTCGTCGCCGCGAAGGCCTTCGTCTGCTCGGAACCGTCAGCATGCACGGACGGTCCGTCCCAGCCAGCCGTTCCGGACGGTCGCGGGACGGACCGGAACGCGGCGGCGGCCGGCTCAACCCGACCGGCCACGACCGGAGTGGCGGACGAGCGGGCGCCGGACGAGCGGGCGCCGGACGAGCGGCGGCCGACCCGGCGGTCCGGCAGGGAGCTCACCTCGACCAGTCTGCCGGCGGCGCGCCGGTCGAGCTCGCTGGCCTCCGCCTCCAGCGCGGCGGGCTGGTCGGCGAGCCGTCGTGCCCGCTCCTTGAGGACGGCGATCTCGTGGCCGAACCGGGCCAGCACCTCGCTGGCAGCCTGCGCGCGCTGGGCCGCGTCGCGCGTCGCGGTGGCCAGGTCGCCGGCGCGGTGGCTGGCCAGCTCGTGTGCGGCGCCGCGCCAGTCCGGCCGTGCGGTCACGCCCGCCGGCCCGGTGAGCCCATCCTCGATCCGGCCGAGCTGCTCGGCGAACCGGCGCAGCAGCCGGGCCAGGCCGGTGTAGCGCTCGGGGTCGCACGCCAGCAGTGCCTCCAGCGTCACCATCGCGGTCAGCTCCCGTCGGCAGTCTGCCGGGCGGCGCGTGTGGCCGCGGCGTCGGTACCGCGATATGCCGCGCCGGCCTGGCTCAACGCCGTGCCGTGCTGGTCCAGCGCGCCGGCCAGTTCGGACAGGCTGGCGCGGACCCCGGTCAGCGCCTCATCCAGCGCCCGCTCGATGTGGAACCCGAGTGGCGCGGCGCGCTCGACCGGGTCGAGCGCGGCCAGCAGGCCGCGGACCGCCTCGGCGAGCTTGCCGGCCTGCACCCCGGCCTGGCCGAGCTGCTCGGGTTGCACCTCGAACCGCGCCACGTTCTCGATCCCGTCCCGTATGTCCAGCAAGTCGGATTCCTCCGAATGGTACCCTGGCGGACCTCGGATCGTCATCTCCCGATCGCCGGCCGGTTGATCGTCGCCGGTACGGTGGCCGTCATGCCGACACCCCTGACCACCGAGGCGATTCGACGGGCGCCCAAGGTGTTGCTTCACGATCATCTTGATGGCGGGCTGCGGCCGGCCACCGTCATCGAGCTCGCCGCTGCGAGCGGCTACCGCGGCCTGCCCACGACCGACCCGACCGAGCTCGGCCGATGGTTCCGCGATGCGGCCGACTCCGGCTCCCTGGAGCGGTACCTGGAGACGTTCGCGCACACCGTCGGGGTGATGCAGAGCGCGCCGGCCCTGACCCGGGTGGCCGCCGAGTGCGCCGAGGACCTCGCCGCGGACGGCGTGGTGTACGCCGAGGTGCGGTTCGCCCCGGAGCTGCACCTGGAGTCCGGGCTCAGCCTGGATGAGGTGGTCGAGGCGGTGCTGGCTGGCTTCGCCCAGGGTGTCGCCCGGTCCGGTGGCGGGCTGCGGGTGGGCACGCTGCTCACCGCGATGCGGCACGCCGCCCGCTCGATGGAGATCGCGGAGCTCGCGGTGCGGTACCGGGACGCCGGTGTGGTCGGCTTCGACATCGCCGGGGCGGAGGCCGGCTACCCACCGACCCGGCACCTGGACGCCTTCGAGTACTGCCAGCGGGAGAACTTCCACTTCACCATCCATGCCGGCGAGGCGTTCGGGTTGCCGTCGATCTGGCAGGCGTTGCAGTGGTGCGGCGCGGACCGGCTCGGCCACGGCGTACGGATCATCGACGACATCACCGTGCACGACGACGGCACGGTCACCCTGGGCCGGCTGGCCAGCTACGTCCGGGACAAGCGCATCCCGCTGGAGATGTGCCCGAGCTCCAACGTGCAGACCGGCGCGGCGAAGTCGATCGCCGAGCACCCGCTGGGGCTGCTGTCCCGGCTGAGGTTCCGGGTCACCGTGAACACCGACAACCGGCTGATGAGTGGCTGCTCGATGAGCTCGGAGATGGCGGCGCTGGTGGACGCCTTCGGCTTCGGCTGGACCGACCTGCGGTGGCTGACGATCAACGCGATGAAGTCGACGTTCATCCCCTTCGACCAGCGGCTGGAGCTGATCGAAGGGGTGATCAAACCGGGGTACGCCGAGCTGCTCGGCCCGGTCTGACCGTCCCGATCTTCTCGTCGGCACCCGGGGGCGCTGGGCAGGGGTAGCATCGTTCCGGCAGATACCCCTACGGGTATGCCTGCGGGTGGGCGGGAGGATCGATGCGAGAGACCGACCCGGGCGGCTTCGCGGCTGCCCCCCGCCGTGATCCCGCCGGCACGCGGTCCGGCCTGCCGGAGTGGGCGAGAGTGCTGGCGGTGGTGGCCCATCCCGACGACGAGTCGTTCGGGTTGGGTGCGGTGCTCGCCGCCTTTGCCAGCGATGGGGCCGACGTCGGCGTGCTGTGCCTGACCCGGGGTGAGGCGTCCACCCTGCACGGCGTTCCCGGGGATCTCGGCGTTCCCGGGGATCTCGGGGATCTCGGGCCGATCCGCGCCGCCGAGCTGGCCGAGGCCGCTCGGATGCTCGGTGTCGAGGACGTCACCCTGCTCGACGAGCCGGACGGCGCACTGGACGCGGTCGACCCGCAGCGGCTCGCCACGCACGTGCTCGCGGCGATCACCAGGTTCCAGCCGGACGGCATGGTGGCATTCGACGACGACGGCGTGACCGGTCATCCGGATCACGCCGCGGCGACCCGCTGCGCGCTGGCCGTGGCGGCCCAGCGCGGCCTGCCGGTGCTCGGCTGGGCGCTCCCCACGGAGGTGGCCAGCCGGCTCAACGCCGAGTACGGCGCGGCGTTCACCGGCCGGACCCGGGACGAGCTCGACCTGACCATCACGGTGGACCGGACCCGGCAGCGCACCGCGGTGGGGGCGCACGCGAGCCAGGCCGTACCGGGCAGCGTGCTGTGGCGCCGCCTCGAACTGCTCGGCCGGTCGGAGCACCTGCACTGGCTGGCACCACCGCCACCGCCACGGCCACCCGGTCGCTCGACCGGGTCCGGCTAGCCGGATCGTGCTCGGATGGTGCGGGTGGGTGTCCGGCGTCACCAGACCGGGCGCAGCCCGCTCGGCCGGCCCGGACCGCTGGACGCCAGCACGGCGCGCAGGTCCTCCCGGATCGCGTCCAGCCGATCGGCGCCGAGCAACTGCGCCCAGCGCTCCTCCATCTCGCCGCAGATCCGGTCGGTGCGGGCCAGGTACGCCCGGCCCAGCGAGGTGAGCGCGAGCGTCTGCGCCCGCCGGTCGGTCGGGTGCGGCCGGCGGCGCAGGTATCCCCAGTCCACCAGCTCCGCGACGGCCTGGGCCGCCGCCTGCCTGGTCACGCCGAGCTGCCTGGCCAGCTCGGCGGAGGTCACGGCCGGCTGGTCGGTGACGAGCCGGAAGGTCGCGCCGTGGGCGGGCCGGAGCGGCTCGTGCCCGTCCTCGGCGAGCCGCTGGGTCAGCTGGTCTGTCATCGTCCGCAGCGCGGCGGCCAGCAGCATCGGCAGCTCGCTGGGCGGGTGCGGGGACCCGATCGCGGGCTGGGTAGCCATGGCGCGGCCTCCTGGAGTCGATCGGGGGTCGGCTGGCTACCGTAGCCCGGGCGGCTGTTCAACGTGATCTGCCACGCCGGCCACCAGCGGGCGGATGCGCCGTACGCTGGTGGCCGGCGGAGCGGTCCGGGTGGGGACGGTGGGAGCGGGTATGCGGATCGAGGACTACGCGCTCATCGGGGACACCCAGACCGCCGCGCTGGTGGGGCGGAACGGGTCGATCGACTGGCTGTGCTTTCCCCGGTTCGACTCCGCGGCGTGCTTTGCCGCGCTGCTGGACATCCCGGAGGCCGGACGGTGGTCGCTCCGACCGGCCGGCGCAACAGTGTGCACCCGACGGCGGTACCGGGGGGACACGCTGGTGCTGGAGACCGAGTGGGAGACCCCGGACGGCGTGGTGCGGGTCGTCGACCTCATGCCGCCGCGAGATGTCACGCCCGATCTCGTCCGGGTGGTCGAGGGGGTCTCCGGCCGGGTCCCGATGCTCAGCGACGTGCGGTTGCGCTTCGACAACGGTCGGGTGCTGCCCTGGGTCCGGGACGAGGGCAGCCAGCACGTCATCGTCGCGGGCCCGGACATGGTCCGGCTCGTCACGCCGGTCCCGATGCGGGTCGAGGACCACAGCAGCGTCGCGGAGTTCGCCGTCGCGGCGGGCGACCGGATCGCGTTCGTGCTGACCTGGCAGCCGTCGTGGACAACCCCCCGGGCGGGCATCGACGGCCTGCGCGCCGTCGATGACACGGTGGAGTACTGGCTGAGCTGGATCGACCAGTGCAGCTACCGGGGTGAGTACGCCGGCCTCGTTCGGCGAAGTCTGATCACCCTCAAGGCGCTGACCTACGCGCCCACCGGTGGCATCGTTGCGGCGGCGACCACGTCGCTGCCGGAGCAGCTCGGCGGGTCGCGCAACTGGGACTACCGGTACTGCTGGCTGCGTGACGCGGCGTTCAGCCTCCAGGCGTTGATGCACGCCGGGTACGTCGACGAGGCCCGCGCCTGGCGGGACTGGCTGCTGCGGGCGGTCGCCGGAGACCCGGCGGACCTGCAGATCATGTACAGCGTGCGGGGACATCGGCGGCTGCCGGAATGGGAGGTCGGCTGGCTGTCCGGGTATGAGTCCGCCCAGCCGGTGCGGATCGGCAACGCGGCGACCGGCCAGTTCCAGCTCGACGTGTGGGGCGAGGTGATCGACTGCCTGCACCTCGCACGCGAGGTCGGGCTCAGCCGCGATGAGTACGCCTGGGAGGTCCAGGTCGCGCTGCTGGACTTTCTGGAGGCCAACTGGCAGCGCCCGGACAACGGTCTGTGGGAGGTCCGCGGCCCGCGTCAGCACTTCGTGCACTCCAAGGTCCTCGCCTGGGTGGCGGTCGACCGGATGATCGCCGCGGTGGAGGGGTACGGGCGGACGGGCCCGCTGGACAAGTGGAAGGCGCTGCGCGACCAGATCCACAACGACGTGTGCCGGAATGGCTACGATCCGCGGCGCAACACGTTCACCCAGTACTACGGGTCCGCCGGGCTGGACGCCGCGCTGCTGCTGCTCCCGCGGCTGGGCTTCCTTCCCCCGGACGACCCGCGGGTCGTGGGCACGGTGGACGCGGTCCAGCGGGAGCTGGTCGACGACGGCTTCGTGGTGCGCTACCGGCCGCTGGCCGAAGGTGTCGACGGGCTGCCGGGGGAGGAGGGCGCGTTCCTCGCCTGCTCGTTCTGGCTGGCCGACGCGCTGAGCCTGATCGGTCGACCGGCACAGGCCCGGCAGCTGTTCACCCGGCTGGTCGGGCTGACCAACGATGTCGGCCTGCTCGCCGAGGAGCACGACCTCACGACCCGCCGGCTGACCGGCAACTTCCCGCAGGCGTTCAGCCACGTGTCGTTGGTGAACACGGCGTTCGCGCTGGATCAGCACCACCCGCTGCGCAGCAGGCGGGCAGCCCGGCAGGCTGGCGGCTCATCGGCCCGGTGAGCCGCTCCGCGATCGGGCCGCGATCGGGCCGCGATCGGGCCGCGATCGGGCCCCGCGGCGTCAGCCGACCGGGGCGGCTGAGTGCGGGAGGGCGGCCGGCTGGCCGGCCCGACCGGCCCCGAGGCCGAGCTCGGCCAGCGTCATGGTCACCGCCGCCGGACCCCCGGCGTGCCGGCGGATCAGCAGGGTCTGGTCGGCCTCGGACGGCTGGCTGACCGGCCCGGTCGTCCGCACCGGCCGGACCGCCTCCCGGCTTCCGACCGCCATCCGGTAGCCCGCCGTGATCGCCCGTAGGGCGAGGTCCACGCAGGCGGCGGACCGGTGCTCGAACTCCTCGGCGAACCCGCCGAGATCGGACATGACGGTACGGCGGTAGGCGATGTCGGTGCCACACCACCGGGTGGTGACCGCGGTCGCGGCATCGCGCTCCGCGTCGGTCGGCGGCCGGTTCTTCGGCAGCGGCACCCGGATCCGCGCCTGCGAGCCCGCCACATCGGGGGTGAGGACGGCCAGGTCCTGGACCAGCCGGTCGGTCCAGTCGGTCGGCAGCACGGCCTGGTCGTCGAGGAACACCACCCACGGCGTGCCGGTGGCCTGCCAGCCGGCGTTGCGGGCGCTGCCCGCGCCCGGCCCGCTCGTGGGCACGACGACCAGACGGTGCCGGACCCGCCAGGGCACGACGAGGGAGAGCCCGTCGTTGTCGCCCTGCCGCGCATCGACCACGACGACCTGCTCGGGCAGTGTCCCCGCGCCGGTGGCCAGCGAGTCGACGAGCACCTGGAGGCTGCGGCGGCCGGCCGAGACGACCACCACGGAGTACCTCATGACGGGCACCTGGACGACCGGGCGTTCGCGGTACCGGTGATCCGCACGCGCACCTCCGTCGGGTCTCGCAGTAGGCCTACCCGGGCCGCCCGGGAGTGACCAGTCCCCGCTCACCGTCTCCGGAGCGATGACGGCGTGCGACGATCGGAACACGATCGGTATAGCACGTGTCGGCCCGTCGGGTGATGAGTCCTGGCACTCCGCAACCGGCCACGACCTGGCGGACCGGGTCGCTCATGCCCCATCGGGGCGTGGACCCGTCGGCGCGAGCAGCGCCAGGACCTCCTCGTGCAGGTGGCCGTTGGTCGCCAGCCCGCTGCCGCTGGCCGGTCCCGGCGTACCGTCGAGCGCGGTGAACCGGCCACCGGACTCGGCGACGATGAGGGCGACCGCGGCGAGGTCCCAGACCGACACCTCCGGCTCCGCCGCGATGTCCACCGCACCCTCGGCGAGGAGCATGTAGGACCAGAAGTCGCCGTAGGCCCGGGTCCGCCACACCCGGCGGCTGAGCTCCATGAACCCGTCCAGGCGCCCCTGCTCCCGCCACCCCGAGAGGCTGGAGTAGGAGAAGCTGGCGTCCCGCAGCTTGGTGACGTCGGAGACCCGGCATGGTGTGGCCGAGGTCATCGAACGGCCGGTGTACGCACCGGCGCCGCGCGCGGCCCACCAGCGGCGGCCCAGCGCTGGCGCGCTCGCCACGCCGACGACGACGTGCGGACCCTCCAGCAGAGCGATCAGGGTGGCCCACACCGGAACACCACGGACGAAGTTCTTCGTGCCGTCGATGGGGTCGATCACCCACTGCCGGGCGCTGGTTCCGGTCTCCCCGAACTCCTCGCCGAGCACCGCGTCGCGGCGGCGGGTCCGGAACAGGGTGGAACGCAGCAGCTCCTCGACGGCCCGGTCCGCGTCGGTCACCGGGGTCATGTCGGGCTTGGTCTCGACGGTGAGGTCGAGAGCGCGGTAGCGCGACATGGTCAGGGCGTCGGCGTCGTCGGCGAGCACGTGGGCGAGGGCGAGATCATCGGAGTACCCCGGCATGCGCGCAGGCTACCGCCCGCTGCTGGCCGCCACGCAGGCGTTGCCGCAGGACCGTGCCGCAATCTCGGGGCGTGATGCCGGCCCAGGGATCGATAAGGTACCCGGGTGACCGAGGATGGCGTGACCGCCGACGCGCTGATCGGCCTGCTCGCCGAACCGGTCCGGTTGCGCGTGGTCGCCGCGCTCGTCCTCGGCGCGGCCAAGAACGGCGACCTGCTCGCCGCGACCGGACTGACCACCCGAGACCTGACCACGGCGCTCGCCCGGCTGGAGGCCGGGGGGCTGGTCGGTGTGGACGGGGACGGGTTCCGGCTCAACAGCGAGCTCTTCACCCAGGTCACCCAGGCCGCCCAGGTCACGCAGGCCGCCCGCACCGCCCGGGGCCGCGGCGAGTACTGGCGGATCGGCGGCTGGGTCGACGTGCTGTCCGAGCCGGGGCTGGAGCCGGCTTCGGAGGTGGTCCGGGAGCGGCGGCTGGGTGCGTACGCGGTGGTCGAGCGTGGCGAGGAGGTGCTGCTCACGCGGCTTTCGCGGAGCATCCATCGGGGCCGGTGGACACTGCCCGGTGGCGGCGTCGACTTCGGGGAGCGGCCGGTGGACGCGGTCGTCCGTGAGGCGTACGAGGAGAGCGGGATGCACATCCGCGTCACCGAGCTGCTGGAGGTCGACTCGGAGCTGACCAGGTTCGAGCGGGACGGCCAGCCGGTCGAGTGGCACCCGGTCCGGGTGTTGTACCGGGCCGAGGCGACCGGTGGCGCGCTCGGCGTCGTCGAGGTCGGTGGCTCCACCGACGACGCCCGGTGGTGGCGCCGCGACGAGCTCACCGAGGCGCTGGTCACACCGTTCGCCTGGCGGGCCCTGTGCCGCCCCGTGCGGTAGCGCCACCCCGGGCCGACTCGGGCGCCCGGGTCAGCGCAGCAGGAGCAGCTTGTCCCGGACGACGCTGGGTTCGACCTGTTCGACGGGTAGCCACTCGGCGGCGTTGACCTCCTCGGCCTGCAATCTCACCGCCGGTGTGCCCGGGACGGTGAAGGCATAGCGCAGGTCGAAGTGCTGGTGATCGGGCTCGTCCTTGGCAGGGTTGGCGGGGATCGGGTGTACGTCGATGTCCAGGGGCAGCAGGTCGTGGATGGGCCGCGGCACACCGGCGGCGATACCGGTTTCTTCCTCGACCTCGCGCAGGGCCGCGTCCAGCAGGCTGACGTCGGAGGCTTCCACGTGCCCGCCGGGGCGCAGCCACCGGCCCAGGGTGTTGTGGCGGATGTGCAGCACCCGCCATGCGGGGTCGATGAGGATCGCCGAGCAGGTGAGGTGGCCGGTGAACGTCGAGCGGTCGGTGATCGCGGTACGCCGGGTGAGGCTGGCCAGCAGCGGGGCCAGTCGCTGGTGTTCGCTGGCGTTCTGCTCAAGGTAGGACTCGACGACCTTGGCGACTTCATCAACGTCGATCATCGGTGTGTCCCCGTGTGGTTGAAGTGGGCCAGCCAGGTGTCGGCGATCCGTCGCCGGTGCTCGTCGGGCACCTCATGGTAACCAGGTTCGGCGTCGCTGCCGGCCAGTGAGAGGGCGGCGAGGATCTCGGCCTGGACGAGGAAGATGAACGCTCCGACGCTGGCGCCGTGCAGGAAGTTGACGGCGTTACCGCCGGCCAGGACGTAGAAGTAGTGCCCGACGGTGTCGTAGCGGGTGAGGTGTTCGCTGACGCGGGTTTGGGTGTAGAGCCCGGTGAGCGCGTCCAGTTCCAGTTCGTCCTCGCTGGAGGTCACCGACGCCAGGTAGGCGCCGTTGGCCAGTTGGGTGAAGTCGTCGTGGCGCAGGGCTAGGTTGCCGGTGGCGCACATGACCACACCGGCGCTACGGAGCGCGTCAGCTCGTGAGACGGTGACGCGGAAGCCTTGGGCGAGGGCCTGGGTGGCGCGGATCGGGTCGGCGTCGAAGACCGTGACCCGCACACCTTTGGCGTGCAGGGTTCGGGCGATGCTGTTTCCCAGCTTCCCGAACCCGATCACGGTGGCGGTGCGGCCGGGCAGGATGTCACCCCGTGAGCGCATCAGGGCCTCGGTGGAGAACACCACCGACTGGCCGACGAGGTGGTCCTCGGGCTGTTTGAGGGGGCTGCGGGCCACCGAGTACACCGGGCAGGGTGGTTCACCCAGCTCCAGGTAGCGGCGGTGACCGTTTTCGGTGTCCTCCACGACACCGCGGATCTGGCCGGAGAACCCCTCGCACAACGCGGGTAGAACGGGTGCGAAGTAGCCGCCCACGTCCAGCAGCACCACCGGTTGTCCGCCAGCGCGTTCTTCCAGGTACGCCAGTGCGGCGTCCTCCTCAGCGAATTGCTGGCGGGTCAGGGTGTCCACGGTGAACGTCTGTTCGACGACCTCCAGCGCGCCCGGGTGGATGCTCTTGGGTTTGGGTAGCACCGCGCGTACCTCGGCGAGGCGGGCGACGGCCCGCACGAACGAGGGCCGCTCGGCCAGCAGATGCGTGATCACCAGCGTGCAGAGCTTGCCTGAGGTGGTGAGCTGCTCGGCGATATGCCGGAAGTAACGATCTAGGCGGGCCACCTCAAAGTTCTCCATCACGCGCCTGCCTTCCGAACCATGGCGCCCGTGCATGAGGCCACCGGGTGTGGTGTTGGGGTGGTTGGGTCGTCGTGGGGGTGTGCGGCGGTCTGGTGTGTTCCCGTTCCGCGTCAGAGTTCGTGAACCAGGGACCGGTTCTAATTCCCAACCACCTGATGGGTATGTTGACCAACCTTCAGGAGGTAAGAGCCCGTGTCCGAACCACAGCAGCAGGCCCCACGGCAGCGTGCCGCGCGCAC
>JACQDL010000004.1 GCA_016201065.1 Actinomycetota bacterium
AGGCGAGCCACCCCCACGCCGGGGTGGCTCACCACCCGAGCAGCCCGGCCCAACCCCGACAAGCCCAGTGGCTCACCCCACCCGAGACCGGCGGCTCAGCCCGGACGAGAACAATGGCTCAAAACCCGGCAAGTAAGCAACTACCCCCGCCGGCCGCCGGCGGGGTGGTGCTGGTCGTCGCGGTGCGGGCCGGGCTGGGCGACCAGGCAGACAACGCCAACACCGACGCGGTCCGCGCCGAACTCGACCAGCTACCGGGCGGGAGGGTGCTGGTCGGTGGGTATCCGGTCATCGACCGGGAGCTGGGCGCCACCGCGGAGTCCGACCTCGTCGACGCCGAGGGCATCGCGCTGCCGATCGTGTTGATCCTGCTCGGCCTGGCCCTGCGTACCGTGTTCGGGACCCTGCTCGGCCTGGCGCTGGTGGCCACCACGGTCACCGGGGCGCTGGCGATCCTGCTCGCGCTCAGCACCGTGGCCGACGTATCGAGCTTCGCGATCAACGTGGTCACCATGTTCGGGATGGGCCTGGCCGTGGACTACGGGCTGCTGCTCCTCACCCGGTTCCGCCGCGAACGCGCCGCCGGCATCGACGTGCGCACCGCCGTCGCGGTGACGATGGCCACCGCAGGGCGCACCGTGGCGTTCTCCGGCCTGACCGTCGCGGTCGCACTGGCTGGGCTGCTCGTGTTCTCCGAACCGATCATGCGGTCGATGGCCTACGGCGGGATCGGTGCCGTCGGCGTCGCCGTGGCCTCCGCGCTGACCCTGCTGCCGGTGCTGCTACGCCGGGTCGGCCACCGCATCCCACCCGCCCCCCAACCGCCAGCACGGGGAGGGTTCACGGCGCTGGCCCGCCTCGTGCAGCACCGCCCGGTCCTGGTCACCGCCGCGGCGCTGGCCACCCTCACCCTGCTCGCGTTGCCGCTCGGCGGCCTGCATCTGGAAGGACTCGACGCCCGCGCCCTGCCCGGCGACTCGACCGCCCGCATCCACACCCGCCAACTTGAACAGCAGCTGCCGACGCTGGCCCGCACCCCGATCACAATCGCCGCCACCATCACCCCGACCGACGCCCGGCTGGCCGGCTACCTCGACCAACTCCGGCGCCTCGACCACGTCGCCACCGCCACCCCGCGCACCGGGACCACCGGCGGCCTCACGATCGTGGACGTCACCGTCGACGGCCCACCCGCCGGCCGCGACGCCATGAACCTCGTCGACACTCTCCGCGGCATCGAGCCCGGCTTCGACACCAAGGTCGGCGGCCTCGCCGCCCGTGACCGCGACTTCATCACCTCACTCCTGCGCCGCAGCCCCTACGCCGCCGTGCTCATCGCGGTGCTGACCTTCCTCGTGCTGCTCACCGTGACCGGCGGCGTCCTGGTCGCGGCGAAGGCCGTCGCGATGAACGTCGCGTCACTGGCAGCAAGCCTCGGCGCCCTCGTCTGGATCTTCCAGGACGGGCACCTCGCCGCCCCGCTCGGCGTCACCCCCACCGGCGGCCTGGAACTCATCATCGTCGTCCTCGCCGCGGTGTTCGCCTTCGGCCTGTCCACCGACTACGAAGTGTTCCTGCTCTCCGCCGTCATGGCCGCCCGCCACGACGGCGCCGACACCGACACCGCCGTCGCCGCAGGGATCCAACGCACCGGACGGACCATCACCACCGCCGCGGTACTCCTCATCGTCGTCTTCACCGGCTTCGCCGCCGGCGACCTTCTCATCATCAAACAACTCGGCATCGGCCTGGCCATCGCCGTCGGAATCGACGCCACCCTCGTCCGCCTCGCGCTCACCCCAGCCCTGATGACCCTGCTCCGCGAACGGAACTGGACCGGACCCCACTGGGCCACCCGCACCAGCCACGCCCTCTGGCACCACGAACAGCGCCACACCGCGACACCATCCGCGGCACCATCCGCGGCACCGACCGGTTGACTGGACCGTTCTGCCAGCTGGGAACGCTCATCGTCGGTCAACGTCAGTACAGCCTTTGGCCGCCCAGTCCTCGCCGTCCCCTCGGCCTGCAACTCAGATAGCGAATTTCTGGCCCATGACGTTAGCCGCCGACGTACCGGCGGGCGGTGTCGCGGGCCGGGTACCGCGTGCCCGCCGGACCCTGCCCGAAGACCGTGAGCAGCCGGGTCGTGATCGCGACGACAACCGGACCGGCGCCCGGGCCGCCGTACCCGTCGGCGCAGGCGTTCTGCAGCGCGCACACCCACACGTTCGTGCCGGAGCTGAACACCCCGGCCCCGGACCTGGTGGTGTAGTAGGCGACATCCGAGTGGTCCGGGACGCCCCGGCAGATCAGCGGCGAGTGGAACAGCACCTGGATCGGGTGCGGTGTCATCCGGTCGGGCAGGACCCGGTCGTACTCGGTGCCGACCATCGCCGGCAGCCGCTGCCCGGCGTGCACGATGTCCCGGGTCAGCCAGCTGGTCGGGTCGACCGCGACCATGTCGTCCTTGACCACGTTGCAGCCGTAGGTGGTGCCCACCAGCGAGCTGCCCGGATCGTTCGACGGCAGCTCACCCCACTGGGTGGTGACCTGGGCCGGGTCGGCGATCGGGTCAGCCGAGCTCTTGTAGTTGACCTCGGTCCGGTCCGGTCCGACCCGGCTGGCCTCGAACCGGATCCTCCGGTACAGCGCGTTCGCGCCGAGGAACGCGAGGTTCACGCCACGGTCGCGGGCGGCGGTGACGGTCCGCCGCATCGCCGGGGACCAGTACTCGTCGTGGCCGAGGCTGATCACGGCCCGCGCCCACGTCCGGTCGCCCGGCCGGTCGCCCGGCCGGTCGCGCTCGCTGGCGGCGGGGAACAGCGCGGCGTCGGTGGGCACCCGCGGTGCCTACGGTGCGCCCGGCCGGGCCGACCGCGACGCATCGGCCCGGGGGCCGGCCGGCTGGCCACCCCTGGCCGAGCAGGCCGCCACCAGCACACCAACCGCTACCACAACCCCGACGAAACGCCACACGACGACCAGTGTGACAGGGCCCTCCGGACAAACGTGACGTCACTCCGGCAGGTACGGCCGGACCTCCGTGGCGGCCTCGGCACCGTAGGAGTCAGCGAGCCGGTCGAGGAAGTCGGCCGGCTTCACCGCGT
Source organism: Actinomycetota bacterium (assembly GCA_016201065.1). Lineage (GTDB taxonomy): Bacteria > Actinomycetota > Actinomycetes > Mycobacteriales > JACQDL01 > JACQDL01. The sequence goes on from JACQDL010000004.1 coordinate 3,111, forward strand.
ACTCCTGGGTGCCGACCGTCTCCAGCACCAGGGTGGCCAGCAGGCTGCCGACCTGCGCGGACCGCTCCAGTGACAGCTCCCACGACAGCCCGGCGAAAAAGCCCGCCCGGAAGGCGTCGCCCACGCCCGTCGGGTCGGAGATGTGCATCTCCTTCGCCACCGGCACCTCGATGGTGTCGATGTCCCGCCCGCTGATCCGCACGCCCCGCTTGCCCAGCGTGGTGATCCGGTAGCGGACCCGGTCGAGCACCTCCGCGTCAGCCATCCCGCTCTTGGACTCCAGCAGTTCCTTCTCGTAGTCGTTGGTGATCAGGAACTCCGCGCCGTCGATGAGGTCCACCATGTCCGCACCGGACATCCGGGCCAGCTGCTGCGACGGGTCGGCGACGAAGCGGTAGCCACGCTGCCGGCATTCCTCGCTGTGCCGGAGCATCGCCGCCGGGTCGTTGGCGCCGATGAGCACCAGGTCCAACCCGCCGTGCCGCTCCGCGACCGGGGCGATCTCGATGTTGCGCGCCTCGGCCATGGCTCCGGCGTAGAAGGAGGCGATCTGGCACATGTCCTCGTCGGTCGTGCAGACGAACCGGGCGGTGTGCGCGACCTCGCTGACGTAGACCGGCCCGCAGTCCACACCGTGCCGCTCCAGCCACGCCCGGTAGTCGTCGAAGTCCGGGCCGACCGCCCCGACGAGCATCGGGCGCAGACCGAGCTGGGCCATCCCGAAGGCGATGTTCGCGGCCACCCCGCCCCGCCGCACGACCAGATCATCGACGAGGAACGACAGCGACACGTTGGCGAGCTGGTCGGCGAGGAGCTGCTCGGCGAACCGGCCGGGGAAGTGCATGAGATGGTCGGTCGCGATCGAGCCGGTGACGGCGATACGCACGATGGGTCCGTCCTCACGGTCGGTACGGGCGGTCGCCGCACGGGACGGACACTTCCGGCGTCCGGAGCGGCGCCGGAAGTGTAACCGTGCCCGGGCCCGAACACCGAAAATGCCCATGCGTACCGGCGGAACCGGGCGGCGCCGACCCGCGTCCGATCGTCGGATGTGTGACCGCAGCCGTATGTCGATGCCTGGGAGGCTGACATGCCCGTCCCGCCCGCCGTCCGCCGCTGGTCCGTGCCAGGTCTCGTCGTCGTGGCCGTGGCCGCCATCGCCGTCGCCGCCGTGCTGATCGGTCGTGGCCGCGGTGTATCCCAGGCGGCGGGTCCGCCCGTGCTCCGGCTGGTCGAACTGGACGCCGCCACGGTGGAACGTGACAGCGACTCGGCCCCCGACGTACCGGCGGGTCCGCAGCGCATTGACGGAGGCCCGCCGGTCACCGTCGTGGGCGCCTTGCCGAACAGCCCGGACCACGCACCGATCCACCCGCTGCCGGGCGGTGCCGTGCCCCGGCCGGCGGTCGCCGCGCTGGCGACCGCGCTGGGGATCACCGGTCAGCCGGAACACAGCCAGCGTGGGTGGCATGTCGTCGACGCCAACCGGAGGCTGATCGTGTTCGATGCGCCGGGCTGGCCGTGGACGGTCATGCCGGCGGCAGCCGTCGAGGGACCGAGAGGGTGCGCGCTGACCTCACCGACCGGCCGACTCTGCCCGCCGGAGGGCGGCGTGACCGTCGTGCCGATGCCGCCCGGCAACCCGGAGCTGCCGCAGGGTGGTCCCGGTGCGGTCCCGCCACCGGCCGATGGGGTGACCGGCGGGCCCGGCGTCGTGAGCACGGCCGCGGCGGCGGCGACCGCCACTCCCCGCCCGGGCTCCGGTCGGCCGGTTCCGATCCCGCTTCCGGCTCCGTCCGCACTCCCGGTACCGGACCGGCCCACCGACGCCGAGGCGCTGGCCGTCGCCAACCGTCTGCTGGCGGCGGTGGAGCAGTCCGGCGCGCGCAGCCGGGTGGAGCGGATACCGGGCAGCGTCATGGTGATCAGCGACCCGGTGGTCGCCGGGCTGCCCACGCTCGGGTACGCGACGACGATGACGGTCGGCGCCGGCTCCCGGATCGAGAGTGGCCACGGCTGGCTGGGCAAGCCCACGGTCGGCGCCGACTACCCGCTGATCACCGCGGCCGAGGCGCTCCGCCGGCTGCCGGTGCCGCTGGCCGGCGCCGAGTGCCCGCAGGGCTGTCCGGGCACCCCGACCGAGATCACCGGGGCGGCGCTCGGCCTGACGCTGCGGTGGGATGCCGACGACCGTGCCCTCCTGGTGCCGGCCTGGCTGTATGACGTCCGCGGCAGCCAGCCGCCGCTGGTCGCCGTCGCGATCGACCCCCGCTACCTCGGCGGGGCGCCGAGCCGCCCGATGGGTCCGGTCAACCCACCGGTTCGCGGTGAGCCCGGCCAGTCGTCCGGCAGCGACAGCAACGGCGGCAGCGCGTCCGGCTTCCCCGGCGTGCCCGGGCCGGTCCGCACGACGCCCTGACCGGGGTGATGGCTACGGCGCGAGGAGGGCCACGGTCGGGAAGTAGGTCCGGTACCGCGGGGCGTCCCGGGTCAGCAGCCGCAGGTCCGCGATCGCGGCATGCGCCCCGATGTAGAAATCGGGCAACGGTCGCGATGTCGAGAAGGACGTTGCTGTCGACCAGCGTGGCGATCACGGCTCGCGGGTCAACGCGAGAATCTCATCGGTGGTCACGCCGGTGCGGGCACGCCCCCGCAGCCGCGCGACGACCCGGTCTCTGTGGCTCCGCTCCGGGTGGTCGGCATGGGTCAGCCGGACCGTGTCGTCGACGATGACAAACTCGACCTCGGTGTCAGGCAGGAACCCGTACCCGCCACTCCCAGCACCCACGCCGCCACCAGCGTCACCCTGGGGCGGGACGGGGACCACCCGAAGCGGCCGGACCGCACGAACAGGCGGGGCCGCGCGACCTTTCGGCCGCGTGGCCCCGCCTATCATCCGGGCGTGTTGGCGCCGAGCGTGTTGGCGCCTAGTGGAACGAGTCGCCGCAGGCGCAGGACCCGGTCGCGTTCGGGTTGTCGATCGTGAAGCCCTGCTTCTCGATCGTGTCCACGAAGTCGATGGTCGCCCCGCCGAGGTACGGCACGCTCATCCGGTCGACCACGACCTCAACGCCGCCGAAGTCGATGACCTCGTCACCGTCCAACGAACGCTCATCGAAAAAGAGCTGGTAGCGCAGCCCGGAGCAACCACCCGGCTGGACAGCGATGCGCAGCCGCAGGTCGTCGCGGCCCTCCTGCTCCAGCAGCGTCTTGACCTTGCTGGCCGCCGGGTCGGTGAGAACCACGGCCTTCGGGGCGTCTGTCTGGACGGTCACCTTGTCGTCTCCCACTCACGGCTAGGGCGGTCTGTCGGCGTTGGCAACGTCGGGGATCGCCAACACATTCCGCTTCGGAATGTTGGTTGATGGTACGCCGGATCGACGCCGGAACCACCACCAACCAAGTTCTACTCAGAATGACGAGATCCATGCCAGTATGGAACCGTGACCAGCCACCTGGAGATTTCCGGCGCGAGCTCCCGCACCGCCACCGGCACGATCAGGCCCACTCCGGTCGCCCTGCTGCTGCTCGGACACGGCGCGGACCCGGCCGCGGAGGCCGGCGTGCAGTGCCCGGGAGAGCTCCCCCCCGCATCTGATCCGACGCTCGTGGCCCGCGCCCGCGCCGCCCGGGACGCGCTCGGCGACCGGGCCTTCGTGCTCGGCCACCACTACCAGCGGGATGAGGTGATCGCCTTCGCCGACGTCACCGGTGACTCGTTCCGTCTCTCCCAGCAGGCCGCCGCCCGGCCGGCGGCGGAGTACATCCTCTTCTGCGGCGTTCACTTCATGGCCGAGTCGGCGGACATCCTCACCGCCGACCACCAGCAGGTCGTGCTCCCCGACCTCGCCGCGGGCTGCTCGATGGCCGACATGGCGACGTTCGACCAGGTCGAGGAGTGCTGGGAGGTCCTCGCCGAGGCCGGCGTCGCGGCCGTGACGATCCCGGTGACCTACATGAACTCCTCCGCCGACATCAAGGGCTTCACCGGCCGCCACGGCGGGACGATCTGCACCTCCTCCAACGCCGGCCGCGCCGTCTCCTGGGCCCTCGGCCGCGGCGAGAAGGTGCTCTTCCTCCCCGACCAGCACCTCGGCCGCAACACCGCGGTGCGCGACCTCGGGCTGGCGCTGACCGACTGCGTGGTCTACGACCCGCATCGCCCGAACGGCGGGCTCACCCCGGAGGAGCTGCGCGACGCGACGATGATCCTCTGGCGTGGGCACTGCTCGGTACACGGCCGGTTCGGGTTGGCGGCCGTGCACGACGTCCGGGAACGGGTTCCCGGCGTCACCGTCCTGGTCCACCCCGAGTGCCGGCACGAGGTGGTCGACAGCGCCGATCTGGTCGGGTCCACGGAGTACATCATCCGAACCGTCGAGCAGGCACCGCCGGGCGCGGCGTTCGCCATCGGCACCGAGCTCAACCTGGTCCAGCGGCTGGCCCTCGCGCACCCGGACAAGACCATCGTCTTCCTCGACAAGACGGTGTGCTTCTGCTCGACGATGAACCGGATCGACCTGCCGCATCTGGTCTGGGCGATGGAGTCGCTGGTCGCCGGCGAGGTCGTCAACCGGATCACCGTCGACCCGGAGACCGCGCGCTGGGCCCGGACGGCGCTGGACCAGATGCTGGCCCTGCCATGACCAGCCCACCGAGTCCGCACGCGCGGGGGCTACCGGCCGCCGCAGTCCACTACCCTGCTCCCTCGTGAGGTTGCTGCGCCGCCGTTCCCCCGAGAGGTCACCGGACACCCCCGACGGGGGGTCTGGTGACGCCCCGAGCTCCGCGTCCGATCCCCGGTACACCCCCGGCAAGGGGCGCCCGACGCCACGCCGGCGCGAGGCGCAGCCGCGGCGGACCGGCCCGGTGCCACCGCCGCCCCGGACCCGGCGGGAGGCGTACCGGCGTTCCCGCGAGGTCAGCGCCGGGCGCCGGACCGACGCGGCGGCCCGGATCCAGGCGGGGGACGACTCGGCGCTGCCCCGGCGGGACCAGGGCCCGGAGCGCCGGATGGTGCGCGACATCGTCGACTCGCGGCGCAACGCCGCCGGCTCGTTCCTGTTCGTCGCGCTGTTCGTCCTGGCCAGCGCGGTCGTGCCCAGCGTGCAGGTCAAGCAGACCGCGACGCTGATCTGGCTGACCAGCTTCCTGCTGATGGTGATGGACTCGTCGCTGCTCACGCTGCGGGTACGGCGGCTGGTCCGCCAGTACTTCCCGGCGACCCAGCAACGCCTGGGCGGCCTGGCGTTCTACGCGCTCAACCGATCGATCATGATCCGGCGGTGGCGGATACCGAAGCCACAGGTCAGGGTCGGCGGCACGATCTACACCGGGGAGTAGCCCGACCGGGAGACTAGGGTGGCGGCCATGGAGTTCCGCAGACTCGGCACCAGCGGCCTGACCCTCAGCGAGATCGCGTACGGGAACTGGATCACGCACGGCTCGCAGGTCGCGGAGGACGCCGCCACGGCGTGCGTGCGGGCCGCACTCGACGAGGGGATCACCACGTTCGACACCGCCGACGTGTACGCGGGCGGTACAGCCGAGGAAGTCCTCGGCAGGGCGCTGACCGGGGTCCGGCGGGAGGGCATCGAACTCTTCAGCAAGGTGTACTGGCCGGTCGGGCCGGGACGCAACGATCAGGGGCTGTCCCGCAAGCACATCATCGAGGGGTGTCACGCCTCGCTCCGCCGGCTCGGGACCGACTACCTCGACCTGTACCAGGCGCACCGGTTCGACAGCTCGGTGCCGCTGGAGGAGACCATGGTCGCCCTCGCCGACCTGGTGCGGGCCGGCAAGGTGCTCTATCTCGGGGTCTCCGAGTGGCGTGCCGAGCAGATCGAGGCGGCACACGCCCTCGCCGCCGAGCTGCGGGTACCGCTGATCTCCTCCCAGCCGCAGTACTCGATGCTCTGGCGGATCATCGAGGCCGAGGTCGTCCCCACCTGCCAGCGGCTCGGTCTCGGCCAGATCGTGTGGTCACCGATCGCGCAGGGCGTGCTGACCGGCAAGTACCTGCCGGGCGAGCCGGTACCTGCCGGCTCGCGGGCCACCGACCCCAGCGGCGGCCGGTTCATGGACCGGCCGCTCACCGACGACGTCCTGCGACGGGTGCAGCGGTTGGCACCGCTGGCCGCCGAGGCCGGCCTGTCGATGGCGCAGCTCGCCGTCGCGTGGGTGTTGCAGAACCCGAACGTCTCCGCCGCGATCATCGGGGCCAGCCGCCCCGAGCAGGTCCGCGAGAACGTCAAGGCCGCCGGGGTCAGGCTCGACGCGGAGCTGCTCAAGCGGATCGACGAGGCGCTCGGCGACGCCGTCGAGCGGGACCCCAGCAAGACCGGCTAGGACGCGGTCAGGCCGGCTCCAACGACATCGGGCCGTAGACCTTCTGGTCGTCGCGGAGCAGGACGACGCTGAGCACGCCGTCGGCGTGCAGCTCGCGCCAGTGCTCCCCCAGCCACGACTCGGCGTCGGACTGGTTGGTGAAGGATTCGGTCTCCGGGCGGTCCAGCGCCACACCAGCCGCGTCCAGGTAGCGCCACGTCCAGGTCATGCCGGAAGGCTAGCGGCCGGAGGCCGGTCGCGCTGAGGTCGCGGGCACGGAAGGATGGCGTGGTGTCCACTGCCGCCCGCCCAGCCATTCCCGCCGGCCGCACGCTGGTGCTCGGCGGCGCGCGGTCGGGCAAGTCCGGCTGGGCGGAGGCCGAGGTCGCCCGCACCGTGGCCGCCCGCACCGCGGCCGGGTCCGGCGGGCAGGTGACCTACCTGGCCACCGCGCCGGACCGGCCGGAGGATCCGGAGTGGGCCGAGCGGGTGGCGACGCACCAGGCACGTCGCCCGCCGGCCTGGCGGACCGTGCAGACCGCCGATCTCGCCGCCGCCCTGCGTGCGGCCGGCGCGGAGGAGATCCTGCTCGTCGACGACCTCGGCAACTGGCTGACCCGGGTCGCCGACGCGGCCGGGGCCTGGGAGGATCGCAGCGCGCTGCCCGGGCTGCGGGCCGCCGTCACGGAGCTCGTGGACGCCTGGGGCGGGACGTCGGCCACGGTGGTGGCGGTCAGCAACGAGGTCGGCTCCGGTGTGGTGCCGGCCAGCCACTCCGGCCGGCTGTTCCGGGACGAGATCGGCCGGCTCAACTCGCTGCTCGCGGCGGGCGCCGAACGGGTCGTGCTGGTCGTCGCGGGGCTGCCGATGTGGCTGCGCGGAAGGGACGGGACGTGATCGATCTCGCGGAGCTGGCCCGGCCGGTCAGCGAGCCCGACCAGCTGGGTGGCGGCGGCCGGCGGGACGTCGGCAGGCTCGCCGACCTGGCCGGCTGGCTGGCCCGGGCGCAGGGCCAGTGGCCGCCACGCGACCCGGTGCTGGCCAGGTTGATGCTGGTCAGCGAGCTGGCGGCGGACGGCCTCGGGGAGGAGCTCCGCGACATCGCGGCACTCGCCGACGCGGCGGTGCACCCGGTGACGCTGGCGGTGGCCGATGCCGACGCCGGACCGGAGCCGGCGGCAGCCTCGGCGGTGCGGGCCGGCGCCGCGGCGGCGGACACCGAGATCGACGCGGGTGCCGACCTGCTGCTGCTCGCCGGTGAGGGTGGTGACGACGCGGCCGCCGCGGTGATCGCAGCGCTCGGCGGGCTGGAACCCACGTCGGTAGCCACCGCCGGGACCGGCCCGGACCCGGACGACCGGCGCTGGTCGGCGTCGGTGCTGGCGATCCGTGACCTGCTCCGCCGGCTCCGCCCGCACCTGCACGACCCCGGCGCGTTGCTGGCGGTCGCCGGCTCACCCATGCTCGCCGCGCAGGTGGGGCTGCTGCTGCGGGCCGCGGCCCGGCGTACTCCGGTGATCCTCGACGGGCTCGCACCGTGCGCCGCCGCGGTGCTCGCCAGCCTTGCCGCACCCGCCCTGCCCGCCTGGTGCCTCGCCGGGCACCGCACCGGTGCGGTGGCGCAGGAGGAGGCGCTGCACCAGCTCGGGCTGGACCCGACGCTGGACCTGGGGATCGTCTCCGGACGCGGGTACGGGGCGCTGCTCGGGCTGGCCACCCTGCGGGTCGCGGTCCGGCTCACCACCGACGACGAGCCCACCACCACCGGCACCGCCGGCAACCCGCCTGGCGGCGTGGATGGCTGACGCGCTCCGGCTGGCCCTGACCACGTTCACGGTGCTCCCGGTGCGGGCCGGACGGATCGACCGGCGGGCGGCCGCCGGGTCGATCGCGCTGGCACCCGCCGTCGGCCTGCTGCTCGGTGCCACGCTCGCCCTGGTCACCGCCGGCCTCACCGCGGTCGGGTGCGCTCCCCTGCTCACCGCCGCGCTCGGCCTCGGCGGGCTCGCGCTGGCCACCCGCGGGCTGCACCTCGACGGCTTGGCCGACACCGCGGACGGCCTCGGCTGCCGCGGTGACCGGGATCGGACGCTGGCCGTCATGGCGTCCCCCGAGGTGGGTCCGTTCGGGGTGGTCAGCCTGGTGCTGGTGCTGCTCGTGCAGGCCTCCGCGCTGGCCGGTCTGGTGGCCGGTGGACGCTGGCTGGCGATCGCGGTGGGGGTGGCCGCCGGCCGGCTGGCGATCGTGTGGGGTTGCCGGCGCGGCGTACCCGCTGCCCGTCCTGGCGGTCTCGGCGCGCTCGTCGCCGGCACCCAGCCGGTCGGGCTCGCGGTGGCGTGGACCATCGGTCTCGGACTGCTCGGCTGGTGGGCGGGTGGCTGGCTCGGCCCGCTGGGGGTGCTCGCCGCCGTACTCGTCACCGCCGGTGCGCTGGCTCATCTGACCCGACGGATCGGCGGGGTCACCGGCGACGTACTCGGGGCTATTTGCGAGGTATCCACCATGGTTTCCTGGACGGTGCTGGTTGTGACACCCTGAGGCGGTGACCGAGGACGTGGCACCCATCCTGATTACCGGCTGTTCCTCGGCGATCGGGCGCGCCACGGCGGTGCGCCTCGCCCGCGCCGGCCGCACCGTGGTGGCCACGGCTCGTCAGGCGGAGTCCATCGCGGAGCTGGAACGGGTCGGCTGCCGGGTGCTCCCGCTGGAGGTGTCCGTCGAGGAGTCGATGGTCGACGCCCTCCGGGCGGTGGAGTCCGATCTCGGCCCGGTCTGGGCCCTGGTCAACAACGCCGAGTACGGCGAGCTCGGCACCATCGAGGAGACGCCGATCGGTGCGGTCCACCGGCAGTTCGAGACGAACGTCTTCGGCCTGGCCCGGCTGTGCCAGCTGGTGTTGCCGCGAATGCGCGCGGCGGGCCGGGGCCGGATCGTGAACGTCGGCGCGGCCATCGGGACGGTGGGCCTGGCCACCGCCGGCTTCCACAGCGCGAGCAGGAACGCCGTCGCCGCGATCACCGAGGCGCTGCGCTGCGAGGTGCGGCCCTTCGGAATCGCGGTCTCGCTGGTGGAGCCCGGTCCGGTCCGCGCCGGGTCCGGCTGCACGGCCGGCCGGGCGCCCCGATCGGTGGCCGCGCTGGCGGGGCGGTACGGCACCGTCGCCACGGCGCTGGACGACGCCCTGGCCCGCACGTTCGGCCGGCCTTTGGTGCGGGTGTCCCCGGACCGCGTCGCGGCGGTGATCCAGCGGGCCCTGTCGGCGACCACGCCGAGGCCCCGCTACCCGGTCCGGGCCGCCGGCCCGGCATCCTGAGGACGGGCGTCAGCGGACCCGTGCCGGCACGAGCGGCGGCTTGGTCACCCGCATCCGGGCCGGCCGGCCGCGCACATCGACGGTCACCTCGTCGCCCTCGGTGATCGCCTCGCCGTCGCCCGGCGCCGCGTCGAGCAAGGCCAGCGCGATCCCCACCCGGAGCGTCGGGGAGAACGTGCCGCTGGTCACCTCGCCAACCTGCCGGCCCCCACGGAGCACCGACATGTGCGGTCGCGGGATGCCCCGGTCGAGGGCGACGAGACCCCACAGGAGCCTGCGCGGGCCGGCGGCGCGCTCAGCGAGCAGCGCGTCGCGGCCCCAGAACGCCGGTTTGCGCCAACCGACCGCCCACCCCGACCGGGCCTGGTTCGGCGTGATGTCCAGCGAGAGGTCCTGCCCGTGCAGGGGGTAGCCCATCTCCGTCCGGAGGGTGTCCCGGGCGCCGAGCCCGCACGGACGGGCGCCGAGACCCGTGCCGGCGGCCAGCAGCGCGTCCCACATCGCCGGGGCGTCGGCCCAGGCCGGCAGGAGCTCGTAACCGTGCTCGCCGGTGTAGCCGGTCCGGCACACCACGACCGGACGGTCCCGCCAGGACGAGACGGTGAAGCTCATGTAGTCGTGCCCGGTGGGCAGGCCGACCCGCTCCAGCAGCTCCGCGGAGCGCGGTCCCTGCACCGCCAGCACGCCGTGGTCGTGGTGCTGGTTGGTGACCGTCACCCCGGCCGGTGCCGCGGCCGAGAGCCGGCGCACGACCGCCGCGGTGTTCGCCGCGTTCGGGACGAGGAAGACCTCATCATCGCCGTGCAGGTAGGCGATCAGGTCGTCGACGACCCCGCCGGTCGCCTCCTCGCAGCAGAGCGTGTACTGCGCCTGGCCGGGACCGATCCGGTCGATGTCGTTGCTCAGCGTCGCGTTGACGAACTCCGCCGCCCCCGGCCCGGCCACCCGCGCCTTGCCCAGATGGCTGACGTCGAAGATCCCGACGGCCTCCCGGACCGCGGCGTGCTCGGCGAGCACCCCGCCCCCGCTGGCGCCGTACTCGATGGGCATCTCCCAGCCGCCGAAGTCGGCGAGCTTGGCCTCCAGCGCCACATGGCGGTCGTGCAGCGGGGACCGGGTCAATGGGCTCATGACCGTGTGACGCTACCGGTCCGACGCCGACCTTTCGCCGTTTCCGCACCTGTGCCCCGTACGATCCGCCCGGGAAGACTCGTAGACGATTGGACCACCGTGGCCACCCTGACTCTCTCCGCGGCCTCCGCGCCTCCTCGTGCCGACGCCGTCGTCGTGGCGATCGCCAGCGGCCCGGATGGCCCGGTTCTGCTGCCCGGCACCGAGGAGGTCGACCGCGGCCTCGACGGCCGGCTCGTCGAGGCGCTGGCCGCCCTCGGCGCGAACGGGGCGGCCGAGCAGGTCACCAAGGTCGCCACGCTCGGCGCGCTGCCGGTACCGGTGATCGCGGCCGTCGGCCTCGGTCCGCGGACGCCGACGTACTCGGCGGACACCGTCCGGCGGGCGGCCGGGGCGGCGAGCCGCGCCCTGGCCGGGCGGGCGACGGTGATCTCGACGCTTGCCCTGGTCAACGGAGCGGAGGCCGATCCGGCCCTGGTGACCGCCGCCGGCGAGGGTGCGCTGCTCGGCGGGTACGAGTTCACCCGGTACAAGAGCACGCCGGGCGCCCCGCTGCCGGCGGCCTTCTCACTCGCCGTCACCGACCCGTCGGACCCGCGGTACCGCGCCGCGGTCAGCCGCGCGGCGGCCGTCAGCACGGCGGTCAGGCTCGCCCGCGACCTCACGAACACCCCGCCGAACGACCTGGTGCCGGCGAGCCTTGCCGAACGCGCCGAGCAGGCGGCCCACCTGGCCGGCCTTGAGGTCGAGGTGCTGGACGAGAAGGCGCTGAAGAAGGGCGGGTACGGCGGCGTGCTGGCCGTGGGGATGGGATCGGTGCACCCGCCCCGCCTGGTCCGGCTGCACTACCGCGGCCCCGGGACCGGCACCGGCCCCGGGGTGCGGGTGGCGCTGGTGGGCAAGGGGATCACGTTCGACTCGGGTGGCCTGTCGATCAAGCCGGCGAGCGGGATGGAGATCATGAAGTCGGACATGGCCGGGGCCGCGGCGGTGATCGCCACGATGACGCTGGCCGCCGCGCTGCGGCTGCCGCTGGAGATCACGGCCACCGTGCCGATGGCGGAGAACCTGCCGGGCGGCTCCGCCTACCGGCCGCAGGACGTCCTCACCATGTACGGCGGCCAGCGGGTCGAGGTCCTCAACACCGACGCCGAGGGGCGGCTGATCCTGGCTGACGGGATCGTCCGGGCGTGTGAGGACACCCCGACGTACCTGCTGGAGGTCTCGACCCTGACCGGCTCCCAGCTCATCGCGCTCGGCACGCGCACGACCGGGGTGATGGGCAGCGACGGGCTGCGGGACCGGGTGGTGCGGGCCGGGGACCTCGCCGGTGAGGGCATGTGGCCGATGCCGCTGCCGGACGAGCTGCGCACCGACCTCGACTCGACCGTGGCGGACATGGCGAACATCACCGGGCACCGTAACGGTGGGATGCTCGCGGCCGGGCAGTTCCTCGCCAGCTTCGTCGCCGACGGGGTGCAGTGGGCGCACCTGGACATCGCGGGTCCGGCGTACAACACACGCGACCCCTGGGGGTGCACCCCCAGGGGCGGCACCGGGGTCCCGGTGCGGACCCTGCTGGCCACCCTGGAGGACATCGCGGGCAACGGATGACCCACTGCCGGGGCGTGGACGTGGGTCGGACCGCTCCGCCCCGAGCTCAGCCAGCAGGCGGGTCTGGGGTCCGGCCGGACTGGCCCCGTGGCACGCCGGTATCGCCGGCCGCCTTCCGCCGCGAGGTCCATTCCCGCATCCGCTTCGGGTAACCCACGAGGTTGGCGTCGTAGACCGGGATGCCGAGCCTGCGCCCCAGGTCGCGGGCCGCGTCGGGTCCGGGCACCCGCCGCCGGGTCCACTCGCCATCCACGGCGACCAGCACCAGCGTCGTCTCGGTCACCGTCGTGCGCGGCTCGATGAACGCCTCGACGCCCCGCCGGCTTCCGGCGAAGGCCTCAAGGTGCGCGAGGTCCGCGGTGCGAGCCGGACCCGACTGTCCGGGCCGGCTCCTGCGTCGAAACCACCCCAATTCGACCTCCCTCGCCGGGCCCACCCGGGCAACGCCGAATGGGCCATACCCGTCAAGCTTCGCACGTCCCGTCCCGAGCCCGGCCATCCGTTGCCGGCCAGCGCGATGCCGGGCGCCACCGTCGTGCTGTGACGTGCCGCGCCCCTGACGCCGTCGCCGGGCGCGCAGTGCCAAGATGGTGTCCAGCACCATGTCGGGCGCCACGCCAGGCGTCGACCGACTTTCCAAGTGTGGAGGAGCACCGGTGGCGGATGTGAGTGTCGACCTCGTCATCCTGGGCGGCGGGAGCGGCGGGTACGCGTGTGCCCTGCGGGCCGCCGAGTTGGGGATGAGCGTCGTCCTCATCGAGAAGGACAAGGTCGGTGGCACCTGCCTGCATCGCGGTTGCATCCCTACCAAGGCCCTGCTGCACGCGGCCGAGATCGCCGACGCGACCCGGGACAGCGCGCAGTTCGGCGTGCGCGCCTCCTTCGAGGGCATCGACATGGCGGCCGTCGACGCCTACAAGGACGGCGTGGTCGGCAAGCTCTACAAGGGGCTCACGGGTCTGGTCCGCAGCCGCAAGGTCCAGGTCGTGGAGGGTGCCGGCCGGCTGGTCTCGGCAACGGAGGTGGCCGTGGGCGACACCACCTACCAGGGGCGGCACGTCGTGCTGGCCACCGGGTCGTCGCCCCGGTCGCTGCCCGGCCTGGAGATCGACGGGGACCGGGTGATCACCTCTGACCATGCCCTGACGCTGGGGCGGGTGCCTGGCTCGGTGATCGTTCTGGGCGGCGGCGTGATAGGCGTGGAGTTCGCGAGCGTCTGGAGCTCCTTCGGGGCCGAGGTGACCATCGTCGAGGCGTTGCCGCATCTGCTGCCGACCGAGGATGAGACGAGCTCGAAGCAGATCGAGCGGGCGTTCCGGCGGCGCAAGATCGGCTTCAAGGTCGGGACCCGGTTCGAGCGGGTGGAGCGCACCGAGTCCGGCGTGCGGGTGTCCCTGGCGGGTGGTGCGCAGCTCGAGGCCGAGCTGCTGCTCGTCGCGGTGGGCCGGGGACCGGCATCGGCGGGGCTCGGCTTCGAGCAGGTCGGAGTCCGGATGGAGCGCGGCTTCGTCGTCGTGGACGAGCTGTGCCAGACCTCGGTGCCGACGATCTCGGCGGTCGGGGACCTCATCCCGACCCTCCAGCTCGCCCACGTCGGTTTCGGCGAGGGCATCCTCGTCGCGGAGCGGGTGGCCGGCCTGCCCGTGGTACCCATTGACTATGCCGGCGTGCCGCGGGTGACCTACTCCGACCCGGAGGTAGCGTCAGTCGGCTTGACCGAGCCACAGGCCGCCGAGAAGTACGGCCCGGACAAGATCGCTACCGTGACCTATGACCTGGCCGGGAACGGCAAGTCGCAGATTCTCAGGACCTCCGGCGCGGTCAAGCTGGTCTCGGTGACGGAGGGTCCGGTGGTCGGCGTGCACATGGTCGGCAGCCGGGTCGGCGAGCTCCTGGCCGAGGCGCAGCTCATCTACAACTGGGAGGCGCTGCCGGCGGAGGTCGCGCAGCTCATCCACGCTCACCCCACTCAGTCCGAGGCGGTCGGTGAGGCGCATCTGGCGCTCGCCGGCAAGCCGCTGCACCTGCACGGCTGACGGGAACAGCCGCCAGCCCTCTGGAACGCAAAGGAGTCCCAGACCCATGCCGGTCTCCGTTACGATGCCCCGCCTCGGCGAGAGTGTCACCGAGGGCACCGTCACCCGGTGGCTGAAGAAGGAAGGCGAGCGTATCGAGGCCGACGAGCCGTTGCTCGAGGTCTCCACCGACAAGGTCGACACCGAGATCCCGTCCCCCGCGTCGGGCGTGCTCACCGCCATCAAGGTTGGCGAGGACGAGACGGTCGACGTGGGAGCCGAGCTGGCGGTGATCAGCGATGCCGCGGGCGAGACACCGGCACCGCCCGCCGCACCGGCACCGCCGCCCCCAGTGGCTTCCGTGGCCCCAGTGACTTCCGTGGCCCCAGCGGCCCCAGTGGCTGCTGAGCCAGCGCAGCCGGCCACCGAGGTTGCGGCCACGAGGGCAGCTACCCCCGATGCGGCGCACCCTGACCACGACGCGGAGCCGGAGGACGAGGTGGCCGGCGCATACGTCACACCGCTGGTCCGGAAGCTCGCGACGGAGCACGGGGTGGACCTCTCCGCGGTGCGCGGCACCGGCGTCGGCGGGCGGATCCGCAAGCAGGACGTGCTGGAGGCGGTCCGCCCGCCACAGCAGGTCGTACCGCCGGTGGCGGCGGGCGCCCCCTCGGCGGCGTCCACCGCCGTTGCCCCGGCAACCCCCGCGGCCGGCGTTCCGATGGTCACCGCGGCCGACGCGCTGCGGGGCCGCACCGAGAAGATGTCCCGGGTGCGGGCCTTCATCGCCGAGCGCATGGTCGACTCGTTGCGGGTCAGCGCCCAGCTCACCACGGTGGTCGAGGTCGACGTCACCAGAATCGCGCGGATCCGGCAGCGGGCCAAGACCGACTTCGAGGCCCGGGAGGGTGTCAGGCTGTCGTTCCTGCCGTTCTTCGCGCCCGCCGCGGTGGAGGCGCTCAAGCAGCACCCCAAGCTGAATGCGTCGATCGACATCGAGGCCGGCACGGTGACCTACCACGACGCCGAACACCTCGGCATCGCGGTGGACTCCGATCGCGGCCTGCTGGTCCCGGTGATCCACGACGCGGGCTACCTCAACCTTGCCGGCCTCGCCCGCAAGATCGCCGATCTGGCCGTACGTAGCCGGGCGAACCGGATCAGCCCGGATGAGATGAGTGGTGGCACCTTCACGCTGACGAACACCGGCAGCCGGGGCGCGTTGTTCGACACCCCCATCATCAACCAGCCCCAGGTGGCAATCCTGGGCACCGGGACCGTGGTGAAACGCCCCGTCGTCATCGACGACCCGGACCTCGGGGACGTGATCTCGGTCCGCTCGATGGTCTTCCTCTCGCTGACCTACGACCACCGGCTGGTGGACGGCGCCGACGCCGTGCGCTTCCTCGGTGCCGTCAAGGAGCGGCTGGAGGCCGGCCAGTTCGAGTCGGACCTCGGGCTCGGCTAGGACCAGCGCAGAACGTCAGACCCACGGCATAGCGTGGCCGCCGTGAACCGAACCGACCGGCTCTACGCGATCGTCGAGGAACTACGCGCCGTCTCGCCACGGCCGCGCAGCGCGAGCTGGCTGGCGCGCCGGTTCGAGGTGAGTCCGCGGACGATCGAGCGGGACATCGCCGCGTTGCAGCAGGCCGGAGCGCCGGTCTACGCCGAGCCCGGCCGGCTCGGCGGGTACGCGGTTCACCGGCACGCGACGCTTCCGCCACGGCACGTGACCCCGGCCGAGGTGACCGCGCTGGCCGTCGCACTGACGGAGTTCCGGGGGCCGTTCGCAGCCGAGGCCAGGGCCGCGCTGACCAAGCTGGTCGGCACGATGCCGGCCGGGCAGGCCGACGCGGCCCGGGAGCTCATCGGCCGGGTCCGGCTGCTGTCCCGCGAGCCCGTGCCGGCGACACCGTGGCTGCCGGTGGTCGAGGCGGCCGTGGTCCAGCGCCGCGCGGTCCGGCTGTCCTACCTCGACAAGCACGGCGAGGCCAGCCAGCGCGAGGTGGAGCCGGGATCCCTGGTCGGCTCGGCCGGCAACTGGTATCTGGTCGGCTGGTGTCGGCTGCGGGGGGCGGCGCGGGTGTTCCGGCTGGACCGGATCCGCCGGGCCACGCTCACCGCCGAGCGGGTGCCGGTGCGCGGCTTCGAGGAGCTGGTGCCCGACCACGGGTCGGTACCGACCCGCGCCCTCAGCCTCGGCTAGGGTCCCGCCGTGCGCCGTGCGCCGTGCGCCGTGCGCCGCCCGCCGCCGGGCTGGCGCGGGTGCCGCGCCCGGCTACCGGCCCACCGCGCCGTCGATCCCCTCGCGCAGGATGTCGGCGTGGCCGGCGTGCCGGGCGGTCTCCTCGATCATGTGGACGAGGATCCACCGCATTGACGGTGGCGCGCCCTCCCGCAGCGACCGCGCGCCCGGCCGATCCAGATCGGTGCAGCCGGCAATGATCGCGTTGGTGCGGGCGATGGTGTCCCGGTACGCGGCGAGCAGCCCACCCGCCGTCTCCCCGGCGGCAGGTGGCAGCTGGTGGTCGGCCAACGGGACGTCCGCGCCGGCATACGCCCAGACGAACCAGTCGAACTCCACCGCGGTGAGGTGCGTGACCAGGCCGAGCAGGCTGGTCCCGGACGGCACGCCGGGGGTGCGGGCCTGCGCGTCGGTGAGGCCGGCGAGCTTGGCGGCCACCGCCCCACGCAGGTAGTCCAGGAACGCCAGCAAGGTCGTCTTCTCGTCGGCGTTCAGGCTCGGCGGGCGAAGATCACCCCGGGGCTCGGTCGCGGTCATCCCACCACCCTAGGCAGTCCGGCCGCGCCTGGCGAGGCGGGGTGCGGCCGGCGGAGAACGGTCCGGAAACACCGACAGGGGGCTGTCGCGCACCGCGGGCACCCTCATGGTGGTCAGGCACCCAACGAGAGGACGACCGATGAGCGACACCCCCGGCACCGTCGGCTGGTTCGAGATCGGCACCGGCGATCCCGACACGGCCGAGCGGTACTACGGCGGACTGTTCGGCTGGAGCTTCACCCGCGAGGAAGGCGAGGTGGACTACCGGCTGGTCAGCTTCGGCACCGGCGCGCCTCCCTCCGGCGGGGTTCGCGGTCACGGTGGCCGGATGCACAGCTACGCCATCTTCTTCGTCAAGGTCGACGACGTCGCAGCGACGGTCGCCCGCTCCGGGCAGCTCGGCGGCCAGGTCCTGGTGCCACCGACCAAGGACGACGAGGGGCTCGTCTTCGCCCAGCTCACCGACCCGGCCGGGAACGCGTTCGGGGTCTACACCGAGCCGCCCCGCGGCTGAGCCGACCGGCGTCAGCGGGCCAGCAGGTCGGCGAGGACATCCACCAGCGCCAGGACGCCGGCGACGCAGTCGGCGTCCTCGGCGTGCTCGGCGGGGCTGTGGCTGATCCCGGTGGGGTTGCGGACGAACAGCATCGCGGTCGGGACGTGCCCGGCGAGGACGCCCGCGTCGTGCCCGGCGCCGGTGGGCAGGGCCGGCACCCCGCCGAGCACGGAACCGAGTCGCTGCCGCAGGCCGGCGTCGAACTCCACCGCCGGGGTCTGCGACTCGACGCTGATCCCTACCTCCACCCGGTCCCGCCGACCACGCTCGAAGGCGGCCCGCTCGATCTCGGCGACGAGGTGACCCAACGACGGCTGGTCGGGCGCCCGGGCGTCCAGCCAGCCGTCGATCGCCGAGGCGATCGCGTTGCTGCCGTTGGGCCGCACCAGGACCCGACCGAACGTGGCGACCCCGCCGGCCAGCCGGGCCCGCTTGCGGGCCGAGAGCACCGTGTGCGCATAGGTGAGCATCGGGTCGCACCGGTCGCCCAGCCGCGTCGTACCGGCGTGGTTGGCCTCCCCGGTGAACCGGTACCGCCACCGGCCGTGCGGCCAGATCCCGGTGCCGAGGCCGACCGGCGCGCCATGCTCGACGAGGCCCCGCCCCTGCTCGATGTGCAGCTCGACGTACGTCGCGATCCGCGCCAGCAGGGCGGGGTCGGGGCGTACCTCCGCGGGGTCCGCTCCGGCCGACCGCATCGCCTCTGCCAGGCTCACCCCGTCCGCGTCGGTCAACCCCAGCGCCCGATCCGGGTCAAGGCTGCCGGTGAGCAGCCGGCTGCCCACGCAGGCGACCCCGAACCGGGCGCCCTCCTCCTCGACGAACGCCACCACACCGAGCGGCCGGGCCGGCGTGACCCCTCTGGCGCGCAGCTCGTCGACCGCACAGAACGCCGACACCACGCCGAGCGGACCATCGAACGCGCCACCGTCGGGCACCGAGTCGAGGTGGCTGCCGGTGACCACGGCGCCCGGTCCGAGCTCGTCACCCCACCACGCCCACAGGTTGCCGATCCCGTCGGCATGCCAGGCTATGCCCCGCTGGGTCGCCGCGCCGCCGAACCACTCGCGCAGGGCCAGGTCGGCCGCCGACCACGCGTACCGCCGGTAGCCGCCGGTCGAGGGATCCCGACCGATCGCCGAGATCTCCCGCAGCCCGGCGAGCACTCCCGGCCCCGGTCGCTCAGACCCGGGCAAGATCCTCTGCCCCGTCCGGCGCGGGTTGAGCGACCCGAGCCAGCCGACCCGGCCACCACACCGCCCGTCCGATGTCATATGTCAACGCGGGGACCAGCAGCGAGCGCACCACGATCGTGTCCAGCAGGATGCCGAGCAGGATCGCCGTGCCGAACTCGACCAGGAACACCACCGGCAGCACGGTCAGCGCCGAGAACGTCGCGGCAAGCACCAGACCCGCCGACGTGATCACGCCACCGGTGACGGCGAGCCCACGCAGGGTGCCCGGCCGGGTGCCGAGCCGCAGCGACTCCTCGCGGACCCGGGTCATCAGGAAGATGTTGTAGTCCACGCCGAGGGCGACGAGGAACACGAACACGAACAACGGGAAGGCGCTGTCCGCGCCCGCGAAGTGGAAGACCTGACGGAACAGCAGGCCGCTGAGCCCCAGTGCCGCGGCGAAGGAGAGGACCACGGTCCCGATCAGCAGCAACGGTGCCAGCAACGCCCGGAGCAGCACCGCCAGGATGACCGCGATGACCAGCAGCACCACCGGGATGATCACCGACCGGTCGCGCCGTGAGGCCTCCTGGGTGTCCCGCAGGATCGCGGTGTACCCACCCACCAGCGCCCCGGAGCCCGGCACCGCGTGTACCGCGGCGCGCAGCCGGCCGACCGTCTCGTACGCCGCCGTGCTGTCCGGTGGCGCGGTCAGGGTGGCCTGCACCTGCACCATGCCGTCGACGACCTTTGCCGGCGC
Organism: Actinomycetota bacterium; assembly: GCA_016201065.1. Classification (GTDB taxonomy): domain Bacteria; phylum Actinomycetota; class Actinomycetes; order Mycobacteriales; family JACQDL01; genus JACQDL01. The sequence goes on from JACQDL010000004.1 coordinate 22,787, forward strand.
GGTCACCGAGGCCGGGTCGATCCCGCGGACGCCGCGCGCCGCGGCGAGCACACCGTCAGCCGCACCGGCCCGGGCGACGACGATCGCCGGGCTGCCCGCACCGGCCGGGAAGTGCGCGACCAGCAGGTCCTGCCCGACGACCGAGTCCGGCCGGTTGGTGAATGCCTGGGTCTGCGCCAACCCGTTCGCGTTGAGCTGGGACAGGCCGGCGGTCAGCGCCACCAGCGCCAACGTGGTGGCCACCCAGATCGGGCGGGCCCGCCGGCCGACCAGCTCGGCGATCCGCCCCCAGCCGCGGCCGACGCCGTCCGACTGCGAACCGTACCGCGGGATCCTCGGCCAGAAGATCCACCGGCCGAGCAGCAGGAGCAGTGCCGGGAGGAAGGTCATCATGGTGACGAGGGTCGCCGCGATTCCGACGGCGGCGACCGGGCCGAGGCCACGGTTGGAGTTCAGCTCCGACAGCAGTAGGCAGAGCATGCTGACGATCACCGTGAGCGCCGAGGCGATGATGGCCGGCGCGGCACCGCGCAGGGCGGCCCGCATCGCGTGGGTGCGGTGCTCGTGCCGGTGGAGCTCCTCGCGGTACCGGCTGATCAGCAGCAGCGCGTAGTCGGTGCCGGCGCCGAAGACCAGCACGGTGAGGATGCCCTGGCTCTGCCCGTTCAGGTCGACGACATCGTTCCTGGCGAGCAGGTAGACCAACCATGCGGACAACGTGAAAGCCGCTCCCACGCACAGCAACGGGACCGCCCACAGCACCGGGCTCCGGTAGACCAGCAACAGGATCACGACGATGACCAGCGAGGTGACCAGCAGCAGGGACGTGTCCAGGCTGCCGAACACCTTCAGGAAGTCGGCGAGGATGCCGATCGGGCCGGTCACGTGGGTCTGCATGCCGGTGGCGTTCTCAGCGGCGATCGACCGGAGCTGGGCGACCGCGTCGGCGAGCCGTGCGGCGTCGCCGTTCCCGCTGGCGGCGAACGGCACGACCACCTCGGCGGCCTCCGGCCGACCACCGCCCTCGCTGAAGCGCGGCGGCGGCAGCGGGGTCGCGACGAGCGGGACCGCGGCGAACCTCGCCGCGTCGGCGACGACCTTGGCGCGGTCGCCGTCGGTGAGCCCACCGGCCCGCTGGTAGACCACGATCGCCGGGGCGGTCTCCCGCTCGACGAACTTGGTGATCACGCTCTGCGCCCGGGTCGCCTCCGCGCTGGCCGGCAGGAACGACGCGTTGTCGTTCTTCTGCACCTCGTTCAGCTTTCCGCCGAACGAGCCGGCCACGGCCAAGATCACGAACCAGCCGACCACGATCCCGACCGCCGCGTACAGCGGCCCCCGCGCCCGTACCCGCGACATCCTGGACTCCCTCTCGACCGTCGGCGCGCCCTGCGGCGTACCGGTAGGGACCGTATATCAGGACAGCGACCGACCGTCGCAGCCACTTCTGCGCATTGCCGGAGTCGGACGCTCATCGCGGCGGCCCCGGTCGGCGTCATGTCACATCGGCGTCCGCCGGCCCGTCACCGAGGCGCGGTGAGTCGCACCGCGACCACAACGAGCGAAGGAGCGGTCCATGGCACGCATCCCCACCGACCTCCGGCAGCACGGTCCGGTGGGCCGGCTCACCGCCTGGTACCTGACCCGCCGGTACGGCGCCGTGCTCGACTCGGTGGCCGCGGTCGCGCACAACGGCCGGGTCGCCCGCGCGTACCTGCGCTTCGAGACCCGGGTCGCGGGATGGCGGAAGCTGGACGAGACGAGCCGCTGCCTGGCGGTCCTGGCAGCTGCGGCGGTGGTCGGGTGCGAGTGGCGCATCGACTTCGGGTACTGGGAGAGCGTCCACCGCGGGGTGGACCGCCGCAAGATCGCGGAGGTGGCCCGGTGGCGGGACAGCGACGCCTACACCGATACCGATCGGCTCGTGCTCGGCTACGCGGAGGCGGCGACGGCCACGCCGCCGGCGGTCACCGACGAGCAGGTCGCCGCGTTGCGGAGCCGGTTCTCCGACGCGCAGGTCGTCGAGCTCACCTCGCTGGTGGCGCTGGAGAACTACCGGTCCCGGGCGAACGCCGCGTACGGGTTGGGTAGTCAGGGTTTCCGCGACCGGTGCGCACTCCCCACTGCCGGCTAGCCCACCAGCGCGATGGTGACCACGAAGTCACTGCGGCTGGTGGGGATCGCCGTGCGGGACGGTACCCTGCGGATGTGGACGAGCCGGTCGTGATCCGCCTGGGCTTCGGCACCGGGGCGGTGCCCTACGAGGACGCCTGGCAGCGGCAGCGTGAGCTGCACGGGGCCCGCGTCGCCGACGAGATCGGTGACACGGTGCTGCTGCTGGAGCACCCGACGGTGTTCACCGCGGGCAGGCGCACCGAGGCCTGGGAACGGCCGGTCGACGGCACGCCGGTCATCGACGTCGACCGCGGCGGCAAGATCACCTGGCACGGGCTGGGCCAGCTCGTGGGCTACCCGATCGTCAGGCTGCCGGACCCGGTGGACGTGGTCGCCTACGTCCGCCGGATCGAGGGGCTGCTGATCGCCGCCTGCGGCGAGTTCGGGCTGATCGCGGATCGGGTGGAGGGGCGCAGCGGGGTGTGGGTGCCGGCCGACGACCGGGGCCCGGCCCGCAAGGTCGGCGCGATCGGCATCCGGGTCAGCCGCGGCGTGACCATGCACGGCTTCGCCCTGAACTGCGACCCGGACCTGACCTGGTTCGACCGGATCGTGCCGTGCGGGATCGCCGACGCCGGGGTGACGTCGCTGACCGCCGAGCTCGGTCGCCCGGTCACCGTGGCCGACGCCCTCACCGTGGTGGAGCGGCAGCTACCCGACCTGGTCAGCGCTGGGCTCCCGGCACGCTGACCGCTCGCCTGCCGGGCACGCTGACCTGCGGCATGACCTCGCTGGCCACCAGCTCGACGTGGGCCAGATCGGTCAGGTCCAGCGTCTGCAGGTAGAACCGCTCCACACCGGTCGCCTCGGCGTAGCGGCCGAGCGCGTCCACCACCTCCGCCGGTGTCCCGGCGAGGCCGTGCTCCCGCAGCTCGGCGGGGTCCCGGCCGATCACCTCGGCCCGCCGCCGGACCTCGGCGTCGTCACGCCCGCAGCAGAGCACCAGCGCGGCGGAGCGGACCAGCGACGCGGGGTCCCGACCGACCGCCTCGCACGCGGCGCCGACCCGGTCGAACTGGGCCGCCGCGGCCCCGGCCGGCTCGAACGGCACGTTGAACTCGGCCGCGTAGCGGGCGGCGAGAGCCGGGGTCCGCACGGCGCCCATGCCACCGATCAGCAGCGGTGGGTGCGGGCGCTGCAGCGGCTTGGGCAACGCCGGGGAGTCGAACAGCTGGTAGTAGCGGCCCGGGTAGGTCACCGGCACACCCTCCGGGGCCTGCCACATCAGGGTGAGCAGCTCAAGCTGCTCGGCGAACCGGTCGAACCGCTCCCCCAGCTCCGGGAACGGGATGCCGTAGGCCCGGTGCTCGGCCTCGAACCAGCCGGCGCCGAGGCCGAGCTCGACCCGCCCACCGGACATCTCGTCGACCTGGGCGACGGCGATGGCCAGTGGCCCGGGCAGCCGGAACGTCGCCGCGGTGACCAGCGTGCCGAGCCGTACCCGGGTGGTCTCCCGGGCCAGCCCGGCCAGCGTGATCCAGGCGTCGGTCGGTCCGGGCAGGCCGTCGCCGGGGCCCATCGCCAGGAAATGGTCGGATCGGAAGAACGCGTCGTAACCGGCGTCTTCGACAGCTCGCGCCAGGCGAACCAAGGTCTGATAGATGCCGCCTTGTTGCGGTTCGGTGAAGATGCGAAGTTCCACGTCCGCAGAGTACGGCTACCCCGTGCGGCGTAGTCTGGGGGCCGTGACCATCGCACCGGAGGGCCGCCGGCTGCTGCGGGTAGAGGCCCGGAACAGCCAGACGCCGATCGAGCGCAAGCCCTCCTGGATCAAGACCCGGATGCGGACCGGACCGGAGTTCACCGAGCTGCGTGGGCTGGTCCGCCGCGAGGGGTTGAACACGGTGTGCGAGCAGGCCGGCTGCCCGAACATCTACGAGTGCTGGGAGGACCGCGAGGCGACCTTCCTCATCGGTGGCGAGCAGTGCACCCGCCGCTGCGACTTCTGCCAGATCGACACCGGCCGACCGGCCGACCTCGACGTCGACGAGCCGCGCCGGGTCGCCGGGTCGGTGCGGGCGATGGGGCTGCGGTACGCCACGGTGACCGGGGTGGCCCGGGACGACCTCCCCGACGGTGGGGCATGGCTGTACGCCGAGACGGTGCGGCAGATCCATACCACGGTGCCCGGTTGCGGGGTCGAGCTGCTGATCCCGGACTTCGACGCCGCTGACGCGTCGCTGGCCGAGGTGTTCGGGGCCGCCCCCGAGGTGCTCGCACACAACATCGAGACGGTGCCCCGGATCTTCCGGCGGGTCAGGCCGGGCTTCCGGTACGAGCGCAGCCTCGCGGTGATCGCGGCGGCCAACGCGGCCGGCCTGGTGACGAAGTCCAACCTGATCCTGGGCCTCGGCGAGGAGCGTGCGGAGATCGACGCCACGATGCGGGACCTGCGCGAGGCCGGCTGCAACCTGCTCACGATCACCCAGTACCTGCGGCCGTCGGCCCGGCACCATCCGATCGCCCGCTGGGTCGAGCCGGCGGAGTTCGACGAGCTCGCCGAGCAGGCCGAGGCGTTCGGCTTCGCGGGCGTGCTCAGCGGCCCGCTGGTCCGCTCCTCCTACCGCGCCGGCCGGCTGTACCAGCAGGCCAGCACCGCTCGGCAGCGCTGACGGCGGCCGCCTCCCGGCCCGCGCACGGCGGCCGGGAGGCGGCCCTATGCTGGGCACCATGGCGAAGGATTCCACCGGGCTCAGCCGCGCCGACAAGCGGGCGGGCAGCAAGGCCGCGCGCAAGGCCAAGCGGGTCCGGCGCAAGGACAGCTGGGTCCAGATGTGGGTGGCCTTCAAGATCACCAGACGGCGCGACCGAGCGATGGTGTGGTGGCTGCTGGCCGCGCTGGTCGGGATCACCGGGGTGGTTTTCGCCGGGCTGACCCTGCTGGGCGTGTTCTGGCCGGTCGGCCTGCTGTTCGGGCTGACCCTCGGCGTTCTCGTCGCAATGATCATCTTCAGCCGGCGGGCGCAGAACGCCGCGTTCGCCGAGGCCGATGGGCAGCCCGGGGCCGCCGCCTGGGTCCTGCAGAACATGCGTGGCAAGTGGCTGGTGACGCCGACCGTGACCGGTAACGCCCAGTTCGACACCGTGCACCGGGTGCTGGGCCGGCCAGGGGTCATCCTGGTCGGGGAGGGCGCGCCGCACCGGCTCAAGGGTCTGCTGTCGCAGGAGAAGAAGCGGGTGGCCCGGGTGGTCGGCGACACGCCGATCTACGACGTCGTGGTCGGCACCGAGGCCGACCAGGTTCCGCTGCGGAAGCTGCAGAACCACCTGATCAAGCTGCCCAGCAACCTCACGCCCGCGCAGGTCACCCAGGTCGACAAGCGGTTGCAGGCGCTGGCCGCGGGCCGGCCGGCGATGCCCAAGGGGCCGCTGCCGAAGAACGTCAAGGGGCTGACCGGGCTGCAACGCACGATCCGGCGCCGCTGACGACCAACCCCAATGGGCTACCTCGTAACGACCCGGAAACACCGGCGTCACGGCCGGGCAATGCTGCGGCCATACCGTCGCCGTACCTGACGAGCAACCCCGGAGGACGGATGTTCAGCAGCCCCGACGAGGTCCTGAAGTACATCAAGGACAACGACGTCAAGTACGTCGACGTCCGCTTCTGCGACCTTCCTGGCGTCATGCAGCACTTCAACGTGCCGGCCACGTCGTTCACGGCCAGCGTGTTCACCGACGGGCTGGCGTTCGACGGGTCGTCGATCCGCGGCTTCCAGCAGATCCACGAGTCCGACATGCTGCTGCTACCCGACGCAAGCACGGCGGTGGTGGACCCGTTCCGCGCCGAGAAGACGCTCAACATGAACTTCTTCATCCACGACCCGCTGACCCGTGAGCCGTACAGCCGGGACCCGCGCAACATCGCCCGCAAGGCCGAGGCGTACCTGCGCGGCTCGCAGATCGCCGACACCGCCTACTTCGGTGCCGAGGCCGAGTTCTACATCTTCGACTCCGTCCGCTACGACACCACCCAGAACTCCGGCTACTACTACGTCGACTCGCAGGCCGGCGCCTGGAACTCCGGCCGCGAGGAGGAGGGTGGCAACAAGGGGTACAAGGTCCGCTACAAGGGCGGGTACTTCCCGGTCAGCCCGTACGACCAGTACGCCGACATCCGGGACGAGATGTCGACCACCCTGCAGGACGTGGGGCTCATCGTCGAGCGGGCCCACCACGAGGTCGGCACGGCGGGGCAGGCGGAGATCAACTACAGGTTCGACACCCTGCTGCACGCGGCCGACGGCCTCATGCTCTTCAAGTACGTGATCAAGAACGTCGGCTGGCGGCTCGGCAAGACCGTGACGTTCATGCCGAAGCCGCTCTTCGGCGACAACGGCTCGGGCATGCACACCCACCAGTCGCTGTGGAAGGACGGCGTGCCGCTGTTCTACGACGAGGTCGGCTACGGCGGCCTGTCCGACCTGGCCCGCTACTACATCGGTGGGCTGCTCACCCACGCCCCGTCGCTGCTGGCCTTCACCAACCCGACCACGAACTCCTACCACCGCCTGGTGCCCGGATACGAGGCGCCGGTCAACCTCGTCTACAGCCAGCGCAACCGGTCGGCGGCCTGCCGGATCCCGATCACCGGGGCGGACCCGAAGGCGAAGCGGGTGGAGTTCCGGGTGCCCGACCCGTCATGCAACCCGTACCTGGCGTTCTCCGCCATGATGCTGGCCGGCATGGACGGCATCAAGAACAAGATCGAACCGCCGGCACCGGTGGACAAGGACCTCTACGAGCTGCCGCCGGACGAGGCGAGGACGGTGCCGCAGGTGCCGGGTTCTCTGGACGCCGTGCTCGACAGCCTGGAGCGCGACCACGACTACCTGCTTGAGGGCGGCGTCTTCACGCCCGACCTGATCGAGACGTGGGTCGAGTACAAGCGCGCCAACGAGGTCGACGCGATCCGGCTGCGCCCGCACCCGCACGAGTTCGCGATGTACTACGACGTCTGATCGACATCGGACCGCCCGACCCACCCAGCGTGTTCCTGACCGGCGGACCCGGACGACCGGGCCCGCCGGTCAGGTGTAGAAGACCCGTTCGACCACCCGCCGGGCGCGCCTGGTCGCCCGCCGGTAGTCGTCGAGGAGCTGGCCGGGGTCGCGACCGGGCGGGTAGCCCATCACCCGGGCGACCGCCCCGAGATCGCGGCTGTGCCGGGGCAACTGGTCGCCGGCCCGGCCCCGGACCAGCATGATGGCGTTGCGGGCGCGGGTGGCCATCCGCCAGGCCGCATCCAGCGCCGCCGCCTCGTCCCGCCCCAGCAGGCCAGCCTCGGTGGCTGCCCGCAGCGCCGGCAGGGTGCCCGTGGTGCGCAACCCTGGTTCGGCGTGGGCGTGCTGGAGCTGGAGGAGCTGGACCGTCCACTCCACGTCGGCCAGGCCGCCGCGGCCGAGCTTGGTGTGGGTGGCCGGATCGGCGTCGCGGGGCAGCCGCTCGCTGTCCACCCGGGCCTTGATCCGGCGGATCTCGGTCACCGCCGCGGGTGACAGGCCGCCGCGGGGGTAGCGCAGCGGGTCGATCAGCTCCTGGAACCGCCGGCCGAGGGCGGCGTCACCGGCGATCGGGACCGCCCGCAGCAGCGCCTGCACCTCCCACACGTCGACCCACCGCTGGTAGTAGCTGGCGTAGCCGCCGAGGCTCCGCACCAGCGCGCCGTTCTTCCCCTCCGGCCGCAGGTCGGCGTCCACCAGCAGCGGCGGGTCGGGGGCGGGCTGGCCGAGCAGCGTTCGGGTCCGCTCGGCGACCGCGCGGGCCGCCTCGCCGGCCTCCCGCTCGTCGCCCCCGTCAACCGGTTCGTGCACGAACAGCACGTCGGCGTCGGATCCGTAGCCGAGCTCGGCGCCACCCAACCGGCCCATGGCGATCACCGCGATCCGGGTGGGGAGCTCACCGGCCTCGCCGGCCACCGACCGGATGGCGACGTCGAGGGCCGCCCGCAGGGTGGCGTGGGCGACGGCGGTCAGGGCCGCCGCGGTGTCCGCCACCTCCGACAGCCCCAGCACGTCGGCGCAGGCGGTCCGGAGCAGCTCCTGCCGGCGCAACGCCCGGGCCACCGCGACCGCCGACTCCGGATCGGCGTGCCGGGCAACCGCACCACGCATCGCCCGGGACAGCACCGTGGGGTCACGCGGGACCAGCTCGGTGTCGTCGCCGAGCAGCCGCAGCGCCTCCGGCGCCCGCAGCAGCAGGTCGGCGACGAACCGGGACGAGCCGAGCACCGTGGCGAGCCGGTCGGCAACCTGCCCCTCGTCCCGCAGCAGCCTCAGGTACCACGGGGTGTCCTGGAGCGCGTCGGACACCCGCCGGTAGCCCAACAGCCCGGCGTCCGGGTCGGGCGCGTCGGCGAACCGGGCCAGCAGGACCGGAAGCAGGGTGCGTTGGATCGCCGCGCGCCGCGACACCCCAGCCGTCAACGCCGCCAGGTGCCGCAGCGCGCCATCGGGATCGCCGAAGCCGAGCGCCTCCAGCCGCTGCCGCGCGGCCTCCGGCGTCAGCCGGAGCTGGTCCGCCGGCACCCGGGCGACGGCGGTGAGCAGTGGTCGGTAGAAGAGCTGCTCGTGCAGCCGCCGGACATCCCGCGCGTGCCGGGTCCGCAGCGCCTCGAACGCGGTCACCGCGGCATCCTCCCGGCCGCCGCCGGCCCCGGGCGCCTCGCGGGCGGGCTGGCCCGACTGCGCGGACCCCGACGGGCTCCCCATCGCGCGGGCCAGCCAGCGCAGCCCCGCCGGGTCGTCCGGGATGAGGTGGGTACGGCGCAGCCGCTGCAGCTGGAGGCGGTGCTCCACGGCCCGCAGGAAACGGTAGGACTCGGCGAAGGCGATGGCGTCGGCCCGCCCGACGTACCCGCCTCGGGCCAGCGCGTCCAGGGCGAGGAGGGTGGTACCGCTGCGCACCGCCTCGTCCGTGCGCCCGTGCACCAGCTGGAGGAGCTGGACGGCGAACTCGACGTCCCGCAGCCCGCCCGGACCGAGCTTGACCTCCCGCGCAGCGATCGCGGCCGGCACATGCTCCTCGACCCGCCGGCGCATGATCTGGACATCCTCGACGAAGCCGGCCCGATCGGCCGCGGCCCACACCATCGGGGTGAGCCGGTCCAGGTACTCCTGGCCGAGCTCCGGGTCACCCGCGACCGGGCGGGCCTTGAGCAGCGCCTGGAACTCCCAGGTCCGCGCCCACCGGCGGTAGTACGCCTCGTGGCTGGCGACGGTGCGGACCAGGTGGCCGGCCTTGCCCTCCGGGCGCAGCGCGGCATCGACGGGCCAGGCCACCTCAGCGCACACCCGCATCAGCCCGCTGGCCAGCGCCGTGGCGGTGGCCAGCGCGGTGACCTCGGCCGCGCCCCCGGCGGGCTCGGCCACGAAGATCACGTCAACGTCGGACTGGTAGTTGAGCTCGGCACCGCCGCACTTGCCCATGCCGATCACGGCGAGCCGGCAGGGTGCCGCGTGTGCGGGCAGCTCGGCGAGGGCGACGGCGTGGGCGGCGGTGAGCACCGCCGCGGCGAGGTCGGCCAGAGTCGCCGCGACCTCCTCGAGGCTCAACGTCCCGGTGAGGTCATGACCCGCGATCACGATGACCCGGCGCCGGTACGCGGTGCGCAGGTCGGCCAGCACCTCCGGACCGGCGCCACGCGCCCGCCCGCCAGCACTCCCCCGCGGCGGGTCGGCCGGGTCCGCGCCGACGGCCGTGAGCAGCTCGGCGGTGAGCGCTGCCGGCTCGACCCGCCCGGACCACCCTCCGTCGAGGGGGCGCTCGTCGTCGAGGAGGCGCCAGTCGTCAGGGTGCGCGCCGAGGTGGTCGGCGAGCGCGATGCTCGCACCGAGCACGGCGAGCAGCCGGTCCCGCAGACCTCCGCTGACCCGCAGCCGGGTCAGCAGCGGGTCGGGGTCCGGCTGTGCCTCGACGAGCCGGACCAGGGCACCAACCGCGCGGTCCGGGTCAGCGGTGCGTGCCAGCGCCGTGACCACGGTGGAGGCGGCCGGATCGGCCGGCTCGCGGCGGGTGGCGTCCCACAGCCCGATGCCAGCGAGCAGGCCGGCGGTGCGCTCCGCGTCGGCGTAGCCGAGCCGCGCGAGCGGGGCGGTGGCCCGTGCCATCGGCGAGCTCACCAGCGTCAGCGGGCCCAGCTCGGCAGCTCACCGCGACGGAGCTGGTCCTCCTGCCGGATCAGGTCGGCGAACCGACCGACGAACGGCCCCCACACGTCGGCCATGGCCAGATGTGCCTCGTCCAGCGCGGCCAGCACGGCCGGCACCCGGCTGGGGTCCACACCGTGGCGAGCCAGCTCCGCAGCGTCCTCCTCGGCCCACAGCCGCACCACCTCCGGCGTCGTCTCGATGTGGAACTGCAGCCCCCAGGCCCGATCGCCGACCCGGAACGCCTGCACCGCGTGTCGCGGCGAGCTGGCCAGCAGCACGGCGCCGGGCGGCAGCAGGGTGACCTCGTCGTAGTGCCACTGGAGCACGTCCGGGCTCAGCGGCACAGGTCCGAACAACGGGTCGGTGCCTGCGGCGTCCCGCTTGGCGACGAGCGCGGGGCCGATCTCCGGGCCGTCCGGGTTCGGGGCGACCCGGCCGTTGAGCGCCACCGCGAGCTGCTGGGCGCCGAGGCAGATCGCCAGGGTGGGTGTCCGCTGCGCGACCGCCGCGCGCAGCAGCTCCCGGACCTCGGCGAGCCACGGCCCGGGATGGTCGTCGATCGCCGAGGCGGCGCCGCCGAGCACCACCACGCCGGCGTACCCGGTCGGGTCGGTGGGCAGCGTGGCGCCCGCGTGCGCGGCGATCACCTCGGTCAGCACGCCGGCCTCGCGCAGCCACCGCCCCAGCGGACCCGGCGGGTCGGAGGGGTCCTGCTGGATCAGCAGTACGGTCGGGAGGCGCACCTGGCGAGCGTAGCGGGCTAGAGCGACGGCAGGTATCGCTCCAGCTCGTACGGGGTGACCCGGGACCGGTAGTCGGACCACTCGGCTCGCTTGTTGCGCAGGAAGAAGTCGAAGACGTGCTCGCCGAGGGTCTCGGCCACCAGCTCCGACTCCTCCATCACCCGCAGCGCGTCGGAGAGGTTGTGTGGCAGGTCCGCGTACCCCATCGCCCGCCGCTCACCCTCGGTCAGCCGCGCCACATTGTCCTCGGCGCCCGGCGGCAGCTCGTACTCCTGCTCGATGCCGGTCAGTCCCGCGGAGAGCAGCACCGCGAACGCGAGGTACGGGTTGCACGCCGGGTCCAGCGACCGGACCTCCACCCGGGTGGAGTTCGCCTTGCCTGGCTTGTACATCGGCACCCGCACCAGCGCGGAGGCGTTGAGGTGGCCCCAGCAGACCCACGAGGGCGCCTCGGTGAGGGCGCTACCGAGGTGGTTGCCCGGGAAGAGCCGCTTGTAGGAGTTCACCCACTGGTTGGTGACCGCCGTGATCTCGCGCGCGTGCCGGAGCAGGCCGGCAATGAAGCTGCGCCCGGTCTTGGAGAGGTTGAGCTCGTCGGCCGGGTCGTGGAAGGCGTTGCGGTCGCCCTCGAACAGGGACAGGTGGGTGTGCATGCCCGAGCCGGGCTGGTCGGTGAACGGCTTGGGCATGAACGTCGCGTAGACCCCCTGGGCCAGCGCGACCTCCTTGACCACGTGCCGGAACGTCATCACGTTGTCGGCGGTGGAGAGCGCGTCGGCGTACCGCAGGTCGATCTCCTGCTGCCCCGGGGCGCACTCGTGGTGGCTGAACTCCACCGAGATGCCGAGGGTCTCCAGGGTCGAGACGGCCATCCGCCGGAAGTCGTGCGCGGTGTCATGGCTGGTGAGGTCGAAGTACCCGCCGGAGTCGACCGGCTCGGGTGGCCGACCCGGCGCTGGCTGCCCCTTGAGCAGGAAGAACTCGATCTCCGGGTGGGTGTAGCAGGTGAATCCCAGGTCGGAGGCGCGGGAGAGGGCGCGCCGCAGCACGTGTCGCGGGTCGGCCCACGATGGCGATCCGTCCGGCATGTGCAGGTCACAGAACATCCGGGCGGTGTCGCTCGGCTCCCCGGTGCGGGTCGGCAGCACCTGGAACGTCGACGGGTCGGGGCTGGCGATCATGTCGCTCTCGTACACCCGGGCGAAGCCCTCGATCGCCGAGCCGTCGAACCCGATGCCCTCGGCGAAGGCCCCCTCCAGCTCCGCCGGAGCGATCGCGACAGACTTCAGGGACCCGAGCACATCGGTGAACCACAGCCGGACGAACCTGATGTGGCGCTCCTCAAGGGTGCGCAGCACGAACTCCTGCTGACGGTCCACGCCGTACCTCCCGCTGCACCGGCCCGGTCTCCAGACCGGCCCGGTGTCCAGTCTGCGAGGGCCGTGTTTCCCCGACGTTACGCCGCGGCGTCAGCCCAGGGCGCTGCCCTTGACCCAGTCGGTCCAGGACAGGTTCCAGTCACCCAACCCGTCGGTGATGCCCAGCTTGTACGGCGTGCCGCGGACGTCGACGATGTCGCCGTAGCGGAAGGTGTCGAAGAACCACTGGGCGTTGCTCGGCGAGATGTTCACACACCCGTGCGAGACGTTGCGCTGCCCCTGGTCGGCGACCGACCAGGAGGCGGCGTGGATGAACTCGCCGGCTCCGGAGATCCGGACGGCGAGCGGGATCTTCTCGTCGTAGCCGAGCGGGGAGTCCTTGGGGATGCCGTACGACTCGGACTTCATCTCCCTGACCTGGTACTTCTCCAGCACGACGTGCGGTCCGCTGCGGGTCCAGAAGTCGATGGTGCGCCCGTTGATCGTGACCGAGCCACCGCGCCCCAGGCTCACCGGGACCTTGCGGACCGCCTTGCCGTCGACATAGATCGTCATCATGTGGGTCGCGTTGTCGATGATGCCGATCTGGCTCCGCCCGATCGTGAACGACGCGACCCGGTCGGCCTGACCGTACAGGCCGCTGCCGAGGTTCACCCCGTAGAGGTTCGCGCTGACCGTGACCTTGGTGCCGGCCCGCCAGTAGTGACCGGGGGCCGTCTTCGGCCGCCAGTGCAGGTTCTGCGAGTCGATCCAGTGCCAGGCACCGGTCACCGGCGGGTTGGTGTCGACCTGTAGCGCGCGCTCGGCGGCGGCCCGGTCCGGCACCGCCTCATCGAAGTGCAGGGTGATCGGCATGCCCACGCCGAAGGTGCCGCCGTTGTCCAGCGCACCAAACGACGGCATGGTGAAGTTGTCCGGCGTCACCGTGCTGAAGGTCGACACCTGCCGGGTCGCCCTCCCCGCCGGGCTGGTGGCCACGACCGTGAGGGTGTAGCTCTTCGAATAGCCCAGCGGCTCGCTGGAACGCCACGCGGTGCGGTCCACGGACAGGGTTCCGGAGACCTGCCTGCCGGCCGGGTTGACCAGCCGCACCGACGACAGCGTGCCACCGGCGGCGCGCACGGTGACCGGTGCCGCGGGTGAGACGCCGGTGGACCGGGTCCGCGGCGTCACCGTCAGCCGGGCCGGTGGCCCAGCCGGCTGCGGTCCCGTCGTGGCCACGACGTCTCCGACCGCACCGGCCGCCTTGGTGGCGACCACCGTCGAGCCGCCCGAACACGCCGTCACGGTAGCCAGCGCCGCGACGGCCAGCACAGCGCCGACCCTGGACCGCGCTGCTCTGGCACGCCCTGCGCGAGCCAGCGCCCCACTGCTCATTGCACCCTGCCTTCTACCGACGTGCCTGCTACCGACGTGCCTGCTACCCAACCATGCCGTCGCCGGCCTTGCCCGAACCGGGTGTCCCGCCTCACAAGACGCCCGAACCAACCGCATTGTTGCGCGTTTCCCTGGCCCGCGCGCCTCCGGGTCGCGGTGAGCCGTCGATTCGTGATGATTCCCGACCGATGCCCACACGTCTACCTGCACACTCGGTACCCGACTCAACAGTTTGGGGGCTGGCACGGTCGGGCCGCCAACGCCTGCAGGAACACCTCGGAGAGCTTCGCCGGATCGGTCGCGAGCACGGCCAGCCCGTGGGTCGCCGCGGCGATCTTGTCGAGCTCGGCCAGGCTCACGTCCGGACCGACGCCAAGGAAGATCACCCGGACCGGTCGGCGCGGGTCCACGAGCTTTTTCAGCGCCGTGAGCGCCTGATCCAGGGTGGGGCCGCTCGGGTCGTCGTTCTGCCCATCGGTAATGATCAGGACGCTGTTCGCCCTGGTCTTGTCCCAGCCGTCGAGCACCGCCTGGTACGCCGCGAGGGTGGTCGCATACAGGCCGGTGCCGCCGTTGGCCTTGACCGTGGCGGCGCTCTCCGCGGCCAGGATCGCGGCCCGCTGCGTGGCCAGCGGACCTATCGGGACAAGTTGGCGGTACGGCAGGGCGCCGTCGAGGCCGGTGGAGAACGCCCATAACCCGAGCTCGGAATCGTCGGAGAACAGCGCCAACCCCTGCTGGGCCGTCTGCAGGGTGACGTCGAAACGGGTCTTGCCGGTGCCGGGCACCGGCTCCGCCATCGACCCGGACACGTCGAGCACCGCCAGCAACCGGGACGGTAGGTTCACCGTCGTCCACAACCCCAGCAGGCTGCGGGCACGCTCCGGCTCCGGCAACGCGATGGGCTCGACCGGGTCCGACCTGACGCCGTCGACGGGCGGGAACGCGGCGCCGGTGCCGCCGCTCGGCGTACGAAAACCGCTCGTCCACAGCACCCCCCTGGCCTGTTGACCCTGTACCGCGGCGAGCAGCCGGTCGGCCGCCTGCCGGACCAGGTCGGTGACGCCGTCGAGCACCGTGAACGGGTAGTCCAGCGCAGGTCCCGCCGGCACCGGATAGATCGGCACCACGTTCACCGGCGGATGCGGTATGTCAAAGCTGATGATCGACTGCTCGCTGGCGGGAAACGCGACCACGGCGGCGGCCAGCGCGGTCGGGTCGGTGGACTGCGGCAGCTTGCTGAACAGGTCGCTCAGCACGGCCGACCGGTTCCCGCCGAGGGTACGGAGCGCGGCAGCGAACGTGGCGCCCTGCTGGTCCTTCGGGGCGATGGCACCGCTGAGCGCCAGCAGTCCCGACATCCCGACCGCGCTCCGGGCGGGATCGGTGATCGCGACCCGCACCGGCGAGGTGGCGGTCCGGGCGGACAGCAAGGTACCCCAGCCGACCGGTGCTGCCGGCCATCCGAGCGTCCGGGCGACCGGCTCGGCGACGCCGATCGCCACCGGCGAGCTGGCTATCGAGACGCCATGCTCCGGAACGCCGGTCGCGCCGCCCTCCGCCGCCCGGGTCAGCCAGAGCGTCGAGTCCGGCACCCACACATCGGGGCGCCCGTCGCTGCTCTTGGCGGCCTGGGCGGCGGCGACCTGGGCCGGGTCGATGGCGCTCACGCGGGTGGTGAAGCACTGATCGCCAAGGGCACGCTCGGAGGGTGACATCGCCGCGGCGATCTGCCCGAGCGCAGGTGCGATGTCCGGCGCGGCCGCGACCGACATGGTGACGGTGCCCGCCGAGCACCTTCCGGCCTGCTGCAGGCCGAGGAAGTAGCGGCCGCCGAACCAGGAGAGGAGACCGAGCAGCACCAGACCAACCACGAACCGGAGGGGGACGACCGCTCGGGGCCGTGGCTCCGCGGCTCGATGCTCTCCCATCCGACCGACCGCCGCTCGTGATACCTGATCCGACACCTGCCCTGGGCGCTGTCCGCACACGTGGTATCCGTCTTGTCCGGTCGCGTTCGAGGCCTCCCAGGTTGGGCCAGAGTAGCCGGTTACCCTCCGGAACGGGCACACATGCGGTCAACTTCGTGGACGGGCCGCGCTCCCCGCCCCGACCTGCGGTGTAACTTCCCTCACTGGCTGCGGCTGTCCGTCGCGGCACGGCCAGGGTGACACTGGGCGGATGCCTCAGATGCGGATCGCGCTGGCCCAGATCGACACCACGGTCGGTGACCTGGCCGGCAACGTCGAGCTCGTCCTGTCATGGTCGAAGGAAGCGGCCGGCCATGGCGCACACATGGTGGTCTTCCCGGAAATGGCGCTGACCGGCTACCCACCGGAGGACCTGGTACTCCGGCAGTCGTTCCGGGCGGCCAGCGACGCCGCGCTGGGCGAGCTCGCGGTGCGGCTGAACGACGAGGGGCTGGCCGAGCTCGCGGTCGTGGTCGGCTACCTGGGCGGTGGGGTGGCGGGTCCACCGCGCAACGCGGCTGCCGTGCTGGCCGGTGGACGGGTCGTCGCGACGTACGACAAGCACCACCTCCCCAACTACGGCGTCTTCGACGAGGCACGGTACTTCGTGCCCGGCGACCGGTTCACCGTGGTGCGGGTGCACGGCATCGACGTCGCCCTCACCGTGTGTGAGGACCTTTGGCAGGACGGCGGCCCGTTCGCGGTGGCCGGTGAGGCCGAGGTGGGGCTGGTGCTGAGCATCAACGGCTCGCCGTACGAGCGGGGCAAGGACGACGTCCGGCTGCCGCTGATCCGGCGGCGCGCGGCGGAGGCGGGTGCTCCGGTGGCGTACGTGAACATGGTCGGGGGTCAGGACGAGCTGGTCTACGACGGCGACTCCGTGCTGGTGCTGGCCGATGGCACGTTGCTGGCCCGGGCACCCCAGTGGACGGAGGCGTTGCTGGTGACCGACCTGCGGTTGGCGGAGGCGCGCGGTCCGGCCGGGTCCGCGCCACCGATCCTGGGCATGGCGGTGCATCGGCATGTCCTCACCGAGCAACCGGTCACCGGCTACCCGATGCTGCCCGCGATGGTGGCCGAGCCCCTGCCCGAGGAGGCCGAGGTCTGGGGGGCGCTGGTCACCGGGGTGCGTGACTACGCCCGCAAGAACGGGTTTCGGTCGGTCTCGCTCGGTCTGTCCGGCGGGATCGACTCGGCGGTCTGTGCGGTGATCGCGGCGGACGCGGTCGGGGCGGAGCAGGTGTACGGGGTGTCGATGCCCTCGGCGTACTCCTCCGAACACTCGCGCACGGACGCGGCCGAGCTGGCCCGCAGGTTGGGCTGCCACCTCCAGGTGGTGCCCATCGGGCCGACGGTGGACGCCTACCTCTCCGGGTTGGAGCTGTCCGGGCTCGCCGAGGAGAACCTCCAGGCCAGGGTCCGCGGCACGACGTTGATGGCGCTCTCCAACCAGCATGGGCACCTGGTGCTCGCCACCGGCAACAAGAGCGAGTGCGCGGTCGGCTACACGACGATCTACGGGGACGCGGTCGGGGGGTTCGCGCCGATCAAGGACGTCCCGAAGACCCTCGTCTGGCGTCTCGCCACATGGCGCAACGCCAGCGCGCTCGCGCGTGGCGAGACACCGCCGATTCCGGAGAGCTCGATCCGCAAGCCACCGTCGGCCGAACTGCGGCCGGGCCAGCTCGACAGCGACTCGCTGCCCGACTACGTGGTGCTGGACGCGATCCTCGCCGACTACGTCGACCGCGATCTCGGGTGGGACCGCCTGATCGAGCGTGGGCATGACCCGGAGCTGGTCGCGCAGGTCATCCGGCTGGTGGACGGAGCCGAGTACAAGCGGCGGCAGTACCCGCCCGGCACCAAGATCTCGCTGAGGGCGTTCGGCCGCGACCGGCGGCTGCCGATCTCACATCGCTGGCGGGAGACAGCACCAGGGTCGGGGTGACACCATCAACAAGGTCATTCACTCCCGGGGACCGCACCGCGGCTTCGAGGAAAGGACCACCTCATGGACGAGACGTTGTACGGCGGCGTGGTGGGCAGGCGGGTCACCATACGGGACCTGCGGGCGGCGAAGGCGCGCGCCGAGCGGTGGGCGATGCTCACGGCCTACGACTACTCCACGGCCCGTGTCTTCGACCGGGCGGGCATCCCGGTGCTGCTGGTCGGTGACTCGGCAGCCAACGTCGTGTTCGGCTACGACACGACCGTGCCGGTCACCGTTGACGAGCTTCTGCCGCTGGTACGGGCGGTCGTCCGCGGTGCCAGCCGGGCGATGGTGGTCGCCGACCTGCCGTTCGGCTCCTACCAGGAGTCACCCGAGCAGGCCCTGCGGACAGCCGTCCGGTTCCTGAAGGAGGGTGGTGCGCAGGCCGTCAAGCTTGAGGGTGGGCAGCGGGTGTGCCCGCAGATCGGCACGCTCGTGGACGCTGGTGTTCCGGTGCTCGCGCACCTCGGCCTGACCCCGCAGAGTGTGCACACCTTCGGCGGCTACCGGGTGCAGGGACGCGGCAAGGACGGCGACCAGCTCCTGCGCGATGCCGTGGCCCTGCAGGAGGCCGGCGCGTTCGCCGTCGTCCTGGAGCTCGTCCCGACCGAGCTGGCCAAGCGGGTCACCCATGAGCTGAGCATCCCGACCATCGGCATCGGGGCGGGGGTGGACTGCGACGCGCAGGTCCTGGTCTGGCACGACATGGCGGGGTTGCATACCAACGGCCGGCAGGCGAAATTCGTCAAGGCCTACGCGGACGTCGCCACGGTGCTGGACGGTGCCGCGCGCCGCTTCGCCAGTGAGGTCCGCGACGGCAGCTATCCGTCCGCCGAGCACAGCTACGTGTAGCCGCCGGGGCCAGAACAGGGTTCCGGGTGGGCCGCCCCTCTTCGGCCCACCCGGAACCCTTCGTCCTGAGACAACGAGAAGGCCAGGACGAGGTTGCGCTCGTTCCTTCAAATGTGTTGTGGGGGTCACCGGTGTGGTGACCCCCACAACATCGAGTATGTCCGGCGGTGTCCTACTCTCCCACCCACTCACGCGGGCAGTACCATCGGCGCTGAAGGGCTTAGCTTCCGGGTTCGGAATGAGACCGG
>JACQDL010000023.1 GCA_016201065.1 Actinomycetota bacterium
ACTCCCGGTGAAGATGATCTTTCGTAGGACCACCTTCATACCGGGGGTTCCGCGTCTTTTGTCGCACCCGCCCCGGCGTGTCGCACCACCACCCCAACAATCACACACAGTCACAACCGGTTACGCGGAATGCCTCACTGTGCATTTGGAAGCGACTCTGGGAGAATACCTACACGACGAACATCGAAGGTACGATCTCTACCTCAAGGCGTTGGCGCTTGCTCCCGAAGGTCAGGAGAAGGCGCTGGTTGCCATCGTCGGAAACGACCCTGACCAATCAATGAGCGAGTCAGTCTTGGTCAAATATGTTGATCGTGTCGCCGGTTCACGTTCGAGCATCAGCTTCCGGGACTGGATAGAGTCGATGGGGGAAATTCTGCCGCGCGTGGGGTTCGTAAGACGCCGGGTCGAGGAATGGTTGACCTACAAGGAATTGATGGATGGTGACGATGTGCCTGCGATCCGCTACTTGGGAGGTAGTGACTGGTTGCAGCGCAAGCTTTCCGCCGAGGCTCTCTCGCCGGAAGTTATTTCGGAGCTGGCGCTACATGGGCGAACCAAGAGAATTCGCAACGTAGCGAAACGCCGTGCCCCTGACCTTGGCTCAGAGTAGCCGGAGCGTCGCTTGGGTGGCCCCTCGTAACGTCGCGCAACCGTCGGGTGCTGCGACTCGAGTCTACGGCGCTGTGCCGAACCAATGCAGTCCGGCGCGAGCGTCCGGGTGGCAGCCGACGACAGTTGCCCGTGGCCGATGATGATGTAGGTCACGGTGCGGCGGCTCCGGATACGGCGAGAAAGCTGAGCAGGTCCTGTCGGGTGATCACACCGCGCGGCTTGCCGTCGTAGAGCACCACCGCGGCGCCGTCCTTCTCCAGCGCGTGCATCGCGGCGCTGACCGGCTCGCCGGCACCCACCATCGGTAACGGCGCGGACATGTACCGCTCGACCGGCTCGGCCAGGGCGGCCCGCCCGGCGAACAGCGCGTCCAGCAGGTCCCGCTCCACCACCGAGCCGACGATCTCGGTCGCCATCACCGGTGGCTCGGCGCGCACCACCGGAAGCTGGGAGACCCCGTACTCGCGCAGGATGTCGATCGCCTCGCGCACCGTCTCGGTGGGGTGGGTGTGCACCAGGGACGGCAGCTGCCCACTCTTGCGCTCCAGCACGTCGCCGACGGTCAGGTCGTCGTGCGCGGTGGCGAGGAACCCGTAGTCGGCCATCCAGTCGTCGTTAAAGATCTTGCTCAGGTAGCCACGCCCGGAGTCTGGCAGCAGCACGACGACAACGTCGTCGGGTCCGGCCCGCCCGGCGACCCGCAGCGCGGCCACCACGGCCATCCCGCAGGAGCCCCCGACCAGCAGCCCCTCCTCGCGGGCCAGCCGTCGGGTCAGCGCGAAGGAGTCCGCGTCGCTGACCGCGATCACCTCGTCGCAGATCGTCGGGTCGTAGGTCGTCGGCCAGAAGTCCTCCCCGACCCCCTCGACGAGGTACGGCCGCCCGGTCCCACCGGAGTACACCGAACCCTCGGGGTCGGCACCGATCACCTGTACCCGGCCACCGGAGACCTCCTTGAGGTACCGCCCGGTCCCGGTGATCGTGCCGCCGGTACCGATCCCGGCGACGAAGTGGGTGATCTTGCCCTCGGTCTGCTCCCACAGCTCCGGGCCGGTGGAGTGGTAGTGCGACAGCGGGTTGTTGGGGTTGGAGTACTGGTCCGGCTTCCACGCCCCGGAGATCTCCCGGACCAGCCGGTCGGAGACCTGGTAGTACGAGCGGGGGTCCTCCGGAGCCACCGCGGTCGGGCACACCACCACCCGCGCGCCGTAGGCCCGCAGCACGCTGATCTTGTCCGAGGACACCTTGTCCGGGCAGACGAAGACGCACGCGTAGCCCCTGCGCTGGGCGACCATCGCCAGCCCGACACCGGTGTTGCCGCTGGTCGGCTCGACGATCGTGCCGCCCGGCTTCAGCTCACCGAGGCGCTCGGCCTCCTCGACCATCCGTACCGCGATCCGGTCCTTGACCGACCCGCCCGGGTTGACGTACTCCACCTTGGCGAGCACCAGGGGGAGCAACCCATCCGACACCTTGTTCAACCTGACCAGTGGGGTGTTGCCGACCAGGTCGACCACCGACTCGACGTAGCGCACGAGGCACAGGCTAGCCTCATCCGGGGAGGTGACGC
The DNA here is from genome assembly GCA_016201065.1 of Actinomycetota bacterium. GTDB lineage: Bacteria > Actinomycetota > Actinomycetes > Mycobacteriales > JACQDL01 > JACQDL01. Next base: position 2,186 of record JACQDL010000023.1, read on the forward strand.
TGTGGCCCGTCGCGATGTCGTTCCGCTGGCCAGCAACGTCTGGCGAATTCCGACCGCACCGGCGAGTTTGATCAACAGTTTCGCGCTACGGGACGACGACGGTGGCATCACCCTGATCGACGCCGGCCTGAAGCGGGCCACCGGGCCGATCCTCGCCGCGCTCGCCGCCCTCGACGCCAAGCCGGCCGACGTACGCCGGATCGTCATGACCCACTCGCACAGCGACCACGCGGGCGGCCTGCCCGCGCTCGCCGCCGCCACCGGTGCGGGCATCCACTCCCACGAGCGGGAGTCGGTGTACCTCCGCGACGGCCGGATGCCCGTCGGCCGGGGTCTCGGACCCCGCCTGGTGGCCCGGATCGGCTCCCGCCTGGTCCGCCCGGTGACGGTCGCGGAGGAGTTCCGGGACGGCGACGTCATGCCGGTCGCCGGCGGTCTGCGGGTGGTGCACACGCCCGGCCACAGCCCCGGTCACGTCTCGCTGCTGCACGAGCCCAGCGGGGTGCTGATCACCGGGGATGCGGTGTTCAACATCCGCGGGCTGCGCTGGCCACTGCCGTGGTTCTGCACCGACCCGGCCCTCAACCGGCGCTCCGCCGACCGGCTGGGCGACCTCGACTTCGAGATCGCGGCATTCACCCACGGTGTCGAGATCCGCCACCATGCCCGGCAGGCGGTGCGGGCCTTCTTACGCGGACGCCAGCGATGAGGCCGGCCGCCGGGTATGGGTCGCTCACCGGCGACCACAGCCGGATCGTCGACCACAGCCGGATGGCCAGAGCACCGCGGGTCACCCGAGCCGCGCGGTACGGCGGCGGCGTGGGAATGGTCGGTGTCGCGCTGCTCGGCGCGCTGCTCGGCGTGCTGCTGGCCGAGGCGAAGCTGGCCCGCCGGTGGGTCGGCACACCCGACGACACGGTCCCCGACGCGAACGGGACCTGGGGGCACGGCTCCGGCGAACCGATCCGGCTGGCCGTCCTCGGCGATTCCGGGGCGGCCGGGTTCGGCGTCGCGCACGCCGTCGAGACTCCCGCCGCGCTGATCGCCACCGGGGTGTCGGCCGCCGCCCGGCGGCCGGTCACGCTGGCCAGCGTGGCCGCGGTCGGCGCGACCGCGGCCGATCTCGGCCCGCAGCTCGACCAGGTCCTGGCGCACCGTCCGCAGGTGGCGGTGATCCTGATCGGAGCCAACGACGTGAAGCGGCGGGTGCCGCCGGCCGTGTCGGTCCAGCATCTGGCCGCCGCCGTGCTCCGGCTGCGCGAGGCAGGTGCCGAGATCGTCGTCGGCACCTGCCCGGACCTCGGCACGGTCCGCCCGCTCGCCCAGCCGTTGCGGGCGCTGGCCCGCCGGTGGAGCCGTCGGATGGCCGCCGCCCAGACGATCGCGGTCGTCGAGGCCGGTGGGCGGGCGGTGTCACTCGGGGAGATCCTCGGTCCGGAGTTCGCGGCCCGCCCGGCCGAGCTGTTCGGCGCGGACCGGTTCCACCCCAGCGCGGAGGGGTACGCGGCGGCAGCGGCGGTGCTCCTGCCGAGCGTGTGCGCGGCGATCGGGCTGGTTCCGGAGGACGAGCTGCCCGGGCCTCCTGGGCGCCGGCGCCGGATCAGGCCGGTGGCCCGGGCCGCGGCGCAGGCGGCGAGCCACGCCGGCACCGAGGTCACCGGCGCCCGGCTCGGCGGGCGGGACCGCGGTCCGTGGGGCCGCTGGGCCCGGCTGCGCCGGCGCCGGCCGAGCCCGGTGGCCGAACCGGCGGCGGACGACTTCCAGCCCGCCGGCTGACTCCGGCCGGGCTGCTCCGCCCGTTCATGCGGGGTAGCCTGCTATGTCGTGGACACGGCACGGCTGGTTCGCCGGATCGCCATCGCCGCCGTCGCGGCGATTCCGGCGACCGTCGCCGCCTTCGGTGCGATGCTCAGCATCGAGGCGTGGCTGGCCGGCCGGCGGAACTACCTGTCAGCCGCCTCGGCGCCGGTGGTGGAAGGCGAGTTCGGTGACCCCAGGGCGGCGCCGGCGGCGACGGTGCGGCTGGTGCTGCTCGGCGACTCCAGCGCGGCCGGCATCGGGGCGCGCGGCGTCGGACAGACCGTGGGTGGGGCGCTCGCCACCCGGCTGGCCGGCCTCGGCTACCGGGTCCGGCTGTCCAACTCGGCAATCTCCGGGTCGCGGACCGGCGACCTCGGCCCGCAGGTGTCCCGGGCGCTGCTCGGCCGGCCCGATGTCGCCGTGCTGCTGGTGGGGACGAACGACGCGCTGCGTGCCTCACCGCTGCCGCCGATCCGGCGGTCCGTCGGCGACGCCGTGCGCCGGCTGCGCGGAGCCGGGGTCGAGGTGGTGGTCGGCACCTGCCCGGACCTCGGGGCGGCCCGCTCGTTCGCCCAGCCGCTGCGAGCCGTTCTCGCCGCCCGCTGCCGGCAGATCGCGGCGGCGCAGGCGCAGGCCGTCCGAGCGGCTGGCGGCGTTCCGGTCGACCTCGGCGCGCTGACCGGTACCGTGTTCCGCACCGATCCTGGCACCTTGTGCCTGGACGGATTCCACCCGTCCGGCGACGGTTACCGGTTGTGGGCGGACGCGCTGCTCCCGGCGGTTCGGCACGCCGCCAGCTCGCGGGCCGCACTGTGAGCCGGCCCGTCGCCGGCCGCCGTTGATCCACCGAGCAAGGAGGTCCCGCCGTGCCAGAGGCTGTCATCGTCTCGACCGCCCGGTCCCCCATCGGCAGGGCGGTGAAGGGTTCGCTGCGGGAGCTGCGCCCCGACGACCTCGCCGCCACGATCATCCACGCTGCGCTGGACAAGATCCCCGAGCTGGACCCGGGCACGATCGACGACCTGATGCTGGGGTGCGGGCTACCCGGTGGGGAGCAGGGATTCAACGCTGCCCGCGTGGTCGCCACCCTGCTCGGCCATGACGACCTCCCCGGTACCACGGTGACCCGGTACTGCGCCTCCAGCCTGCAGACCACCCGGATGGCCCTGCACGCGATCAGGGCGGGCGAGGGAGACGCCTTCATCTCGGCGGGGGTGGAGATGGTGAGCCGGTTCGCCTTCGGGAGTTCCGACTCCCACCCGGGCACCCAGAACCCGCGCTTCACGGCGGCGCTGACCCGCTCCGAGCGGCGCGCCGCCGGCGGCGCGCCGGACTGGCAGGACCCGCGCGACGAGGACGAGCTGCCCGACATCTACCTGGCGATGGGGCAGACCGCGGAGAACGTCGCGGAGCTGACCGGGGTGACCCGGCAGGAGATGGACGAGTTCGGTGTCCGCTCGCAGAACCTCGCCGAGCGGGCCATCAAGGATGGCTTCTGGGCCCGCGAGATCATTCCCGTGACCCTGCCCGACGGGTCTGTGGTGGAGCGTGATGACGGGCCGCGGCCGGGGGTGACCCTGGAGGCGGTGTCGGCGCTGAAGCCGGTCTTCCGCCCCGACGGCCGGGTGACCGCGGGCAACTGCTGCCCGCTCAACGACGGCGCGGCCGCCGTGATCATCATGTCCGACACCCGGGCCCGGGAGCTGGGCATCACCCCGCTGGCCCGGATCGTCTCGACCGGGCTGTCCGCGCTCTCCCCCGAAATCATGGGACTCGGGCCGGTCGAGGCCACCGGGCGGGCACTCGCCCGGGCCGGCATGACGATCGACGACATCGACCTGGTGGAGATCAACGAGGCCTTCGCGGCCCAGGTCATCCCGTCCTACCGGCAGCTCGGCATCGATCTGGACCGGCTCAACGTCAACGGCGGCGCCATCGCGGTGGGTCACCCGTTCGGCATGACCGGCGCGCGGATCGCCACCACGCTGGTCAACTCGCTGTCCTGGCACGACAAGCAGATCGGGCTGGAGACGATGTGCGTCGGTGGCGGCCAGGGCATGGCGATGATCATCGAGCGCCTGTCCTGAGCAGAGGCGAGGGCGGCACCCACGTCCGGGTGCCGCCCTCGCCTGTTGCCGGTGTCGACCGGCGCTAGTCCCGGAAGTAGGACAGCAGCCGCAGGATCTCGATGTAGAGCCAGACCAGCGTCACGGTCAGGCCGAAGGCCGCGTACCACGCGAACTTCTCGGGCGCGCCGCGCTGCACGGCCTGGTTGACCATCTCGAAGTCGAGCAGGAAGCTCAGCGCCGCCACCCCGATGCAGATCAGGCTGAACACGATGGCCAACCCGCCGCCGGAGCGCAGGCCGAGCCCGCCCGGCGTGAAGATCGACGCGATCATGTTCACGACCATGAGCACGACCACGCCGATCAGCGAGGCGAGCAGCCAGCGCTGGAACTTCGGAGTCACCCGGATCGCACCGGTCCGGTAGACGACCAGCATCCCGGCGAACACCCCCATGGTGCCGACCACCGCCTGGATCACGATGCCGTTGTAGAGCGCCTCCATGAAGCGGCTGATCCCGCCAAGGACCAACCCCTGTGCCGCGGCGTAGCTGAGGATCAACGCGGGGTTGGTGCTCCCCCGGAACGAGATGACCAGACCGAGCACGAACCCGACCAGGAGCGCGGGCATGATCAGACCGAGCGCGGTGCGGTCGGTCAGCACCATCCAGGAGAAGGCCCCGGTGAGCATCAGCGTGCCGAGGGTCGCGGCGGTGCGCACGACCACGTCGTCAAGGGTCATGTACCGCGGCGGCGCGTAGGACGGCGCGGTGTACATCTGGCTCAGCTCGGTGGCATCCGGCGTCGGCGGGTTGAACGTCGCGTACCGCTGACCCGTCGGGAACCCGCGCCGGAAGACCGGGTTGCTACTGTTCACGTCGGCTCCTTAGCGACCACAGGGTCCATGCGACCACGGGGCGTGGGGATCATCCTGTCGACCACCCTAACGCATGGTATTGAGGATGGGTTCCAGGACGCAGGCGCCGCGGACGCCGGGGACCAGGGGCCGACCGACCAGGCCGTTCCGGCCGTTCCGGCTAGCGGGACCGCTCGACCAGGGCGAGCTCGACCCGCTGGAACTCCTTCAGCGTCGAGTACCCGCACTTGGCCATCGCCCGCCGCAGCGCCCCGAACAGGTTGCGCCGCCCGGACGGATCGGAGGTGGGACCGATCAGCACCTCCGCCAGCAGCACCTGCTCCTCGGGGAGCAGCACCCGCTCCAGGGCGGAACGCGGGAGGCTGGGGTGGGACACCGTGTGGTCCCAGTAGGCACCCCGGCCCGGTGCCTCCGCGCCGGCCGCCAGCGGCTCGCCGAGCATCACCGCGTCCGCGCCGCAGCCGATCGCCTTGGCGATGTCCCCGCCGCTGGCCAGGTCGCCGTGCGCGATCACGTGCACGTACCGGCCACCGGTCTCGTCCAGGTAGTCCCGCCGGGCCGCCGCGGCGTCGGCGATGGCGGTCGCCATCGGCACGTCGATGCCGAGGACCTGCCGGGTGGTCGACCCCGGGTTGGCCCCGTACCCGACGATGACCCCGGCGGCGCCGGTCCGCATCAGGTGCAGCGCGGTCTGGTAGTTGGCGCAACCGCCGACGATCACCGGGATGTCGATGTCGGCGATGAAGGTGGCCAGGTTCAGCGGCTCGCGGTGCCTGGAGACATGCTGGGCGGAGACCACGGTGCCCTGGATGACCAGGACGTCGGCACCTGCCCGCAGCACCGTCTCGACGAGCCCAGCCGCGCCCTGCGGGGAGAGCCGGACGGCCACCACGCCGGCTCCCAGGTCGCGCTGCTCCTTGACCGCCCGGGCGAGCAGCTCGGCCCGCACCGGCTCGGCGTACCGCCGCTGGAGCGCGACCTCCTCGGGGAGCCCGCCGTCACCGGTGATCTCCTCGAACAGCGGCATGGGGTCGTCGTACCGCGCCCACAGCCCCTCGCCGTTGAGCACCGCCAGACCCCCGAAGCGGTCGACCAGCGCCGCCGACGTCGGCGAGACGATCGCGTCGGAGGGAGCGGTGACCAGCGGCAGCCCGAACTGGTGGGCGTCGAACTGCCAGTCGATCGACACGTCCCGGGCGGCCCTCGTCCGCCGGCTCGGCACCAGCGCGATCTCGTCCAGGTGGTACCCGCGGCGGGCCATCTTGCCCCGACCGATCTCGACGTTCATCACGTGCCCTCGACCCCCTCGGCCTGCCCGTGGCGGGGTCGACCCTACCGGCAGGTAGCCACCGCACCTACCGGGAGTGGTAGTTCGGCGCCTCGACCGTCATCTGGATGTCGTGGGGATGGCTCTCCTTGAGCCCCGACGCGGTGATCCGGATCAGCCGCCCGCCCTGCTGCAGCTCGGCCAGGGTGCGGGCACCGGTGTACCCCATCGCCGCGCGCAGACCCCCGACGAGCTGGTGCGCCACCGCCGACAGCGGCCCCCGGTAGGGCACCTGCCCCTCGATCCCCTCCGGCACGAGCTTGTCGTCGCCCAGCACGTCGTCCTGGAAGTATCGGTCCCTGGAGTACGCGTGGGCCTTGCCACGGGTCTGCATCGCCGCGAGCGAGCCCATCCCCCGGTAGCTCTTGAACTGCTTGCCGTTGATGAAGATCAGCTCACCGGGGCTCTCCTCGCACCCGGCGAGCAGGCTGCCGAGCATCACCGTGTCCGCGCCCGCCGCGATCGCCTTGGCGATGTCCCCGGAGTACTGCAGCCCACCGTCACCGATCACCGGCACGCCGGCCGGCCTGGCCGCCCGGGCCGCCTCGTGGATCGCCGTCACCTGGGGCACCCCGACCCCGGCCACCACCCGGGTGGTGCAGATCGACCCCGGGCCGACGCCGACCTTGATCCCGTCCGCGCCCGCGTCGACCAGGGCCTGGGCGCCGGACCTGGTGGCGACGTTCCCGCCCACGACATCGACCGAGACGCTCCGCTTGAGCCGGGTCACCGTCTCCAGGACCGCGCTGGAGTGCCCGTGCGCGGTGTCCACGACGATCAGGTCCACCCCGGCGTCGATGAGCACCATGGCTCGCTTGAAGGCGTCGTCACCCACCCCGACCGCGGCACCGACGACGAGCCTGCCGCTGGCGTCCTTGGTGGCACCTGGGAACGCCTCCGACTTGACGAAGTCCTTCACGGTGATCAGCCCGCGCAGCCGACCGGAGCCGTCGACGAGCGGCAGCTTCTCGATCTTGTGCCGTTGCAGCAGGGCGAAGGCGTCGTCTTTGCTCACCCCCTCGGGGGCGGTCACCAGCGGCATCGGCGTCATCACCTCGCGGACCCGCCTGGTCAGGTCATGCTCGAATCGCATGTCCCGGTTGGTCACGATGCCGACGAGCACGCCGTGGGCATCCACGACCGGCACCCCGGAGATCCGGTACCGCGCGCACAGGTTGTCGACGTCGGAGAGCATGTCCTCCGGGCGGCAGGTGACCGGGTTGGTCACCATCCCCGCCTCGGACCGCTTGACCAGGTCCACCTGGGCGGCCTGGTCCTCGGCCGAGAGGTTGCGGTGCAACACCCCGAGCCCACCCTGACGGGCCATCGCGATGGCCAGCCGGGCCTCGGTGACGGTGTCCATCGCGGAGGACAGCAACGGCACCCGGACCGAGATCCGCCGGGAGACCCGCGACGAGGTGTCGGCCTCGCTGGGCACCAGGTCCGAGGCCGCCGGCAGCAGCAGGACGTCGTCGAAGGTCAGCCCCAAGCCGGCGATCTTGTCAGCGGAGTCCATGGCACCTTCTCGTGCGATCGGATGCGGACCCCAATCGTAGCGACAGCCACCGGGCGGCCGGTCCAGCCGCTCCACTCACCCGGGACGGCGCACGGTTGGTACCAATTGCGGCTGGGGTTTCCCGCACACCTCACACCTCGTCTACGGTGGTGGCGTGACCGATGAGCCGCGCGATCCGTTCCTCGGCGACCCACACGATCCCGCCGCCGCGCTCGACGGCGACGAGCCCGGCGCGCCGCTGTCGCCGGTCGAGCGCGAGGACGTGCTGGCCGACCTGGAGGACCTCGACATCTTCCAGGCGTTGCTCGACCCGAAGGGTGTCAGGGGCATCGTGGTCGACTGTGAGGACTGCGGGGAGCCGCATTTCTTCGGGTGGGACCTCATGCGCGGCAACCTGCTCTACCTGCTGGAGGCTGGGCAGACCCGGGTGCACGAGCCAGCCTTCGGCCCGGACCCGTCGGCCTACGTCTCCTGGGACTACGCCCGCGGGTACGCCGACGGTGCCGTCGCGGCGACGGACGAGCACTGACCCCGCTCACCGTCACCGTCGCCAAGCCGGCGGCACCATCTCCCGGCCGACAGCCCGACGGGCCCGACGTACCCGCTATCGATCGGTGATCAGGACACCAGACCCCGGCGGAACCCGCACGCGACCGCCTGCGCCCGGTCGTTGACCCCGAGCTTCTTGAAGAGCCGGCGAGCGTGGGTCTTGACGGTGTCCTCGGACAGGAAGAGCTCACGACCGATCTGGCTGTTGCTCTTGCCCTGGCTCATGCCGTGCAGCACCTGCAGCTCACGCTGGGTCAGCGCGACATCTCCCGCCTGCCTCGGCAGCGGGACCCGCGAGGCCAGCTCGACGCCGGCCAGCGCATGCGCGAGCGCCGCGCAGACCTCGGCGTGCGAGGCGTCCCAGCGCAGGTAGCCGCGGGCACCGCAGGCGACCGCCGCCACGATGTTCTGGGCGTCGTCCGGTGCACCGAAGACCAGCACCGCGGACTTCGGGAACTGGGAGACCATCCGCCGGACCGTGATGATGCCGGTGTCGACCGCTCGCTGGGTACCGACGAGGACGACGTCAGGCTTCTCGTGCGGAAACCGTTCGAGCAACTCCTCACCGGTGGCGACGGTACCGACCCGACCTACACCCGGCACAGCGGACATGAACTGCCCCAGACCTTCGCGAACCCCACGTCGCTCGTCACAGATGAGAACGCTGGTCACTCCGTTGCCTCCTCGTCCCGAGAGAGAGTGCGGACAGCTTATTGGCCAATACCGTCCGTAACGAAGTCGAGAGGTGCCAATCCTCTGGGTCATTCGGGTCGAATCGTCCGATTAGCCACACCATTTGCACCATTAGTTCCATTCCGGTATACCCGATCGGGTGACACTTGGCGCCGCAACATCGGCCACTGGCCGTGTCCGGATCGCCCGCATGGCGGCATAGGCACTATCCATATCATCCGCGTGGGCCGGCGGATGGCACAGGCGGGGGACCCCCGGTCGTACCACCCGCCGCGGCGCAGGCCGAATTTCCCGCGGTGGGATTGAGCGACGCGCCGAGGGGTAAAGACGGACCACACCCCGCTCGCACGCCGGTGCCGCCGGGTCAGCCTCGCTGCGGGTACCGGCTGGGCAACCGCACGGCAGATCAAGGAGGCCGACAGATGGCAGACATCCGCAGACTCCCCGGTCCGGTGACAGACCGGTGGGACTGGCAGCTGCGGGGCGCCTGCCGAGGGGAAGACAGCACGCTGTTCTTCCACCCCGAGGGAGAGCGCGGTGCGGCCCGGATGGCCCGGGAGAAGAGCGCGAAGCTGATCTGCAGGCAATGTCCGGTGCTTCAGGACTGCCTGCACCACTCGCTGGCCACCCGCGAGGCGTACGGCGTCTGGGGCGGGCTCTCCGAGAACGAGCGGACCGAGATGCTCACCGGAGACGGTGCGCGGTTGGTGGCGAGCTAGCACCGGCCGCACGACGCGCGGGTGGCGGCCGGCCACTGACCGTGGCCGGCCGCCACCCGCGGCACTGCTGGACCGACGCTAGAAACCAGGTCCGTGGCTGTGCCCGTGGCCGTGGCCGTGGCCGTGCCCCGCCAGTGCGGGCTCCGGCTCGGCCGGCTTGTCCACGACGGCGCTCTGCGTGGTCAACAGCATGGCCGCGATCGAGGCGGCATTGGCCAGGGCCGCCTTGGTCACCTTGACCGGGTCGAGCACGCCGTCGTCGACCAGGTCGGAGTACTCGCCGGTGGCCGCGTTCAGGCCGTGTCCCGGCGACAGCTCGCGGACCTTGGCGACGACGACGTTGCCCTCCAGGCCGGCGTTCTCCGCGATCCACCGCAGGGGCGCGACCATGCTCCGCCGGACGATGCCCACCCCGGTGGCCTCGTCGCCGGACAGCCCGCAGTCACCGTCCAGCACTGAGATGACGTGGACGTACGCCGAACCTCCGCCGGGGATGGTGCCCTCCTCCACCGCCGCCCTGGTCGCCGACACGGCGTCCTCGATGCGGTGCTTCTTCTCCTTCAGCTCGACCTCGGTGGCCGCGCCGACCCGGATCACCGCGACACCGCCGGCGAGCTTGGCCAGCCGCTCGGACAGCTTCTCCCGGTCCCAGTCGGAGTCGGTCTCCTCGATCTCCCGGCGGAGCTGGGCCATCCGGTCGGCGACTGCCTGGGAGCTCCCGGCGCCCTCCACGAGGGTGGTGACGTCCTTGGTGATCGTCGCCCGGCGCACGACACCGAGCACCTCCAGGCCGACCCGATCGAGCATGAGCCCGACGTCGGCCGAGACGACCTGGCCACCAGTGAGGACGGCGAGGTCATCCAGGAACGCCTTGCGCCGATCGCCGAAGAACGGCGCCTTGACCGCGACCGAGGTGAAGGTCTTGCGTACGGCGTTGACCACCAGGGTGGACAGCGCCTCACCCTCGACGTCCTCGGCGATGACGAGCAGCGGCTTGCTGGTGCCGATCACCTTCTCCAGCAGGGGCAGCAGGTCGGCCACCGCGCCGATCTTCCCGTTGTGCAGCAGGACGTAGGTGTCCTCCAGGACCGCCTCGCCGGCCTCCGCGTCGGTCACGAAGTACGGCGAGATGTAGCCCTTGTCGAACTGCATGCCCTCGGTGAACTCCAGCTCCGTGGACAGGGTGTTCGACTCCTCGACGGTGATCACACCGTCCTTGCCGACCTTGTCCATGGCCTCCCCGATGAGGTCGCCGATGGAACGGTCCTGCGCCGAGATGGTGGCCACGTGCGCGATCTCCGCCTTGGTGGAGACCTCGGTCGCCATCTTGGTCAGCGCCTCGAAGACGGTGTCCACCGCGGCCTCGATGCCGCGCTTGAGTGCCATCGGGTTGGCGCCCGCGACGATGTTGCGCAGACCGGCCCGCACCATCGCCTGGGCGAGCACCGTCGCGGTGGTGGTGCCGTCACCGGCCACGTCGTTGGTCTTGGTGGCGACCGTCTTGGCGAGCTGGGCGCCCAGGTTCTCGTACGGGTCGTCGAGCTCCACCTCGCGGGCGATGGTCACCCCGTCGTTGGTGATCGTCGGGGCGCCGAACTTCTTGTCCAGCACCACGTTGCGGCCCTTCGGGCCGATGGTCACCCGCACGGCGTTCGCCAGCTTGTCGACCCCCCGCTCCAGCGAGCGGCGGGCCTCCTCGTCAAAGCTGATGATCTTCGGCAAATCCTGTCCTCTCAGAACGTGTGCCGCCGAGCAGGCGGCCGCACGGAGCGTGGAGACGGCACCGCCCCGGCGCCCCGAGTGGTGCTGGGGACGCCGGGGCGGACACGCGATCCTCGCCGGCTACTTCTCGATGACCGCGAGCACGTCGCGGGCGGAGAGCACGAGGTACTCCTCGCCGCTGTACTTGATCTCAGTACCGCCGTACTTCGAGTAGAGCACCAGGTCGCCGACCTTGACATCCAGTGGGATGCGGTTGCCCTTCTCGTCGATCCGGCCGGGCCCGACCGCGAGGACGGTGCCCTCCTGAGGCTTCTCCTTGGCCGTGTCAGGAATGACAATGCCGGACGCGGTGGTCGTCTCGGCCTCGCTGGCCTGGACCACGATGCGGTCCTCCAGCGGCTTGATCTTGACCTTGGTGGCGGTCGTCACGATCTTTCCTCCCCCTCCTGTGGGGTAGTGGATCCGTGGTTACTGGCGACCGCGGGCCAACCTGTCGTCGCGGGTGCCAGGTCGACCGAGTCGCTGCGCTAGCACTCTAACGCCGAGAGTGCCAATGACTCAACACCGCCCCCGGCCGCGTGGCGCGATCGACGACACCCGCTGGACGGCACGGGCGTCACCAGTCCCGGACGGCTGGCAGGAGCTCGGCGGGGATGTCGACATCGTTGCCAGCCCCATCGACCCCGGTGACCAGGACGTCGCCGCGCACCAGGGCGTGGCCGGCCGGTTCGCGCCCACCCGGCTGGCCGAGCAGCGCACCGGCCCGCCGGTTCACCGGCAGCCGCCTGGCCTCCCGCCCCTCGTCCAGATACACCCGGAAGCGGCGTCCGGAGCCGAGCTCATGGACCACGTCGTCCAGCAGCGCGCCGCCGAGCGCGTCGCTGAGATCGGCGGCGGTAGGGGGCAGCCGGAGCAGCCGGCACGGCGAGTCCGCGCTGGCGGGCACCCGCAGCGCCAGGATCGACCCGGCCGGACCCCATGGCGCGGGGCGATCCCCGGACCCGGGGCGCGGCACGCAGCGGTCCCCGAGCAGGACCCGCCGGGTGCTCTGGTAGACCTCGCACGGCCAGGCGACCTTGTGCCGGCGCGCCGAGCAGGCCGGGCAACGGCCCCGGCGCGGCAGGTGCGGGCTCAGCAGCCTGTCGACCGCCTCGATCAGCAGCAGGGTCGGCTCGCGCGGCAGCTCGGCCGGGTCGGAGGTGACCCGGGCCCGCAGGTCGGACAGCCACGCGCCGAGCGCCGTGAACCCTTCGCCTCGCGCGCCGCGCGGCACTGCCCTCACCTCACGTCCGGTGGCTGGCGTCGACCGGTGGTCCATCGGGTCACCCCTCCAGGTACTAATGGGAACGTTGGTTCATGGACTGTTGATGATCATGAGCGAATGCTTTTGAGGTAGCCAGGTTCGGGTCGTGGAAGAATCCACGCACGGTCTCGGGCAGGTGCTTCAGACGTTGGGGCGCGGATTTGGCGAGCTGCCGCAGGTGGTTCTGGTTCACGGGGACCGCCCGACCGATCTGGCTGTTCTTCACCTTGTGCCACACCCACTCGTCGGGGTTGAGCTGCGGCGACTAGGGCGGGAGGAAGTACAGGCCGAGCCGTCCACCGGTGGCGGCGACGAAGTCTTTTGTCTTCTTGGCGGTGTGCGCGGAGGAGCCGTCCACGACCAGGAAGATGATGCCCGGGATGTCGTGAAGCAGAGCGGTGAGATACTGAGTGAACACCTCCGCGGTCATGGAGCCCTCGACGAGCTGGAAGTGCAGCGCACCGCGGGGGCTCACCGCGGAGACCATGTTGACCGACTGCCGGTCGCCGGTGGCGGAGACGACCGGGGTCCGTCCCACCGGCGCCCAGGTCGCGCCCGCGTGGTGGTCGGTACGGACCCCGGCCTCATCGGCGAAGAAGATGCTGGCACCAGCCTCGGTGGCCCTCGCCCGCAGCGTGGGGTAGGTCACCTCCGTCCAGGCCCGGACCTTCTCCGGGTCGGCCTGGGTGGCCCGGTACACCGGGCGCTGCGGTGACATCCCCAGCTTCCGCAGGATCCGGCCCACGGTCATCGGCGACAACCGGTGGCCGAAGCGTTGGTGGATCAGCTCCCCGACGAGCTTCCTCGTCCACAACGCGAAACCCAGACCGTACCGGCGGGGGTCTTTCCCGACGAGCAGCGAGCACAGCTGCGTCATCTGCTCCTCCGACAGGGTCGTGGGCCGGCCCGAGGCGAACTTCGTCGACAACGCCGCCAACCCGCCTACCCGGTATTTGCGTTGCCAGTCGAACACCGACGAACGGCTCACCCCGAGGATGTCGGTGATCTCCTCAACCGACCTGCCCTGCTCCATGAGCTGGACCGCTCTCATGCGCTCTTCGTGGGTGGCCCGACGTCCCTTCTTCGCCATGCACCAGAGAATAACGGCGGAATGGAAAACAGTCCAGAAACATGGGTTCCTTTTAGTAGATACGCGATTCGCAATGCACAGCATTTGCGAAACGCAATTCTCGATATCACCTCTTCGGGCTACCTCGGCTATGGATCGTGAGAAAGTGGCTGTCGCCGCTGGTGGCCGAGGGTCCGGTCCGCGAGACTGTGCCCCGACCCAGGGAGGTGCGGAGACCGTCATGCGGGGAAACTCGACCGTCCGGCGTCGCCGGCTCGGTCGCGAGCTGGCCAGCCTGCGCAAGCAGCGGGGGCTGACGCTGCGGGACGTCCACCAGCAGACCGGCATCGCAATGTACACGGTCAGTGCCTACGAGAACGGCCACACCACGGTTCGCGAGCTGTATGTGCGGGCGCTGCTCGATGTTTACGGCGTCGAGCCGGACGTCAGGATGGCGCTGGTCGCCCTCGGCAGGGGCTCCAGCGGGCGGGACTGGCGGCACGTCTACGGCGATGTGATCCCGGAGTGGTTCGAGGTCTACGTCGGGCTGGAGCAGGACGCCACCTCGGCCCGCAACTTCGAGATCGACCTGATCCCCGGCCTGCTCCAGATCCCCGACTACCACCGCGCCATCAACGCCGCCGCGATACCCAGGCCGCCCGACGACGAGGTCGAGCGGCGGGTCGCGGTCCGGACGGAGCGGCAGAAACGGGTCACCGAGGCCGGCTTCACGGTGTGGGCGGTCATCGACGAGGCCGCGCTGCGGCGGTGGCCGGCGGACGCCGCGGTCGCCCGGGCCCAGCTCCACCACCTCGCCGAGCTGACCGGCCTGCCCAACGTCACGGTGCAGGTGCTGCCGTTCGGCACCGGCCTGCATCCGGCGGGCCTCAACAGCTTCATGATCCTCGGCTTCGCCGACCCGGCCGACCCCGACGTGGTCTACGTCGACTCGCTGACCAGCGGGCAGTATCTGGAGTCCGCCGCCGAGGTCGGCTCGTATACCCTCGTCTTCGACCACCTGCGGGCGATGGCCCTCGACCCGGCGGCGTCGCGGACTCTCCTCGCGCGCCTCGGCACGGAGATCTGAGCCGGCGCCACAGGCCTGGACCCGAGGCGAGGAGACGCCGGTCCTGACCGCCCGCCCCGGCGGGCCCGATGACTCCCTGGTGAGAGAGTCTGCGGGTGGATGTCGAGACGGTGCGGGAGCTGCGGACCGAGCGCGGCTCCCGGCTGCTCGCCGAGGTCGCCGCCCACGGCACCGATCCGGGCACGCTGCTGGCCACCGTCACGGCGCTGCGCCGCAGCCACCCCGCGGACCTGGTGAATGCCGCCGTCACCCAGGTCCGGCTGCGGGAGCGGGCCCGGGCCAAGTTCGGTCCGGTCGCCGACCGGATGTTCTTCACCCCGGACGGCCTGGAGCAGGCGACCCGGGCCAGCGTCGCCGCGCACCGCGCCCGCCGGTACGCCGACACCGACCGGGTGCTCGACCTGTGCTGCGGCGTGGGCGGTGATCTCGTCGCGCTCGCCGGTGCCGGGCTGCGGGTGCGCGGCGTGGATCACAACCCGGTGGCGCTCGAGGTGGCCCGGGCCAACGCCGAGGTGCTCGGTCTCGCCGACCGGATCGAGCTGGCCTGCGGCGATGTGACCGCCGAGCCGCTGGATGGCTGGGCGGCGGCGTTCTGCGACCCGGCCCGACGGGGCGGCGGGCGGCGGGTGTTCGACCCGGCGGCGTACTCCCCGCCCTTCGCCTTCCTTGCCACCCTCGCCGCCACGGTGCCCGCCACCGGGGCGAAGGTCGCCCCCGGCATCCCGCACGAACTGGTCCCCGACGGTGTCGAGGCGGAGTGGGTGTCGGACTCCGGCGCGGTCAAGGAGGCCGCGCTGTGGTGGCCGGCGCTGGCCACCGCACGGCGCCGGGCCACCCTGCTTCCCGGCGGGCACACCCTCACCAGCACCGGTGCCGAGATCGGGGCCGGGCCGGTCGGCCGGTACCTCTACGAGCCGGATGGCGCGGTGATCCGGGCCGGGCTGGTCGCCGAGACCGCCGCACTCCTGGACGGCCGGCTGCTCGACCCCACGATCGCCTACGTGACCACGGATCGGCTGGGGCACACGCCGTTCGCGACCGGCTACACGATCACCGACGTGCTGCCGTTCTCGCTGAAGCGGCTGCGGGCGCTGCTGCGCGCCCGCGGGGTGGGCTCGCTGACGGTGAAGAAGCGCGGCTCGGCGATCGAACCGGAGACGCTCCGCCGCGACCTGCGGCTGTCCGGTTCCGAGCGGGCGACCGTGGTCCTCACCCGACTTGCCGGCGCGCCCACCGTGCTCCTCGTCGAACCGCTGGCAACCTGCCACTGACCATGGCGACCGGCACCGCAGGCCCTGCTGGACCGGCGGTGGCGACCCAGACGTTCACGACTCCCGTGGTCGCTTGCACACCGCGTCGAGAAGTCCGGGGAACTGCTTATCGAGATCATCACGACGCAACGACACGTAGCGCCGGGCACCGTCGACCCGGGTGTAGGTCAAGCCAGCCTCGCGCAGCACCCGCAGATGGTGGGAGAGCGTCGACTTGGCGACCGCCTTGCCGGAGTCCTGCAACACCTCGCCACACCGCATCCACTGCTCGGCCTCGGCGAGCGCCTGTACATACGCGAGCCGGACCGGGTCGGCCAGGGCGCCCAGGACCGAGACAAGATCGATCCGCGCGCTGTCTGGGCCCGAAATCGGTTCGATCATCACGCCATCATAGCTCTGCACTTGCTGGCGTTCGACTCTCATCGTATGGTTCGACACATGAGCAATCCTTCGATAGGCATCGAACGCCAGCCGGTCATGCCTGCCGGGAAGACCGGACCCTACCCCCGCCGGTGGCTCATGCTTCCGGCGCTCCTGGCGGCCATGTTCATGGCCCAGTTCGACCTGTTCGTCGTCAACGTCGCCGCTCCGTCACTGCAGAGCGACCTCCACGCCAGCCAGGCGGCGCTCCAGCTCATTGTCGGCGGCTACGCCTTCACCTACGCGAGCGGGCTGGTCACCGGCGGCCGGCTGGGCGACCTGTTCGGCCACCGCAGGCTCTTTCTGGCCGGCACGCTGGCGTTTACGGCTGCCTCTGTCCTGTGCGCGCTCGCCCAGTCGCCGGGCGAACTGGTCACGGCCCGGTTGCTCCAAGGCCTCACCGGCGCGGCGATGGTTCCGCAGGTACTCGCGGTCATCACCGCCGAGTTCCCGGTCCAGGAACGACCCAAGGCGTTGTCGTGGTTCGGCGTCACGATGGGCATCGGCGCCGTGGCCGGCCAGGTGCTGGGTGGTGCGCTGCTCGGGCTGAACCTGTTCGATCTCGGCTGGCGCGTGATCTTCCTGGTGAACGTGCCGATCGGCATCCTCAGCCTCGTTGCCGCGAAGTGGTTGCTGCCCGAGGGTGTCTCGGCAACCCGACCGAAGCTGGACCCGCTCGGCGTGATTGGCATCTCCGGCGGTCTCGGGCTGGCACTTGTCCCGCTCGTACTCGGGCGCACCGTGGGTTGGCCCGTGTGGACCTGGATCAGCCTGGCAGCGGCCGGCCCGGTGCTGGTACTCACCCTGCTCTGGGAACGTGCCCTCATCGGGAGAGGTGGCCAGCCGCTGCTCAACCTGGACCTGTTCCGAACCAGGACCTTCAACCGGGGCCTGCTCGTGAATGTCGGCGCCTTCGCCTCGTTCCACAGTTTCATGTTCACCCTGACGCTCGTGCTCCAGGACGGCATCCACCTCACGCCACTTGAGGCGGGCCTCACCTTCTGCCCACTCGGCGTCGGGTTCGCCGCCGCGTCCATCACCGCGCAGCGGCTCGTCAGCCGCTACGGCGGCCTGGTGATCGCGGCCGGCATGCTCATCGCCGGGACGGGCCTCCTCTCGCTCCTCGTGGTCCTACAACTCTCCGGCACGGACACCACCGCGCTGCGGGTCGTCGCCCCGATCACCGTGGTCGGCATCGGCAACGGCCTCGCGGTACCTGCCCTGATCGGTGCCGTGCTCGCCGGGGTGCGCCCACAGCAGGCGGGCGGTGCGGCCGGCATCTTGACCACCTCCCAGCAGTTCGCCAGCGCGATCGGGATAGCCGTGCTCGGCACCGTCTTCTTCGCGGCGCTCGGCGGACGCACCGACACCGCCGGCTTCGCGTCGGCCCTGCAGTGGGAGGCATCCTTCTCCTTCGCGCTGGCCCTGGTGGCGGCCGCCGTGAGCACCAGGTTGCCCCGGCCGTCGCGGAGTGCGGTACGGGTCGCCGCCTCGACCACCGCACCAGAGCCCGCCGCTCAGCCGAGTCTGGAGGCGCCAGGCCGCTGACCATCAGCGGCGGCCCGTCGGCGCTGGCGTGGCACCGATGATCCGAATGGAACCGATAGCGGGGATCGGAAATCTCAGAAGAAGATCGCCGGGCGGCTACCGGCGGTGACACAAAAGGGCCCAGGCCGCCGAGTTCGACCACACACGGCTGAACCTGGCGCGCTTGGCCGAAAAGGCCGGTTGGCTCCATGGCGCGCGGCGCCGGCACGGACCGTCGCACTCTCCGTTTGGCGAGCGTCACAGCGCCGCGATCATTAGTTCCCGTTGCGACGCCTGACACGATATGCGAGTATTGCTCAGTCCACAGGGTGAAGCGCCGTGCCGAAGGAAGGACCGATCAGGCCCGTGAACAGTCCTAGTTCTTCGCTCAAGTTGGTCCGATCAGCCGGGCAGTTCTGGTCGTACGAAGACGAGATGGGTTTAGCCGCGGCCGAGATCCCAAACGCCAAGATCGCGGAGTCTGGACTGTACACGTGCCTCGCGGTGTCCAACCCGGTGACGCGCTGCGGGCTTGAATTCATGCTGAAGTCCCTTCACATCGTACGCGATGTAAAGACCGTCACTGGCACCGCCGAGGCGATCGCACTGCTGACAGTAGCACGCTGCGATTTACTCATCGTCTCGGCGGACACGCCTCCAGCGGAGTATTCTCCGCTGCGGGAGGAAGCGCGCAAGAAGCAAACCAAACTGCTCCTTGCGCTCCATGGAACCGCGGACGACGACCTGGCACGTGCGGCCATGTTGAATGCGGACGGATACCTGCTTGAGTCACGGCTGACAACCGAGGTCCTCGACGAGACAATACAACGACTCGTCCACGGCGAGATGCTGTTGCCCAGCATTCTCGCACAGAGCCTCCTTGCCCAGTCAGCGCGACATGCCGCCTCATATGCGCCGCGACCGCTCCTGACAACACGCGAACACCAAGTTCTCAGGCTGCTCATCGACGGCATGAGCAACAAACAGATCGCCGCGAGGCTCGACATCTCGCAACACGGGGTCAAACGTCATGTCGCCAACCTCCTCGCCAAGCTGAGCTGCTCGAACAGGGCGCATGCGGTGGCACTGGCACTTCGTAGCGGCCTGCTGGACCAGTAACCATGGGTGAGCCCGTCGACCCGTCTGGTGCCGGAGGCGGCAACCCGGGCACCGGTCCGCGTGCCGCATTTTTCGACGTCGACGGCACGCTGACGGCCGAGCCCACCATCTTCAGGTTCCTGGAGTATCTGCTGGCGGCGCAGGGACACCCACCGTCGGCGTACGAACGGGAGCGCCGACGGCTCCAGACGATGACCACGGCGGGCCTGCCCAGGTCGCGGGCGCTCCACATGTACTTCCGCAACTACGCTGGCCTCGCCGCAGACCTGGTCGCCGAGGTTGGCGAGGCTTGGTTCGCATCCGAACTGCGCGGTGCCGATCTCTTCAATCCGACGGGTCTCGGGGCATTCCGGCGACATGCCGCGGCGGGTGACCTCCTCGTGCTGGTCTCCGGATCCTTCTCCGCCTGTCTCGACCCGCTCTCCCGCCACCTCGCCGCGGACGAGACCATCTGTACCCAGCCCGAGATCCGTGCGGGCACGTACACGGGTCGGATCACGGTATCCATGGTGGGTCAGTCCAAGGCCGCCGCGGTGGCACGTCTGGCGACCGAGCGTGGCATATCGGTTGCCCAATCATGGGGCTACGGCGATCACATCTCGGACCTGCCGTTGCTGGAGACGGTCGGCCATCCCGTGATCGTCGGTGACGACCGGGAGATGGTGGCATTGGCAGGCCGCCGAGGGTGGACGCGGCTGCCACCACTCCCGCCTACCCTGGGCGGCCTGCCAACAAGTCCCTGACCCGCTGCGGATGCAGCGGTAGCGCTCCCACGTCCCCCTGCAACTGCAAAGCGTCACGCACGGCGTTGGCGATCGCTGCGCCCGGGCCGGCTGTTCCGCCCTCACCGGCGCCACGCACCCCGAGCGAGTTGCCGGGGGCCGGAGAGTCCTCGAAGATCTCGACCGTGATCTCCGGCACATCCACCGCGCGCGGCCAGCAGTAGTCATTGAAGGTCAGGCTCTGCGGTTCCCCTTGCTCGTTGTACCGAAATTCTTCGAGGAGCGCGCCACCAATACCCTGCACCGCGCCGCCGAGCAGCTGCCCGTGCACCAGTTTCGGGTTCACGGCGCGACCGACCTCGTAGCTGATCGCATAGCGGAGCACCCGGACCGCGCCAGTCTCGGGGTCCACCTCCACCTGGGCGTAGTGCACTCCGTATGGATACGTCATGACATCAGCGACATACGTGCTCCGCCCCACGAGTCCCATCTCCTCCCCCGTCCGGATCTGCCTCGGCGACAGGCATTCCGTCGCGACTTCGCCCAACGTCACCCGGAGCTCGGGTGCCCGGACCGAGACCAACGCTCCATCGCGGACCTGAAGCTCGTCGCCATCGACCTTGAGCAGCTCTCCCGCGACCCGCTTCGCCTTGCGCAGTACCTCGGCCGCGGCCGCCTTGACAGCCATCCCGCCGACGACGGTCGACCGACTGGCGAACGTGCCGGTGCCATCGGGAAGTATGTCGGTATCCGAAAGGACTACCTTGACCTCCTCCGGTGGCACACAGAACTCGTCTGCCGCGATTTGCGCCATCACCGTCTCGATTCCCTGACCGACGTTGGCCCCGCCCATTGCCACCCGAACTGCGCCCGTCGTGTCCACGTCCACCACGGCGCTGTCGTGCCCCAGCCCTGCCTTCTCAAGGATGACCGCGCATCCGGTTCCCACGAGGCGACCAGACTCCCGAGCCGCACTGGCCTCTTTGCGCCAGGCCTCGTAGCCGACCGTTCCGGTCGACTTCTCAAAGTGGCCGAGATGATCCTTTCCATCGAGCAGCATGGGTGCGCCGAAGATGTTGATCGGACGCCGGTGCGGGAGCTCGCCCGAGTCCAGCAGGTTCCGACGCCGAAGTTCGAGCGGATCGATACCAAGCCGGGTGGCGGCAACATCGATCGCGTGTTCCCGCACGAAGTTGTTCTGAAAACGGCCCGGAGCCCGGTACGTCCCGGTCGGCGTCTTGTTCGTGGTGACGGCGTGCACCCGTGACCGGAAGTTCGGCAGCCGGTACGGCCCCGGCATCATGGCGGCGGTCAGGACGGCCACGACAACGCCGTGGGTGCGGACGTAACCGCCGTGGTCGAGCCACACCTCGTTGCGTAGACCCACCAGACGATAGTCGGCGTCGAAGGCGAGATCGACCAGGTGCTCCTGCTCTCGGGCGTGGTTGGCCGCCACCATGTGTTCGATGCGGTCCTCGGTCCACTTCACCGGTCGGCCGGTGCGCAGTGCCAGGAACGGGACGAGCAGATCCTCGGGATAAAACTCACCACGCACGCCGAAACTCCCACCGGCGTCGGTTTCGAGCATATGAATCCGATGCTCAGCAATGCCGAGCATCCGGGCAAGCACCCGCCGATTGAAGTACGGCACCTTGGTGGCTCCCCAGATGGTGAGGCGACCGTCCAGCTTGTCGTATTCAGCGACCAAGCCACGTGTCTCCAACGGGGTACCGCTGTGCCTGCCCACTCGCAGGTGCAGCGATACGACATGGGGCGCACCCTCGATCGTATGATCGACGTCGCCGTAGCCGAACTCGACCACACCGATCTCGGCCCGGGCACCGGCCCAGCACTCGGGCCTGAGGTCCACGCTGGCGCGAGCGTCGAGGGCCACCGGAAGCTCCTCCAGATCCATCGTGACGAGCTCGGCGGCATCCTCGGCGGTGAACGGATCCTCCGCGACCACCGCCGCGACGGGATCACCCACATACCGCACGAAACCGTCCGCAAGGGGCGGCTGAAGGTACGGCGTGAAGTCAATGCCGGGCGCAGGCTGCCGGACCGGAATGCGGGGCAGGCCGGCAAGATCCGATGCGGTGATCACGGAGACCACCCCGGGGAGGTTCGCCGCCGCCTCGGTATCGA
The DNA here is from genome assembly GCA_016201065.1 of Actinomycetota bacterium. Classification (GTDB taxonomy): domain Bacteria; phylum Actinomycetota; class Actinomycetes; order Mycobacteriales; family JACQDL01; genus JACQDL01. The sequence goes on from JACQDL010000023.1 coordinate 24,115, forward strand.
CAGCCCGGATGCGGGCATGCGCCACCGACGAGCGCACGACCCTCAGCCAGAGCTGACCCGGTCTCGTCACATCATCGTGAAATCTGCCACGTCCACGGAGCAGACGCGGGTCCTCCAGCCGGGGAACTGATCTCCCTACTACGGTCACAGGTGGCTCCTAAGACGGCTTAGCCGCCGCTTCGACGGCGTCGATGATCCCGGCGTAACCCGTACAACGGCAAAGGTTCGCAGACAGGTATTCCCTGATCCGTTGCCGGCTCGGTGCGGGCTCGCTACGGAGCAGCGCGGTGGCCAACATCAAGAATCCAGGAGTACAGAACCCGCACTGGACGGCGTGACTGTTGCGGAACGCCTCCTGGAGGGCGCCAAGCGCGCCTTCCGCGGCCAGGGACTCGACGGTTTCGATCACCATGCCGTCCGCCTGGCAGGCCAGCATCACGCACGCACGGATCGGATCGCCACCGACCAGCACGGTGCATGTTCCGCACACGCCCAACTCGCAGCCCGTCTTCGTCCCGACCAGCCCAAGTTCGCCGCGCAGCACGTCAACCAGACTGCGCCACGGTTCTACGGTGAGCGAGTACTGCCGCCCGTTCACGGTCAGCGCGACCGGAACAGACCCGAGTTCCTGCTCGCCACTCACGACGCCTCCACGTTGTCGTATCCGTGGTTGCCGGCCACGGGATGCCGGGAAATTGCCATACGCAGGGCCCGGCGAAACATCGCGCCTGCCAGTTCCGTCCGGTACCGCGGGTCAGCATGGATGTCGCCGGGCGGATCAAGGTCACGCGCCATCGCCTGCCCAGCATGGGCGAACAATGCTTCATCGGCCCGGCCCCCCAGGAGCGCGGCCTCGGCGCTGGGCGCCCGAACCGGTCGGTCCGCGACGCCACCCAGCGCTACGCTGGCCGATACGACCACGCCGTCGGCGTCGAGGTCGAACGCCACGCCGGCGGCCACCAGTGGAAAATTTCCCTGCTGGATAGCAAATTCCGCAAGCGCGGCCGCCGGAGCCGGCCGTGGAAACCGGATCTCCACCACGACCTCGTCCCCACCCGCCGCAGTCCGATGAGTACCGGTGAAGAACTGTCCGGCAGCAACTGACCGAACGCCCGCCGGTCCCTGAAGCAGCACGTCGGCCTCGAGAAGGACTGCGAGAAGACACCACTCAGCGCGCGGGTCCGCGTGCGCGATGCTCCCGCCAACAGTACCCCGTGCACGGATCGGGGCGTGCCCGACCAGGCCCATGGACTCGGGAAGCAGACCGAACCCGGACCATGTCTGGGCGCCGACGCCGGCGGCGACCGTCGCCTGCGTCGTCATTGCACCCACTCGCAGCACGCCGTCGGCGAGGGTGACGTGACGGAGATCGGGTATCGATGCCAGATCGACAAGCATGGAGGGGCGAAGCAGGCGTTGGTTCATCAACGCCAGGAGACTCTGGCCGCCGGCAAGGACCCGCGCCCCACCGCCACCGTCCCGCAATGCGGCCACCGCCTCGTCAACTGTGTACGGTCGGATGTATGCAAAGCGGTAGGGCTTCACCAGATCTCCCCTCACGAGATCGGACTGCCATGCGGTCCGATTGCTACCGTGCCCCCGGCGACCCCCTGTCACCGCGGGTACGGACCCAGCATCGCCCGCCTGCGCGCCGGACTTCCCGAGTCCCGGGCTGTCAGGGTCTGTGCAACGGAGGCACCGACAGACTCTCATGGCCCAGCTGACGCATCAGGTCGACAATATCGAAGTGCGCCGAGCGCTCGACCACCTTGTCGCCCCTGAATCGGTCGATGCCGATGGCAGAAAAGGTCGCACGCTTGCCGCTCGGGGGCAGCCCGCGGAATGGTCCGACCTGCGTTCCGACGACCTCAACCCGAGTCACGATGACATCACCTTCGGCAATCTGCTCCTGGACCATGTCACTCACGTCCGGAAACGCGATCCGAAACGCCGCAACCCAGGTGCGCACGCCCTCCGGCCCGCGCAGGTCAAACTGCGGCCAGTAGAAGTCTTCCGCGAAGATCTCGTCCGCGAGCTCCAGCCGTCCGTTGGTGATGATTTCCTCAAATAGCAGAGCAATGCGCCGCTTCCTGGCGTCCGCTGACGTGCCGTTCGGAATCTCCATGACCATTTCCTCCTACTGAGTTGCGTCCGGTCATGCCCGGTGGACCGCCAGATGGTCCCGCACCGCTGTTGCCACGACGGCAACGAGGTCAGAGAGCTACCCGGCTCGCCCGCTCGGTCTCCAGCCGTAGGTCGAGCTGGGCATATTCCTCATTTGCCAGGCTGATGGCCTCCGTCAGGTCCATGACGGCCGGCAGGTCGAACAACCCCACGATTGTCGTGAGCCGGTCGGTGATGTCCCCACCGACGATGTGATAGGGGATGTGCAGCTCCCCCAGCGTCGCGAGCAACATCTCGTCGATGGTGGCACGGAAACGCTCGTTCATCGGACGGTGACCATCATTGGCGATCGGAAGCTCGTGCCGAAGGTGCACGAACGCATGGAAGGTCTCCTTGACATGCTGCTTGAAAGCGTGCCCGAACTGGTCGACTACCTGTTCGAAGAACAACATCTCAGCGCCGCCGCCATCGGCCACATAGGCGACCTCGCCGTCCGCCGTCTCGTTCGGGTTCATCCCGTGCAACACGCGGGCGGCACCATAGAGCCATTCCTGCAGCGATGAACCGTCGGAGACAAACCCGTTCGCCAGGCATGCTTCCTGCACGGCACGTCCGACGTGTCGACGCATCATCAGTTGCAGGAACTCCGCTGGCGTGCATTCCGCCAGACTTTTCCCGGGAACGGCGTCCGGCATGATCTCCCGGATCGTCTTAGCGAGCGTTCGGGGAATTCCGGTGTAGTGGGAAAGTGCCATCACTGTCCGGGTCTTGCCAGACGAGTAGGTTCCCGAAATGGCCAGCTTCACTGTATGAGTCCTGTCCTCTCTCAACACAACGTGACTGAATGACACCGACTAGCCGTCAGTACCCGTCGCAAGGTTGCTTGGGATCTCGTGCGCGAACGATGACCGCAGAATGACGTTTCCGAGCGTTCCGTTGATGTCAACATTTCGCCATTGAGCGCCCCGAAGAGGTACCAGATATTTCTTCGTGATGGCCGCCTCGGCTGGCAAGACGGAGATACACCGCTGTGGCGGGGAGGCGATCTCAAGAGTTGTCTTGAGCATCCAGAGGGTGTTGCTGTCCTCGCGTCGGATTGAGTCCAGCTCGTAGAGCAGCACCTGGGCGAGTTGCAGGTTGGCGACAAAACAGTCCACTGCGGAAACGGCGGGCTGCCATGCTCCGTCGACGCCATCGGTCACCAGCTGGCCACCGGGAAGCGACCGAACCTGCACGTTCGCCGATGCCCGTAGCGCGTCTATGTCGACTGTCACGTCCTCGATGACGTGCCGTCGGAGCTTGAAGCCATCACCGTAGTAGCGACTGGCCGCCGGGCCCAGAGCACCGTCGAGAGACTCATGGCGCCGGCCCTCCCGCGCGGGTTGGCCGACCGGATGAACGATCTCGCAGCTTGCTCGCATCGTGCCGATCACGCAGTCGTAGGTCGAGATGAATCCGCCGGCAGATCCCGAAAGCGGTTCCGTGCTTCGATGCGTCGCCGAGCCGACGAGTCCCGCCAGGTCCTCCTGGGGAGCGGACCCGGCGCGCAGGCTCACCTTGCGGAGCCACATCGTCTTGCGCAGGTCCGGGTCAAGTCCGTAGGAGTGGCTGAGGTGCGCCTCACTGAGCTGGACGCTCAGCACCAGCATGTCAACCGTACTCAGATGCGGCCGCAGGTCTGAGCGGTCAGCCTTCGTCGACCAGTCGGCGGGGTAGCGAACACTGACCATCGCCACCACGCTGGGGCCCGGGTCCCCTGCGGGTACAAGCACGATGTCCGCTACCTGGTACTGAGCCCGCCGATAGCCGCTCGCGAAGAAGCGCGTCTCGCCCGATCCCAGGTAGTCGTCGATGGATTTGAACAGTCGTCGCGTCCGGCCCACAGCGAGCGCTCCTTCTATGCTTTGTGAACGACTTCGCGTCAACGGTTGGTGACGGCTCGCTCGTAGATAGCGATCAGGTCGTTGACCGAGTGCACGTCCGCAATCTCCGCGTCCCCCCGAGTGAACGGATCAACGCTCAGCGCCTCCTCAAGCTGGACGAGTAGCCGCGCCAGCATCAGTGAGTTGATGGCCAGCTCGTGCATCTGCTCACCGCCCGTGACGGTCGGTTCCTCGCCCGAGTCCTCGAAAATGAGGCTACGGACCTCCCGCACGACCAGAGTGCCCACGTCATCCTTGGTCAGCATGTGATACCTCCATCAACGACAATTGTTTGGCCTGTGATGAACGATGCGGCCGGTGAGCAGAGGAAGAGCGTCGCATCGGCGATCTCCCTAATGTCCGCCAGGCGCCCGAGGGGTGTCCGGCGGCCGATTCGGTCGCGGTTGTCGGACGTGACCCGTGCGGTCATGCCCGTGTCAAAGAAGCCCGGAACCACAGAGTTCACCCTGATATTGAGCGCCCCCAGCTCGCGGGCGAGGCTCCGACTAAAGCCATCCAGACCGGCCTTTGCCGCCGAGTAGACGGCGACGCCCCGATATCCGCGTATCGCGTTGATGGAGGAAACGTTGATCACGATACCCCCATCCTGCCGGCTCATCTGCTTGGCGCATGCGCGGGCGAGGGTTATTGGCGCCACCAGGTTGCTGGCAATCAGGCTGTTGATCTTCTTGGCTGACATCGTGAGCAGCAGTTCTTGATGCAGCACGCCGGCGTTGTTGATGAGCAGATCGATGCGCTGGAAGCGTTGCACGACGGCGGAGACGAACTCGACCAGGGACTGCGACTCCTCCAGGTCGGCCTGCCTCCACCAGAAGTTCCGCTCCTCCGCCACCGTGGTCTGGTCGATGAAGTCGCTCGTAGTGCGACTGAATGTGGCGACCCGCCACCCATCACCGAGCAGCCGCTCGACCAGGACCCGCCCAAGTCCACGGCTGCCACCACTGACCACTGCGACCTTGCCAGGGATCGTCGGCACGGCGGTCACGTCGCCCTCCGGACCTTCTTGAAACGATCCGAGTGCTGTGGCGCGGCAGCCACGTCGACGACTGCTGGAATCTTGTACGGCTCCAGGCGACCACGGCAGTGTTCGCGGACACGGCGCCGCAATAATACGTGATCCTCGTCGTCGACGAGCTGTACTGTTGCCCTGACCACCATCCCCGTGACCGGGCTCGGATGTCCCGACACGGTGGCCTCCGCAACGTTCGGTAGCTGGAGAAGAACGTTCTCCACCTCGGCCGGGTAGACTTTCTCGCCACCGACGTTGATGACCTCGGACCTGCGGCCCAGGATCTGGATATACGGACCGTCGGTCCTGACCACGTCCTGGGTGTTGAAGAATCCCTCGTCATCGAACGGCGCAGGCGCGTTGAGGTACCCGAGCATCGCCATGTCCGACCGAATCCACAGCACATCGTCAATGATCTTGTGCGCGAAACCGGCGCCCCCGATCTTCAACCACACACTGTCGTCGCCCTTCGACCTGGTCGGAAGGATTCCCAGCTCCGACAGTCCGTAGGTTTGTTTGAACCTGACGTCCGGCAGCGCGACCTTGAGCCGACGCAATGTCTGTGGCGGCATTGGTTCGGTGCCATAGGTGATCAACTCAAGGGATGACGGGGTGTAGCGCTCCAGGACTCCCGAGATCAGGACCATGTTGAGAAATGTTGGCGTCGTAGGCAGCACCTGCACCCGGTGCTCGACGACAGCTGCGAAGACGCGGTCCGGTGTCCGTTCCGGCACTGTGACAATTGTTCCGCCCTGGCTCAGGGTGTGGAAGAGGGTGTTGATTCCACCGATATGATCGATGTTGAGGAACGAGATGATCCGTAGCGGACGTGTCGGCTCGCCGTACCGGGACAGCACCTTCGTGAAATCCAGCACAGATGCCTTGCTGCGGCCGGACGTTCCCGAGCTGAAGAGCACGAGACCTGGCCGGGCGGTGCCACGCAGGGTGGCGTACAGAGCGTGCTCGGCATGACGCCCCGTACGCTCGCAGCTCCGGTGACCCTGGTCGTCGATCGTAATCGACGTCTCGACTTCCGCGAGCTCGAGGAACTCAGCCCGTTTCGCGGCCGGCAATGGGGTGAGCGGTACAACTATCGCGGCGCACTCGATGAGTGCGAGCAGGCCGGCGTAGGCGGCTACCGACGACATGCCCTCGAGAGAAACGATGTCACCCGGCGCGATCCCGTGCCCGGACAGAAATGCTCTCCATTCCTCGACGGCCTGCAACAGCTCGGCGTAGCGGTATGCCCTGTCAACGACAACGACAGCCTCCGATTCGTCGAACATTCGAAGTCGGTCCAGTAACGGCTGGTTCATTCGCCCCCCTTGGGCTGACCTAGGTCACCTTTGGCGTCGTCCGAGCCGGAGATAAGTTTCGCGATGGACACTTCACGCCGTCAACGAGCAAATCGGGGTTCTGTGTTGCTACACCAACGGGGGTAGCCAGGTGGCTACGTCTAGCCGGGTGACGCGCGCCAACCTCAGCTAGACCATGTGGTTGTGCGGCGGTGTCGTCCGACGTGTCACCAGACCCGCTCGAACTCCCAGGCGTACGGTGGCCGGGCGGTCAGCTCGGACGGCAGGTCCGGCACCGGCGCCCGGGCCGGATCGACCACGACCAGCCGCTCGTCGCCGTCCCCGGTCGGGCTGCGGTAGATCTCCGCGCCCGGCGGAATCACCGCTGCGACGTGCCGCACGAGGTCGGCCAGCCGCCCCGGCGCGGCTCGCACCTCCCACATCAGCACCGGCAGCGCCGGCTCGATCCACCCACTCATCGCACTGCACCCCACCGACCGTCCCGGATCGCGACGAGTCTGCCAGACCGCTCAGCGCCGCACTACGAAACGGACATCCGCCGGTGGGCTCAGGCCAGGACCCGCTCGACCGGCATCGCGGAGTCGGCCGGGATGTCCAGGGTGGACGGCGTCGCTCCGCTGGCGACCAGCCGCGAACCGAGCGCGGCAACCATCGCCCCGTTGTCGGTGCACAGCCCCGGCCGGGGCGCCCGCAGCGTGATCCCGGCCGCCGCGCAGCGCTGCTCGGCGAGCGCGCGCAGCCGCGAGTTGGCCGCCACCCCACCCCCGATGAGCAGATGATCCACACCGTGTTCGTGGCAGGCCCGCACCGCCTTGGCGGTCAGCACGTCGGTCACCGCTTCCTGGAACGAGGCGGCCACATCGGCCACCGGCACCGGCTCACCCACCCGCTGCCGGGCCTCCACCCAGCGCGCAACCGCCGTCTTCAGCCCCGAGAAGGAGAAGTCATACGGCGCGTCCCGCGACCCCGTGAGCCCGCGGGGGAAGGCAATCGCCGTACCGGAACCGGCCCGGGCGATCCGGTCGATCTGCGGTCCGCCGGGGAACGGCAGCCCGAGCAGCCGAGCGACCTTGTCGAACGCCTCGCCCGCCGCGTCGTCGAGCGTCTGCCCGAGCGGGCGGATGTCCCCGGCGACGTCCGGCACCAGCAACAGCGACGAGTGGCCACCGGAGACGAGCAGGGCCACGCACGGCTCCGGCAGCGGGCCGTGCTCCAGCTCGTCCACGCACACGTGCGCGGCGAGGTGGTTCACGCCGTACAGCGGCACGTCCAGCGCCAGGGCGTACGCCTTCGCCGCGGCCACCCCGACCAGGAGCGCCCCAGCGAGGCCGGGACCGGCGGTGACCGCCACCGCGTCGATCTCGGCCAGCGCAACGCCGGCCTGCTCGCAGGCGCGGTGCACGGTCGGCACCATCGCCTCCAGGTGAGCCCGCGACGCGACCTCGGGCACCACCCCGCCGAAACGGGCGTGGCTCTCGACGCTGGAGGCAACCGCGTCGGCGAGCAGGGTCCGGCCGCGCACGATCCCGACACCGGTCTCGTCGCAGGACGTCTCGATCCCCAGCACCAGGGGTCCCGGCGTCGAGGCACCAGATCCACGGTCAGCCACGCGCCATCACCACCGCGTCGGTCCCGGTCGCCTCGTAGTACCCCTTGCGCACGCCGACCGGCCGGAACCCGGCCCGGGTGTACAGCCGCCGTGCCGCGGCGTTGTCCACGGCGACCTCCAGGAGGACCTGGTGCACCTGGCGCCGGTCCGCCTCGGCGAGCAAACCAGCGAGCAGCCGGCCACCGAGACCGGCACGCTGCCAGTCGGTCCGCACGCCGAGAGTCATGATGTGCGCCTCCACACCGAAGTCGGCCAACCCGCCGTACCCGACGATCGCGCCACCGGACGCGGTGCCGCCCGCCCCGCCCACCGCCACGAGGTAGTAGCGGCCGGGCAGGGTCAGCTCGTCGGTGAGCATCCGGGCCGACCACGGCTGCTCGGCGAACAGGACACCTTCCAGCTCGGCGACGGCCGGAACGTCGCTGGTCCGCATCCGACGCACCGTCGCACCGCCCAGAATCGGACGGCCGTCCGACATACCGGTCATCGGGCGAGTGCCGGCTTGGTCGGCCCGGGCCGCTCCGCGTCGGGCCGGCGCAGGTACAGCGGAATCATGGGCTCGGACGGCGCGCCCGCGCGGAGCCGGTCAGCGGCGACCGCGACCAAGGCGGCCGGCTGCGGGTACGCCGGTCCGTGCACCGGCAACCCGCACAGCACCGCGACGCTGTCGGCCGCCGCGCCAGCCACCCCACTGACCGCGAGATCCGCGATCCTGGTCGCGACCTCCGCCGGACGGTCCACCGCGGGGCCGTGGACACGAAACCCACCGCTGTCGTAGACGGCCCAGTACACCTCACGGCGTCGGGCGTCGGTGGCCACCAGCAACCGACCGGAACCGCCCTGCGCCACGGCACCGATCGCGTCCAGACTGCACACGCCGTACGCCGGCACACCCAGCGCGTCGGCCAGCGCCACCGCCGTGACCAGGCCGACCCGCAACCCGGTGAACGGTCCCGGGCCCAACCCGGCGACCACCGCCGCCAGCTCGCCGAAAGCCACCCCGGCACCATCCAGCGCGGCCCGGATCGCCGGGCCCAGCAGCTCACCGTGCCGGCGCGGGTCGCACCGCACCACCGAGCTGACCAACCGGACCGCCGTCCCGTCCACCCGGACCACGGCCGCGGTCACCGCGGGTGTAGCGGTATCCAGTGCCAACGTCAACACCCGGCCGAGCCTAGACGAGGTGGCCGTCCCGGCCGCGTCGGCGGCAGCGAACCAGACAGGGCTGACCGGAAGTCGCGCCCTTGTCGGTCCATCATGGAACATACTGCTCACCGGGCAACACCTCCCAGGGAGCGGCAAGAACGACAAGCGCAGCACCGCCATGTTGCTCGACGAGCTCAAGTTCGTGGTCGATGTCCTCAAGGCGGAGGGCGACACGTTCGGGAGCACGAACCGACCCAGCTGACGGTCGACGGTGCCCGGGGCTTCCGCTACCGCACCACCAACACGAAGCTCGGCATGGACTCCGATCTCATCTTCGTCTACGAGGCGGGACACGAGATCGAAATCGGTTGCGACACCGACGCCGGCAAGCGGAGTACCATCCAGCAGGACTGCGCCGCCGTCCTGGACTCCCTCCAGATCCTCTCAACGACGAGCTGACCGAGATGACCAGGTTTTCCACCGCAATCACGGCCCTGCTGGCATTCGGCATCCCGCTGGCGGGTTGCACGTCGACGATCCCGGGGCATGGGACGCTGGCCGGAGCGGCCGGCAGCGGCACGGCGAGCCCAACGCCCAGCAGCGAGCCCACGGTCACCCGACCGGCGGGTCGCGAGCGCCTGTCCTGCGGCGGGGGCACCGTCATCACCTCGCCTGGCGGGCCGTACTGTTACCTGCGCCCCGACGGTTTCCAGGACGTGACCGCGCAGGTCGACGTCGGCACCGCGGTGGGGGGCGCGGGAACCCACCGCACCGCCGTCGCGCTGGCCAACCACGACCTGATCCTGGTGGTGGACTTCCCGTTGCGGACCGACAGCGAGCAGCTCAGCGACGCCGCGCTGGTCGAGCAGCTCAACGGGGTGGCCGCCCAGTTCGAGGCGCAGGGTTTCGTCTTCGACAGCACGGTGCCGGAGAGCGTGACCGTGGACGGCGCGCGTGGATTCCGGTACCACGCGAAGGCCACCAACGCCGACTACTCCTCCGACCTCGTCTTCGTCTTCCGGGGCACCAACGAGATCGAGATCAACTGCCAGTACGCCACCCGCAAGGTCGACGTGGATCGAGGCTGCGCGAACGTGCTGAAGTCGATCCAGATCAGAACAGAGATCTGATCAGGACCGGGATCTGACCAGGACCGGGATCTGATCAGGACCGGGATCTGATCAGCTTGGTGAGCCGACCCTGCCACCCGCCACCCACCGCGACCAGCTCGGCCGTCCGTACGTCATTGTCGGACCGGGCCAACCGGACCTCCAGGTGGGCGTCCGCGAGCTGCTCGACCAGCCCGCCGCCCCACTCCACCACCATCACCGAGTCCGCCAGCTCCGCGTCGAGATCCAGGTCGTCCACCTCGGCCACGGACCCGAGCCGGTAGGCGTCGACATGCACCAGCGGGACCCGCCCGCCGCGGTACACCCGAGCGATCACGAACGTCGGCGACACGATCGGCCCGGGCACCCCGAGTCCCGCTCCGATGCCCTGGGCGAGCACCGTCTTCCCGGCACCCAGCGGCCCGGTGACCAGGATCAGGTCACCGGGCTGGCAGTCCTCGGCCAGCGCTCGCCCCAGGGCACGGGTATCCGCCGCGGTCGGCAGCTCGATCATCGGCTCATCGACTCGTCGGCTCGTCAGGGTCGCGGGGGAAGCCGTCAGGCACGGCGCGACGGCCGGCGGCTGTCACCGCGGCTGACCCTCGTCAGCAGCGAACGCAGGTGCAGGTTGACCAGGTCCGGGCGCTCCATCATCACCACGTGCCCGGCCTCCTCGATCTCCAACAGCTCGGCACCGGGTAGCGCGGCGACCATGCGCCGGCTGTGCTCCGGCGGGGTGATCACATCGCGGCCGCCCACCACGACCAGGGTGGGCACGGCGTGCAGCGCCGCGAGCGCGGCCAGCTTCTCATGGCCGACGACGGCGGTGTAGAGGTCGGCGATCACCGGAATCGGGGTCGCCGCGATCATTTCGGCGGCGTAGTCGACGAGCGAGCTGGGCACCTGCCTGCCACCGAAGCCCACCCGGCGGACCGCCAGCCACATCAGGTCCGCACCCAGCCGCCGGCCCCGCTCGGCCATCCTGGCCCGCTGCCCGAGCTGGCGCATCAGTGCCGGTAGCAGCGGGTTCTTCACCGTGGCCAGCAGCGCGGGCAGGCCGAGGGTGACCTCGCCGAGCAGGCCCGTGCTCGTGGACAGCAGGACGGTGCCGACCACCCGATCGCCGAAGAGCTCCGGATGCTGCTCGGCCAAGGCCATGATCGTCATCCCGCCCATGGAGTGGCCGACCAGCACCAGTGGTCCGGGGCCGAGCCCGCCGAGCACCGCGAACAGGTCGCGCCCGAGCTGGTCGATGGTGCACCGCGCGGAGTCGCCGCGCCCGGATCGGCCGTGGCCGCGCTGGTCGTAGAAGACCATCCGGTTGGCCTGCTGGCCGTTGCGCGTCAACCCGATCCGCTGGTAGTGCCAGCTCCCCATCGACAGGCAGTACCCGTGCACGAAGACGACGGTCAGCGGCGCGTCGAGCGGACCGACCTCCTCGACGTACAGCGCCGCGCCGTCCTCAGCGGTGACGCTGCGCGACCGGTCGGCAACCAGTGCGCCGAAGGGTTGGCCTGCCTCCGGGTCGGGAGTACGCCGGTACCGGCCGACGGCGTACCGCTCGACCGCCAGCCCCGCGGCGACGGTCGCCGCACCCACGCCAGCGACACTGCCGAGCACGCCAGCCCGACGGGTCACCTTCATCGGTCGTTCGCCGGGTAGCCGCGGGGCACCCGCGCTCCGACCCGGGTGACGATCTCGTAGCTGATCGTGCCAAGCGCCTCCGCCCACTCCTGGGCGGTCGGCTCACCGGAACTCCCCGGGCCGAACAGCAGCACCTCGTCACCGGCGGACACCTCGTCATCGCCGGTATCCAGCATGAACTGGTCCATGCACACCCGTCCGGCGACCCGACGCCGGGCACCGGCGAGCCACACCGGCGCGACGTTGGTGCCGTTGCGTGGCACCCCGTCGGCGTACCCGAGCGGGACCAGGGCCAGCCCGGTCTCCCGGTCGGTGACGTACTCGTGCCCGTAGGACACCCCCGTGCCCGCCGGCACCCGCTTCGCGAGGGCGACATGGCTGCGCAGGGTCATCGCCGGTACCAGCCCGAACTGCTCCGGCGGCACCGGGCTGAGCCCGTAGACCGCGATACCCGGCCGGACCAGGTCGAAGTGCGCCTCCGGCAGGGTCAGGGTGGCGGCCGAGTTGGCCAGGTGCCGCAGCCGCGGCACGACGCCGAATCCCTCGGCCACCTCAAGTGCCCGCCGGAACACCTCGACCTGGCGGCCGATGGTCGGGTGGTCGGGCACGTCGGCGTAGGCGAAGTGGCTCCAGATCCCGACGACCTCGACGGTGCCCTCCGCGGCCTGCTTCGCGGCGGCGGTGACCAGGTCGGGCCAGTCCGCCACGGTGGCACCGGACCGGCCGAGACCGGTGTCCACCTTGAGGTGCACGCGGGCGGTCCGGCCGGTGGCCCGCGCCGCCGCCACGATCTCGGCCAGCCCCCAGGGGGCCGCGGCGGACAGGTCGATGTCCGCGGCGACCACGGTGGCGAGCTCCTCCCCCGGGACCGCGAGCCACGACAGGATCGGCGCGGTGACGCCGGCCGCGCGGAGCTGCAATGCCTCCTCGGCGTACGCCGTGCCCAGCCAGGTCGCGCCACCCGCGAGCGCGGCACGCGCCGACGGGATCAGGCCGTGCCCGTAGCCGTCGGCCTTGACCACCGCCATCACCTCGGCGCCGGTACCGGCCCGTAACCGCTCGACGTTGCCACTGATCGCGGCCAGGTCAATGCTCGCCTCGGTACGACGCATCCCCCGAGTGTGTCATCCTCGACGACAGGGTGGTGGCCCCGCCTGGCCCACGACTGCAGCACCCGCTACGTCACCGGTGCCGTCGTCGCCATGGTGGGAACGGTCACTGTCGGCGGTGGAAAGAGGTGTCCCGCGTGTTCGTGCGTCGCGCCTACATCCCGGACGGCCGGCTGCCGGGTCCGCGGGAGAGGGCAGCGTGGCCGTACACGGTGCCGGCGGTGGCGGAGCTGGCCGAGCGTGGCCTCACAATCACCCGACCGGTGACCTTCCTGGTCGGGGACAACGGCTCGGGCAAGTCGACGATCGTCGAGGCGATCGCTGAGGGGTTCTCCCTCGACCCATACGGGGGTCGGGCCGGGACCGCGACCGGCCGACCGGAGCCAACCACGACGGTGCTGGGCGAGGTGCTGCGGCTGGATACCACTCCGGCCGGCGCCCGGATGCTGAGCGGGCCGCGGCTGAAGAAGAAGGGGTTCTTCCTGCGGGCGGAGACCGCGTTCGCGCTGACGCAGACCCTCGGTGGGGTACCCGGCTATTGGGTGGAGGACACCGCGGCGATGAGCCACGGCGAGGGGTTCCTCGCCGTGTTCGCCGCGATGATGGCGGCACCCGGCTTCTATGTCATGGACGAGCCGGAAGCAGCGCTGTCCTTCACCGCCTGCCTACACCTGGTCGCCGTCATGCACGCCCTCGGCCGGAACGGTGCACAGGTGGTGTGTGCGACCCATTCTCCGATCCTCGCCTCCACCCCTGGGGCGGACATCATCGAGGTCGGCGAGCATGGGATGCGGCGGACCCGCTGGGACAGGCTCGATCTGGTTGACCACTGGCGCCGCTACCTTCAGCGCCCTGATGCCTACCTGCGGCACCTTCTGCACGAGGACGCCGACCAGTACGGAGGCGCTCCGTGACTCGTGGCGACCAGGACACCGGCGAGGCCGATGCCCGGTTCGTTGAGTGGATGCGGGCCAATCTGGGCCGTGCCGCCGACCACTTCGGGATGACCGTCACTGGGGAGCCGACGTTCGGTTGGCGGTTGCGTTCCATCGGTGCTCGCGTCGACGGCCCGAACGGGCCACGGTGGCTGCGGGTCGTCTCGGAGTTCCCCGAGTGGGCGCACGGGGACACCTGGACCGGCAACACGGACGCGAACACCCTCACCGGCATCACCCGGCCGGTGGTGCAGGGCACCCATGAGTGGGGCGAGGGTGGGTGGCGGCGTCAGCGCGCCGAGGTGACGACCCTGCTGCCCGGCCGCACCTGCTCGGACACCGACGTGCTGCGCAATGAGCTGAAGCTGCCCGACGCCTGGTGGCGGCAGCTCCGGCGCACCGTCGACACCTTGCGTGTCACCCCAACCAGCCGGGTCAACACCGACCCCGAACGTCTCGACGTCCGGCTGCGGGAGGAATACAGAGGTCGCGCGCACCTTCGAGTCCAGGATTGGGAAACCGTCCACGGTGACCTGCACTGGAACAACCTGCTCCAGCCTCGCTTCGCGCTGCTGGACTGGGAGTTGTGGGGCCGTGGTCCGGCCGGCACCGACCCAGCGACCCTGTACTGCTACAGCCTCCTCGCCCCGGCGACCGCAGCCCGGGTCCACGAGACCTTCGCCGACCAGCTCGACACCCCCGCCGGGCAGATCGCCCAGCTCGTAGTCGCCACCAGGCTGCTCGACCGGGCCGGTGACGGTGATCACCCCGACCTCATCGAGCCGCTACGCCACCACGTTGACGTCCTCGCCGCCAATGCGGTCCTCGGGCCGGCCTAGCGACGGTAGTTCGGCACGCAGCCGCCCTTCGGGGCGCACGGGCCCGCTCCGGTCGGCCAGCACGACGGGTTACACGCAGGCCCACATGACGGACCGCACTGCGGGTTGCACATCCTTGGCACGCATGGCGCTTCCGGTGGCTGCGGATGTCGAGCGACGAACACCCCCGCCAGAGTAGTTCGGGTTCGTTCCGCCGCCTCACCGGTGGCGATCTCAGCAACCGGGTCCTCCCGGACGTTGCCGAGCGGCAGCCAACGGGAGAAGACGCACGGCCACACCGTGCCGTCGGGGGCGACCGCGAGCACCCCGTCGCCGCAGCGGCCACACAACTGCGAGGCGCTCGTCCTGACCTCGCGCACCCCGCGACCGACTCGACGCAGGTGGTCCACGCCGACCTCGATCGCACCCAGTGCCGCCAACTCAGAGATCGCGGCGTCAACCCGCTGCCCGTCACCGAAGTCGATCACCCCGACCCGCAGTGGCACCGACCGGCGCACCGCCTCCACGATGTTTGCCCGGGTCCGTGCGTGGCTACCCCGCCGCACGGTCACCCGTTCATGCTCGGCCGCAGCATCGGAGTAGTAGCTGGTCGCCAACCGCACCCCAGGCCGGGCGAAGACTTCCCACAACGCCGGTGTGACATGCGTCAGGTTGGTGAAGACCTCCACCCGCAGACCGAGGACAAGCGCGTGGTCGACCAACGCCGCGAGATCCGGATGCAGGGTCGGCTCGCCGCCGATGAACTGCACCATCCCAACCCCCATCCCGGCGGCCTGATCGACGACCCGGCGCCAGTCCGTCGTGGTCATCACCCCGTGCGTGCCGGCCGGCCCCGACTCGGCGTAGC
Organism: Actinomycetota bacterium; assembly: GCA_016201065.1. Lineage (GTDB taxonomy): Bacteria > Actinomycetota > Actinomycetes > Mycobacteriales > JACQDL01 > JACQDL01. Next base: position 39,745 of record JACQDL010000023.1, read on the forward strand.
AATGGGCGCACTCCAGCTGACACTTCCCGGTGATCTCCAACCACACGAACGATACATTCGTCCTATTTTGCCTCTCTAGTACCGCACTCGACTTCCGCCATTCTTGTGATCGTTTGAGTGGAACAGCTCAGGGCACTGCCTGGTGGGGCGGGCCGGGTGTGGGCACCCTGGTGGTCGATTGGGGGGCGGATGGGTGAGCATCGGTGTGTCTGCAACACCCCGATTTCGAGGAGTTCGCCCATGCTTGCGGCCACGACGCTACCGGTTTCGTTGTGGGCTGTCGCCCGGGTGATGCGGTGCGGCTTCACCGCAGCGTCGTTCGAGGCGCTCACCCACCAGTTGGCCGGGATGGTCGTGCGGCGGGGTCCGTACACGGTGACTTGCGCCGGCAGATTGCGGAGGCCCGATGCGACGAGATCGCCGCACTCCCCGCCGGACAACAACGGCAAACCCCGGTGCAGGCGTCCCCGTGGGACAACCGTGCCGACGACGGCGTCCTGATCTGGCGCTCATCGACCACCTGGTACGCGCCGGCCTGGCCACGCACCTGGCCCTGCACATCATGCGCGACCCCTCCTACGTCTCCCGCGCCGCCGCCTCCGACATCATGGCCTCCCGTCGGCGAGGCCCACCGTGGCGAAGGACTCGGGCACGGCGGCAAGCACGCCGGCCGCGCTGGGCACGCCGTACCGCGCGGCGATCCGGCCGGCCCGGCCGTGCAGGGCGACCCCGGAGGCGGCCAGCCGTGCCGGGTCGAAGGCCGGTGCCCGGACCGACCCGCCGGCAACTCCAGCACCAGCACCTGCGGCTCCGCTGGCGAGCAGGGCACCGGTCAGGCCGGAGAGCACGTCACCGCTGCCCGCCGTGGCCAGCCACGGTGTGCCCGCCCGGTCCACGAACGCGCGCCCGTCCGGTCGGGCGACGATCGTCCGGTCACCCTTGAGGAGCACCACGCAGCCGAGCGTCCCGGCGGCGCGCCGGGCCGCGGCGAGCCGGTCCGGACCGGGCACGAACCCAGCCAACCGGGCGAACTCCCGGTCGTGCGGCGTGAGCACGGTCGGCGCCCGCCGGCCCGCCAGCCGGCCGGGGTCGGCCGCAAGCAGGGTGAGCCCGTCGGCGTCGACGAGTACCGGCAGGTCGGTGCCGAGCACGTCGTGCAGCACCTCGCGGGCCGCCTCGTCGGTGCCCATCCCGGGACCGACGACCCAGGACTGGACCCGCCCGGCGTCGGTCGGCCGCCCCTCGCTGACCACCACCTCCGGGTAGTGGGACCGGACCAGATCGGCCACCGGACCGACGTACCGGACCATGCCGGCCGGACCGCGCACCGCCGCACCGACCGCGAGCAGCGCCGCGCCGGTGAACCGCGACGAGCCGGCGGCGACGCCGACGACACCCCTTGTGTACTTGTCGTCCCGAGCCGTCGGCCGGCGGAGCCCAGCCGCCACGTCAGCCGGCTCGACCACCTCCAGCCGGGGCCGGGGAAGGTACGCACCGAGCCCGATGTCCACCAGCTCGACCCGTCCCGCCGCAACCGCGCCCGCACCCACCAGCAACCCTGGCTTGTGGCAGCCGAAGGTGACCGTGACCTCGGCCGGGAACACCGCGCCCGGCACCGCGCCCGTGTCGCTGTCCACCCCGGACGGCACGTCGACCGCCACCCGCAGCGCCCCGCTGCCAAGCGTTTCCTCGACCAGCTCCGCGGCGCGGGGCCGCAGACCACCGGAACCGCCAATGCCGACGATCCCGTCCAGCACCAGGTCGGCGCCCGCGAGCACGGCGGCCGCCTCGGCGGCGTCCGTTCCCGCGAGCACCCTCCCGCGGGCGCCGCGCAGCGCGGCCAACCCGCCCGCGTGGGCACGCTCCGGGCTGAGCAGGATCGCGGTCACCTGTGCCCCACCGCGGGCGAGCCGGGCCCCGGCGTAGAGCGCGTCCCCACCGTTGTTGCCGGCGCCGACCAGCAGCACGACCCGGGCGCCATAGCTGCGACCCAGCAACCGCCGGCACGCCACCGCGAGGCCGTGTGCGGCCCGGTGCATGAGCGCGCCGTCGGGCAGCCGCGCCATCAGCGCCTCCTCGGCGGCGCGGACCTCGGCGACCGGCCAGGCCCCGATCACTGCGAACCACCAGCCGGGAGCTGGCCGGATGGGACGTCAGCCTCCGCGATCACCACTGCGCTGGCGATCCCGTGGTCGTGGGACAGCGACAGGTGCCAGCGGGCGACGCCGAGGGTCCGGGCGTACGCCGCGACGGTGCCGGTCGTCACCAGGCCGGGACGCCCGGTCGCGTCGACGCTCACCTCGGCGTCGTGCCAGCGCAGCGTCCCCGGCGCGCCGAGCGCCTTGGCCAGCGCCTCCTTCGCGGCGAACCGGGCGGCCAGCGACTCCGCCGACCGGGGCTGGCCGGACGGGGTGACCCGCTCGGCAGGCGTGAACAGCCGGTCGGCCAGCGCCGGGGTACGCGCCAGGCTCGCCGCGAACCGCGCCACCCCGACCACATCGATTCCGACTCCGACGATCACCGGCCCAGCCTGCCACGTCGCCCCGACGACCGGCCGCCCGCCGCCGGCCGGGGCTACTCGACGGTGACTGACTTGGCGAGGTTGCGCGGCTTGTCCACGTCGTACCCCCGGGCCAGCGCGATCTCCGCGGCGAGCACCTGCAACGGCACGGTGGCCACCAGCGGCTGGAACAGCGTCGGCGTGGCCGGCACCTCGATGAGGTGGTTGGCGTAGGGGCGCACGTCGGTGTCGCCCTCCTCGGCGACGACGATCGTGCGGGCGCCGCGGGCCCGGATCTCCTGGATGTTGGAGAGCACCTTGCCGTGCAGGGTGCGCCGGCCCTTCGGTGAGGGCATCACCACGACGACCGGTAGCCCCTCCTCCACCAGCGCGATCGGCCCGTGCTTGAGCTCACCGGCCGGGAAGCCCTCGGCGTGCATGTAGGCCAGCTCCTTCAGCTTCAGCGCACCCTCCAGGGCCACCGGGTACCCCAGGTGCCGGCCGAGGAACAGCACCGCCTTCGACCGGGCGATCTCCCGGGCCAGCTCCCGGACCGGCTCGACGGTGGCCAGGACCTCCGCGATCAACGCCGGCATGGTGGCCAGCGCGTCGAACTCCCGGACCACCTCGTCCTCGTACTTCGTCCCGCGCGCCTGCGCCAGCCCCAGGCCGAGCAGGTAGGACGCCGCGACCTGGGACAGGAACGTCTTCGTCGCCGCCACCCCGATCTCCGGGCCGGAGCGGGTGTAGAGCACCGCGTCGGACTCCCGCGGGATCTGCGCGCCGTTGGTGTTGCAGACCGCCAGCACGGTCGCCTTCTGCTCGCGGGCATGCCGGATCGCCTGCAGGGTGTCCATCGTCTCGCCGCTCTGCGAGATCGCGACGACGAGGGTGGCCCGGTCCAGCACCGGATCCCGGTAGCGGAACTCCGACGCCATCTCCACCTCGACCGGGATCCGGGCCCAGTGCTCGATGGCGTACTTGGCGATCATCCCGGAGTGGTAGGCGGTGCCGCAGGCGACCACGAAGACCTTGTCGATGTCGCGCAGCACCTGCTCGTCGATGCGTTCCTCGTCGAGCACGATCCGGCCGTTGGCGAGGTGGCCGCGCAGGGTGTCCTCGACCGCGGCCGGCTGCTCCTCGATCTCCTTGAGCATGAAGTACGGGTGGCCGCCCTTCTCCGCGGCGGCGAGGTCCCAGCTGATCCGGAAAGACTTGCCGTCGACCGGCAGCCCGGCGAAGTCGGTGACCGTGTACCCGTCCCGGCGCACCTCCACCACCTGGTCCTGGCCGAGCTCGACCGCGTCCCGGGTGTGCGCGATGAACGCCGCCACGTCGGAGGCGAGGAAGGTCTCGCCGTCACCGATGCCCACCACCAGCGGCGAGTTGCGCCGCGCGCCCACCACCACGTCCGGGGTGTCGGCGCGCACGGCCAGCAGCGTGAACGCGCCGTCCAGCCGCCGGCACACCGTGCGCATCGCGGTGGCGAGGTCGTCGCCAGCGCCGATCCTGTCCTCGATCAGGTGCGCGACAACCTCGGTGTCGGTCTCGCTGGCCAGCTCGTGACCGGCGGCCTCCAGCTCGGTCCGCAGCATGGCGAAGTTCTCGATGATCCCATTGTGGATCACCGCGACCCGACCGGTGCAGTCGACGTGCGGGTGTGCGTTGCGGTCGGTCGGCCCGCCGTGGGTGGCCCATCGGGTGTGCCCGATCCCGCAGCTGCCCTCGTGCAGGTCGGTGCCGAGCTGCTTCTCCAGGTTCTCCAGCCGACCGGCCTTGCGCCTGACCAGCAGCGCACCCGACCCGTCCAGCACCGCGATGCCGGCCGAGTCATATCCCCGATATTCCAGCCGCCGCAGCCCGTCGAGCACGACGGATTGCGCGGGCTGCCCGCCGACGTAGCCGATGATTCCGCACACGACGTCGAGCCTAGCCGCCGCGGGCCGGTCCGGGACCACCCCGATCCCGTATCCGTTGCCGCCCCAGCCAGTACCCTCGCCAGGGTGAACCTCCTCACCGAACCTGTCCGGGCCTTTCTCGCGGCCGGCACCCGCACCGGCAAGCTGGCCTGGGTCGGCATCGACGGGCGCCCCCTGGTCGCCCCCGTCTGGTTCGTCATCGACGGGACGGATCTGGTCTTCAACACCGGTCGGGACACCCCGAAGGGACGGGCCATCGCCCGCGACCCCCGGCTGGCGGTGTGCGTGGACGACGAGGCGCCGCCGTACGCGTTCGTCCAGGTGCAGGGCGTCGCGACGACCTCGGAGGAACCCGCCGAGCTGCTCCGGACCGCCACCGCGATCGGCGCCCGCTACATGGGCGCGCAGCGGGCGGAGGAGTTCGGTCAACGCAACGGCGTACCGGGCGAGCTTGTCGTCCGGATCTCACCCCGGAAGATCACCGCGAACTTCGACGTGACCGGCTGACCGGCTGACCGACCGGTCAGCCGTCGATCCGCCGCCGGACGGCCGCTCAGGCCTGCCCGACGACCGCCGCGAGGCGGCGGGCGATCGCCTCGGCGAGCTCGTCGGTGGGCGCCTCGACCATGACCCGGACGAGCTGCTCCGTGCCCGAGGGGCGCAGCAGCACCCGCCCGTCGTCACCCAGCTCGGCCTCCGCGCCGGCCACGGCCGTCCGGACGGCCCCGGACGCGGCGACCCTGGCCCGGTCGGCCACCGGCACGTTCAACAGCACCTGTGGCAGCCGCCGCACCACGCTGGCCAGCTCGGCCAACGGGCGCCCGGAGCCAGCCATCCGGGTCAGCAGCTGCAGGGCGGTGAGCAACCCGTCGCCGGTGGTCGCGTGGTCGGGAAAGACGACGTGCCCGCTCTGTTCGCCGCCCAGAGACAGGCCGTCGGACCGCAGCCGCTCCAGTACGTACCGGTCCCCCACCGGTGTCACGGCGACGTGGATGCCGTGCGCGCGCATCGCCTGGTGGAAGCCGAGGTTGCTCATCACGGTGGCCACCACCGCGTCGTTGCGGAGCGTGCCGCGCTCCCGCAGCGCCAGCGCGCAGATCGCCAGGATGGCGTCGCCATCCACCAGCGAGCCGTCGGCGGCCACGGCGAGGCATCGATCGGCGTCTCCGTCGTGCGCGATCCCGGCGTCGGCGCCGTGCGCGGTCACCGCGGCGACCAGCGCCGCCAGGTGGGTGGAGCCGCACTGCTCGTTGATGTTCAAGCCATCCGGATCGGCGGCCAACGCGGTCACCTTCGCGCCGGCCCGGGCGTAGACCATCGGGGCGACGGCCGAAGCCGCACCGTTGGCGCAGTCGACCACCACGTGCATGCCGGCGAGCGGGTTGCCGCCGCCGATCGTGCCGAGCAGATGGGCGGCGTACCGTTCGGCGGCGTCCGGTAGGTCACGGACCCGGCCGATCCCGGCCCCGGTCGGTCGCTGCCAGCTCTCCCGCAGGCGGGACTCGACCTCGTCCTCGACCGCGTCGGGGAGCTTGTGACCGCCCTGGGCGAACAGCTTGATCCCGTTGTCCGGCATCGGGTTGTGGCTCGCCGACAGCATCACCCCGAGGTCGGCACCGGTCTCCGCGACCAGATGCGCCACGGCGGGCGTCGGCAGCACACCGACCCGGAGCACGTCCGCACCGGCGCTGGCCAACCCGGCCACGGTCGCCGCCTCCAGCATCTCGCCGCTCGCCCTCGGGTCCCGCCCGACCACCGCGAGCGGACGCCGCCCGGTGGTCACCTCACCCAGGACATGGGCCGCACCCACCGCCACCGCAGTCGCCAGCTCCGGCGTGAGCTCAGCGTTGGCCAGCCCGCGCACACCGTCCGTACCGAAGAGCCTGCTCACCGCAGCCCCGTGCCAGTCCAGGCCACGACCGCACCCCCTCGCCGTACCCCGGAACGCAACGCCAGGCGGCTGCGCTCGCTACCCAGGCGACAGCGGACGGCCCACCGGACCGCCCGCCGGCCCAACCGGGTCGGACTACCGCTTGGAGTACTGCGGAGCCTTGCGGGCCTTCTTCAGACCAGCCTTCTTCCGCTCCTTCTCCCGCGGGTCACGGGTGAGGAAACCGGCCTTCTTCAGCGCCGGCCGATCCTCGGCGACCAGGCTCACCAGGGCCCGGGCGATCGCCAGCCGGAGCGCTCCGGCCTGCCCGGACACGCCGCCACCGCGGAGGTTCGCGAGGACGTCGTAGGCCTCGACCTTGTCCAGAGTGACCAACGGCTCCTTGACGATCTGCTGGTGCACCCGGTTCGGGAAGTAACCCTCAAGCGAGCGGCCGTTGAGGGTGAAGCGCCCGGAGCCAGGCACCAGGCGCACCCGGACGATGGCCTCCTTGCGGCGGCCGACGATCGGCTTCGGGGTAGCTGCGGTCACTGCCGGCTTGGGGGCCGGGACGGCTTCGGTCTCGGTGGCGATGGTCACGCCTTCAGTCTCCTACGGCTCGTGGTCCGACGCCTACTGCGCGACCTGCGTGATCTCGAACGGTTCCGGCTTCTGGGCGGCGTGTGGGTGCTCCGGGCCGGCGTACACCTTGAGCTTGCTGAGCATCGCCCGGCCGAGCGTGTTCTTCGGCAGCATGCCGCGGACGGCGCGCTCCACGACCCGATCCGGGCGGGTGTCCAGCAGGACGCCGTAGCTGCGCTTGCGCAGCCCCCCGGGGTAGCCGGAGTGCCGGTACTCGAACTTCGTCTCCCGCTTGGTACCGGACAGCGAGAGCTTCCCGGCGTTGATCACCACGACGAAATCGCCGGTGTCGATGTGGCGGGCGTAGATGGCCTTGTGCTTGCCGCGCAGCAAGACGGCGACCTGGGTGGCCAGCCGGCCCAACACGACGTCGGTCGCGTCAATCACGTGCCACTGACGCGTGATGTCCGCGGGCTTGGGGCTGTAGGTACGCACAGGTCTGCCTTCTCGACTCGCGTGAGGTGTGATCCGGACGGTAACGGGCGGCACCAGGTGCGCCGCGTATTCCAGCAGGCGACGATACCGGGTGGCATCCGGCAGGGCAAAACAGTGATCACCACTGGATGGCCGCCATCACCCCGGAGCGGGAGCGCCGAGCTGCGGGACCCGGAGTTGCGGGACCCGGAGTTGCGGGACCCGGAGCCGCCGGGTCTGCGCGGCGCGCTCTGCCCACCGGTCCGGTGGCGGGTAGTCGACCGCCACCAGGGTCAGACCGTGCGGTGGTGCCACGGTCACTGCGCCGGCCCGCTCACGCATCGCCAGGAGGCTGGCTGGCCACTCCGGCGGCCGCCGCCCCTCACCGACCGCGAGCAGCGCACCGACCAGACCACGCACCATCGAGTGGCAGAACGCATCGGCCCGCACGGTCGCCACGAGGACGCCGTCCGGTTCCCGCCGCCAGCGCAGGTCGAGCACGGCGCGCACGGTGGTCGCCCCCGGCCGACGGCGGCAGTACGCAGCGAAGTCGTGCTCGCCAACCAGTCCCGCCGACGCAACCGCGAGCCGCTCCAGATCCAGTGGCCGTGGCCAGGCCAGGGTGTCGTGCCGGCGCAGCGGATCCACCCCGTACGGCGCGTCGGAGACCCGGTAGCGGTAGCAGCGGGACAGCGCGCCGAACCGGGCGTCGAAGTCGTCCGGCACCGCCGTGACCTGGCGCACCCGGACATCCGGCGGAAGCACGCCGTTGGTCCGGCGTGCCAGCGTGCCGGCGAGCTCCTCCCAGCTGGATCGTGCGACGTCGGCGTGCGCGACCTGGCCGGTCGCGTGCACACCCGCATCGGTGCGGCCGGCGACGGTCAGCGCGACCTCGGCCCGGATGATCCGGGCCAGCGCCTCCTCGCAGGTGGCCTGGACGGTGCGCTGGCCCGGCTGCCGCGCCCAGCCGGCGAACCCGCCGCCGTCGTATCCGAGGTCGAGCCGGAGCCGCTGCGTGGTCGCGCCCACCCCGCACCCCTCCCCGCGCAGCTCCGGCGGTACCCGGCTACTCGCTCGGGTCGGCCTTCGTCGCGGCCGGCTCGGTGACCGCCGACCCGGTGTCGGCGACCTCGCTATCGGTGACCTCGGTGTCGGTGACCTCGGTGTCGGCGTCGGCAGCCTCGGCAGCCACCTTCGCGGCGGTCTCCGACTCGGCGGCCAGCTCCCTGGCCGACTCCGCGGTCCGCCCGGTCGGCGCCTTCCGGCGGGCGAACCGGCTCCCCCGGGACCGCTCCGCCTCCGCCACCACGGACCGCGCCACGGTGGTCGCCTCGACCAGCGAGATCTGTGCCATCGGGGCGTTGTCGCCCTTGCGTGGACCGATCTTGACGATCCGGGTGTAGCCGCCCGCCCGCTCCGCGTACATCGGACCGATGTTCGCGAAGAGGCTGTGAACCACGTCCTTGTCCCGGATCACCGCCATCACCTGACGTCGGGCGTGCAGGTCACCCCGCTTGGCGAAGGTGATCAACCGCTCGGCCAGCGGGCGCAGCCGCTTGGCCTTCGTCTCGGTCGTAGTGATCCTCCCGTGCTCGAACAGCGACGTCGCGAGGTTCGCGAGCATCAGCCGCTCGTGCGCGGGACCCGCGCCCAGGCGGGGGCCTTTGGTCGGCGTGGGCATTGTCGGCGCTCCTTGTACTGCTGCGTCACGGAAATCTGGGTCACGGACATCTGGGTCACGGCCGCCTGACCGACCGGGGCCGCCCCCGGGGGCGGCCCCGGTCGGTCAGAGCTGCTCGGTCTCGGCGTAGTCCTGGTCGTCGTATCCGTTGGTCTCGCCGCCGAAGTTGTCGGCTGCGCGAGTGGGATCGAAGCCGGGCGGGCTGTCCTTGAGGGCCAGTGCCATGCCGGCGAGCTTGGCCTTCACCTCGTCGATCGACTTCGCCCCGAAGTTGCGGATGTCGAGCAGGTCCGCCTCGCTGCGCGAGAGCAGCTCACCGACGGTGTGGATGCCCTCCCGCTTGAGGCAGTTGTAGGAGCGGACGGTGAGTTCCATCTCCTCGATCGGCATGTTGAAGTTGGCGATGTCGGCGGCCTCGGACGGGGACGGCCCGACCTCGATCCCCTCGACCTCGACGTTGAGCTCGCGGAACAGCCCGAAGAGCTCGACCAGGGTCTTGCCCGCGCTGGCCACCGCGTCCCGCGGAGTGATCGACGACTTCGTCTCGACGTCCACGATCAGGCGGTCGAAGTCGGTCCGCTGCTCCACCCGGGTCGCCTCGACCCGGTAGCTGACCTTGAGCACGGGAGAGTAGATCGAGTCCACCGGAATCCGGCCGATTTCCTGCCCAGGCTGCTTGTTCTGGGTGGCCGGAACGTAGCCGCGACCGCGCTCGACGGTCAGCTCGATCTCCAGCCGCCCCTTCTTGTTGATGGTGGCGATGTGCAGGTCGGAGTTGTGCACCTCGACGCCGGCGGGCGGCGCGATGTCAGCCGCCGTCACCTCACCGGGACCCTGCTTGCGCAGGTACATCGTGACCGGCTCATCGGACTCCGAGCTGACCACCAGCTCCTTGAGGTTGAGGATCAGGTCGGTGACGTCCTCCTTCACCCCCGGCACGGTGGTGAACTCGTGCAGCACGCCGTCGATCCGGATGCTGGTCACCGCGGCGCCGGGAATCGAGGAGAGCAGGGTGCGCCGCAACGAGTTGCCGAGGGTGTAGCCGAAGCCCGGCTCCAGCGGTTCGATCACGAACCGGGAGCGGAACTCGTCGATCGGCTCCTCGATCAACGCCGGACGCTGGCTGATCAGCATGATGATCCCCTTCCGTTCCTCTGGCGCCCGCCATATGGCGCCGGGAGACGCGGGGCCGCTGCCCCGCGGTGGTGCTCTCGCGCCGGACCGGACCGGCACCATGCCCACGACCGGGCCCGGCGAACACCGGGCCGGCCGCGGGACCGCTACTTCGAGTACAGCTCGACGATAAGCTGTTCCTGGACCGGCGTGTCGATAACCTGCCGCTCCGGAAGGCTGTGGACCAGGATCCGCATCCGGGAGGAGATCACCTCCAGCCAGGCCGGCACCTGCCGGGAGCCGGCCTCGGCGCGCGCCACCACGAACGGCGTCAGCTCACGGGAACGTGCCCGCACATCGACGATGTCGTTCGGGCTGACCCGGTACGACGGGATGTCGACCTTCCGGCCGTTCACCTCGATGTGGCCGTGCCGGACGAGCTGCCGGGCGGCGTCCCGGGAGTGCGCGAACCCGGCCCGGAAGACGATGTTGTCCAGCCTGCTCTCCAGGATCTGCAACAACGCCTCACCGGTCTTGCCGGCACCCTTGTTCGCCTCGGCGTAGTACCGCCGGAACTGCTTCTCCAGCACCCCGTAGACACGCTTGGCCTTCTGCTTCTCGCGCGACTGGAGCAGGTACTCGCTCTCCTTGGTCCGGCCGCGCCCGTGCTCACCCGGCGGGTACGGCTTGGACTCCATCGGGCACTTCGGCCCGTCGCACTTGCTGCCCTTGAGGAACAGCTTCATCTTCTCCCGCCGGCAGAGCCGGCAGTCGGCACCGGTATAACGGGCCATGTCTGTCTCCCTTCTCCGGTGCCTCAGACCCGCCGACGCTTCGGCGGCCTGCAGCCGTTGTGCGGCTGTGGGGTCACGTCCTGGATCGATCCGACCTCAAGCCCGGTCGCCTGCAGCGACCGGATCGCGGTCTCCCGGCCGGAGCCGGGTCCCTTGACGAAGACGTCCACCTTCCGCATCCCGTGCTCGTGGGCCTTCCGGGCGGCGCTCTCCGCAGCGAGCTGGGCCGCGAACGGCGTCGACTTGCGGGAGCCCTTGAAGCCCACATGACCGGCGGAGGCCCACGCGATCACGTTCCCGGCCGGGTCGGTGATCGTCACGATGGTGTTGTTGAAGGTGCTCTTGATGTGCGCGTGCCCGTGGGCGATGTTCTTCTTTTCCTTGCGCCTGACCTTCTTGACGGCGGCGCCGGCTCGGGTCTTGGGAGGCATTCTGTTGGGTATCTCCAGATCGCTGAAGGTCGAGTATCGCTGAGCGTCGAGTCAGTGGCTGGCCGGCGGCCGCTACTTCTTGCCGGTCTTCTTCTTGCCGGCGATGGTCTTCTTGGGGCCCTTGCGGGTACGGGCATTCGTCTTGGTGCGCTGCCCGTGCACCGGCAGGCCGCGGCGATGCCGGATGCCCTGGTAACAGCCGATCTCGATCTTGCGCCGGATGTCCTGGGCGACCTCCCGGCGAAGGTCGCCTTCGACCTTGTAGTTGGTCTCGATCCAGTCGCGCAGCGCGATCAGGTCCGTGTCGGACAGGTCCCGCACCCGGACGTCCGGGCTGATGCCGGTGCCGGCGAGGGTCGCGGTGGACCGGGTCCGACCGATGCCGTAGATGTAGGTGAGCGCGATCTCCAACCGCTTCTCGCGGGGAAGGTCGACGCCGACAAGACGTGCCATGCGGGCGTACTCCTCACGTGCCGCGGAGGTCTGCCGCACCCCACCCCTCGCCTGCCCCGGCGAGGCCCCGGCCTCCGTACCGGGGGTGCCCGGGGCTGGTCACGCCGGCCCCGGTTGGGATGCGAATGACTGTCTGGCTAGCCCTGACGCTGCTTGTGGCGCAGGTTCTCGCAGATGACCATGACCCGCCCGTTGCGGCGGATCACCTTGCACTTGTCGCAGATCTTCTTGACGCTCGGTTGGACCTTCACGGCTGTTGCAACTCCTGATCGTGACGCCTGCTGGCACGGCCCGACGGTCGGCGGACTTTCGGCCGTGCGACCGAACTGCGGGTGGACGCCGTGCTACTTGTAGCGATAGACGATGCGCCCGCGGGTGAGATCGTACGGCGACAGCTCCACCACTACCCGGTCCTCGGGGAGGATCCGGATGTAGTGCTGACGCATCTTGCCGCTGATGTGTGCCAGAACCCTGTGACCGTTTGTGAGCTCGACCCGGAACATCGCGTTCGGGAGCGGCTCGACCACGCGGCCTTCGACCTCAATGGCCCCGTCCTTCTTGGGCATGTCCTCCGCAATCGTGACGTGTGCTGTGTGCTGTGCAGGGTCGGCGCTGCGTCAGAGGGCGTCGCAGGCGTGTGCGGCCACAGCACACGCGGGAACGGCAACGGAACACCGACTGATGAGTGTACGGATTGCGGTTCCGATCACCAAACCGGCACCGGGCAGGCCGCTCGGCCACCCATCAGGTGGACCGTCCGGTCAGCGCCCGCATGAGCAGGACCGCGCCCCACGGCCCGGCCACCCAGAGGAACCAGGGCGAGGTGAACCCCGAGGTCACGCCGATGATGAGCCAGATGGTAAAGGTGATCACACTCGCGGTGGCCCAGGTCGCGACCATCGCACGCTGGCCCGCCCGGTGCACCATCTCGCTCCGCCGCGCGCGGCGGAGCGGCCGCTCCCGATCCCGCTCCACCTTGGCGTTGATCTTGTGGGTGGCGAGATCGAGCAGAGCCTGCCTGAGGTCCTGTGGAGTGGCGGGCTGCCGATCCACGAACTCGACCGCACCCGACCCGGGCGGCGTGGACAGGTCGGCCGTGAGCACCCGGAGTTCGCCCGCGGTCTTCGCGGCGTAGGCGACAGAGATCCGCTCCTCCAGCTCCGCGAGCTCCAGCTGCCCGTCCGCGAACGCCTGGTTCAGCCGGGTGACCACGCGCTCCCGCTCGGCATTGCCGACCCGGAGGGCGTCCCTCGGGTCACCTGCGGAGGGACTCACGGCGCCGCTGTCCACCACGGCTCCAGCCTAGCCCGACGCATGTGCGACACAAGCCGCATTGCCCGCGGCTCCGCTCCGGCTACCCGGCATGAACGGCCGCCCGGACGCCGTACTCAGCCAGCTTCGCGGCGCCACCATCGGCTGCGGTGAGTACCCAGGGTCCGTCCTTGGTGATCGCCACCGTGTGCTCGAAGTGCGCGGCGAGCGAACCGTCGACGGTGACCACCGTCCACCCGTCGTCGAGCTCGCGGGTGTCCGCCCCGGCCATCGTGATCATCGGCTCGATGGCGAGGCACAGCCCAGGCACGAGTCGCGGCCCGCGACCGGGCCTGCCGAAGTTGAGCACATGCGGGTCCTGGTGCATCTCGGTGCCGATGCCGTGGCCACCGTAGTGGTCGACGATGCCGTAGCCGCCCCGTCCCCGAACCGCCACCTCCACCGCATGGCTGATGTCGGTGAGCCGACCGCCGGGAAGCGCCGCGGCGAAACCGGCCCACATCGACTCCTCGCAGACCCGCATCATCTCGGCGTGCTCGGGCGCGACCTCCCCGACCCCAACCGTGATCGCGGAGTCGCCGTGCCAGCCGTCCACGATCGCGCCGCAGTCGACGGACAACACGTCGCCCTCCCGGAGCACCGCGCCGCGGTCCGGGATGCCGTGGACGACCTCATCGTTGACGGAGGTACAGATGGTGGCCGGGAACCCCCGATACCCCTTGAACGACGGTACCGCCCCGGCGGCGCGGATGGTCCGCTCGGCGAGCGCATCGAGATCAGCGGTGCTGATTCCGGGCGCCACGGCGTCCCGGAGCACCGCAAGGGTCTGCTGGACAACCAAGCCGGCCGCCCGCATCCGGCCGATCTCGTCCTCGGTCTTGATCTGGATCATCCGGTCCCGCCTTCTCCACCCACGCATTCGCTGCCATCCCGTACTTCAGCCGTCCAGGTGCCGCAGGGCGTCGATCGCCCGGTCGGTGATGTCATCGACCAGACCGGTGGCGTCGATGCCCACCAGAATCCCGCGCTCGGCGTAGAAGGCCACCAGTGGCGCGGTCTGCTCGCCGTAGACGTCCAACCGGTGCCTGATCGTGTTCGGCAGGTCGTCGTCGCGCTGGAACAGCTCGCCACCGCAGTGGTCGCAGAACCCCTCCCGGCTCGAGGGATCGAAGTCGGAGTGCCAGATGTGCCCGCACGTCCGGCAGGTGCGCCGGCCCGACAACCGCCGGATCACCTCCTCGTCGTCGGCCACCAGTTCCAGCACGAGGTCGAGCTTCGTCCCCAGGTCGGCCAGGATGCCATCGAGAATCTCCGCCTGCCGCACGTTGCGCGGGAAGCCATCGAAGACGAACCCGTCGGATGCGTCCGGCTCGGCCAGCCGATCCCGGACCATCGCGACGGTGATCTCGTCGGGCACCAGGTCCCCGGCATCCATGTACCGCTTGGCGCTCAACCCCAGCGAGGTGCCCTGGCTGACGTTGGTGCGGAAGATGTCACCGGTCGAGATCTTCGGTATGGCGAAGTGTGCGGCGACGAACTGGGCCTGGGTGCCCTTGCCGGCCCCGGGCGGTCCGACCAGCACCAGCCTCACCGAAGCACCCCGATCGATGCCCGCCCCGGACCCGGGAGGCGCCACACCGGAACACACCAGACACGAGCACACCAGACGCGAGCGCCCGGCCTGCCAGGCCGGGCGACCCACCGATGGTCCGCGATCGTGCTCACTAGCGGAGGAAACCCTCGTAGTTGCGCTGCATGAGCTGGCTCTCGACCTGCTTGACCGTGTCGAGACCGACCCCCACCATGATCAGCACCGCGGTGCCGCCGAACGGGAAGTTCTGGTTGTTTCCGGCGGTGAAGCTGAAGAAGAAGTTCGGCAGCACCGCGATGATGGCCAGGTAGAGCGCGCCGGGGAGGGTGATCCGGGACAGCACGAAGCTCAGGTACTCCGAGGTCGGGCGGCCGGGGCGGATGCCCGGGATGAAGCCGCCGTACTTCTTCATCTCATCCGCACGCTCCTCCGGGTTGAAGGTGATCGAGACGTAGAAGTAGGTGAAGAAGACGATGAGCAGGAAGTACACCGCGATGTGCACCCAGCTGCCCTGGTTGACCAGCTGGTTCTGGACAAACCGCTGCCACCAGCTCGTGCTCGCACCACCGCTGGACAGGCTCGCGACGAGCTGCGGCAGGTAGAGCAGCGAGGACGCGAAGATCACCGGGATCACGCCGGCCTGGTTGACCTTCAACGGCAGGTAGGTCGACGTGCCGCCGTACATCCGGCGCCCCACCATCCGCTTCGCGTACTGCACCGGGATCCGGCGCTGGGCCTGCTCGACGAAGACGACCGCGGTAATGATCGCGAGACCCAGCAGGCAGATCATCGCGAACACGAAGCCGCCGCCGTTACGCAGCAGCGCACCGCCCTCGGCGGGGATTCGGGCCGCGATGCCGGTGAAGATCAGCAGTGACATGCCGTTGCCGATCCCGCGGTCGGTGATCAGCTCACCGAGCCACATGATCACCGCGGTACCGGCGGTCATGGTGATCACCATGGTCATCAGGCCGAAGATCGACTCGTTCGTGATGATCGGGTACCGGTTCGGGTCGCAACCGACGAACAGCTGACCGCTGCGGGCCAGCGCGACCACGCCGGTGGACTGCAGGATCGCCAACCCCACCGTGAGGTACCGGGTGTACTGGGTCAGCTTGTTCTGCCCCGACTGCCCTTCCTTCCGCAGCGTCTCGAAGCGCGGGATCACGACCGTGAGCAGCTGGATGATGATGCTCGCCGTGATGTACGGCATGATCGTCAGCGCGAAGATCGACAACCGCAGCAGCGCGCCGCCGCTGAAGAGGTTGACCAGGCTGTAGAGATCCTTTGTGGCGCCCTGATTGACCACGGAGATGCACTGGTTGATGTTCTTCGTCGACACCCCGGGGGTCGGCACGCTGGCACCGAGCCGGTACAGGGCGATGATGCTGAACGAGAAGAGCAGCTTCTTGCGCAGGTCAGGCGTCCGGAACGCCGATGCGAACGCGGAAAGCACGAATCCTCCTGCGCCGTATGGGAGCCGCTGTCGACCCCCGTGTCCGAAGGCCGGGCGATCGCGCCTGCCCGGGTTGTCTGGCCCGTGTGGTCGTTGTCCGGTCTATGTTGTCCGGTCTATCCGATCGATCCTGCGCAATCTGATCGACGTGGCCCGATCCTGGGCAGCGCTGGCCCACGCGACGCCCAATCCCGCAGGGTGAGACTGTAACAGTGAATCAGCTGAAGCCCACCGTCGCCCGGGCCGGCCCCGCCGGGGGGACGGTCACAGTTCGGTGACCGACCCCCCGGCTGCGGCAATCTTCTCCTTCGCGGAGCCGGAGAAGGCGTGCGCACTCACGTTCAGGGCAACGCCGCCGACCTCGCCGGTGCCCAGGACCTTCACCAGCGAGTCCTTGCGCACCGCTCCCGCCTCGACCATCTCGTCCGGACCGATCGTGCCGCCCGCCGGGAAGAGCTGGGCCAGCCGCTCGACGTTGACGACCTGGTACTCGACGCGAAACCGGTTCTTGAAGCCCTTGAGCTTCGGCAGCCGCATGTGGATCGGCATCTGGCCGCCCTCGAACCGGTCAGACACCTGGTACCGGGCCTTGGTGCCCTTGGTGCCGCGGCCGGCCGTCTTGCCCTTGGAGGCTTCACCACGCCCGACCCGCATCTTCGGGGTGTTGGACCCCTTCGCCGGCCGAAGGTGATGGATCTTGATGGGCATCGGTTAGTCGACCTCCTCGACCCGCACCATGTGCGGTACGGCGTTGACCATGCCGCGGATCTCCGGGCGGTCCTCCTTGACAACCACGTCGTGGACCCGCTTCAGGCCAAGGGACCGCAGCGTCTCGCGCTGCTTGCGCAGCGCTCCGATCGTGGACCGGACCTGGGTGACCTTCAGTCGCGCCATCGGGTCACACCCCCTGACCGGCAGCGCGGGCACGCAACAGGCCGGCCGGAGCGACATCCTCCAGCGGCAGGCCCCGCTTGGCGGCGATCTCCTCGGGGCGGACCAGCCCCCGCAGAGCCGCGACCGTCGCGTGCACGATGTTGATCGGGTTGTCCGAGCCGAGGCTCTTCGACAGTATGTCGTGGATCCCGGCGCACTCCAGCACCGCGCGCACCGCGCCACCCGCGATCACCCCCGTACCCGGGCTGGCCGGCTTCAGCAGCACCACTCCCGCCGCGGCCTCACCGGTGATCGGGTGCGGGATCGTCTTCGCGATGCGCGGCACCTTGAAGAAGTGCTTCTTGGCCTCCTCCACGCCCTTGGCGATGGCGGCCGGCACCTCCTTGGCCTTGCCGTACCCCACCCCGACGGTGCCGTCGCCGTCGCCGACCACGACCAGCGCGGTGAAGCTGAACCGGCGGCCACCCTTGACGACCTTGGCGACACGGTTGATGGCGACGACCCGCTCAAGGTGCGGGGTCTTCTCGGCGGCCGCCCCACCCCGGCCACCGTCCCGGCGGTCGCGGCGATCACGGTCGCCACCTCCGCCGCCACGGCGCTGCGTTCCAGGCATCAGGCGGTCCTTCCGTTCTCGATGTCAGTGATCGTGGTCATTCAGAATCCCAGCCCGGTCTCGCGGGCGGCGTCCGCGAGAGCCGCGATCCGACCGTGGTACTTGTTCCCGCCACGGTCGAAGACCACCTTGGTGATCCCGGCCGCCGCGGCCTGCTCGGCAATGAGCTGGCCCACCTTGCGGGCCTGTGCGGTCTTGTCGCCCTCGCCGGCCAGCTTGTACGTCGACGCCGAAACCAGCGTGACGCCACGATCGTCGTCGACGATCTGCGCGTAGATGTGCCTCGTCGACCGGGTGACGACCAGCCTCGGTCGCTCCGCCGTACCGGTGAGCCTACGCCGCAGCCGGAGGTGGCGGCGGGCCCGAGCGCCGCGCCGCTGCGCGGCCGCCCCGCTCGCCTGCGCCCCGCGGGTGATGGAGGTTGCGCTAACCATGGCCTACTTACCCGTCTTCCCGGCCTTGCGACGGACCGCCTCGCCCTGATACCGCACGCCCTTGCCCTTGTAGGGCTCCGGCGGGCGGATCTTGCGGATGTTGGCGGCGACCTCGCCGACCTTCTGCTTGTCGATTCCCTCGACCACGAGCCGGGTCGGTGTCTCGACCCGGAAGCTGATCCCCGCCGGCGCGGTGACCAGCACGGGGTGGCTGAACCCGAGCGCGAACTCCAGGTCGGTGCCCTTTGCCGCCACCCGGTAGCCGGTACCGACGATCTCCAGCGTCTTGGCGTACCCCTGCGTGACGCCCGTGACAAGGTTCGCCACGAGTGTCCGGGACAGACCGTGCAGTGACCGGCTCTCCCGTTCGTCATTGGGTCGCTCGACCACCAGCGTGCCGTCCTCACTCCGCCCCACCGTGATCGGCACGGCCACGGTGTGGGTCAGCTCACCCCTGGGCCCCTTGACCCGCACGGTGCGCCCCTCGATGGTGACGTCCACGCCCGCCGGGACGGGGATCGGCAGCTTACCGATACGCGACATGCCGCTCCTCCCCTCTCACCAGACGTAGGCGAGGACTTCCCCGCCCACCCCACGCTTGGCGGCCTGCCGGTCGGTCAGCAGGCCGGACGACGTCGAGATGATCGCGACGCCGAGGCCGCCGAGCACCCTGGGCAGACCCGTCGACTTGGCGTAGACCCGCAGCCCGGGCTTGGACACCCGACGTAGCCCGGCGATGCTCCGCTCCCGGTTGGGGCCGTACTTCAGGTCGACCACGAGGTTCTTGCCCTTCTCGGCCGCGGCCACGCTCCAGCCCGCGATGTACCCCTCCTGCTGGAGGATCTCGGCGACGTGCGACTTCAGCTTCGAGTACGGCATCA
Organism: Actinomycetota bacterium; assembly: GCA_016201065.1. Classification (GTDB taxonomy): domain Bacteria; phylum Actinomycetota; class Actinomycetes; order Mycobacteriales; family JACQDL01; genus JACQDL01. The sequence continues at coordinate 58,703 of JACQDL010000023.1, forward strand.
CCACCGCGTCGTGGTACGCCGTGTTGCCGTTTCGCAGACGCGTCAGCATGTCCGCGATCGGGTCGGTCATGGTCATTGCGCAGAGCCTTTCTCGCCGCGGTTCCCGCGTCCCGGACGGGGCCTCCGGCGAAGGAGGGAGTGGTTGTCGGACTCCTGACCTACCAACTTGACTTGGTCACGCCGGGCAGCTCACCCCGGTGCGCCATCTCGCGCAGGCAGATCCGGCACAGCCCGAACTTGCGATACACCGAATGCGGCCGGCCGCAGCGCTGGCAGCGGGTGTAGCCGCGGACGGCAAACTTCGGCTTCTTCGCGGCCTTGTTGATCAGGGCGGTCTTGGCCATGCGTTCAGTTCTCCTTGAACGGGAAGCCGAGCAGCTTCAGCAGAGCCCGCCCCTCGTCATCCGTCTTGGCGGTCGTCACCACGGTGATGTCCATCCCCCGCTGCCGATCGACCCGGTCCATGTCGATCTCGTGGAACATCGACTGCTCGTTGAGACCGAAGGTGTAGTTGCCATTGCCGTCGAACTGACGGTCCGACAGCCCGCGGAAGTCGCGGATACGGGGTAGCGCGATGGTCAGCAGCCGGTCGAGGAACTCCCACATGCGGTCGCCGCGCAGCGTCACCTTCGCGCCGATCGGCATGCCCTCGCGGAGCTTGAACTGCGCGATGGACTTGGTTGCCCGGCGGACCTGTGGCTTCTGCCCGGTGATCGTGGCCAGGTCACGCAGCGCACCGTCGATCAGCTTGGAGTCCCGCGCCGCGTCGCCGACGCCCATGTTCACCACGACCTTCACCAAGCCGGGAACCTGCATGACGTTGCCGTAGGCGAACCGCTCCCCCAGCGCCGGCGCGATCTCAGCCCGGTAGCGCGCCTTCAACCGGGGCACCCGGCGCTCGATGTCAGTGGCCGTCATCGTCAGATGTCCTTACCGGTACGGCGCGAAACCCGAACGTTGCGCCCGTCCTCGTCCTTGCGGTAGCCGACCCGCGCCGGCTTGCCGTCGGCGTCGATCACCATCACGTTGCTCACGTGAATGGATGCCTCCTGGGTCACGATCCCACCGGTCTTGGCGCCGCGGGCGTTGGTGGAGACCTGGGTGTGCTTCTTCACCTGGTTGATCCCCTCGACGATGACCCGCTGTTCCTTCGGGAACGCCGCGATCACCCTGCCCTTGCCGCCCTTGTCACCGCCCGCGATGACAGCGACCATGTCGCCCTTCTTGACCTTCATGGGCTACAGCACCTCCGGCGCCAACGAGATGATCTTCATGAACCGCTTCTCCCGCAGCTCCCGGCCCACCGGACCGAAGATGCGGGTACCCCGCGGCTCGTTGTCGTTCTTGATCAGGACAGCGGCATTCTCGTCGAAGCGGATGTAGGAGCCGTCCGGGCGCCGCCGCTCCTTCGTCGTGCGAACGACCACGGCCTTGACGACGTCGCCCTTCTTGACCCCGGCACCCGGCAGGGCGTCCTTGACCGTGGCCACGATGATGTCGCCGATGCTGGCGTAGCGCCGACCGGAACCGCCGAGTACCCGGATGCACAGGATTTCCTTGGCACCCGTGTTGTCGGCGACCCGCAATCGCGACTCCTGCTGGATCACGTCAACCCCAACCTTGAGCTGCGCCCTGCGGCGCAGGAAACGTCCCTACTTGGCCTTCTCGAGAATCTCCACCACACGCCAGCGCTTGGTCGCCGACAGCGGACGGGTCTCCATCAGCAGGACCCGGTCGCCGACCCCGCAGAAGTTCTGCTCATCGTGCGCCTTGAGCTTGCTCGTCCGCCGCAGCACCTTGCCGTACAGCGAGTGCTTCACCCGGTCCTCGACCGCGACCACCACAGTCTTGTCCATCTTGTCGCTGACGACCAACCCCTCGCGCGTCTTGCGCTTGCTGCGCGCCGACGCCGCGTCCGTCTCGCTCATGCCACACCTTCAGCGTCCGGGGCCACCGACAGTCCGAGCTCGCGTTCGCGCTGGATCGTGTAGATCCGTGCGATCTCGTGCCGGACGGTCCGCAGTCGCCTGTTGTTGTCCATCTGGCCGGTTGCCATCTGGAAGCGGAGGTTGAACAGTTCCTCCTTGGCCTCACGCAGTCGCGACGCCAGCTCCTCCTCGGGGAGCTCGCGCAGCTCTGCGGGAGAGGTTCCCGCTGCCATCAGACCTCACCAACCTCGCGCTTGACGAAACGGCACTTCATCGGCAGCTTGTGGATCGCCAGCCGGATGGCCTCGCGGGCAATCGGCTCGGGGACGCCCGACAGCTCGAACATCACCCGTCCCGGCTTGACGTTCGCGATCCACCACTCCGGTGAACCCTTGCCGGACCCCATCCGGGTCTCGGCCGGCTTCTTCGTCAGCGGCCGGTCCGGGTAGATGTTGATCCACACCTTGCCGCCACGCCGGATGTGCCGAGTCATCGCGATCCGGGCCGACTCGATCTGCCGGTTGGTCACGTAGTGCGGCTCCAGGGCCTGGATGCCGAACTCCCCGAAGTTCACCTGGGTGCCTCCCTTGGCCGCACCCGTCCGCCGGGGGTGATGCTGCTTACGGTGCTTGACCTTGCGTGGGATCAGCATCGCACTCAGCCCTCCTGGTTCTCGGCCGGAGCCGGAACCCGCTCGGGCACCGTCGGGGAGCTCCCCGAGGCCTGCGCCGCGGCGCGCCCCGCCTCGGTGCCGGTGGACGTGGTGCCGGAGGCACCGGAACGTCGCGGCCGACCACCGCCACCGCCCGCACCGCCGCCCGCGCCGCGCCGCGGCGCGCGGGTCTGCGACTGCTCGATCTCCCGCTCGATCTTGGCGCCGAACGGCACGTCGCCCTTGTAGATCCAAACCTTCACGCCGATCCGGCCGAAGGTGGTCCGGGCCTCGTACATGCCGTAGTCGATGTTCGCACGCAGCGTGTGCAGCGGCACCCGGCCCTCGCGGTAGAACTCCGACCGCGACATCTCCGCGCCGCCCAGCCGCCCCGAGCACTGCACCCGGATGCCCTTCACCGCGGGGCTCTTCATCGCCGACTGCATCGCCTTGCGCATCGCCCGCCGGAAGCTGACCCGGCTGGAGAGCTGCTCGGCGACACCCTGGGCGACCAGCTGCGCGTCCGACTCGGGGCTCTTCACCTCGAGGATGTTCAGCTGCACCTGCTTGCCGGTGAGCTTCTCCAGCTCGCTGCGGATCCGGTCGGCCTCCGCACCGCGACGACCGATGACGATCCCCGGCCGAGCGGTGTGGATGTCCACCCGGACCCGGTCGCGGGTGCGCTCGATCTCCACCCGGGAGATTCCGGCGCGATCCATGCCCCGGGTCATCATCCGGCGGATCGCGACGTCCTCCTTGACGTAGTCCTTGTACAGCTTGTCCGCGAACCAGCGGGACTTCCACTCGGTGGTGACGCCGAGCCGGAACCCGTGCGGGTTGACCTTCTGACCCACTAGCGGGTCCTCCCCTTCGCGCTCGACTTCTTCTGCTTGGGCGCCTTCGGCACGCTCTCCACCTCAACCGTGATGTGGCTGGTCCGCTTGCGGATTCGGTAGGCCCGACCCTGAGCGCGCGGCCGGAACCGCTTCAGGGTTGGGCCCTCGTCGACGTACGCCCGGGCAATGACGAGCGTGTCGGGGTCGAGCCGGAGATTGTGCTCGGCGTTGGCCACCGCGCTCGCCAGCACCTTCGACACCGGCTCGCTTGCGGCCTGCGGTGCGAACCGCAGCATCGTGAGCGCCTCGTCCGCCTTCATGCCACGGATGAGATCGACCACGCGCCGCGCCTTCATCGGCGTGACGCGGACGTACGTCGCCCGCGCCCTGGCACGGGGATTCTCCTCCACCGTGCTGCCCGCTGCCGAAGCGGCCTTGGCGTCCATTCGCTGTCCCCTTGCTCGCTGATCTCGTCTGCCGCCGGTCGGGCCGGCCGGGCTGTCATGTCTCCGTCGTGGTGGCGCCGGGCGTGTGCCCGACTACTTGCGGCGCGCCTTGCGGTCGTCCTTGACATGCCCCCGGAAGGTCCGGGTCAGCGCGAACTCCCCGAGCTTGTGCCCCACCATCGCCTCGGTGATGAACACCGGGACGTGCTTGCGGCCGTCGTGCACCGCGATGGTGTGACCGAGCATGTCCGGGATGATCGTCGAACGCCGAGACCACGTCTTGATGACCGCCTTCTTGCTCGCCTCGTTCATCGCGTCCACCTTCTTCAGCAGGTGGTCGTCAACGAACGGGCCCTTCTTCAGACTGCGTGGCATCGCCTGCTACCTACCCCTAGCGCTTCTTGTTGGTCTTGCGACGACGGACGATCAGCGCGTCGCTGGCCTTGCGACGCCGGGTGCGGCCCTCCGGCTTGCCCTTCGGGTTGACCGGGTGCCGCCCTCCGGAGGTCTTGCCCTCGCCACCGCCGTGCGGGTGGTCGACGGGGTTCATCGCGACGCCGCGGACGCTCGGCCGGGTGCCCTTCCAGCGCATCCGACCGGCCTTGCCCCAGTTGATGTTGGACTGCTCGGCGTTGCCGACCTCGCCCACCGTGGCGCGACACCGGACGTCGACGTTCCTGATCTCCCCTGAGGGCATCCGGAGCTGGGCGTAGGCCCCTTCCTTCGCGACCAGCTGCACCGACGACCCGGCCGACCGGGCGATCTTCGCCCCACCACCGGGACGCAGCTCGATGGCGTGCACGACCGTACCGACCGGGATGTTGCGCAGCGGCAGGTTGTTGCCAGGCTTGATGTCGGCGCCCGGGCCGTTCTCGACCCGGTCGCCCTGCTTCAGCCGCGACGGCGCGACGATGTATCGCTTCTCGCCGTCGGCGTAGTGAAGCAGTGCGATCCGGGCGGTCCGGTTCGGGTCGTACTCGATGTGCGCGACCTTGGCCGGCACCCCGTCCTTGTCGGCCCGCCGGAAGTCGATCAGCCGGTAGGCCCGCTTGTGACCACCACCCTGGTGCCGGGCGGTCACCCGGCCGGCGTTGTTCCGCCCACCGCGAGAGTGCAACGGGCGCACCAGAGACTTCTCCGGCTCCGTGCGCGTGATCTCCACGAAGTCGGCGACGCTCGCGCCGCGTCGGCCCGGGGTCGTCGGCTTGTACTTGCGGATGCCCATCTCTTCAGTCCTTCACGCTCAGGCGACCGGGCCGCCGAAGACATCGATGCGGTTGCCCGGTGCCAGCGTGACAATCGCGCGCTTGGTGTCGTTGCGCTTGCCGTAGCCGGTGCGGGTGCGCTTGCGCTTGCCCTGCCGGTTGGCGGTGTTGACACTGCGCACGGTCACGTTGAAAACCTGCTGGACCGCGATCTTGATCTGCGTCTTGTTGGCATCCGGATGCACGATGAAGGTGTACTTGTTCTCATCGAGCAGCCCGTAGCTCTTCTCCGAGATCACCGGGGCGAGCAGGATGTCTCGTGGGTCCGCGCTCACTTCTCGGCCTCCTCGCCGGCGTCAGCGGCCTCCGCCTCGCCCGCGATGACTGTGTCCCGCTCCCGCGCGCTGGCGCGTGCGCCGCGTCCCCGAGCGGCCACGAACGCCTCGTACGCGTCGCGGGTGAACACGATGTCGTCGTTGACGAGCACGTCGTAGGTGTTGAGCTGGTCCGGCGCGATCAGGTGCACGTCCGGCACGTTGCGCAGGCTGAGCCAGGTCAACGTGTCGCTGCGCTCCACCACGACCATCACCCGGCGACCATCGACGAGGCCGGCCAGCGCGGTCCGGGCGGCCTTGGTCGACGGCTTCTCGCCGTCCACCAGGTGGCTCACCACGTGCAGCCGGCCACCGCGGGCCCGGTCGGACAGCGCGCCGCGCAGCGCCGCAGCCTTCATCTTCTTCGGCGTGCGCTGGTCATAGCTACGCGGGGTCGGGCCGTGCACCACGCCGCCACCGGTGAACTGCGGCGCGCGGATCGAACCCTGCCGGGCCCGCCCGGTGCCCTTCTGCCGGTACGGCTTCGTGCCACCGCCGGAGACCTCACCGCGAGTGCGGGTCGAGTGGGTGCCCTGCCTGGCGGCGGCCTGCTGGGCCACCACCACCTGATGCATCAGCGCGATGTTCGCACTAGCGTCGAAGATCTCTGCGGGCAGTTCGACCGAACCGTCGGTCTTGCCATCCGGAGTGTGCACATCGACGGTCGCGGTCACTTGTCGACACCGCCCTTCACCGCGGTGCGGACCAGGACCAGACCACCGGTCGGCCCGGGCACCGCACCCTTGAGCAGCAGCAGACCGGCCTCGGGGTCCACCGCGTGCACCGTGATGTTCAGCGTCGTCGTGCGGACACCGCCCATCCGGCCGGCCATCCGCATGCCCTTGAACACCCGGCCCGGGGTGGCGCAGCCACCGATGGAGCCGGGGGACCGGTGCTTGCGCTGCGTGCCGTGCGAGGCGCCGAGGCCCTTGAAGCCGTGCCGCTTCATCACCCCCGCGGTCCCCTTACCCTTGGACCTCGCCGTGACGTCGACCTTCTGACCGGCCTCGAAGACATCCGGCCCGATCTCCTGGCCGACCTCGTACTCCGCACTGGCCGCCGTCCGCAGCTCGACCACGTACCGGCGCGGGGTGACCCCGGCCTTGGCGAAGTGGCCCGCGTCCGGCTTGTTGACCTTGCGTGGGTCAATGGCACCGAAGGCGAGCTGGACAGCGCTGTAGCCGTCCTTCTCCTCGGTGCGCACCTGCGTGACCACGCAGGGCCCGGCCTTGACGACGGTGACCGGAACGATCCGGTTACCCGCGTCGAAAACCTGGGTCATGCCGAGCTTCTCGCCCAGTACGCCCTTGATCTGCTTAGCCATGATGTCGGCGCCCCTACTGGATGTTCACGTCGACGCTGGCCGGCAGGTCGATGCGCATCAGCGCGTCAACCGTCTTGGGCGTCGGGTCGAGGATGTCGATCAGGCGCTTGTGCGTGCGCATCTCGAAATGCTCACGGCTGTCCTTGTACTTGTGCGGCGAGCGGATGACGCAGTACACGTTCTTCTCAGTCGGCAGCGGCACCGGGCCGACGACCCGCGCGCCAGTGCGCGTCACGGTGTCGACGATCTTCCGCGCCGAGGCATCGATGGCCTCATGGTCGTAGGCCTTGAGCCGGATGCGGATCTTCTGTCCCGCCATGGTCTGGTAGCTCCGTAGTCTCGCCCGAGGGGTGCCGCTGGACTGCTTGCTGCTTGAGGCGGGGGTGGCGGCTGACTCGCTCAGGGCCGCCGCCCCCGCCGTGACCTTACTTCAGGATCTTGATGACCCGACCGGAACCAACGGTGCGACCGCCCTCGCGGATCGCGAAGAGCAGCCCCTCCTCCATGGCGATCGGCTGGATCAGCTCCACCGCCATCTCGGTGTTGTCGCCGGGCATGACCATCTCGGTCCCCTCGGGGAGGGTCACCACACCGGTCACGTCCGTGGTCCGGAAGTAGAACTGCGGCCGGTAGTTGTTGAAGAACGGCGTGTGCCGGCCACCCTCGTCCTTGCCGAGGATGTAGACCTGGGCGTCGAACTGGGTGTGCGGGGTGGCCGTGCCCGGCTTGATGACCACCTGGCCGCGCTCGACGTCCTCCCGCTTGATGCCCCGCAGGAGCAGGCCCACATTGTCGCCGGCCTGGCCCTGGTCGAGCAGCTTGCGGAACATCTCCACGCCGGTGACCGTCGTGCTCATCGGCTTTTCCTTGATGCCGATGATCTCCACCGTCTCATTGACCTTGATCACGCCGCGCTCGACCCGCCCGGTGACCACGGTGCCCCGACCAGTGATGGTGAAGACGTCCTCGACCGGCATGAGGAACGGCTTGTCGATGTCGCGCTGCGGCTCGGGGATCGACTCGTCGACCGCGTCCAGCAGCTCCAGCAGCTTGGCGCCCCACGCGGCGTCGCCCTCCAGCGCCTTGAGCGCGGAGACCCGGACCACCGGGACGTCGTCGCCCGGGAACTCGTAGTTGCTGAGCAGTTCCCTGACCTCAAGCTCGACGAGCTCCAGGATCTCCTCGTCGTCGACCATGTCAGCCTTGTTCAGGGCCACGACGATGTAGGGCACACCGACCTGACGCGCCAGCAGCACGTGCTCCTTGGTCTGCGGCATCGGACCGTCGGTCGCCGAGACCACCAGGATCGCACCGTCCATCTGTGCTGCACCGGTGATCATGTTCTTGATGTAGTCAGCGTGCCCGGGGCAGTCGACGTGCGCGTAGTGGCGCTTCTCCGTCTGGTACTCGACGTGCGCGATGGAGATGGTGATGCCGCGCTGCCGCTCCTCCGGGGCCTTGTCGATCTGGTCGAACGCTGTTGAGGCGTTCAACGTCGGGTACTTGTCGTGCAAGACCTTGGTGATGGCCGCCGTCAGCGTGGTCTTGCCATGGTCGATATGACCAATGGTGCCAATGTTGACGTGCGGCTTGGTCCGCTCGAACTTCGCCTTCGCCACTTGAGGTCCTCCTGTGGACTGACCGTCTTACGTCGGTGTCTGGTGGTCGTGATCGGCGGGCCAGAGGCCCTAGTGGTGCAGCTCGGCGGCGATGCTCACTCGCCCGTCGCCTTCGCGATGTCGCACTGCTCGGCTCCGGACTCGCTCCGCTCCGCACTCCGTTGCGATGCTCACTCGCCCGTCGCCTTCGCGATGATTTCCTTCGCGACGCTCTGCGGAACCTCCGCGTAGGAGTCGAACTGCATGGTGTAGCTGGCCCGGCCCTGCGTCCTGCTCCGCAGGTCGCCGACGTAGCCAAACATCTCCGACAGCGGCACGAGCGCCCGGACGACGCGGGCTCCGCCCCGCTCCTCCATGGCGTGGATATGACCACGGCGGGAGTTCAGGTCGCCGATCACGTCCCCCATGTTCTCCTCCGGGGTGACGACCTCGACGGCCATCATGGGTTCGAGGATGATCGGAGTGGCCCGCCGGGCCGCTTCCTTGAGCACCATCGAACCCGCGATCTTGAAGGCCATCTCCGAGGAGTCGACCTCGTGGTGCTGGCCATCCACCAGGGTGAGCTTCAGCCCCACCAACGGATAGCCGGCAAGCACCCCGTACTGCATGGCCTCCTGCGCGCCCTGGTCCACCGAGGGGATGTACTCCCGGGGGATCCGGCCACCGGTGACCGCATTCTCGAACTCATAGAGTGGCGCGTCGCTGGACAGCTCCAGCGGCTCAAGGTCCACGAGCACCTTGGCGTACTGCCCGGACCCACCGGTCTGCTTCTTGTGCAGGTACTCGACCTTGGAGACCTTCTTCTTGATGGTCTCCCGGTAGGCGACCTGCGGCTTGCCGACGTTCGCCTCGACCTTGAACTCGCGCTTCATCCGGTCGACCAGCACCTCAAGGTGGAGCTCGCCCATCCCCTCGATGATGGTCTGGCCGGTCTCCTCGTCGTTGTGCACCCGGAACGTCGGGTCCTCCTCGGCGAGCTTCCCGATCGCCATGGCCAGCTTGTCCTGGTCGGCCTTGGTCCTCGGCTCGATCGCAACCGAGATGACCGGCTCGGGGAAGGTCATCGACTCCAGGATCACCGGGTGCGTGGGGTCGCAGAGGGTGTCACCGGTCGTGGTCTGCTTCAGCCCGACGACCGCGACGATGTCACCCGCGGTCGCCGACTTGAGCTCCTCACGCTTGTTCGCGTGCATCTGGAAAATCTTGCCGATCCGCTCCTTGCGGTCCTTGGTGGAGTTGATCACCTGGGAGCCCGCGTCGAGCGCACCGGAGTAGATCCGGATGTAGGTGAGCCGGCCGAAGAACTGGTCGGTCTGGATCTTGAACGCGAGCGCCGAGAACGGATCGGCCGCGGTCGCCTTGCGCAGCACCTCGGTTTCGCCGTCGAGCGCGGTGCCGGCGATCGCCGGGATGTCCAGCGGGCTGGGCAGGAAGTCGACCACCGCGTCCAGCATGGGCTGGACACCCTTGTTCTTGAACGCCGACCCACACAGCACCGGGGTCAGCTTGCTGGCGAGGGTGGCCCGACGAACGGCCGACTTGATCTGCTCCACCGTGGGCGCGCCACCGTCGAGGTAGAGCTCGATGAACTCATCGTCGTGCTCCGCCAGCGTCTCCAGCAGCGAGTGCCGCGACTCCGCAGCCTGCTCGGCGAGCTCGGCCGGGATGTCTACCACCTCGTAGGAGGCACCCATGTCCTCGGTCGCCCACCGCAGCCCCTTCATCCGCACCAGGTCGATGACGCCGACGAAGTCGGCCTCGCCGCCCCAGGGCAGCTGCACCACGAGCGGTACCGCGTTCAACCGCTCGATGATCATGTCGACGGTACGGAAGAAGTTCGCGCCGACCCGATCCATCTTGTTGACGAAACAGATCCGCGGAACGCCGTACTTGTCCGCCTGCCGCCACACCTGCTCGGTCTGCGGCTCGACACCGGCGACCGCGTCGTAGACGGCGACCGCGCCGTCGAGCACCCGCAGCGACCGCTCGACCTCGACCGTGAAGTCGACGTGGCCGGGCGTGTCGATGATGTTCAGGGTGTGCCCGTCCCACTGGGTCTTGGTCGCGGCCGAGGTGATCGTGATGCCGCGCTCCTGCTCCTGCTCCATGTAGTCCATGGTCGCGGAGCCGTCGTGGACCTCGCCGATCTTGTAGTTGATGCCGGTGTAGTACAAGATCCGCTCGGTGGTCGTGGTCTTGCCCGCGTCGATGTGCGCCATGATCCCGATGTTGCGGACCTTGGCGAGGGCGGCGTCGGCGTTAGCCACTGTCTTTCTCTCTCATCTCAGTTGCGTCGGCGCGGGGTGCGCGTCCCGCTGATCACCAGCGGTAGTGCGCGAAGGCCTTGTTCGACTCGGCCATCTTGTGGGTGTCCTCGCGGCGCTTCACGCTCGCCCCGAGACCGTTGCTGGCGTCCAGCAGCTCGTTCATGAGCCGCTCGGTCATCGTCTTCTCGCGACGCCCGCGGCTGTACTGCACGAGCCAGCGCAGCGCGAGGGTCGTGCTGCGGGCCGGGCGCACCTCGACCGGCACCTGGTAGGTGGCGCCACCGACCCGCCGGCTGCGCACCTCCAGCGTCGGCTTGACGTTGTCCAGCGCACGCTTGAGCGTGATCACCGGGTCGGTGCCGCTCTTCTCGCGGCACCCCTCCATGGCGTCGTAGACGATCCGCTCCGCCAGCGACCTCTTGCCGGACAGCAGCACCTTGTTGATGAGCTGCGTGACCAGCGGCGCCCCGTAGACCGGGTCCACTGCGATCGGCCGCTTGGCGGCCGGGCCCTTGCGGGGCATCAGCTCTTCTCCTTCTTCGCGCCGTAGCGGCTACGGGCCTGCTTGCGGTTACGGACACCCTGGGTGTCCAGCGTGCCGCGAATGATCTTGTAGCGAACGCCCGGCAGGTCGCGCACCCGGCCGCCACGGACCAGTACGATCGAGTGCTCCTGAAGGTTGTGACCGACGCCAGGAATGTAGGCCGTGACCTCCACGCCGCTGGACAACCGCACGCGGGCCACCTTGCGCAGGGCCGAGTTGGGCTTCTTCGGGGTGGTCGTGTACACGCGAGTGCAGACGCCACGGCGCTGCGGGCTGCCCTTGAGCGCTGGGGTCTTGGTCTTCTCGACCTTGTCCTCGCGGCCCTTCCGGACCAGCTGCTGGATCGTGGGCATGTAAGCTCTCGCGTCTCCTCCGGTCGAGCCCCTGTCTGGGGTCTTCCTGATCGTGCCTCTATGCAGGTAAAACAGCCTCGCTACCGGCCCCCGCGGTCGGGCGTGTCGGCCAGACCACGACGACCGGGCCGCACGCTTCCGAGGGGATGTCGTGTGTCGGCGCGATCCGAGGAGGCGGGAGTCCGCTCGGCGCGCACCACGTCCCGGGTTACCCCAGGCACGGGACTCGAGATTACTCGTGACCCGCTGGGATTCAAAATCGCCTCGGCCCCAGCATCCACGCCGCATGCTCCGTCGCTGTGGGGCTGGCCACCCGCGTGGGCGACCAGCCCCGAAACGATGAACCGGCGGGGGACGCCGACGTCAGCGGTACTCTCCGCCGCCGTAGTCGAAGTCGTCCAGCGGGACGGCCTGACCAGAACCCGGACCGAAGACATCCGACCCGTAGTACTGCGTGTCGTCGTACCCGGTCATCGAGTAGACCGCGGCACGTGCCTCCTCGGTCGGCTCCACCCGGACGTTGCGGTACTTGGCGATACCGGTCCCGGCCGGGATGAGCTTGCCGATGATCACATTCTCCTTCAGGCCGACCAGCTTGTCGCTCTTGGCCTGGATCGCCGCGTCGGTGAGCACCCGGGTGGTCTCCTGGAACGATGCGGCGGAGAGCCAGGAGTCGGTGGCCAGCGACGCCTTGGTGATACCCATCAGCTGAGGCCGCCCGGAGGCCGGGTCACCGCCCTCGGCGACCACCCGCCGGTTCTCGCTCTCGAACTCGGTCCGCTCGACCAGCGCGCCCGGCAGGAACTCGGTCGAACCCGAGTCGATCACGGTGACCCGCTTGAGCATCTGCCGGATGATGATCTCGACGTGCTTGTCATGGATCGGCACACCCTGCGACCGGTACACCCCCTGCACCTCGCGGACCAGGTGAAGCTGCACCTCGCGCGGCCCCATGATGCGCAGCACCTCGTGCGGGTCCTCGACGCCCTCGGTGACCTGCTGGCCAACCTCGACGTGGTCACCCTCGCCGACCAGCATCCGGACCCGGCGGCTGAGCTTGTCGATCACGATCTCTTCGGAGCCATCGTCCGGCGTGATGATGATCTTCCGACCCTTGTCACTGTCCTCGATCCGGACCCGCCCGGGTACCTCGGCGATCGGCGCCTTGCCCTTCGGCACCCGGGCCTCGAAGATCTCCTGCACCCGTGGCAGACCGTGCGTGATGTCCTGCCCGGCGACACCGCCGGTATGGAAGGTGCGCATGGTGAGCTGGGTGCCGGGCTCGCCGATCGACTGGGCCGCGACGATACCCACGGCCTCCCCGACGTCGACCGTCTTCCCCGTCGCCAGCGACCGGCCATAACAGGTCGCGCAGGTGCCCAGACTGGACTCGCAGGTGAGTACGCTGCGCACCCGCACCGACTCGACACCGGCCGCGATCAGCCGGTCGATGAGCACATCGCTGAGGTCGGCGTGCCCGGGAACGACGACCTTACCGTCCGGGCCGAGCACGTCGTCGGCGGTGAACCGGGCGTAGATGCTGGTCTCGACGTGCTGGTGCCGGACGAGCGTGCCGTCCGCCGCCCTGGTCGCGATCGGCATGGTCACCGCGCGATCCGTGCCGCAGTCTTCCTCGCGGATGATCACGTCCTGGCTGACGTCGACCAGGCGGCGGGTCAGGTACCCGGAGTCCGCGGTCCGCAGTGCCGTGTCGGCGAGCCCCTTGCGGGCGCCGTGGGTCGCGATGAAGTACTCCAGCACCGACAACCCCTCGCGGAAGTTGGCCTTGATCGGCCGAGGGATGATGTCGCCCTTGGGGTTGGCCACCAGCCCCCGCATGCCGGCCAGCTGACGGACCTGCATCATGTTCCCCGCCGCGCCGGAGTGCACCAGCGTGTAGACCGGGTTGGTGGGCGGGAAGTTCGCCTCCATCTCCTTGGCGATCTCGCCGGTGGCCTTGTTCCAGATCTCGACGAGCTCCTGGCGGCGTTCCTCGTCGGTGATCACACCGCGGTTGTACTGCTTCTGGACCTTGTCGGCCTGCGCCTCGTACTGCTCCAGGATCGCCTGCTTGTTGGGCGGGGTGATGATGTCGGCAATCGCGATGGTGACCCCGGACCGGGTGGCCCAGTGGAAGCCGGCCTCCTTCAGGTTGTCCAGCGTCGCGGCGACCTCGACCTTCGGGTAGCGCTCGGCGAGCTCGTTCACGATCGCGGCCTGCGCCTTCTTGGGCATGTCCGCGTTCACGAACGGGTAGTCGGCTGGTAGCAGCTCGTTGAACAGGCACCGCCCGAGGGTGGTCTCCACCAGGAACGGCTCACCCTGCTGCCAGCCCTCCGGCGCGGTCCACCCGCGCGGCGGAACCGCATCCCTCAGCCTGACCTTGATCATCGAGTGCAGATCGAGGTTGCCCGCGTCACGGGCCATCACCGCCTCGGCCGGGGAGACGAAGGCCCGTCCCTCGCCCTTGCCACCCGGCGTCACCCGGCACAGGAAGTACAGGCCGGTCACCATGTCCAGGCTGGGCATGGCCAACGGTCGGCCGGAGGCCGGGGACAGGATGTTGTTGCTGGAGAGCATCAGGATGCGCGCCTCGGCCTGCGCCTCGGCCGACAGCGGCAGGTGCACGGCCATCTGGTCGCCGTCGAAGTCGGCGTTGAACGCCGCACAGACCAGCGGGTGGATCTGGATGGCCTTCCCCTCGACCAGCTGCGGCTCGAACGCCTGGATGCCGAGCCGGTGCAGCGTCGGCGCCCGGTTGAGCAGCACGGGGTGCTCGGTGATGACCTCCTCCAGCACGTCCCACACCACCGGCCGGGCCCGCTCCACCATCCGCTTCGCCGACTTGATGTTCTGCGCGTGGTTGATGTCGACCAGCCGCTTCATGACGAACGGCTTGAACAGCTCCAGCGCCATGTCCTTGGGTAGCCCGCACTGGTGCAGCTTCAACCGCGGACCGACCACGATGACCGACCGGCCGGAGTAGTCGACCCGCTTGCCGAGCAGGTTCTGCCGGAACCGGCCCTGCTTGCCCTTGAGCATGTCCGACAGCGACTTCAGTGGGCGGTTGCCCGGCCCGGTGACCGGCCGGCCACGGCGGCCGTTGTCGAACAGCGCATCGACGGCCTCCTGCAGCATCCGCTTCTCGTTGTTGACGATGATCTCCGGCGCGCCCAGGTCGAGCAGCCGCTTGAGCCGGTTGTTCCGGTTGATCACCCGACGGTAGAGATCATTGAGGTCTGACGTCGCGAAACGGCCGCCGTCGAGCTGCACCATCGGCCGCAGGTCCGGCGGGATCACCGGCACGCAGTCGAGCACCATGCCCAGCGGGCTGTTGCGGGTGCTGAGAAAGTTCGCGACGACCTTCAGCCGCTTCAGCGCGCGCAGCTTCTTCTGCCCCTTGCCGCTGCGAATCGTCTCGCGAAGCCGCTCCGACTCCGCCTCCAGGTCGAAGCCGCGCACCAGGGTCTGCAGCGCCTCGGCACCCATCCCGCCCTGGAAGTACTCGCCGAACCGATCGCGCAGCTCCCGGTAGAGCAGCTCGTCGGCGATGAGCTGCTTGGTGTCCAGCTTCCGGAAGGTGTCGAGCACCTCGGCGAGCCGGTCGATCTCCCGCTGCGCCCGATCGCGGATCTGGCGCATCTCCCGCTCGGCGCCCTCGCGGACCTTGCGCCGGACGTCGGCCTTGGCGCCCTCGGCCTCCAGCTCGGCCAGGTCGGTCTCCAGCCTGGCGGCACGGGACTCGACGTCCGAGTCCCGCTTCTGCTCGGCATGCGCCTTCTCGGCGGAGATCTCGGCCTCGACGGTGGGCATGTCGCGGTGCCGGGCGTCGGCATCCACCGAGGTGATCACGTATGCCGCGAAGTAGATGATCTTCTCAAGATCCTTCGGGGCGAGGTCGAGCAGGTACCCCAGCCGGCTCGGCACACCCTTGAAGTACCAGATATGGGTCACCGGTGCGGCGAGCTCGATGTGCCCCATCCGCTCCCGGCGGACCTTGGCGCGGGTCACCTCGACGCCACACCGCTCGCAGATGATGCCCTTGAACCGGACCCGCTTGTACTTGCCGCAGTAGCACTCCCAGTCCCGGGTCGGACCGAAGATCTTCTCGCAGAAGAGGCCGTCCTTCTCCGGCTTGAGGGTGCGGTAGTTGATCGTCTCCGGCTTCTTGACCTCGCCGTGGGACCACTGCCGGATGTCCTCGGCGGTGGCCAGGCCAATACGCAGCTCGTCGAAGAAATTGACGTCCAGCAAGACGACTGCCTGCTTTCTGGATCGTGGTTGAGCGGGGTTCAGTGTGCGGGTCCGGTGAGCGGGTCCGCCAGGATCATCCCGGCGGACCCGCGACGGTCAGACTTCCTCGACGCTGCTTGGTTCGCGGCGCGACAGATCGATGCCGAGCTCCTCGGCGGCCCGGAACACGTCCTCGTCGGTGTCCTTCATCTCCAGCCGGACGCCGTCGCGCGAGAGGACCTCGACGTTCAGGCACAGCGACTGGAGTTCCTTGAGGAGCACCTTGAACGACTCCGGGATGCCCGGTTCGGGGATGTTCTCGCCCTTGACGATGGCTTCGTAGACCTTCACCCGGCCCACGACGTCATCGGACTTGATGGTCAGCAGCTCCTGCAGCGTGTACGCCGCGCCGTAGGCCTGCATCGCCCAGCACTCCATCTCACCGAAGCGCTGGCCACCGAACTGCGCCTTACCACCCAGTGGCTGCTGCGTGATCATCGAGTACGGACCGGTCGACCGCGCGTGGATCTTGTCGTCGACCAGGTGCAGCAACTTGAGGATGTAGATGTAGCCGACCGACACCGGGTATGGGAACGGCTCGCCGGTCCGCCCGTCGAACAGGCTGGCCTTCCCGTCGGAGCCCACCATCGACTCGCCATCCCGGTTGGGATGGGTCGAGCCGAGCAGACCGATGATCTCCTCCTCGCGGGCGCCGTCGAACACCGGCGTCGCGACGTTGGTCCCGGGTGCGGCCTCGGCCGCGCCGATGGCGGTCAGCCTGGTCTTCCACCCCGCGTCGGCACCCTCGATCTTCCAGCCGTTGGCGGCCACCCAACCGAGGTGGGTCTCCAGGATCTGACCGATGTTCATCCGGCGCGGCACGCCGTGCGGGTTGAGCACCACGTCGACCGGCGTGCCGTCCGGCAGGAACGGCATGTCCTCCACCGGCAGGATCTTGCCGATGACGCCCTTGTTGCCGTGCCGGCCGGCGAGCTTGTCGCCGTCCTGGATCTTCCGCTTCTGGGCGACGTACACCCGGACCAGCTCGTTGACCCCGGGCGGCAGCTCGTCGCCGTCGTCCCGGCTGAAGACCCGGACACCGATGACCTTGCCGGACTCGCCGTGCGGCACCTTCAACGAGGTGTCCCGCACCTCGCGGGCCTTCTCACCGAAGATCGCCCGCAGCAGCCGCTCCTCCGGGGTGAGCTCGGTCTCGCCCTTCGGGGTGACCTTGCCAACCAGGATGTCGCCCGGCACGACCTCGGCACCGATCCGGATGATGCCCCGCTCGTCGAGGTCGGCGAGGACCTCCTCGGAGACGTTCGGGATGTCCCGGGTGATCTCCTCGGCGCCGAGCTTGGTGTCCCGGGCGTCGACCTCGTGCTCCTCGATGTGGATCGAGGTGAGTACGTCCTCCTGGACCAGCCGCTGGGACAGGATGATCGCGTCCTCGAAGTTGTGCCCCTCCCAGGGCATGAACGCGACCAGCAGGTTCTTGCCGAGCGCCATCTCGCCGTCGTCGGTGCACGGACCGTCGGCGATGATCTGCCCGGCCTCGACCCGGACGCCCTCGTCGATGACCGGCTTCTGGTTGATGCAGGTGCCCTGGTTGGACCGGCGGAACTTGTGCATCCGATAGGTCTGCCTGGTGCCGTCGTCGGCCATCACCGTGATGTAGTCGGCGGAGACCTCCTCGACCACGCCGGCCTTCTTGGTCACGACCACGTCACCCGCGTCGACGGCGGCCCGAAGCTCCTGGCCGGTCCCGACCAGCGGCGACTCGCTGCGCAGCAGCGGCACCGCCTGACGCTGCATGTTGGCGCCCATCAGGGCACGGTTGGCGTCGTCGTGCTCCAGGAACGGGATCATGGCCGTCGCCACCGACACCATCTGCCGCGGCGAGACGTCCATGTAGTCCAGGTTCTTCGGGTCGAGGTAGTCGACCTCGCCCCCCTTCTTGCGAACCAGGACCCGGCTCTCGGCGAAGTATCCCTTGGCGTCCAGCGGCGCATTGGCCTGCGCGATGACGTGCCGGTCCTCCTCGTCGGCGGTGAGGTAGTCGATCTGGTCGATCACCTGGCCGTCGACGACCTTGCGGTAGGGCGTCTCGATGAAGCCGAAGGCATTGACCCGGGCGTACGACGACAGGGAGCCGATGAGGCCGATGTTCGGACCTTCCGGCGTCTCGATCGGACACATCCGGCCGTAGTGGCTGGAGTGCACGTCCCGGACCTCCATGCCGGCCCGCTCCCGCGACAGGCCGCCAGGGCCGAGCGCGGACAACCGCCGCTTGTGGGTCAGGCCGGCCAACGGGTTGGTCTGGTCCATGAACTGGGACAGCTGAGAGGTCCCGAAGAACTCCTTGATCGCGGCCACTACCGGCCGAATATTGATCAGAGTCTGCGGGGTGATGGCCTCGACATCCTGCGTGGTCATCCGCTCGCGGACCACCCGCTCCATCCGGGACAGCCCGACCCGGATCTGGTTCTGGATCAGCTCGCCGACGGTACGCAGCCGCCGGTTGCCGAAGTGGTCGATGTCGTCGACCTCGTAACCATCCTCAAGGTTGTGGAGGCGGATGAGGTACTCGATCGTGCCGACGATGTCGTCCTCGGTGAGCGTGCCCTGGGTGACCGGGAGCTTCAGGCTGAGCTTCTTGTTCACCTTGTACCGGCCGACCTTGGCCAGGTCGTAGCGCTTGCCGTTGAAGAACAGGTTGT
Source organism: Actinomycetota bacterium (assembly GCA_016201065.1). Lineage (GTDB taxonomy): Bacteria > Actinomycetota > Actinomycetes > Mycobacteriales > JACQDL01 > JACQDL01. Next base: position 77,204 of record JACQDL010000023.1, read on the forward strand.
CCAGCAGCGTCTGCGCGCTCTCCCGGGTCGGTGGCTCGCCCGGGCGTAGCTTGCGGTAGATGTCGAGCAGGGCTTCGTCGGTGGAGGCGATGTGGTCCTTCTCCAGAGTGGAGATCATCAGCTCGGACCAGACGAACCGCTCCCGGATCGCCTCGGCGCTCCAGCCGAGCGCCTTCAGCAGCACGCTGACCGACTGGCGCCGCTTACGGTCGATGCGGACCCCGACGGTGTCCCGCTTGTCGATGTCGAACTCGAGCCAGGCGCCCCGGCTCGGGATCACCTTGCAGCTGTAGAGGTCCTTGTCCGAGGTCTTGTCCAGATTGCGGTCGAAGTACACCCCCGGCGACCGGACGAGCTGCGACACAACGACCCGTTCGGTGCCGTTGATGATGAAAGTGCCCTTGTCGGTCATCATCGGGAAGTCCCCCATGAAGACCGTCTGGCTCTTGATCTCACCTGTGGTGTTGTTCGTGAACTCCGCCGTGACGAACAACGGGGCGGAGTAGGTCATGTCCTTGTCCTTGCACTCCTCCACGGAGGCCTTGACGTCCTCGAACCGGGGGTTCGAGAAGGACAGGGACATCGATCCGGAAAAGTCCTCGATCGGAGAGATCTCGTTGAGGATCTCCTCGAGACCGCTCGCCGCGGCCGAGTCGCCCGCGTTCCGCGCGCGCCACCGGCCGCTGCCGACCAGCCAGTCGTAGGAGTCGACCTGAAGCGCGAGCAGATTCGGGACCTCAAGAGGCTCACGGATCTTGGCGAAGGAAACCCGAGGCGGAGCGCCAGGGATTCCCGGGGGGTTCGCAGTGCTGTTCTTGCCAGGGCGGGAGACTGCCAAGATGCGTCCTTCCGAGGCCGTGCGCCGTCGTTGCGCGCGCGCCCAAGACCCACCGCTCACGAGGCGGTCAAGAAGTCAGAGGGCAGCGCAAACTAGCAGTGTAGCCACTGGCGCCACTGCTGTCGAGGCAGCATCGAAAGGTCGCACTGATGAGGCCAGGGTGACGCCCGAGCGTCGCCGCGTCAAGGGGACGTGCGACCGGCCACCCTGCCAAACCAAGCAAAACCCATGACGACCTACCACCCGATTGCACCCGCTAAACCCCAGTCGGGTGACCGGCCGACCGGTCCGGCACCACGCCGAGAACAGCACCAGCGCGGCCATCAGGACGACGGCCGCGCTGGTAGGAGGCTGGTAGGAGGCTGGAGCGAGGCAGCTACTTCAGGGTGACCGTCGCGCCGACATCCTCGAGCGTGGCCTTGGCCTTGTCCGCGGCCTCCTTGTTCGCCTTCTCCAGAACCGGCTTGGGCGCGCCGTCGACCAGCGCCTTCGCCTCGCCGAGGCCAAGGCTGGTCAAGGTCCTGACAGCCTTGATCACCTGGATCTTGTTGGCTCCTGCGGCCTCGAGAATGACGTCGAACTCGTCCTGCTCCTCCGGCGCCTCCGCAGCCGCACCCGGCCCGGCCGGAGCCGCCGCAGCGACCGCGACCGGCGCCGCCGCGGTGACGTCGAAGGTCTCCTCGAACTGCTTCACGAACCCCGACAGCTCCAGGAGGGTCATCTCCTTGAACGCATCGAGCAGCTGGTCGGTGCTGAGCTTCGCCATGGTGGCGGTGTCCTTTCCTGATGGTCTGTGAGCGGGGCGGCTCCGGCTACCACCGGGTCCGCCTGGTGTGGTCGGAGGTGCTGGGACGCGGGTCAGCTGCCGACAGCGGGCTGGTCAGCCGGCACCGATGGCTGGTCGCCGGCCTGCTTGTCGGCCAGCGCGGCGGCGAGCCGGGCGACCTGGGCCAGGGGCGCCTGGAACAGCGCGGCAGCCTGGGCCGTCTTCGCCTTCATCGCGCCGGCGAGCTTGGCCAGCAGCACCTCACGGGACTCCAGGTCTGCGATCCGGTTGACCTCGTCGGCGCTCAGCGCGCGCCCGTCAAGCAGGCCACCCTTGATCACCAACGTGGGGTGTGCCCGCGCGAACGTGCGCAGCCCCTTTGCGGCCTCCACCGGATCGCCGTTGACGAAGGCGATCGCGGTCGGGCCGCTCAGCCAACCCTCCAGGCCTTCGACGCCGGCGTCGGCCACCGCGCGCTTGGCCAGGGTGTTCTTCACGACCGCGTACGTCGTGCTCCGGCCCAGCGCGGTACGCAGCTCGGTGAGCTGCGTCATCGTCAGACCCCGGTACTCGGTGAGCACGGCGGCCTGGGCGCCGCGGAACTGATCGGCGATCTCGGCCACCGCCGCGACCTTGTCGGGCTTTGCCATGGCCCTCCTCTGCGGATCTCGGCCGGTCCTCCCGGACCCACAGAACGACAGACGCCCCGGCGCAGGGCGCACGGGGCATCATGGTGACGTGACCGTCACCGGTGAAGCGGCCGTCCTCCCTGCGCGAGTCGCCCGCCTCGGCGGGACCTTCGGCCGCACGTGGGTGCGACGACCAGCGGTCTTGGGGTGAACGGCACCAGCGTACGGGGCGGTCGCCGTCGCGCGCAAAACGGCCGCGAGCGGGCCGCACCCTGACCGGACGACCCCGATCCATGCCGGCTGGTGACCCACGTTCGACGCACCCGAACCCTTGCCCACCCCCGACCATGGGCGATGTGCTCCAATGGCGGCATGCCACCCGATGACCTCCAGGCGCTGGTTCACGACGTCCGGACGTCGACGGCTCGCTTCCTGCTGGCCTTGGACGAGCTGCCCGCGGACATGGGCCGGCCGTCCCTGCTGCCGGGTTGGAGTGCCGGGCATCTGCTCACCCACGTGGCCCGCAACGCCGATGCCGTGTCCCGCACCCTCGCCGGCGCACGGAACGGCCATCCAACGCCGATGTACCCGGGCGGCACCGTGGCCCGGGACGCCGAGATCGATGCCGGTTCCGGCCGGCCGCTGAGCGAGCAGGCCGAGGATGTCCGGGAGTCCGCCACGCGGCTCGACGACACCTGGCGCCAGATGGATGCCGAGAGCTGGGACCGCGACGCCATCACCCGGACCGGCTCCATACCGGCCTGGCGCACCGTGCGGAGCCGGTGGAACGAGGTCGAGCTGCACTGGGTGGACCTCGACGCCGGCTACCTACCGTCAGACTGGCCGGCCGGGTACGTCGCCAGCCTGCTGGCCGGTACCACCGGACCCGCCCTCGCCGACCGGCTGCCGGCGAACGTCGCGCTGGACCTGCGGACCAGCGACACCGCCCAGCGGTGGCAGGTGGGACCGGAGGGCGCCCCGATCGTGACGATCACCGGCCCGGCCAGCGCGATGGCCTGCTGGCTGTCCGGACGCCCCGGGCCGGACCGGGGCGCGCTCGAGGTGACACCCGGCGGGCTACCCCGGCTCGGTCCCTGGACGTGACCCGCCGAACGGCGGTGCGCTGGCCAGCGCCCCCGCCAGCCGGTCGAGCTCGGTGCGTGGTGGCCGGCGGCGTCCCTTCGCGGTCAACCGCATCCGATCGGCCCGACCCCATCGCGGGATGACGTGCAGGTGCGCGTGGAAGACCGTCTGCCACGCCGCCTGGCCATCGGCGAGGAACAGGTTGATGCCCGGGCACCCCAGCGCGACCCGGGCGGCGGCCGCGACCTGCTGCCCGACGACGAACATCCGCGCCACGTCGGTCGGATCGACGTCCGCGAGCGCCACCCCGTGCCGCTTCGGAATCACCAGGGTGTGCCCGGTGGTGAAGGGCTCGATGTCGCAGAACGCCAGCACCCGGTCGTCGGCGTACACGGTGCTCACCGGCGCCCGGCCGGTTGCGACGGCGCAGAACGCACACTCCATCGCGCTCCTTGTTCAGCCGGTGCGGGCGACCACGAAATCGGCCAACGACGCCAGGGCCCGGCGCGCTGCCACGTCGGGCAGGCCAACCAGCTCGGTCCGGGCCCGGTCGGCGTAGTCGCTGAGCGTGTGCCGAGCCCGGGCCATGGCGGGAGAGTCCCGCAGCAGGGTCAGCGCCTCGGCGTGTCGCCCGTCGTCGGTCAGCGAGTCGGCGAGCAGCTCCCGCAGCCGCGCACCGCCCGGGTCGTCGGAGGCGAGGGCGTACAGCATCGGCAACGTGCGCACCCCCTCCCGCAGATCGGTACCGGGTGTCTTCCCGGACTCCACCGTCGTCGACGCCACATCGAGCAGGTCGTCGGAGAGCTGGAAGGCGACCCCGATCAGCTCGCCGTACCGCCGGAGGCTGTCGACGGCGGCCTCATCCGCCGCGCCGAACAGCGCACCGAACCGAGCCGCTGTGGCGATCAGCGATCCGGTCTTGTCGGCCAGCACCGACAGGTAGTGCTGGATCGGACCGGTGTCCCATCCGGCCGGCCCAGCGGTCTCCCGGATCTGCCCGGTGACCAGACGCTCGAAGGTCTCGGCCTGGATCCGTACCGCGTCCTGCCCGAGCCCCGCGACCAGCCCGGACGCCCGGGCGAACAGGAAGTCCCCGGTAAGGATGGCGATGGTGTTGTCCCAGCGAAGGTTCGCCGACTGGGCGCCGCGCCGCACGGTTGCCTCGTCCATGACATCGTCGTGGTAGAGGGTCGCCAGGTGGGTGAGCTCCACGACCACGGCGGCAGCGACCACCTGGTCGTCGGCGTGCTCCGGACCGAACTGCGCGGCGAGCAGGGTCAGTAGCGGCCGGAACCGCTTGCCACCGGCCTGCACCAGGTGCCGGGCGGCCTGCGCCACGAGGGCGTCGTGGCTGTCCACCGTGGTCCGCAGCAACGCCTCGACCCGGTCCAGCCCGGCCCGCACGGCGGCCTCCAGCGCGGCGTCGGCGAACTCGACGCCGAGCAGACCCCGGCTGCTGACCACCACGTCAGCCAACCAGGTAGGCGGCCTTGTCGGCCAGTTCGAGGACGCCCTGCGGGAGGATGCCCAGCAGCACGGTCATGGCCGCGCTCACGCCGACCGCCACCGTCGTCCACACGCTGGGCACCGCGACGGTCGGGCCGGACTCGGCCGGCTCGGAGAAGTACATCATCACAATGACCCGCAGGTAGAAGAAGGCGGCGACCGCCGAGGCGAGCAGTGCGACCACGACCAGCGGACCGGCGCTGGTCCACGCCGCCCGGAAGACCACGAACTTGCCGATGAACCCACTGGTCAGCGGGATCCCGGCGAAGGTGAGCAGGAAGAGCGTGAACGCCGCCGCCACCGCCGGGGATCGCCGGGCCAGGCCGGACCACTGGGACAGATGGGTGGCCTCCCCGTCGGCGTCCCGGACCAGGGTGATCACCGCGAACGCGCCGAGCGTCGCGAACCCGTAACTGGCAAGGTAGAACAACACCGCCGCCAGACCGCGCCGATCCAGCGAGATCAGCCCGGTCAGGAGGAAGCCGGCGTGCGCGATCGAGGAGTACGCGAGCATCCGCTTGAGGTCGGTCTGGGTCAGCCCGAAGATCGCGCCGACCGCCATGGTGATGATCGCCACGGTCCAGACCACCGGGCGCCAGTCCCAGGCCGTGTTGTTGAACGCGACGTAGAGCACCCGAACGATCGCACCAAAGGCGGCGATCTTCGTACACGCCGCCATCAACGCGGTGACCGGCGTCGGCGCGCCCTGGTAGACGTCCGGCGTCCAGCTGTGGAACGGCGCGACCCCGGCCTTGAACAGCAGCCCGACCATCAGCAGTGCCAGCCCGAGGTACAGCAGGATGTCGCTGCGTGGCGACCCGGCGGACGCGGCGAGGATGTCGGCGAGGTTGACGCTGTTCGCGTAGCCGTAGAGCAGCGCCACGCCGTAGAGGAAGAACGCCGAGGCGAAGGCCCCGAGCAGGAAGTACTTGACCGCCGCCTCCTGGGACAGCAGCCGGCGCCGCCGGGCCAGCCCGGCCAGCAGGTACAGCGGCAGTGACAGCACCTCCAGCGCCACGAACATCAGCAGCAGGTTGTTCGCGGCCGGGAAGAGCATCATCCCGCCGAGCGCGAACATCGCCAGCGGGAATGCCTCGGTCTGCATGTGCGGTGCGGTGCGCAGCAGCCGGTCACCTGGGCTGCCGGCGACCAGAGCGGCCTGGGCGACCATCGTCCCACCGCCGATGTCGACCCGACGCTCGGCGAGCAGCAGGATCGCCATCAGGCCGATCACCACCAGGGTGCCCTGGAGGAACAGGGTCACGCCGTCGATGGCGACCGCGCCCGAGGCCGTCAGCTGGCCCCGCCCGGCGACCTTGATCACTGCTGCCAGGGCGCCGGCGAGGCCGGCGACGGCCAGTACCAGCTGGGTGTTGTGCCGCAGGTCGCGGCCGACGAACGCCTCGACCAGCACGCCGGCGCACGCCACACCGAGCACGATGAGCACCGGGGCCAGCCCGGAGTAGGAGATCGACGGCGCGTTGATGGTGCCGGCCGCCAGCCCAGTCACCGGGGTCACTTGGTCGCTCCCGTCTGCACCGCGACCGTCGGGGCGGGATCGCGTTGATGGACGTCGTTCATGGTGGCGTTGACGGCTGGCCGGATCACATCGAGCACCGGCTTCGGGTAGACGCCGAGGACCACGATCAGCGCCAGCAGGGGTGCCACCGCCCAGGCCTCCCGGGCCGACATGTCGAGCCAGCCAGCGGCGCGCTCCTGGGCCGGACCATGGAACATCCGCTGGTACATCAGCAGGATGTACAGGGCGGCCAGGATGATCCCGACCGTGGCCACCACGCCGTACACCCGGTGCCGGCTGAAGGTGCCGACGAGGACCAGGAACTCGCTGATGAAGGTGCTCATCCCGGGCAGCGCCAGGGAGGCCAGCCCGGCCAGCAGGAACGCGCCGCCGAGCAGCGGCTGCGTCTTGGCGACCCCGCCATAGTCGGAGATCTCCCGGCTCCTCCCCCGGCTGATCAGCATCCCGGCGACCAGGAACAGCGCCCCGGTGGCCAGCCCATGGTTGATCATGTAGAACACCGAGCCGGACATGCTCTGCGTGGTGAAGGCGAAGATGCCCAACCCGATGAAGCCGAAGTGCGCCACCGAGGTGTAGGCGACCAGCCGCTTCATGTCCCGCTGCCCCATCGCCAGCAGCGCGGCGTAGAGCACGCCGACCACCGCCAGCACGATGACCGCCGGAGCGAAGTACCGCGAGGCGTTCGGGAACAGCGGCAGGCAGTACCGCAGGAACCCGAAGGTACCGACCTTGTCCAGCACCCCGACCAGCAGCGCGGCGCCACCGGCCGGAGCCTCCGCGCCCGCGTCGGGCAGCCAGGTGTGGAACGGCACCAGCGGTGCCTTGATCGCGAACGCGACGAAGAACCCGAGGAAGAGCAGCTTCTCGGTGTCCGCGTCGATGGGCATCCCGACGAGCTGGGAGAAGGCGAAGGTGCCGTGTCCGAGCTGGCTGGCCGAGACCACGTACAGCCCGATCACGGCGGCGAGCATCAGCAACCCGCCGAGCAGGCTGTAGAGGAAGAACTTCATCGCCGCGTACTGCCGGCGCGGCCCGCCGAAGGCGCCGATCAGGAAGTACATCGGGACCAGCATGGCCTCGAAGAACACGTAGAACACGAAGACGTCGGTCACCGCAAAGACGCCGACCATGAAGACCTCGAGCAGCAGCAGCAACGCGAAGAAGGTCTTCGGGCTGCGGCCGGCCGGCGTCTCCTCGTGCCAGGAGGCCAGAATCACCGACGGAACCAGCACCGCCACCAGGGCGATCAGCACCAGCGCGATGCCATCGACGCCGAGCGCGAAGTCCACCCCGAAGGACGCGATCCACGGCCGGGACCAGGTGAGCTGGAAGCGTGCCCCGTTGGGGTCGAACGCGGTCGCGGTGGCGGCCATCACGACCACGGTGAGCAGGCTGGTGGCCAACGCCACCAGCTTGGCCAGCTGCTCGGCGGTGCGCGGCAGCAGCCAGACCACCACCGACCCGACCAGCGGGACCAGCAGCAGCACCAGCAGGAACGGGAGACTGTCGCTCACGCGAACCTCACCATCAAGAACGCACCGACGATCAGGACGGCGCCCCCGAGCATGGACAACGCGTAGGAGCGGACGAAGCCCGTCTGCAGCCGGCGCAACCGGCCCGAGCCGCCACCGAACGCGGCCGCCAGGCCGTTGACCACCCCGTCGACGCCCCGGTTGTCCAGCCACACGAGCAGCCGGACCAGCCACTGGCCCGGACGCATGAACACGGCCTCGTTGAACGCGTCGGCGTAGAGGCTGGCACGGGCGGCTCGGGTGACCACCGAGACCCGTACCGGTGCCACCTCGGGCACCGCACGCCGCCCGAAGAACACCCAGGCCACGCCAACCCCGGTGAGCATCACCAGCACCGTGGCCAGGGTCAGCACCCCGGCGTCGACGGTGGGCGCCGCCGGCTCGGCGAAGCCGACCACCGGCTCCAGCCAGCCCACCAGCCGATCACCCATGGCGAGGAACCCGCCCGCGCCGAGGGAGCCCACCGCGAGCAGCACCATCGGCACGGTCATCACCCGAGGCGACTCGTGCGGGTGCACCCCCTCCTCCCAGCGGCGGTCCCCGAAGAAGGTCATGAACATCAGCCTGGTCATGTAGAACGCGGTCAGGCCGGCTCCGAGCAGAGCGCTGGCGCCCAGCAGCAGCCCGGATGTGCCACCCTTGTCGAACGCCGCCTCAATGATCTTGTCCTTGGAGAAGAAGCCGGACAGCCCGGGGAACCCGATCAGCGCGAGGTACCCCAGCCCGAAGGTGGCGAAGGTGACCGGCATGTGCCGGGCGAGCCCGCCGAACTTCCGCATGTCGACCTCGTCGCGCATGCCGTGCATCACCGACCCGGCGCCGAGGAAGAGCCCGGCCTTGAAGAAGCCGTGCGCGAGCAGGTGCAGGATGCCGAACGCGTACGCCGCCGGACCCAGGCCGACGGCGAGGAACATGTAGCCGATCTGGCTGACCGTGGAGAACGCCAGCACCCGCTTGATGTCGTCGGATGCGGTGCCGGAGATCGCCCCGTACAGCAGCGTGATCGCGCCCACGACGGTGACCGCCGTGCGGCCGCCGGGGCTGAGGTCGTACAGCGGGCTGGACCGGGCGATCAGGTACACCCCGGCGGTGACCATCGTGGCGGCGTGGATCAGCGCCGAGACGGGGGTGGGGCCCTCCATCGCGTCCGGCAACCAGGTCTGCAGCGGGAACTGGCCGGACTTGCCGGCGGCGCCGAGCAGCAGCAGCAGGGAGATCGCCAGCAGCAGCCCCGGCGACAGCGCCGCGGCACCGGCGAACACCCCGTCGAAGGAGGTCGTGCCGAGGCTGACGAACATCAGCATGATCGCCAGCGACAGGCCGACGTCGCCGACCCGGTTGACCACGAACGCCTTCTTCGCCGCGGTGGCCGCGCTCGGCTTGTGGTACCAGAACGCGATGAGCAGGTAGGACGCCAGACCGACGCCCTCCCACCCGACGTACAGCGACAGGTAGTTGTTGCCGAGCACCAGCAGCAGCATCGCGCCGACGAACAGATTGAAGTACCCGAAGAACCGGCGCCGCCCCGGATCATGCGCCATGTAGCCCATGGCGTACACGTGGATCAGACCACCGACACCGGTGATGAGCAGCACGAAGCACGCCGAGAGCCGGTCGAAGAGCAGGCCGGCGTCCACGGTGAACCCGTTCACCGGGATCCAGGTGAACAGGTGCAGCTGAACCCCGGGCGCCCGCTCCCCGCGGAGCTGGAGGAAGTAGCCGAGACCGAGGAGGAAGGAGGCGAGCACCGTCGTCGTGCCGAGGTAGTGCCCCCACCGATCCGCCCGCCGGCCACCGAGCAGCAGCACCGCCGCGCCGCCGAACGGGAGCGCGAGCAGCAGCCACATCGACGACCATGCGCCACTCGCGGCCGCGAGGCTCTCGGCGCCCGCGAGGGCGTGCTGGGTACCTTCGGAAAGCGTCACCGTGGTCGTCCCGTCAGTACTTGAGAAGGTTGGCGTCGTCGACCGAGGCCGACCGGCGGGTCCGGAAGATCGACATGATGATGGCCAGACCGACCACGACCTCGGCGGCGGCCACCACCATCACGAAGAAGGCCATCACCTGGCCGTCGTACGTGCCGTTGATCCGGCTGAAGGTCACCAGCGTGAGGTTCACCGCATTGAGCATGAGCTCGATGCACATGAACACCACGATCGCGTTCCGCCGCACCAGCACGCCAACCGCGCCGATCGTGAACAGCACGGCGGAGAGCACCAGATACCAGTCAGGACTCATCGCCGACCCCGCTCCGCTCGCCCGTGTCGTGGCCTGCCCCGCCGCTGGTCAGCTCGGCGCGGGCCGCGACGACCGCGAGGTTCGGCTCGACCAGCCGGGAGATGCTCTCCCGCGCGACCGTCCCGTCGGGCAGGAGCGCCGGGGTGCCGATCGAGTTGGAGGTCGCGAACACGCCCGGCCCGGGAAGCGGCTGCGGGCGGCCGCCCCGGAATCGGGCGCGGGCAAGGTCCCGCTGGGTCTGCCGGGTGCCGGCGGGCCGCTCCACGTGCGCGAGCACCATCGCCCCCACCGCCGCGGTGATGAGCAGCGCGCTGGTGAGCTCGAAGGCGAAGACGTAGTCGTGGAACAGCGCCGCCGCGATCACCGGCACGCTGTTGTTGACGTCCGGGATGCCCCTGGGCGTGATGTCCCTGACCCCGCGGTAGACCGTGGCGCCGACGAGGCCGGCGAACGCGAGGCCGAGCACCACCGCAGCGGTCCGCTGGCCCGGCAGGGTCTCCACCATCGAGTCGACGGAGTCCCGGCCGATGAGCATCAGCACGAACAGGAAGAGGATCATGATCGCGCCGGTGTAGACGATGATCTGCACCACGCCGAGGAACGGCGCCTGCTGGACGAAGTAGAACACGCCCAGGCTGAGCATGGTGAGCACCAGGAACAGCGCCGAGTGCACCGCGTTGCGGGCCAGCACCATGCCGACCGCGCCGACCACGGCGGCGATGCCGAGCACGACGAAGACGGTTGACTCACCGGTGCTCATGTCACCGGCGGCGGCCAGCAGCTGGCCGGTCATCGTCCCCCCTCCGGTCGCTCGGCTCCGGTGGGCGCGGGATGCTCGCCGGCACCGGTCGTGGCGCGCTCACGGCCGACGTAGTAGTCCGTGTCGGTGTCGCCCAGCCGCATCGGGTGCGGCGGCGCCTCCATCCCCGGCAGCAGCGGGGCCATGAGCTGCTCCTTGGTGTAGATCAGGTCCTGCCTGTTGTCGAGCGCGAGCTCGTACTCGTTCGACATCGTCAGGGACCTGGTCGGGCAGGCCTCGATGCACAGCCCACAGAGGATGCACCGCAGGTAGTTGATCTGATAGATCCGGCCGTACCGCTCGCCCGGGGAGTACCGCTCCTCCTCGGTGTTGTCACCGCCCTCGACGTAGATCGCGTCGGCCGGGCAGGCCCAGGCACACAGCTCGCAGCCGACGCACTTCTCCAGCCCGTCGGGGTGCCGGTTGAGCACGTGCCGGCCGTGGAACCGGGGCGCCGTCGGGCGGATCTCGAACGGGTACTGGTAGGTGAAGCGCTTGTCGAACATCTGGCTGAAGGTCAGCCCGAAGCCTTTCAGCGAGTCAAGCATCGCGGGCCTTCCCCTCCGGCGCGGTCGCCATCGCCAGCCGGGGCGAGGCCGGTACCACGAGGTCCATCGGGGGCGTCGGGAACGATGGGAACTCCTCCTCGTCGATCTCCTCGACCGCGACCGGCCGCGGTGGGCGTTGCGGCCGGAGGATCTGGATGAGCAGCACCACGACGATCGGTATCCCGATGACGAGGAGCATCCGGCGCAGGTCGACGTTCTCGTTGCGCATGGTGCGCACGGTTGCCACGAGCAGGATCCAGGCGAGGTTGGTCGGGATCAGCCACCGCCAGCCCAGCCGCATGAACTGGTCGTAGCGGATCCGCGGCAGCGTGCCGCGCAGCCAGGTGAAGAAGAACATCCCGACGACGATCTTGCCGGTGAACCACAGCAGCGGCCACCATCCCTCGTTCGCGCCGGCCCACATCGACAGCGGCCACGGGGCGTGCCAGCCGCCGAGGAACAGGGTCGCGGCGAGACCGGAGACGGTGACCACCGCGACGTACTCCGACAGCATGTACATGGCGAACTTCAATGACGAGGAGTACTCGGTGAAGTAGCCGGCGACCAGCTCCGACTCCGCCTCGGGCAGGTCGAAGGGGGCCCGGTTGGTCTCCCCGACGACGGCGATGCAGTAGATGACGAACGACACCGACAAGGGCCAGAAGTACCACGAGCCCGACTGCGCGGCGACGATCTGCGAGGTCGACATCGACCCGGCGTAGAGGAACACCGCGACGATGGACAGCCCCATCGCGATCTCGTAGCTGATCATCTGCGCCGCGCTGCGCAGCCCGCCGAGCAGCGGGTACGTCGAGTTCGACGCCCAGCCGGCCAGCACGATGCCGTACACGGCGAGCGAGGAGCAGGCGAAGACGATCAGTACGCCGACCGGCAGGTCGGTGAGCTGCAGCGGCGTGCGGTGCCCGAAGATGCTCACCTCGGGTCCCAGCGGGATCACCGAGAACGCCACGAACGCCGGGACCGCCGTCATGATCGGGGCAAGGATGTAGACCGGCTTGTCCACCATGGCCGGCAGGATGTCCTCCTTGAAGGCCAGCTTCAGCCCGTCGGCGAGGCTCTGCAGGATGCCCCACGGGCCGACCCGGTTGGGGCCGATCCGGTTCTGCATGTAGCCGACGACCTTCCGCTCGAAGACGACACCGAAGAGCACCATGACGAACAGGTACCCGAAGACGCCGACCGTCTTGAGCAGGACCAGCCAGATCGGCTCGGTCCCGAAGGCCTCCAGCGGTGTCGGCGCCGGGGCGAGCGACAGGATTCCGGGGGTCACAGGTCACCTCCTGCGCTGATCGTGACGACCGCCCCGGCACCGGCGTTGAGCGTCCGGTGCACCGTCGATCCGGGTGAGTTGCCGGGCAGCCAGACCACCCGGTCCGGCATCTCGGCGATGCCGAGGGGCAGCTGGATCGCGCCGTGCTCGGTGGCCACCCGGACCGGGTGACCGGCGGCGACCCCGATCTCTGCCGCGGTGGCCGCCGAGAGCAGCGCGCGGGGTGGCTTCGCGGTGCCGGCGAGGTGTGGCTCGCCCTCGGCCAGCGAGCCCGCGTCGATCAGCAGCCGCCAGCTCGCCAGCACCGCGTGTCCCGCGCCGACCCCGGCGGTGGCGCCGGCACCGCTCGTGGTGACCTCACCGTTCCCGGCGCCGGCCCGGCGGCCGCGGTCCGGCGTGCCGGCTTGCGGCGTCCTGCCGACCGCGCCGGTGGCGGGCGCCGCGGCGAGCTCGGCGAGCTCGGCGGCCGCGGCCGCCGAGCTGGCCAGGCCGAGGTCGGTACCGAGCTCCTCGGCGAGCGCGTGCAGCACCCGGTGGTCGGCGAGTGCCCCGGTGGCGTGCAGGGTGGCGTCGAAGGGCCGGCGCCGTCCCTCCCAGGTGAGGAAGCTGCCGGACTTCTCGACGACGGGCGCGACCGGCAGCACGACGTCGGCGTGCCGGGTCACCTCCGACGACCGCAGCTCCAGGCTGACCACGAAACCGACCCGCTCCAGCGCCCGGCCGGCCAGCGCCGGGTCGGCCAGGTCCGCGGGGTCCACCCCGGACACGAGCAGGGCATCGAGCCCACCGTCGGCGGCCGCGGCGAGGATGCCGGCGGTGTCCCGGCCGGGGGCTGCCGGTACCGGGCCCCCCCAGACCCGCTCGACCTCGGCCCGGGCATCCGGGTCGGCAACCAGCCGGCCGCCGGGGAGCAGCCCGGGGAGCGCGCCCGCATCGACGGCGCCGCGCTCGCCGGCCCGACGCGGGATCCAGGCGAGCCGGGCCCCCACCGCGGAGGCCAGCGCGGCAGCGGCCGGCAGCCCACCGGGAACGGCCGCCAGCCGCTCCCCCACGCAGATCACCGCGTTGCCAGCGGCCAGCGCATCCGCCGCGGCGCGGACCGGCCCGCCGGCCGTGAACGCGTCGGCGAGCGCACCGAGCACCGCGGTCTCCTGACCCGGGACGGTCGGCAGCAGGATGCCACCGAGCTTGCGGGACCCGTCGGAGAGCAGCGGCGCGGCGGTGAACACCCGAAGCCCCCGCTTCCGGACTGCCTTGCGCAGCCGGAGGAAGACGATGGGCGACTCCTCCTCGGGCTCGAACCCGACCAGCAGGACGCTGCTCGCCCGCTCCAGGTCGGCGTAGCTGACATCGACACCGCGCCCGGCGACCCGGTCCGCCAGGAACGTCGCCTCCTCCGCGGAGTGCGGCCGCGCCCGGAAGTCGACGTCGTTGGTGCCCAGCGCCACCCGGGCGAACTTGGCGTAGGCGTAGGCGTCCTCGCAGGTGAGCCGGCCACCGGTCAGCACCCCGACCCCGCTGGCGTCGCGGGCCTCCCGCAGCCCCTCGGCGGCCCGCTCCAGCGCCTCCGGCCAGGATGCCGGGACCAGATCGCCGTTCTCGGCGCGGACCATCGGGGTGCGGATCCGGTCGTCGGCGGCGGCGTAGGCGAAGGCGAAGCGCCCCTTGTCACAGTTCCATTCCTCGTTGACCGCCGGATCGTCGCCGGCCAGCCGCCGCTGCACCGCTCCGCGCCGCCAGTCGATGCGCAGCGCGCAGCCCGATGCGCAGTGCTCGCAGACGCTGGGGGTGGACTGCAGGTCGAACGGCCGGGCCCGGAACCGGTACGCCGCCGACGTGAGCGCGCCCACCGGGCAGATCTGCACGGTGTTGCCGGAGAAGTAGGACCGGAACGGCTCGCTCGGGTCGGTGCAGACCTGCTCGGCGGCGCCCCGCTCGAACAGCTCGATGAACGGGTCACCGGCGATCTGCTGGGAGAACCGGGTGCACCGGGCGCACAGCACGCACCGCTCCCGGTCCAGCAGGATCTCGGTGCTCACCGCGATCGGCTTCGGGTAGGTGCGCTTCACGTCATGGAAGCGGGACTCACCGCGCCCGTTGCTCATCGCCTGGTTCTGCAGCGGGCACTCACCGCCCTTGTCGCAGACCGGGCAGTCCAGCGGGTGGTTGATCAACAGCAGCTCCAGGGTGCCGCTCTGCGCCTGCCGGGCGACCGCGCTGGTGAGCTGGGTCCGCACCACCATGCCGTCGGTGACGGTGATCGTGCAGGACGCGACCGGCTTGCGCTGCCCCTCGACCTCGACGATGCACTGCCGGCAGGCGCCGACCGGGTCCAGCAACGGATGGTCGCAGAACCGCGGGATCTGGATCCCGAGCCGCTCCGCGGCCCGGATGACCAGGGTGCCCTTGGGCACCCGAAGGTCGAAGCCGTCGATGGTCACCGTGACGGTGTCCTCGACGGTGGCCGGTGGGCCGGATGCCTTGTCCGGGGCGAGGGTCATCGTCAGTGTGCTCCCACCAGGGTGCGGTTCCTGTGGTTCGGGCAGCCGCCGTCGAGGTGCGCGAGGTACTCGTCCCGGAAGTACTGGATCGAGGACGTGATCGAGCTGGTGGCACCGTCACCGAACGGGCAGAAGGAACGGCCCAGGATGTTGTCGCAGGTGTCGAGCAGGGTGTCCAGATCCTCCTTGGTGCCGGCGCCACGCTCCAGCCGGCGCAGGATCTGCGTCATCCAGTAGGTCCCCTCCCGACACGGCGTGCACTTGCCGCACGACTCGTGCTCGTAGAACTCGGTCCACTTCAGCACCGCGCGGACCACGCAGTCGGCGTCATCGAAGATCATCAACGCGGCGGTGCCGGCCATCGAACCGGCCGCCGCCACCGAGTCGAAGTCCAGCGGCACGTCGAGGTGCGCGGCGGTGAACATCGGCGTGGAGGAGCCGCCCGGGGTCCAGAACTTGAGCTGGCGCCCCTCCCGGACCCCGCCGGCGAGGTCGAGCAGCTCACGCAGCGTGGTGCCCATCGGGGCCTCGTACTGGCCGGGCCGGGTGACCCGGCCGGTGAGCGAGTAGATCGAGGTGCCCGGCGACTTCTCCGGTCCCATCGCCTTCCACCAGGCCGCGCCACCCAGGATGATCGCGGGCACGCTGGCGAGGGTGCCGACGTTGTTGACCACGGTCGGCGAGGAGTACAGGCCGTGGGTGGCGGGGAACGGCGGCTTCAGCCTGGGCTGGCCGCGGTACCCCTCCAGCGAGTCCAGCAGCGCCGTCTCCTCACCGCAGATGTAGGCGCCCGCGCCGGAGTGCACCACGATCTCCAGGTCGAAGCCGGAGCCGAGGACGTTCTGGCCGAGGTAGCCGGCCTGGCGGGCCTCGCGCACCGCGTACTGCAGGCGGCGCAACGCGTGGACCGCCTCACCCCGGATGTAGATCGCGGCGAAGTTCGCCCGCACCGCATAGGCGGCGATGACGATGCCTTCAACCAGCGCGTGCGGGTCCGCCATCATCAGCGGCAGGTCCCGGCAGGTGCCCGGCTCGCCCTCGTCGGCGTTGACGACCAGGTAGTGCGGCGTGCTGTCGCCCTGCGGGATGAAGCCCCACTTCATGCCGGTCGGAAAACCCGCGCCGCCACGGCCGCGCAGGGCCGAGTCCTTGACGATCTGGATGATCTCGTCGGGGCGCATCGCCAGCGCGGCGCGCAACGCCCGGTACCCGTCGAGACGTTCGTAGCTCTCCAGCTCCCAGGAGCGCGGCTCCAGCCACCGCTTGGTGAGCACGGGGGTCAGCGGCATCGGCTCAGGCCTCCTTCCGCTCGGTGGTGGCGAGTGTGGCCTCCGGGTACTCCGGTGCGCGCTCGCCCCGCTCGACGGCCAGCCGGAGCCCGGCCAGCCCCGGTTCGGCGATGCTCACCGCGTCCCGTGCCTCCGGTCGCTCGTCGAGGAACCCGGCGAGCTGCCGGCTGATCTCCCGGAAGCCACACAGCGGAGCGCCCCGGGTCGGGCGCGGCGGTGTGCCGGCCCGCAGGTCGTCGACCAGCCGGACCGCGGACTCCTCCGACTGGTTGTCGAAGTACTCGTAGTTCACCGTGACCACCGGCGCGTGGTCGCAGGCGGCCAGGCACTCGGCGTGCTCCAAGGTGATCATGCCGTCGTCGGTCGTCTCGTTGTGTCCGACACCCAGGTACTCGCGCAGCGTCGCATAGATCTCGTCGCCGCCGAGCAGCCCGCACAGCGTGTTGGTGCACACACTGACCAGGTACTCGCCGGTCGGGCCACGCTTGTACATGGTGTAGAAGGTGGCCACCGCGCCCACCTCGGCCCGGGTCAGACCGAGCTCCTCGACGCACAGACCGATCCCGTCGGGGGTGATGTACCCCTCCTCGGCCTGCACCAGGTGCAGCATCGGCAGGAGCGCGGAGCGCGGCCTCGGGTAACGCGCGATGATCTCCCGCGCCTTCGTGCGGGTTTCCTCGGTCACTGGCATCTACCTGTCCACCCCACCCATCACCGGGTCGATCGAGGCGACGGCGGCGATCAGGTCGGCGATCAGGCCGCCCTCGCACAGCACCGGCGCGCTTTGCAGGTTGATGAACGACGGCTCCCGCAGGTGGACCCGGAACGGCCGGGTGCCACCATCGCTGACCACGTGGCAGCCCAGCTCACCGCGGGGTGACTCCACCGCGGTGTAGACCTGCCCGACCGGCACCCGGAAGCCCTCGGTGACCAGCTTGAAGTGGTGGATCAGGGCCTCCATGGACTGGCCCATGATCTTTCTGACGTGCTCCAGCGAGTTACCCATCCCGTCGGAGCCGAGCGAGAGCTGGGCCGGCCAGCCGATCTTCGGGTCGTCCACCATCACCGGACCGGGCTCCAGCAGATCCAGGCACTGCCGGACGATGCGGACCGACTCCCGCATCTCGTCCAGCCGGACCAGGTAGCGCGCCCACGAGTCGCAGTCCGGGTGTGTGACGACGTCGAAGTCGATCTCGTCGTAGACCCCGTACGGCTCGGTCTTGCGCAGGTCCCAGGGGAGCCCGGTGGCCCGCAGCAGCGGGCCGGTGACGCCGAGGGCGAGGCAGCCGGCGGTGTCGAGGTAGCCGACATCCTTCAGCCGCCGGATCCAGATCGGCTGCCCGGTGAGCAGCCTGTCCAGGCCGGCGACCTCCTTCTCCATCTCGTCGCACCAGGTCGCGATCGCGGCCGGCGCCTCCTCCGGCAGGTCCTGGGCCAGCCCGCCGGGGCGGACGAACGCGTGGTTCATCCGCAGCCCGGTGACCAGCTCCAGGACGTCCAGGCACCGCTCGCGGGCCCGGAAACCATTCGTCATGCCGGTCAGCGCACCCAGCTCCATGCCACCGGTGGCCAGCGCCACCCAGTGCGAGGAGACCCGGTTGACCTCCATCAGCATGGTGCGGATGACCTGGGCCCGGCGCGGTGCGGTGATGCCGAGCAGCTTCTCCACCCCCAGGCAGTAGGCGGTCTCGCTGAACAGCGGCGCGAGGTAGTCGGCCCGGGTGACGAAGGTGGTCCCCTGGGTCCAGTTGCGGAACTCGGCGTTCTTCTCGATCCCGGTGTGCAGGTAACCGATCACCAGCCGGGTGTTGGTGACCGTCTCACCCTCGATCTCCACCACGAGCCGGAGCACGCCGTGCGTCGACGGGTGTTGCGGGCCGAGGTTGACGACCATCCGCTCCTCGCTGATCGGGTCGCTGGCGAGCAGGTCGTCCCAGTCCCCGCCGGTGACCGTGTACACCCGACCCTCCTGGGTGTCCCGGGACGCCGCGTACCCGTCGGCCGTGCTCATCGTCCGGCTCCTTCCCGCTCGCCGCCGCCGGCGGCACACCGGCCGGTCACCGGTACGCCCGCCGCTCGTCGGGAGGTGGGATCGTCGCGCCCTTGAACTCCACCGGGATGCCGCCGAGCGGGTAGTCCTTGCGCTGCGGGAAGCCATCCCAGTCGTCGGGCATGAGGATCCGGGTCAGCCCCGGATGCCCGTCGTAGACGATCCCGAACATGTCGTAGGCCTCCCGCTCCTGCCAGTCGGCCGTCGGGTAGACCCCGGTGACGCTCGGCACGTGCGGGTCCCCGACCGGGACGGCGACCTCCAGCCGGATCCGCCGCCGGTAGGTCATCGAGGTGAGGTGGTAGACGGAGTGCAGCCGCTCCGGCGTACCCAGGTAGTCCACCCCGGACACCGAGGAGCACAGCTCGAAGCGGAGCGCCGGGTCGTCGCGGAGCGTCGCGCACAGGCCGACCAGGTGCTCGCGGGCCAGGTGCAGGGTCAGCTCGCCGCGGTCCACCTCGACCTTGCGCACCGCCACCGCGAAGTCCGGGTATCCCTCGGCCAGCGCGTCGACCACCTCGTCGAAGTACCCACCGTAGGGGCGCTCCGCCGCCGGCACCGTCCAGGTGGGACGGACCAGGCCGCCGAACCCCGAGGTGTCCCCCGACCCGGAGACGCCGAACATGCCGTGCCGGACCGGGCCGGTGCCGGCGTCGTCAGGGCCGGGCAGGGCCGGGTCCGCGGGACGCTGGTCGCCGCCGGCACCCGGCGGCGTGTGATCGGTCACTTCGCATACCTCACCGAGGACGGCAGCAGCTCGACCTTCTGGCCGGCCAGCTGGGCGGCCCGCTTCGGTCCGAGCGGCTCATGCATGATCTTCTCGTGCAGCTTGAGGATCGCGTCGATGAGCATCTCGGGCCGCGGCGGGCAGCCGGGCAGGTACATGTCCACCGGCACGACGTGGTCGACGCCCTGCACGATGGCGTAGTTGTTGAACATCCCTCCGCTGGAGGCGCACACCCCCATGGCCAGGACCCACTTCGGGTTCGGCATCTGGTCGTAGATCTGCCGGAGCACCGGCGCCATCTTCTGGCTGACCCGACCGGCGACGATCATCAGATCCGCCTGCCGGGGGCTGGCCCGGAAGACCTCCATGCCGAACCGGGCCGAGTCGTACCGTGGTGCCCCGAATGTCATCATCTCGATCGCGCAGCAGGCCAGCCCGAACGTCGCCGGCCACATCGAGGACTTCCGGCTCCAGTTGACCAGCTTCTCCACACTGGTCAGCAGGAACCCGCTGGGCAGCTTCTCTTCCAGACCCATCGCGCTTCCCCTAGTCCCAGTCCAGGCCGCCGCGCCGCCACACGTAGGCGTAGGCGATCAGCACGGTGACGATGAACAGCACCATCTCGACCAGACCGAAGATCCCCAGCGCGGCGTTGGCCACCGCCCACGGGTAGAGGAAGACGATCTCGATGTCGAAGACGATGAACAGCATCGCGGTCAGGTAGAACTTCACCGGGAAGCGGTGCACCCCGGCCGGCACCGGCGTCGGCTCGATGCCGCACTCGTAGGACTCCAGCCGGGCGCGGTTGTACCGCCTCGGTCCGACCAACGGCGCCACCAGCACCGAGCCCGCCGCGAACGCGGTGGCCAGGACGAACAGCGCAAGGATCGGGATGTACGGCGCGAGCATCCAAGCAGTCCTTCCCCCGGGCGGGGCCCGGTCAAAACCGTCTGCACCCTACGTCGTACGGGTCGGCCCCCCAACGGGGACCCCACCCCTACACCGCGGGTGCGATCTTGGTCAGCGCGTTGATCACACGGTCCATCGCGTCACCCCCACGGGGGTCGGTGAGGTTCGCGAGCAACTTCAACACGAACCTCATCAACACCGGGCGCGGCATGCCGTGCCGCGTGCAGAAGCTCAGCACGGCGGGGTGCCCGATCAGGTCGACGAAGGTCTTGCCGAGCCGGTAGTACCCGCCGTACGTCGTACGCAACTGCCCGGCGTAGTCGTGCAAGGCACGTTCCCGTCCGGAGCCGGCGGGTCGGGCCAGCGCCTGTGCGATGTGCTCAGCCGCGAGCTGCCCACCCTCCATCGCGTACGCGATGCCTTCGCCGTTGAAGGGGTTCACCATACCGCCCGAATCCCCGACAAGCAGCATTCCACGGGTGTAATGCGGCGTGCGGTTGAAGGCCATCGGCAGCCCGGCACCCCGGATCGGCCCGGTCGCGTTCTCCTCGACGAACTCCCACTCCGCCGGCGTGCTGCCCATCCACCGGGTCAGCAGCTCGCGGTAGTTGGTGTGCTGGAACGCCGCCGAGGAGTTGAGCACGCCGAGCCCGACGTTGCAGGTGCCGTCGCCCATCCCGAAGATCCAGCCGTAGCCGGGCAGCAGGGTGCCGCCGTCCCGCAGCTCCAGCCACGACTCCAGGTAGTCGTCGACGTGGCGGGGGCTGCGATAGTACCGCCGGACCGCCACCCCCATCGGCCGGTCGGTGCGCCGGGCCAGCCCCAGGGCGAGGGCGAGCCGGCCGGAGACCCCGTCGGCGGCGACCACCAGTGGCGCCCGGTAGGAGACCGGCTCCCGATCCGACCCCAGCATGGCGGTGACCCCGACAACCCGGCCGGCACGGTCCAGCACCGGCCCGTCGACGGCGCACTCCTCGACCAGCTTCGCGCCGACCTCGGCGGCCCGGCGGGCCAGCAGGTCGTCGAAGTCGAGTCGGGTGCGGACCAGGCCGTACGACGGGTAGCTGGCCAGCTCGGGCCAGTCCAGGTGCAGCACCCGGCCGGCACCGTAGACCCGCAGCCCCTTGTTCCGCACCCAGCCGGGGTGACCCGCTGGGCCGCCAGCCGACCCGGCCCGCTCGGAGGTGTCGATGCCCATCGCGATCAGGGCCCTGACCGCACGTGGGGTCAGCCCGTCGCCGCACACCTTCTCGCGGGGGAAGCGGGACTTCTCGCAGACCAGCACGCTCAGCCCGGCCCGCGCGAGGTGGTACGCCGTGGTGGCGCCGGCCGGACCGGCACCGACCACGATGACGTCGGCATCGTCGGGCTGGCCGTCGTACCGGCCGGCCGTCGTCACCGTGGCCATCAACTCTCCGCAACTCGTCGTCCGGAACTCGCCGTCCGGGCTCGGGCGCCGCTTGTGAACGGCTTCACGATCCCTGTCCGGCAGCAGTGTATGGCCTGCGTGCCCCCGACGGGTGACCCGGACCGGTGAGTTCGGCGGCACCGCGGGTCGGGCCGAGGCGCGATCCGGGTGGAACCCGGACTCAGGCCCGTACGGCACGGTGCAGCGCGACGATCCCACCGGAAAGGTCCCGCCACGCCACCTGACGCCAGCCGGCGGCGGCAACCCGCCCAGCCAGCTCCGCCTGGGCCGGCCAGGCCCGGATCGACTCGGCGAGGTAGACGTAGGCGTCCGGACTGCTCGCCACCCGGCGGGCCACCGCCGGCAGCGCCCGCATCAGGTACTCCAGGTAGACCGTGCGCCACGGCGCCCAGGTGGGGCGGCTGAACTCGCACACCACCAGCCGGCCGCCGGGGCGGGTCACCCGGGCCAGCTCGGCGAGCGCGCGGTCCGGGTCGGCAGTGTTGCGCAGGCCGAAGGAGATCGTCACGGCGTCGAAGGCGCCGTCGGCGAACGGTAGCCGCAGCGCGTCGCCGGCGACCCTCGGCACCGCCCGGTGCCGGCCGGCCCGCAGCATGCCGAGGGAGAAGTCGCAGGCGAGGCACCATGCGCCGGAGCTGCCCAGCTCCTCGGTCGAGACCGCGGTACCGGCGGCGAGGTCGAGCACCCGCTCGCCCGGTCGCGGCGCCAGCGCCCGCCGGGTCTCCCGCCGCCACAGCCGGTCCTGGCCGAAGGACAGCACGGTGTTGGTCACGTCGTAGCGGCGCGCCACCCCATCGAACATCGCCGCGACGTCGCCTGGTCGCCTGTCCAGCCCGGCCCGTGCCATGCCGCAATCGTCGCGCACCCACAGCCGGCGGCGCGCGGCGGGCCGCCGCTCCGCCGTGGCGCCCGACGCCGGGTTGCGGCAGGCTGTCCAGTGATCACGTCCATGACACCGACATCCATGACATCCGGCACGTCACTCGGGAGGGATCCATGCGGCTGACCCATCTCGGCCACGCCTGCCTGCTCGTGGAGACCGGCGGGGCCCGCCTCCTGATCGACCCGGGAACCTTCTCGGCCGGGTTCGAGGAGCTGACGGCACTCGACGCCGTGCTCATCACCCACCAGCACGTCGACCACGTGGACGGGGACCGGCTGCCACGGGTGCTCGCCGGCAACCCCGACGCCCGGCTGCTCGCCGAGCCCGAGCTCACCGAGCAGCTCCTCACCGCCGGTTGGGCTGCGACGGCGTTCCCGGCCGGCGAGACCATGCCGTTCGCCGGGGCAAGCGTCCGCGCGGTCGGCGGCCGGCACGCGACGATCCACGATCCCGGCATCCCGGTCGTCGGCAACATCGGGCTGGTCATCGGGGCCGACGGCGAGCCCACCCTGTTCCACCCCGGCGACTCCTACCAGGTGACCCCAGAAGGGATCGACATCCTGGCCCTGCCGCTGAACGCGCCGTGGACGAACGTGCAGGAAACCATCGACTTCGCCCATGCCGTCAGCCCGGCCACCGTCGTGCCGGTGCACGACGGGCTGCTGTCACCGGTGGGACGCGGCGTCTACCTGCGGGTGGTCGGCGGCCTGCTGCCCGAGCGCAGCGCGCTGCTCGACCTGGCCGGGGCGGGGCCCGCCGAACTCACTCCGTAAGCATTTCGTCCGCTTCCGGTAAGCCCTTTCGGGGCGGTGGCTCCCTATGGTCGAGACCGACCTGAAGGAGGTCCACCCATGCGCATCACCCAGCGCACCCCCGGCCGGTTCCGGCTTGTCGCGGCCCTCGCGGCGACGCTGGCGGCCTCGGCGACGGCACTCGTGCTCGGCGTCGCTCCCGCGGGCGCGGCAGGCCAGCCGGCCGCGACCACGGCGCCCGCGCACGCGACCGACCAGGCAAGCCCGGCCCGGCTGCACGGCCAAACGCCTGTCACCGGGTTCTTCCGTGGCACCCAGATCCGCTACCTCGACGAGGGCCCGGTCCAGCTCGCCCGCGACGCGGCCGGCAACTTCATCTCCGACGTCGACCCGATCTGGGCCGTCACCAACGGCCCCGCCGGCCAGCACAACATCATCGACAACGTGCCACACCTGAACAACCCGGACGACTACACCCCGCTGTGGCAGGTCGTCACCGTGACCTGGGTCAGCGGGCACCCTCGGCTGCTCACCTCGGCGGACGCCGTGCAGCGGGCGGCGAAGCGGGGCGAGGTCACCCTGGAGACCACCGACACGATCGTCAACTGCCCGGTGCTCGGCTTCGACCAACCCGTGACGCACGGCTTCTTCCGCACGCAGGACGTCCGCTACCTCGATGAGGGCGTGATCCAGCTCGCCAAGGACACCACCGGACACTTCATCTCCGACGTCGACCCGATCTGGGCCGTCACCAACGGCCCCGCCGGCCAGCGCAACGTCATCGACAACGTGCCGCACCTCAACTCCCCCGACGACTACACCCCGCTGTGGCAGGTCGTCACCGTGACCTGGAAGGCCGGGTTCACACCGGTCGTGCTCACCTCGGCGGCGGATGTCGCGGCGGCGGAGACCAACGGCTGGGTGACCCTTCAGACCACCGACACGGTGGTCAACTGCCCGGTCCTGTAGTTGCCCGAACCGTGGTGGGGTGGCGGACGCCACCCCACCACGACGGTGTGTCCCTCGTCAGGGGTCCCGTTCGGAGGTGGGCATTGCCCCGCTGGGTATGGGGGCGGTCAGCCGAACGGGAGCCGGATCATGGCCCGCCGCAGCAGGACCACCCAGACGGCGACCGGCATCATGACCAGAACGATGACGGGCACCGTGCCGATCGTGAAGGCGCTGGCGAGGACGGCCAGACCGGGCCCGGCGAGCACCGCCAGCGTGCCGAGCATCTTCTCGGACAGATGCCAGCTGCGGGACCTCCACAGCAACGCGACGGCGAGGATGCCACCGAGGAGACCGACAGTCGGGTCGACGAGACCGACCAGCGAGCCGACCGTCACCATCAGGACGGCGGCGCTTTCTCGCCGTATCCCGGCTGGCCGGGCGTCCATGAGCGACTCCGGACTGCCGTTGCGACGGGCGGCGGCGACGATCTCCTCCGGGGTACCGAGCCGGTCGAGCATGGCCCGCACCGCCACCTCGTCGGTGGCGGTGGCCGCGCGGGCGGAGCTGATGAAGTCGCCGATCTCCTGGACGAGCTCGACCCGCCAGCTCCTGGACAGCTGGTGGGCAGCGCGATCCAGCCGCGCCAGGTAGTCGTCGACGAGCTGCCCCGCGGTGTCCGTGGTCAACTGGCCCCCTCGGCGAGCAGGGTGTCGTCACCGCGCGCGCTACGCGTACCACCAGGTTCCATGGGCGACAAGATATCCGGCAACACCGTATATCCGGTAACACCGCATTTCCGGCCACACAGGGGCGCAGCAGCTCACGGCCACCATCTGACCGCGGCTCACACCTCCTCGCCGGCGAGGACGGTGCCCACACACCGGCCGGCACCGTGCTCGACCAGCGCGGCGTACGGGTCGCCAGTCACCGGCACGTCGAACGCCGCGAGATCGGCCCGCGCGCCGGGCGCCAGCACCCCGACCCCGGCCAGCCCCATCGCCCGGGCGCCGCCCACAGTGGCCGCCTCGACCAGCCAGCGGTCCAGGCCGGCCGGCGGGGAGCCCTGCCGCAGGGCGATGTCGCGCAGCACCGGCAGCTCGGCGAGCAGGTCCAGCGACGGCGACGAGGCTCGTGAGTCGGTGCCGACCGCGACGAGGTTGCCGCCGGAGCGGTACGCCGCCACCGGTGGCTCACCGCAGCCGAGGGTCGCGTTGGAGCGCGCGCACAGGGCGACCACGGCGCCGTGGTCGCGCAGGGTCGCGAGGTCGTCGGCCGACACCTCGACGCCGTGCGCCAGGTGCACGTCCGCGCCCAGGCACCCCAGTGCCGCCAGCTCACCGACCGGGGTACGTCCGGAGCCGCCGCTGGCGACCAGCTCCATCTCCAGACCCCAGCCGTGGCTCGCGGCGGCGAACCGCCCGTCGCCGGTCGCGACGTACTCGCTCTCGTACCGCGACTCCGCCGCGTGCGGATGCAGGCGCAGGCCACGCTCCCGGGCCAGCGCCACCAGCTCCCGGAAGGCCCCGGAGGAGATCGTGTACAAGGCATGCGGGCTCACCCCCACCGCGCGCCCGCCCGCCGGGCCGTCCGGATCGGCGACGGCCAGGATCGACAGCAGGGTGTCCCGACGACGCGGCCAGCTCGCCGCGTCCACCCCGACCACCTCCACGTAGCTCACGCCGGCCAGCCCGGCCTCGGCCACGACCGTCACCGCTTCGGGGACGGTGGCGATGTCGGCGACGCAGGTGGTCCCGGTCCGCAGCGCCTCCGCGACACCGGCCCGGGTGGATGCGGTCCACGCCGCGGCGGTCATTGCGCGGCTGCGCGGTGCGATCTGGGTGATCCAGCCGAAGAAGTCGACGCCCGGCCGGTACATGTCGGCGTACCCGGTGTACTGCAGGTGGGTGTGCGCGTTGACCAGGCCGGGCATGAGCACGCCGGGCCAGTCCCGGCTCGGGACCGGCGGGCCCGCGTACGCCGCATGGCGACCCACCCAGGCGATCCGGTCACTGGCGACCAGCACCGCGCCGTCCCGGATCGGCTCGGCGCCGACGGGCAGCACGACCGGAGCCCGGTGCAGCACCAGCGGGCCACTCACATCAGGAGGCATCGACCAGCGGCAGCGCGGTTGAGGACAGGTGCGAGACGACCCGGTCGTCGTGCGGGTCGTCGGCCGGCGTCCAGTGCACCGCGAGGTGCCGATAGAGCGTGTCCCGCTGCGCCGGGACCCGGTCGGCGGCGCGGATCAGGTGGATCAGCTCCACCAGGTTCGACCGGTGCCGGGCGCCGGCGCTGGAGACGACGTTCTCCTCCAGCATCACCGAGCCGAGATCGTCGGACCCCATGTGCAGCGAGAGCTGGCCGACGTCCTTGCCGGTCGTCAGCCAGGAGCCCTGGATATGGGCGACGTTGTGCAGGAACAGCCGGGCCACCGCGATCATCCGCAGGTACTCCAGCGAGGTCGCCTGGGTCCTGCCCTTCAGGTGGTTGTTCATCGGTTGGTAGGTGTAGGGGATGAACGCCCGGAAGCCACCGGTGCGGTCCTGCACGTCGCGGATCATCGCCAGGTGCTCGATCCGCTCGGCGTTGGACTCCCCGGTGCCCATCAGCATCGTCGCGGTGGACTCCAGCCCCAGCCCGTGCGCGGTCTCCATGATCGCCAGCCATTCCTCGCCGGACTCCTTCAGCGGGGCGATCGCGGTGCGGGCCCGGGCAGGCAGCAGCTCGGCGCCGGCGCCGGCGAAGGAGTCCAACCCGGCCGCCTTCAGCCGGGTGATCGCCTCCTCGATGCTGACGCCGGAGACCCGGGCCATGTGCGCCACCTCGGAGGCGCCGAGGGAGTGCAGCACGAGCTGGGGGAAGTGCTGCTTGATCGCGGCGAACGCGGTCTCGTAGTACTCGACGCCGAAGTCCGGATGGTGGCCACCCTGGAACATGATCTGGGTACCGCCCAGCTCGACCGTCTCCGCGCACCGGGCCAGGATGTCGTCGAGCTCCCGGACCCAGCCGCCCGCATGCTTGGGTGCCCGGTAGAAGGCACAGAACTTGCAGGCCGTGACGCAGATGTTGGTGTAGTTGATGTTGCGCTCGATGAGGTAGGTGGCGATCTGCCCGGTGCCGGCGAAACGGCGGCGGCGCGCGGCGTCGGCGGCCTGGCCGAGCGCGTGCAGCGGCGCGTCCCGGTAGACCGCCAGCGCCTCCTCGGGCGTGATCGGCTCGCCCTCGGCGGCCCGGTCCAGAATCGTCTGCAGGGTGCGCTCTGTCACGGGTCGAGGGTAACGGTGGCCCAGGCCGGCGGGCTCAACCGGTGAACATCCGCACCGGCACGTCCGGGCCGGTGCCGGCCAGCGGCGCGACCCGGCGGGCGAACTCGCGCAGACCAGCCAGCTCCCGCTCGCCCAACGAGAAGTCCAGGGTCCGGAAGTAACCGGCCAGGGTGGCCTCGTCGAAGTGCTCCCAGCGGGCCGCCCGGGCGGCAACCGTGTCGATCTCGGCGAGAGCCCAGTCCCGGGAGGCGCAAAACGCCTCGTGCACGTCCTTGACCAGTCCCGGGTGCGCGGCGGCGAAGTCCCGGCGCACCGCCCACACCGCGAAGACCATCGGCAGCCCGGTCCACTCCCGCCACGCCGCACCGAGGTCGTGCACGGCCAGCCCACGGCCGGGCGCCTCGTAGGTCGCCCGCAGCGCGGCGTCGCCGATGAGCACCGCCGCGGCGGCCTCCTGGAGCATCACCGACAGGTCCGGCGGGCAGTGGAAGTACTCCGGGTGCGCGCCGTGGACCTCCGCCAGCCACATCTGGGCCAGCAACACGCTGGTGCGGCTGGTCGACCCCAGCGCGACCCGCTGGCCGCCCAGCTCGGTCAGCGGGAGCTGGCTGACCAGGTTCACCGACAGCACCGGCCCGTCGCTGCCCACCGCCAGGCCCGGCAGGACAAGCAGCTCATCGGCGTGCCGCAGGTACTCCACCAGGCTGATCGCGGAGATGTCCAGATCGCCCGCGACCAGCGCATCGTTGAGGCGGTCCGGGGTGTCCTTGACCAGCTCCACGTCGAGCAGCGCGGTGCTGTGCACCAACCCCCAGTACAGCGGCAGGCAGTTGAGGAACTGGATGTGCCCGACCCGGGGTCGCCGGACCGGCTCGGTGGGCGGGTTCCGCGTTGCCCGTCGCTGCGGCACTATTCGTCGCCGCGCAGCTTGCGGCGGAGCTCGGCCCGCTGGGCCCGGCGGCTCTCGATCCACTCGGTCAGACCGACCCGCTGCCGGCCCAGAGCCAGGTATGACACCGGCATGCTCAGCGCGAGGGCGACCAGCAGCAGCGGAAACCCCTGCAGGCCGGTCAGGCTGAGCACGATCACCACCAGCGCGAGGACCGCAAGGCGCGCGACTGTGTAGAGGAGGACCGGACGCACGTCCACCACGGTACGCGACCAGGCCGGGTCGCCCACCGGGTGTCCCTGACTCCGGCTCGCGCTCAGCCGGTGCCGGGCCAGGGGCGTCCGCTCCCCCGCTGCGTCGCCAGCTCGACCAGCCCGTCCGGGCGCCTGGTGGTGAACCGCAACGCCGCCGTTCCGGGCCGCCAGTCGGGTCCGTTGCTCGTGCGGAGGTACGACTCCCGCTCGCGCTCGTCGCCGGCATCCCGCTCGTCGAGCGCCTCGTCGAGCGCCTCGTCCTCGTCGAGCTCGTCGTCCTCGTACCACTCCCGCCACGACGTGGCGGCGACGCCGACCACATCGACCGTGACGTCGGTGAGGTGGACCAGGGAAACCGTGCCACCGGGGGTGGTGTAGCCGCGGTCCCGCTGCCTGGCACCCGCGATGTCCGGCCACGGGATCGTCACCGGGGGTTGCCGGCGGAGCCGGGAGATCAGCGGGCCCCGGACCGCGACGACGATCCCGCTGTGATCGGCGACGAGTCGCACCGGCAGGTCCCGGTAGGAGAAGACGAGCTCGACGTACCAGGGTGGGGTCCGCTCCCAGAACCAGTCGACCGTGGCAGTGGCCAGCCACCCGTCCCACACCCCGCCACCGCCCGGCTGCGCGGCGCGGTCGGCGGCCGCCGCACGACTCCGGGCCCATGCCTGCCCGGCGTAGCCCACGCCGACCGCGCCACCGGCGGCCACCGCCGGCACCCACTGCCACGTCGCGACGGAGAGCACCACGGCGCCCACCACCAGCCACAACCCGGGCGGGAGCCGCCGGGCCCGGCTCGCCAGGGAACGCCAGCCGGTATCGCCCGAGTCGACCACCGGCGCATCGTCCCACGCCACACCGACCCGATTTGGACACAGCTGCGACACCGGCCTGTACCGGATATCTACCGCACGACGGATGGGATCCCGCGTCGAGGGGCACGACGATGGACAGGGAGGTCCACGCCTCCAGCCCGGGTTCGGCGCCGCGGCTCCCTGGGGCGCCGGCGGGCGGTCACGATGAGGGTTGAGTGCCCAGATGACGCTGACTCGACGGATCGCCGCCGCCGCGGACCGCGCAACCACGCGCCTGGTGCGGCTGGAGATTCTGGTGCTGGCCCTCGGCATCCCGCTCTTCGGTGCGTTCTACCTCGTCGACCAGCACGTCGACGCCGGGCCGTCGCTCGTCCAACGGCAGGTTCAGGCCGCCGAGCGGCGGGTACGCACGGCGCCGAACAGTATCCAGGCCCGACTGCAGCTGGCGCTGGCCTACCGGCAGGACAGCCGGCTTGACGACGCGTTGCGGCAGTACGACGAGATCCTGAGGGCGGAGGGAAGCCATCGGGCCGCCCTGCTCGGACGCGGCGGTGTCCTGATGGCCAAGGGCGACCTGGATTCCGCCGCGGCGGCGTTCCGGACGATCACCGGTGCGGCGTCGACCGGCGAGTTCGCCGGTGCGGACCCGCAGCTTGCCGAGGCGCACTACTTCCTCGGCTCCATCGCGTTGACGCAGGGGAAGGTCAAGGCCGCCCTCGCTGAGCTCCAGGCCGCACTCAAGATCGACCAGACGGATGCGGATGCGTGGTATCTGCTGGGCCTCGCGCGGCTGAAGGATGGTGCCGCCGAGCGCGCCGTTCCGGCGTTCCGGCGGGCCCTGCTCTTCGTGCCCACCGGGTGGTGCGAGCCCTACTCGCAACTTGCCGTGGCCTACTCGACCCTTCGCCAGGCGCCCCAGGCCGAGTACGCGGCCTCGATGGTCGATTTCTGCCAGAAGAGGCCGGCTGAGGCGAAGCGCCGGCTCCAGGCACTCGCGGCGGGACCGGTGGCGGTCGACGCGATGCTCGGGTTGGGGATGATCGCCGAGAGCAGCTCCGAACGCGCGGAGGCGGTCGGCTGGTACCGGAGGGTGCTCGCCGCCGATGCGGCCAACATCGGGGCGAGGTCCGCACTGTCCAGGCTCGGTGTGCGGCCCACCCCGGCGGGTCCCGCCGCCGCAGGGACGGGATGAGATGACCACGGTCGACAACCCCCCGCCCACCGCCGCCGACCCGGCGGCGCCGTTGCCGGCGCCGGGGCCTCACCGCACCAGCCGATGGCGCCGTTGGCGCCGCCCGGTGGTGGCGGCGCTCGCGCTGCTGATCGCGATCCTGGTCATGGTGGCCATCTGGTACCTGCGCAGCCGCAGGCCGCTCTCCGAACTCCCGGGCCTGGCCGAGGACAGGATGCCGCACTACGTGTTCAGCCTCTACGGCGCCACCCATCCGCTCGGGGTGGCGGTGCTCCCGTCCGGC
This sequence comes from Actinomycetota bacterium, assembly GCA_016201065.1. Taxonomy (GTDB): domain Bacteria; phylum Actinomycetota; class Actinomycetes; order Mycobacteriales; family JACQDL01; genus JACQDL01. The sequence goes on from JACQDL010000023.1 coordinate 108,164, forward strand.
GACCGGATCTACGTCACCGAGAGCGACGGTGACCGCGTGGTCCGGGTCTACAACCGGTCGGGGAAGGAGATCGGCACCCTCAGGCCACCGCCGTCGTCGACCGGCGCCGCCCACATCCCGGTCTACGTGGCCATCAACCCGGCCACCGACGACATCTACGTCAGCGACCGCATGGCGGCCGCGGTCCACGTCTACGACGCGGCCGGCAGGTATCGGCGCACGTTCGCTCCCCGGGGTGATCTCGGTGCCGGTTGGGAGCCGCTGGGCCTGGCGTTCGACCGGGACGGGCGGCTCTACGCCACCGATGTCCGGGGCGGCACGCACCGGGTCCTCGTCTTCGGCGCCGACGGCACGCTGCAGCGGACACTTGGGCTACCGAACTCGTTGTCGTTCCCGAACGGGGTCGTCGTGGACGGGTCCGGCAACATCGAGGTCAGCGACAGCAACAACGGCCGGGTGGTGGTTTTCGATCCGGCCGGGAAGCTCCTCGCCGCGATCAACCGCGGGGTCGGCGATGGCGACCTCGGCCTGCCGCGTGGGGTGACGGTCGACGACAAGGGACGGCTCTACGTCGTGGACACGACCAACCACGCGGTTCGGGTGTACCGGGTGGGCGATGGCACCGATCCGCTCCCCGTGTATCTCGGCTCATTCGGGCAGGAAGGGCTGCTCGACGGACGGTTCGAGTACCCGAACGGGATCGCCACCGACACCCGGAGCCGCATCTACGTCACCGACCGGGAGAACAACCGGGTTCAGGTGTGGAGCTACTGATCGATGGAGGGAGCTGAGGTCCGTGTTCCGGAACCGCCGCGACACGATGCGGATCGGCGGTGCGGGCCTGTGCGTGATCCCAGACGGAAGGAGGAACGGAGATGGGAACAGTGAGGAGGCTGGCCTTCCTCGCGGTCGGTAGCCTGGTCTGGCTGGGGCTCGCAGCCGTCCCCGCGTCAGCCGACAACGGGCCGCACTACCCGTCCGCGGGCAATACCGCCGTCGACCGGTGCGCCGGGTGTCACCGCGCACACACGGCACCAGCGCCGTACCTGCTGCGAGCGGCTCAGCCGGCGCTGTGCTACACGTGTCACGGCGCTGCCGCCGGCGGTGCGTCGACCGATGTCTACGACGGAGTCGGCTACCCAGGTTATGAACGTGGCGGCACGGCAGCGGGCGGCCAGGCACTCCGCGGCGGTGGTTTCGGCTACGCCCTGATCGGGTCGGGGAGCGCGACCCGAACCCCGCCAGGTGTGTCACCGGCGGTCAAGACCGTTCCGGTGCTGACCACGGGCGAGGCGACGACGTCGACGCACAGCGTCGACGGCTCGACCCTCACCGCGTGGGGTAACGGGGCGATCTCGTCCACCGTTTCGGCCGGCACCGCGATCGCGTTGCGGTGCGGCTCGTGCCACGACCCGCACGGCAACGGCAACTACCGAATCCTGCGGGCCATCCCGACGGATTCCGGGGCGGCAACCGGGGTTGCGATACCCGACTCGGCGGCGAAGGTCTACACGACCGGCAACTACTGGGCCACCGACGACCCCAACTCGCCCCCGGTCACCACCCCGATCACGGTGACGTCCAGCACCGGCGTGGTCACGACCTACACGCCATCGGTGTTCATCGCCAACATCTCGGCGTGGTGCACGACCTGCCACACCCGTTACCTCGCGCCGTCCGGTTCGTACGAGAACAGCTCCGGCGACGCGCTGTACACCTATCGGCACCGGTCGGATCAGAACTACCGGGAAGGCGGTGCGAACTGCATTACCTGCCACATCGCGCACGGTACGAACGCGGCGATGAGCGGGACCTACTCCGGCAAGGCCACCAACCCTGACGGATCGGGACCCGCCGGGAGCAGCAAGCTCCTCCGGGTCGACAACCGTGGTACCTGCAACATGTGTCACAGGGTCTGATGATGCTGCGGCCGGCCACCAGATACAGGAGCCATGGGAGCCAGCGATGGTCCACCGCCCGACCTCCGCCGCCAAGGACGCCACCGGGTTGACCAATGAGCTGCTCGGCCGGATGGGGCTGACCTCCGCCGCGAGCCAGGAGGACATCGAGAGCGCGCACGACAGGATCCTGGAGTTCCTCCAGCAGGCCCCGCGTGGGTTGCGGTCCTGGGCCGAGCGGGAGATCACCGCAGCGGACGAGGCGTTCGTCCTGCTGTCCGACCCGGCCGCCGACCTGCACGCGGCGGACCCGGACGCGGCGGACGCCGCCGGCCCAGCAGCCGAGCCGCCGTCCACTGCGACGCGTACCTCACGGCGGACCCACCCGGCGCGGACGGGGCTGGTGGGCGCTGTCATCGCCGCGGTGGTCCTCGGTGGCTACGCCATCGGGCGCGAACCGGGGGTGCCCGGCATCTCGGGCACACCGACCGACCAGTCCTCGACGGCGCCGCCCGCGACGCCGGTCGACCAGGCGAAGGTCGCCGCGCTGATGGCGAAGGTCAGCGCAAACCCGAAGGACGTCGACTCGCTCCGGACGCTCGGTGACACCTACTTCCAGGCCGCCGACTACGCCACAGCCAGCAGCTGGCAGCAGAAGATCCTCGCGCTCGACCCGAAGGACGCGACCGCGCACCTGGCGTTGGGGGCGGCGCAGTTCAACCTGGGCAACGCCGCCGAGGCGGAGCGCCACTGGCGGCAGGTCGTGGCGCTCAACCCTCGGCAGGCCGAGGCCCACTATGACCTCGGCTTCCTCTACCTGAGCCAGAGTCCACCCGATCTTGCCAAGGTTCGCGAGGAGTGGCGCACAGTCGTCGAGATCGACCCCGCGTCCGCGATCGCCAAGACGGTCGCGACCCACCTGGCGAGCCTGGATGGCGCCACTCCCAGCCCCTCGCCCACCGATGGTCACTGAGCGAGGGGTGACATGAGCCAGATCCTCCGCACCCACTCCCCGGTCGAGCCCGACGCCGACGACGACCCCGACAGCCTCGACAGCGGTATCGCCGTCTCGCCGTCGGACGTCGTCGACCGGCTGTGGCGCTTCTTCATCTCCAAGCGCGTCGGGCTGGTCCTGATCCTCGCCATGGGACTGCTGTCCCTGGTCGGCACGGTTCTGGCGCAGGCACCGGCGGGGATGCGCGACGATCCGCAGGCCTACCCGCAGTGGCTCGCCTTGCAGCGCGGGAAGTACGGCGGCTGGACCACGGTGCTGGACACGCTCGGCCTCTTCGCGGTCTTCTCCTCGATCTGGTTCAAGGCCGTCACCGTCCTGCTGACCACCAGCATCCTCGCGTGCTCGATCAACCGGGCGCCGCGGCTGTGGCGGCAGGCGATCCACCCGCGCACCCGGATGGGTGATGCCTTCTTCTCGCACGCGGCGCTGCGCGCCCGGATCACGGTTCCGGTCGGAACGGACGGCGCCATCGCGGCGGCCCAGCGCGCGCTCCGGTCGCACCGCTTCCGGACGCTCGTCGACCCGGATGGCTCGCCCGGCGCGCTCTACGCCGACCGGCACCGGTTCGGCCCGTTCGGCACGGTCGTGGCGCACGTGAGCTTCGTCGGCATCCTCCTCGGTGCGGCCATCAGCGGGTCGGCCGGCTTCAAGGACACCCAGTTCGCCGTTCCGGTCGGCTCCCGGGTGGAGGTCGGCCACGGCACCGGGATCGCGGTCGAGGCGAGATCCTTCTCCGACTCCTACTACCCGGACGGCTCACCGAGGGACTACGCGAGTGAGCTGGTGCTCCACCAGAACGGCCATCCGGTCGCCACCAAGACGGTCCGGGTCAACCAGCCAATGCGGTGGGGCGGCCTCTCGCTCTACCAGTCGTTCTTCGGGGTTGCCGCCGCGATCCAGGTCGAGGATGGCGCCGGCAAGGTCGTCTTCGACTCCGGCGTACCACTGGCGTGGAGCTCGGACGACGGCACGCACAGCATCGGCCAGTTCGAGCTGCCGGCTCAACGCCTGAGGGTGTACGTCGTCGCGGCCGCCTCCGGCGAGGTCGACCCGAACATCCAGCCGGGGCAGATGCAGCTGGAGATCTATGCCGCCGGAGCGGACACGCCGATGACGACGACCGTCGTCTCGCAAGGCAAACCGACCGCGGCGGCCGGCCTGAGCTTCACCTTCGCCCGCGAACGCCAGTTCACCGGCCTGATCGTGGCGCACGACCCAGGAGCGATCTTCGTCTGGGTCGGCTCCATCCTCATGGTCCTCGGCCTCTTCCTCGTCCTCTTCTTCCCGCACCGCCGGGTGTGGGTGAGCGCGCGCGAGACGACCGGCGGCAGCGAGATCCGGCTCGCGTCGGCCATGCGGCGCGACTCGGCGTTCGAAGCGCAGTTCCACCGGCTGGTCGGTGACATCCAGCGCTCCGGAACCCGCCCACCGGAACCGATCGACTCCTCAGCCGAAGGCAGGGCCGAGTGATGCTGACGCTGTCCCACTACAGCCTGGTCGCGGGAGTCGCGCTGATCGCGCTCGCGCTGGCCAGCTACATGCTGGTGTTGACGATCGGGCGGTCGGTGCACCGGCGGCCGGCGATGGCCCGGGTCGGCGGCGGCGCGGCGGCCGAGGTCGCCGCGTCCCGGCCGCGCGGCCTGGCCCAGTACGGCACGGCGTTCACCCAGCTCGCCCTGGCGTTCCTCACCGCGTCGCTGGTGTGCCGCGCGATCGCGACCGGGCACGGGCCGTTCGCCAACCAGTACGAGTTCGCGGTGGCCTTCGGCTGGGGCATGGTCGGCGCGTACGTCTACGTCGAGCGCCGCTACCACGTACGGACCCTCGCCCTGCTGATCCTGCCCATCGCGACCGCGCTGCTGCTGTACGCGATGACGGTCGGCGCGACCGCCACGCCGCTGGTGCCCGCGCTACAGAACAGCCTGCTGCTGACCGTGCACGTCGCGGTGGCGATCCTCGCCTACGGCGCCTTCTCGGTGGCCTGCGCGGCCGGCGCGCTCTACCTGATCCAGCCCGAGGGCGGTCGGCGCGGCATGCCCAAGCCGGCGCTGCTCGACGAGATCGCCTATCGCGCAGTGGTGATCGCCTTCCCGCTGATGACGATGACGATCATCCTGGGTGCGGTCTGGGCCGACATCGCCTGGGGTAGCTACTGGAGCTGGGACCCCAAGGAGACCGCGTCTCTGCTCACCTGGCTCATCTACGGCGGGTACCTGCACGCGCGGGTGGTTCGTGGCTGGCGGGGGCGTCGGGCTGCCTGGCTGCTGATGGCCGGCTTCGCCGCCGTGCTGTTCACCTTCTTCGGCAACCTCTTCTTCGGCGGCCTGCACAGCTACGCCGGCATCAGCCCCAGGTGACGCACGGCCAGGGCAACGGCAGGCGTGCCCGACCGGGATGAGGACGGAGGGTCTGCGATGAGGTCGCTGGTGCTGGCTCTGGCCGCGACGACCGCCCTCGTGCTGGTTGCCGGCCACCTCACCGATCAGCACGCCGCCGGTGGGGCAAGCGCGGTCACGCTGTCCGGGCCGGTCACGGGTGCCGCACCGACGGTGGGCAAACCCGCGCCGGACTTCACGGCCACTGCCGTGGACGGCACGCCGGTCTCGTTGAGCTCGTTCCGGGGGCGAGCGGTCTGGCTGACGTTCGGTGCCAGCTGGTGCGCGGCGTGCCGGGCCGAGGCGCCGGACATCGAGGCCGCCTACCGGCGCACCCAGGCCGACGGTGTGGTGGTCCTCGCGGTGTCCATCTCCGAGAGCACTGCCGACGTCCGGGGCTTCGCCGATCGGGCCGGGCTCACCTTCCCTCAGGTGGCGGACCCGGACACGCGGATCGCGTCGGCGTACCGGGTGGGCGGGATCCCGGCCCACTTCTTCATCGACCGGCACGGCGTCCTGCGGTCGATGCGGACCGGAAGCCTCAGCCCTGACGGGATGGACGGCGCCTTGGTGGAGATCAGCCGATGACCACCCCACCGGTGCCCGACCCACCGGCGGCGGGCGCGGACGCCCGACCGACCCGCCGTTTCCGCCGCTTCCGCCGGGTGCCGCACCCGCCCTGGCGGAGCAGGCGCGGCATCCTGCTGCTGTTCCTGCTTGCCGCCGGATTCGGGTCGATCGTCACGGTGAGCGGGGCGATGGCCGTGCACTACTCGGAGACCACCAGCTTCTGCGGCCGGTGCCACACCATGGACGCGGAGCTGAAGGCGCACCAGATGTCGGCGCACCGTGAGCTCAGCTGCGCGGAATGTCATGTGCAGCCGGGCGTCGCCGGCTGGGTCAGGGCGAAGGCGACGGGTACCAAGCAGCTCATCCAGATCATGACGGGCTCCTACCCGCGGCCCATCCCACCGCCCGACCACGCGCGGCTGCCGTCGATCAAGGACACCTGCCTGCGCTGCCACTCGGTGGAACGCATCACCCGCAACGGCGGTCCGCTCAAGCTGGTGCTGAGACCCACCTACCAGCCGGACGAGAAGAACACCCGGGAACTCGTCGCCGTCGTGCTCCGCCCATCTGGGCTGGGCAGCGGCGACGGTGTCCTCGGCGTGCACTGGCATGTCCAGCAGCAGGTGACCTACAGCACCACCGACCGGGCCTCGAAGAAGATCGATCTCGTTGAGATCACCCGACCCGGCGGGCATGTCGAGCAGTACATCGCCGCGGCGGCGGTTGGCGTGTCCAACGACGTCCGGCCGGACATCGAGCGCCTGCGCAGTACCGAGTCGTCCCGGGTCATGGATTGCCTCGACTGCCACAACCGGGTCGGGCACGGCGTCCCGAGCACCGACCAGGCGCTGGACGAGTCGATGTCAGCGGGCCGGATCAGCGCGTCCCTGCCCTTCATCAAACGGGACGGGGTCGCCCTGCTGAACGCCAGCTACCCGTCCGTGGCGGCCGCCGACAGCGCCATCGAGGGACTTCGGGCGACCTACCAGGAGCGCTATCCGCTCGTCCTGAGGCGCAGCAGCACGCAGGTGACCGGGGCGATCGACGAGCTGAAACGGGTGTACCGGCTGCTGGCGACCCCGGAGATGAAAGTTCAGGCACGAACCTACCCGGACAACCTGGGGCACCGGAGCGCACCGGGCTGCTTCCGGTGTCACGACGGCACCCACTACCAGGTGGTCGGCGGCACGGTGACGAGCAAGAAGATCCCGTCAGCCTGCGCGACCTGCCACATCTTCCCCCAGATCGGCGGACGCATCTCCGGCCTGCTGATCGGTGGTGAGCCGGCCGACCACGCCAGCCCGCGCTACGTGTTCACCCACAAGATCGGTATTTCCGGTACCAATCCGGCCGGGACGGCCTGTGCGAGGTGCCACGACCGCACCTACTGCGAGAACTGCCACAACACTGGTGCGGTGACGGTGCAGCACGACCAGATGCTCTACAACCACCCCGCGTCGATCCGGAGGTCCGGTGGGCAGGCATGTGGGTACTGCCACCAGGAGGTCTACTGTGCCGGCTGCCACAACGACCCGGTGCTGCTCACGCCGGCGTCCCCAGGGTGACCATCGTCCCATCTCCAGCCAAGATCGTCGTCGTAGACTGTACCCGTCCAGAAGGGCCGCCACTGGTCGGCCGAAGGACCAAGGGGGCGGGATTCCGTGTCCGGAGCGAGACGGTGCCACTGTCGATATTTTCCGGATTAGCTCGTCGCGGCGTGCGTGGTCTGGCTGGCGACGGGCCGCAGGCGCTTGGCCGGCTCCGGGTGTTGGGCATCCTGGTCCCGGTCGCCTTCGTCATCGTTGTGGAGTTCCTCCGGGTCGTGGCCGTCGGGCGGGACCGGCTCGCGATCACCGGCCATGTCGCCTTCGCTGCGGTGATGACGCTGTCGATCGTGGCGTTCACGCTGGCGATGTTCGCCGTCATCGACCGTGCGCAGTTGCTCCTGGAACGGCACAACCGCGAGCTGGCGGTGACGAACGCCGTGGCCACCGCCGTCCCGGGAGAGCAGGCTGTCGAGCTGGTCGCCGATCTCCAGCGCCGCAGGCGCGAAGGGCACGCCGGCTACGACGTGCTCCTCCAGATCTCGAGCCAGCGGCCGCTCCAGGACGTCCTCGGTGCTGTCGTCCGCGCCGCCTGCGACCTGCTGGCTTGCGACGAGGCGAGCCTGTGCCTCGACCAGGTGGCGTCCCCGTTCATCCAGCTCGACGAGGCACTGACCAGGGCAGTCGGGGTCGGGGCGAGCCTGACGGTGCCGATCCACGGCTCCGCGGGATCGCTCGGCGACCTGCGGGTCGGCCGGCAGCGGGACGTTCCGTTCACCGAACGGGACCGGACCTTCCTGATGACCCTCGCCAAGCTTGTTGCGATCACCATCACGAACGCCGAGCTCCGCGAGAACGACCGCCAGCGCGCCATCCTGTCCGAACGCGAGCGGATCGCCCGCGAGCTGCACGACAACCTCGCCCAGGTGCTCGGGGCGACCCACGTCCGGCTACGCGCGCTGGGTTCGCGGCTGGCTGTCCGTGGCAAGGGCGGGAGCGGTCCCGAGCCGACCGCGCTGGCGGAGCTCACCGAGCTGGCCGACCTGTGCCAGGAGTCCTACGGCGACGTGCGGGAGGCGATCCTGGGGTTGCACGAGTCAAGCCGCGCCGACCGCGGGTTGCTGGACAGCCTGAGCGCCTATCTCGACAGGTACAGCCGGCTGTGCGGGATCGAGACCTCGCTGGAGTGCACGCTCGATCACGAGCTGGCCCTCTCCCCCAGCTGCGAGGTGCAGCTGATCCGCGTCATCCAGGAGGCCCTGACCAACGTCCGGAAGCATTCGGACGCCAGGTCGGCGGTGGTCCGGATCACTGAGGCGCGCTCGGCGATCACCTTCCTCGTCGAGGACGACGGCCACGGCTTCGAGCTGGATCACCTGGCGGCGCGGCGGGACGGCTTCGGCCTGCACTCCATGCGCGAGCGGATGACGCTGCTCAGCGGCGATCTTGTCGTCGACTCCGCTCCGGGACGTGGCACGCGGGTCGTTGCCAGCGTCCCCCTTCCCCGCCGCCCCACCCACGCTCCCGCAGGGATCACCGACATCGCCGAGGCGGTCCGGACATGAGGCAACGCGCGAACGCAGGGCGGCCGACCGAGCCCACCCGGATCCTGCTGGTCGACGACCAGCCGCTCTTCCGGCGGGCCATCGCGACGCTGATCAACGAGCAGTACGACCTGACCGTGGTCGGCGAGGCGACGAACGGTCTGGATGCGGTGGAGCAGGCACACTCGCTGACCCCCGACCTGGTGATCATGGACATCGAGATGCCGGTGATGGACGGGGTCGAGGCGGCCCGTCTCCTCCACGAGCAGCTACCTGCCGTGAAGGTCCTCATCCTCACCGTCTCGGAGTCCGACGATCGCCTCTTCGACGCCATCCGCTTCGGCGTTCACGGCTACCTGCTGAAGGACCTGCGACCGGAACAGCTCTACGACATGATCCGGTCGGCCATGCGCGACGAGACGCCGGTCTCGCCGGTGGTGGCCGGGCGGCTGCTGGAGGAGATCCGGAACGCCGGGGCGACCCGCCAGTCGACCGCGACGCCGGCCGAGAAACCGGTCGTTACCCGCCGTGAGCTGGAGATCCTGCGCCTCGTCGCGGACGGCATGAGCAACAAGGAGATCGGCCGGAAGTTGTCGATCACCGAGGGTACGGTCAAGAACCACGTCCACAACGCCCTGGAGAAGCTGCACCTGGACAACCGCATCCAGGCGGCGACGTACGTGGTGCGGCAGGGACTCGGGCACCCGCCCACCAGGACCTGACCAGGACCTGGCCGAGCTCGTCCGGCCGATGTACGTCGATGGCTGTGCCGCGCTGGGCGCCGACGTCCTCGGTGCGCGGATCGCCGACCGCCCGAACCCTGCGGCTATTGCGGATAGCGGGACGGAAGATCGGCCGTACTCTCCTCACGCTACCCATCGCCAATTCACCCGACCTTGTCACGGTGGTCAGGTCACAGAGCTACGCCATCTCAACGCGTACCAGACAACGAGCGAGGTGCACGCAACCTCCAGAATGCTGAAGAATATGTAGTAGATTGCCAGTGACGATCCGACAAACAGTGATGAGGATTGAACAACAGTCATCGTTGCCCCAGCAATGATATTTGCCCAGCGATTCGCCCTGTGCTTCATCACCCTGGACAGGAGAACCATGGCGATCGGGATCTCCACCAATATTGATGCCCCCAACAGGAACCCCTGAGTGAGATGGAGGCCACCTACGTTTCCGGTCAGGTACTGCCTTAGCAGCTCGGGATCCATCAGACCCACAATATCGCAGTAGAGATAGTTGAGCACCGCGAACAGCCACAAGGTCGAAAGCCTTGCTCTCACATCTCCCATTCCGGCTGTTTCTTGGTTCGGGTCCATAATATTCTCCTCCATGGTGGCTTCGATATTCGTCTACACGCGGTTCGACGGGGCCCGCCGCCCTCGCGACATCACGAGAACCCCGTGCTGCCGACGCTACTTGCGGCGGACGTCCCCGACCTCCCGCTGCGGGGCGAACCCGGCTCGCCGCGGGAGGGATTCGTCAGTCACTCCGGCGGGGGAACATTCCTCCCGAATCGTTCCGCGGAGGGACCGTGGATCTGGCGCATGGGCGACGACATGCGCGGATCCTCATGACACCATCGGGATCGTGAAGGCTCTCCGGCATCCGACACGTCGCCTGGTCGACTCGGCGGAGACACGCGCAGAGGCGTACCTGCTGCTCGGTGGTGCCTTCGGGGTCCTGTGGTTCACGCTGATCGGCACCCTGTATCTCAGCGGACTCCTCACCAAGGTCCTGCTGGTCGGCCTCCCCGTCTTCGCCGGCGCCCACATGCTGCTGCGGCCGATCGGACGCTTCGAGAGATTCCTGGTGAAGTCACTGCTGGGCCAGGACGTGACGACTCCGGAACCCTTGCGGTACGAGCGCTCCGCGGGCTCCCGGATCTCGGGCCTGGTTGACGTCTCGCGGCGGGGCTACGCGGTCTTACAAGACGGACATAGCTGGCGAGTACTGGTGTGGACGCTGGGCCGGTTCGTCCTCGGGCCGCTCGGCCTTGTCGTTGTCGTCGTCTACGTCATCCTGCCGATGCTGCTGGTGGCCGCCCCGCTGGCGGTGGTGGTCGATGCCGTGAGCGAGGACGTGTCGATCGACTTCGCCGGGAAGAGCTGGCTGCTCCTCTGCCCCGTCGGCCTTGTCGTGCTCGTTCCGCTCCGGGCGGCGATCCGCGGTCTGACGACCCTGCATCGACGGTTCGCCGGGTGGGCTCTGGGGCCCGGCCGTCGCGAGATCGCGGCGGCAGCGCTGGCACGCGCCGCCCAGGCCGAGGAACAGGTGCGCATCGATCAGGAACTGCACGACAGCATCGGCCACATGCTGTCGATGATCGTCGTGCAGGCCGGCGCCGGAGCCCACGTGTTCGACCAGGACCCGGACTTCGCCCGCCAGGCGCTGGGCACCATCGAACGCCGCGGACGGGCTGCGCTCGGCGAGCTCGACCGCATCATCTCGGGCATCCGGGACCACAACTCAGACAAGGCAGCTGGCGCGGCCGGCACAGGTGGGCACGCGCCTCTGCCGGGCGGAGGGGATCTGCCCACTCTCGTTGCCGGCGCCCGTGAGGCAGGCATGGACGTGACCTCGCGAATCCGGATCGGTGAGCTCCCGCCCGCCCTGGGCCGCGGTGTCTACCGCATCGTGCAGGAGGCACTGACCAACGCCGCGAAGCACGCCCCAGGGCGTGCGGTGGCGGTGGATGTCGCCATGGGCGAGGAGGCCGTAGCCGTGTCGGTCGTGAACGAGTTCCACGGCAGCACCTGGCCGGGGTCGGCCACCCCCGGCCACGGCCTGGCCTTCATGCGTGACCGCGCGGCGCTGCTGGGCGGCGAGGTCAGTGTGGGCGAAACCAGATCCGGCGGGTTCGCGGTACGCGCCGTGCTGCCATTGACCACGATGCTTCCGAACGGTAGGAGCACCCGGTGTTCGTTTTCGCCACGGTGTGACTGCCTCGGGTGCACGATCCGTCGTAGCGTGCTCGGGTGAGGATCGCGATCGTCGACGATGACCCCCTGGTGCGGATAGGCCTGCGCGCCATTCTCGCCTCCGAGGACGGCTGGGAGGTCGTGGCCGAAGCCGGCGACGGCGAGGGCGCGGTTGAGCTGGCGAGCGGGACGGACCCGCCGGACCTGATCCTCATGGACATCCGGATGCCGGGTATGGACGGGCTCGAGGCGACCCGCCGCATCACCACGCGGAGCAACGCACCCCAGGTGCTGGTGCTCACCACCTTCGAGGTGGACGAGTACGTCTTCGAGGCCATGCGTGCTGGCGCGACCGGATTCGTGCTGAAACGGATCCCACCCAAGGACCTGATCGAGGCGGTGCGCATCGCCGCCTCCGGGGAGTCGTTGCTGGTCCCGGCCTCCACGCGCAGGGTCATCGAGCGGTTCGCGGCACGGTCGGGCGAACCGCTGCCCGAATTATCCGAACGTGAACAGGAGGTCCTGCGCCTTCTCGCCCGTGGGATGTCCAACGCCGAGATCGCGCGGGATGCGTCGGTGTCCGTCGAAACCGTCAAGTCGCACGTGGCCTCGGTACTCCTGAAGCTCGACGTGCGCGACCGTACCCAGGCGGTGATCGTCGCCTACGAGACGGGGTTCGTGGCGCCCGGCTCGGCCTAGACCGGCGCCCGGACGCGGTCGGATCTCCCTCGGCCAGCGGGCCGGCCGCAGGCTTGCGGGAGCCGGCGCACGGTGCCCATGTCGTGGCGGGCCAACGCCGCCCGCATCACCGGTTCCTCCACCCCGGCCGGAAGCGCAACCGTGACACGGTTCCCGACCGCGACTGAACGTGGTGGCAGAAGGCGCGCGTCCCGGCGGCGGTGCAGTGTCCCGGATTGGCCCACGGCGACCAGGACAGACCGGACTAGGTTGTCGTGGCCTTGGTCTTCTTCTCCACCCGGTGGCGCTTGTCCCGCGCGTAGATGATCCCCGGCTTGCCGTCGCCGGGGCTGCGCCGATCCAGTTCGAACAACGTCGTCGCGGCCATCAGGTCGCTGAGCTTGGCGTAACCCCAGTTGCGGGAGTCGAAGTCAGGCCGTTGCTTGGTGATGATCTGGCCGACCGAGGCGAGGGCGGCCCAGCCGTCGTCGTCGGAAGCGGCCTCGACCGCGTTGCGCAACCGGGTCACCAGCGCGGTGTCGCCCTTGAGCTGCGCGGCGGACGCCCGTGGGGTCGGTTCGAGCGGCACGTCGGCCGACGCCGCCCCGCTCTCGGCGAAGGTGAGGTTCTCGACGTAGATGAACTTGTCACACGCCGCGACGAACGGCTTTGGTGTCTTGCGCTCGCCGAACCCGTAGACGGTCAGGCCGGACTCGCGGATGCGGGCAGCCAACCGGGTGAAGTCGCTGTCGCTGGAGACGATGCAGAACCCGTCGAACCTGCCGGAGAAGAGCAGGTCCATGGCGTCGATGACCATCGCCGCGTCGGTGGCGTTCTTGCCGGTGGTGTACGCGAACTGCTGGATCGGTTGGATCGACTGGGTGAGCAGCTGGTCCTTCCAGCCCTTCAGGCTGGTGCCGGTCCAGTCGCCGTAGGCGCGTTTGACGTGCGCCGTGCCGTACTTGGCGACCTCAGCCAGCAAACCCTCGGTGATCGATGGCTGCGCGTTGTCGGCGTCGATGAGCACCGCCAGCTTGGCGGTGTTCTCGCTGACCATGAGGCCTCCGCTCCTGTACCCGTCGTACCCGGACGTTTCAAGATCGTATAGCTGATGACGGTCTTCGGGCACGCCCGATCCGGGTCGCCGGTCACGATCGTGCGGGCCTCACCGGTGCAGCTCCCGATGTCGAGTCCGCTGCCCGCAACACCCAGATCCAGCCGCTCGGGGCCATCCAGCTCTGGCAAGGCAGGTCTTTCGGCCCAGTCGACGAGAGCCAGACGCCGTAGGCTCGCAACCCACCTGTCCTCACCGCATCGTCCCGCCACCAGGTCTTCGCACGGAGGCTGAAGCTGTGACCAACTCGTCGAAGGACCCATCGGGCGGCGGGCCGGACGGCGCCGCGACTCCCATTGCGACCGGGAGTCGTTCGGGACGCCGTCCGCTCCAGATCGGGAAGGGTTGGGTGCAGGCCGCCGGGTTGGTGTTCCTCACGGGTTTCTTCGTCGTCGTGCTGATGGGCTACCTGACCTACCAGTCCAGCCCGCCGATCCCGCAGCGCGTGGTCTCCACCTCCGGCCAGCCCGTCTTCACCGGGCAGGACGTCCGCGCCGGGCAGGACGTCTTCCTCCGCAACGGCCTCATGGAGTACGGCTCGATCTTCGGTCACGGCGCCTACCTCGGGCCGGACTTCACCGCCGACTACCTGCACCGTTCGGCGGACCTGGTGAGGGCCGGCTACGGCGCCGCCGGATCGGACACCGCGGCGCAGCGGACCCGCACCGACTTCAAGACCAACCGCTACGACCCGACCACCGGTGTCCTGACGTTCTCCGACGCGCAGACCGCGGCGTTTGCCACGCTGACCGCCCACTACGCGGAGTTCTTCGCCTCCCCGGCGGGGAAGACCGGCTTGCGGCCCGCGGCAATCACCGACCCGACCCAGATCCGGCAGCTGACCAGCTACTTCGCGTGGAGCGCCTGGGCCTCGGCAGCGGACCGGCCGGGCAGCGACTACAGCTACACCAACAACTGGCCGTCGGAGCCCCTGGTCGGCAACGCGCCGTCCGCCCACGTCGTGCTGTGGAGCGTGCTGAGCCTGATCGCGCTGCTCGGCGGGACCGGTGCGCTGTTCGCGGCCTTCGGGCGGTGGGACTGGCTCGGCTGGCACGGTCGGGACCAGCACGAGTTGCGTTTCCGCGAGCCGCAGCGGGTGCGACTGACCGCCAGCCAACGCGCCACGGCCTGGTTCTTCCTGACCATGACCGTACTGTTCCTCATCCAGACCCTGGTCGGGGCGGCCAGCGAGCACTACCGTGCCGACCTGGGCAGCTTCTTCGGCCTCCCGCTGGATCACTGGCTGCCCTACAACCTGGTGCGGACCTGGCACGTCCAGCTGTCGCTGTTCTGGGTGTCCACCAGCTTCCTCGCTGCCGGGGTCTTCCTGGTGCCGATGATCACCGGACGGCGGGACGTGAAGGGGCAGCACCTGCTGACCTACACGCTGCTCGGCGCCTTGGCCCTCGTCGTGGTCGGGTCGCTGCTGGGTGAGCTGGCCGGCATGCGCGGCGCGTTCGGCCGGGCGTGGAGCTGGCTGGGCATGCAGGGTTTCGAGTACCTCGACCTCGGCAAGCTGTGGCAGCTCCTGCTCACCGTTGGGATGATCTTCTGGGTCGTGATCCTCTGGCGCGGGCTGCGCAAGCGCCTGCGCGCCGAGAGCCGCGCGAACCTGCCATGGCTGTTCTTCTTCGCCGCGCTCGCGCTGCCGGTGGTCTACGCCACCGGCCTGCTGGCCCGGCACGACTCCGGCTACACCGTCACCGACTTCTGGCGGTTCATGGTCGTCCACCTGTGGGTGGAGGACTTCCTCGAACTGTTCACCACCGTGATGGTGGCCTACATCTTCGTCCTGCTCGGCGTCGTCCGGGAAAAGGTCGCACTGCGGGTGATCTTCCTCGACATCGTCCTCTACAGCGCTGGTGGCGTGATCGGCACTGCGCACCACTGGTACTTCAACGGCGAGCCGGCGGCGGTGCTCGGTCTTGGTGCGTTCTTCTCGGCGTTCGAGGTCATCCCGCTGACGTTCCTCACCGTGGAGGCGTGGAGCTTCATCCGCCTCGGCGCCCGGCAGGAGGCGCGCAGTGCCAGCGACTTCCCGCATCGGTGGGCGGTGATGTTCCTGGTCGCCGTCGGCTTCTGGAACTTCGTGGGCGCCGGCATCTTCGGCTTCCTCATCAACCTGCCCATCGTCTCCTACTACGAGATCGGCACGGCGCTCACGGCCAACCATGCGCACGCCGCGATGATGGGTGTCTACGGCATGCTCGCGGTCGGCTTCGCCGTTTTCGCGCTGCGCTATCTCGTGCCGAAGGACAGTTGGTCGGACCGGTTGGCGTCGATCAGCTTCTGGTCCCTCAACGTCGGGTTGGCGTGGATGGTGTTCGTCACCCTGCTGCCGCTGGGCATCCTGCAGCTCTACCACGCCGTCGACGTCGGCTACTACGACGCCCGCACCCTCGCCTACGTCGGGAACCGGACCAACACGCTGCTCGAATGGCTGCGGCTGCCTGGCGATGTCCTCTTCATTGTCGGTGGGGTCGGGCCGCTGCTGTGGCTGGCGGTGCGGGGCGCGCTGCACCGGGGACGGCACCACGATCTTCCCGACCAGGATGATCAGCACCTGTTCACCGAGGTCCAGCACCTGGAGCCGGCCGAGGCGAGTGCCGCCGGGAGCATCACCGGAGCCGCCACGTGATCGGTCGGGTGGTCCGGTGACCTTCGAGGCCGCCTTCATGATCGGCTACGCGAACGTCCTGCTGCTCATCGCGCTCGGGCTGCACCGGCTCGGCCGGGTGAACACCTCGCCCTGGTCGAGCCGGGCGCTCGCCGGCCACCAACGCCGGCACTCCGATGACGCCCCGCATGACGGGTCCCCTCCTGGTGACATGGGTCCTGACCATGACCTGCCGGCGTGGCCGCACGGCGAACCACGCAGGCTCCACACCGGGATCGCCATGATCGCCGCCACCGCCGCCATGGTCTTGGTGGTGGCCGCCATGGTCCGGCACCACGCCACCGCGGAGGTCCTGCTACTCACCGCCACCGGAGTCGCCGCCGGGGCACTGGTCGCTCGCCTCGGAAATGCCCTGCGAACCGCCGAAAGCCTCGCCATACACGCCCGGCAACGGGTCCGGCGGCAGCGTCACTGACCGCCTCGTCTACCGGGCGCCGCGTGTAGTAGCGTTCCCTCGACGCGACGACCGAAGGAGGTGGGACCCATTACCGCTGTATCAGGTTGGGCGCTCCACTCCCCCACGGTCGCACGGTTCATCTGACATAAGTGGCCGCCGGGGCGCCCGTAACGCATCCCGAAAGGCAACAAACCTATGCATTTCACCTCAGAAGCGACCTCGGACGGCGTCCTGGAGCGTCTGTTCACCGTCGACGACATTCCCGGCGTGCTCTGGTCACCCGCTGGTGCCATCGGCGCTCGCCCGTTGTTGTTGGTGGGCCACGGCGGTGGCCGGCACAAGACAGCACCAGGTATGGCGCTCCGCGCACACCGCTACGTGACGGCCCTTGGCTTCGCGGTGGCGGCCATCGACGCTCCCGGGCACGGCGACCGGCCGAAAACCGAGCAGGACGACCAGCGGGTGGCAGGAATCCGGGAGCGGGTCGCGGCAGGCGAGCCGCTCGGCCCACACATAGCCCACTACAACGCCGAACTCTCGGTGCGGGCCGTTCCAGAATGGCGGATCGTCCTCGACGCCCTCCAGGAACTCGACTGCGTCGGTCCGGACGGACCGATCGGGTACGTGGGCGTGTCGATGGGCGGCGGAATCGGGGTGCGGTTCGTGGCGGCCGAACCGAGGATCACCGCTGCGGTCCTCGGCCTGGTGGGCCTCGCGGGCCCGACCGATCTGGCCGAGGTGGCCGCACGGATCACGGTCCCGGTCGAGTTTCTGATGCAGTGGGACGACGAGATGGTGCCCCGCGATTCGAGCCTCGGGCTGTTCGACGCTTTCGGTTCCACCGAGAAGACCCTGCACGCCAATCCGGGAGGCCACGGCGAGATGCCGGTGTTCGAGAGGGACAGTTCGGAACGCTTCTTCACCCGCCATCTCCTGGGCGGAGCCGCCCCGGCGACGGCCGATGATCCGGCCGTCGCCGGCGGGTGAGACACCTGGCGCTCCCTCCGGCGGGTCTCGCGGTGAACCTCAGGTAGGACGGTTCGTCGTTCGGTGAGCTGGCGTCGGCGCCGTACCGCCCGTGGCGCGACTGGGGTGACAACCCCACGCCTGGTACGGCGCCGACACCGCGCGCAACGCTCAGCCTCGGACCGCCCGAACACCTCAGGTGATGGTCGCCAGCGCGTCGTCCTCGGCGGAGAGTTGGGCGGCCCGGCGACCACCACCGGTGGCCAGGGTGACCAGCACCGCCGCCGCGGCCAGCGCCACACCGAACCAGACCGCGCTGGTGACCCCGAGGCCGTCGGCGAACAGGCCGCCGAAGAGTGCCCCGAGGGCGATCGAGGTGTTGTACCCCAGCGTGTTGATGGACATCGCGGCCTCGAACGTGTCGGGGGCCGCAGCGAGCATGAGGTTGATCTGGCACAGGTTCGCCGCGCCGAAGGACACGCCCCACAGCACCACGGCGGTGATCAGGCCGACGCGGGTGTGCCCGATGCCGAGCAGCAACAGCATCGCCGTGACCAGCCCGGCGCAGGCGACGACGAAACTGCCCCGCAGGTTCTTGGTCACCGTGTGGCCGGCGACGACGTTGCCGACGGCGCCGCCGACGCCGTAGACCACCAGCAGCACACTGATGAACGCGGCCGTGACATGGGTGTTCTGCTCGGCGTACGGCCGGATGAAGGTGTATGCCGCGAAGTGGCCGAGCACGTACAGCGTCACCGCATACATCACCACCCGCAACTGCCGATTGGTCACCGGCAGGCTGAACACATCCCGCACCGGCACTGCGTTCTGCGACGGCAGCGACGGGATGACGGTGGCCACCAGCAGGAGAACCAGCGCGCTCAGGCCACTCCAGATGAGGAACGTGCCACGCCAGCTGGTCAGCTCCGCCAGCATGGTGCCCAGCGGGATGCCCACCACCGTGGCGATTGAGATACCCGACAGCGCGACGGCGGCGGCCCGGCTGGCCAGGTGGCCCGGCACCATGCGCATCGCCATGCTCACGCCGATCGCCCAGAACGCGCCGTTGGCGAAGCCCATGACCAGGCGGGTGCCCAGCACCAACGGGAAGCTCGGGGCCAGGCCGACGACGAGGTTGCCCGCGGCCAGAACAGCCAGCAGCACCGACAGCAGGACCCGCCGGTTGACCCGCCGGGTCCAGGCCACGACGAACGGCACGCTCAGGCCGGCCGAGATGCCATAGAGGGTGATCATGAGCCCGGCGACGCCGACGGACACGTCCAGGTTCGCGCTGATCGGGGTTAGCAGCCCCACTGGCATCAGTTCGGTGGTGACGAAGGTGAACAGGCTCGCGGTGATGACGGCGACACCGAGCCACGCCCGCGCCAGCGAACGGGGCTGCGCATCATCGGTAACCATCGCTTCCTCCTTGGTGTTCGGGCCGCCCGGCGCTGGCACGCACCGGCAGCGGGGGCGGGGTGTCTTGTGGGCGTGGGGGTTTCGCGGGCGGGGTCTGCGCCAGCAGCACGGCGGCGATGATCACGACGGCGCCGATCACCTGCAGCAGCGAGAATGTCTGGTTCCGGAAGACGTAGCCGAGGATCGTGGCCACGATCGGGCTGCCCAGCGCGAGGAACGACACGGCCAACGCGGGCAGCCGCTCGATCCCGCGGAACCACAGCGCGTAGCTGAGCACGGCGCCGAGTGTGGCCAGATAGGTGAACCCAACGACGTTGGGCAGGTTGAGCGAGCGCGGCAACCCCTCGAAGACCAGCATGAACGGCAGCACCACCAGCCCGCCAGCGACGAGGTGCCAGCCGGTAAAGGACAGCAGTCCCACGCCGTCGGGGCGGCCCCAAAACTTGGTGAGAATGATGCCGACGGCCATGCAGATCGCAGCGGTCAGCGCCGCGAGCACGCCGACGGCGTCGAGCCTGGCCGATCCGCGAAACACGAGCAGGACCACTCCGGCCGCACCGAGCACGCACGCCACCACGTGTGGCGACCGGATCCGGTCGCCCATGAGCAACGCGGCCAGAATCAGCACGACCATCGGCTGCACGGCCATGATCATCGCGGCTACCCCGCCGGGCAGGCGGTACGCGGCGACGAACAGCAGGCAGTTGAACGCCCCGATGTTGAGTGTGCCCAGTACCAGGGCGCGCCACAGCCAGATCCCGGCTGGCCATTCGCGCAGGAACGCCAGCAGGATCAGCCCGCCGGGCAGCGCGCGGACGGTGGTGGCCAGCAGCGGCCGGTCGGGCGGCAGCAGTTCGGTGGTGACGAGGTAAGTGCTTCCCCAGATCGCTGGCGCGAGCCCTGTCACGCCCGAGGTGAGCAGTTGTCGGTCGCTCGTCACACCGGCACCGCCCTTCGTTGTTCGTCGTTGTTGGGACTCAGCCGAAGTTGGGATCGCGGGTCCGGGACCGCGTGGGCTCGAAGAAGCCGTCGCTGCCGGCGGCGAGGATCAGCGCCGGTCCACCCCTGTGTCAGCAACGGCCCGCGCTGGGTTCGGCTGGCGCGCTCACCCTCCGAGTCTTGCCGAGCCTGATTGATGAGTCCAACGCATGTTTGCCACCATGCCGATCGTGATCCAAGATGGATCCGTGGAGCTGCAGCAGTTGCGCTATGTCGTGGCGATCGCCGAGACGAGCAGCTTCACCCGCGCTGCGGAACGCTGCTTGGTTGTTCAGTCCGCCCTGAGCCACCAGATCGCCCGCCTTGAGCGGGAGCTGGGCACGAAGCTGTTCGAGCGCACCAGCCGGCGGGTGTGCCTCACTCCTGCCGGCGCCGCCTTCCTGCCCGCCGCCCGCCAGTGCCTGGACGCCGCCGACCGCGCCGCCGCAGACGCCGTCGCCGCGGTCGGCGAGGTACGCGGCCGCCTCGCCGTCGGCCTGATCGCCACCGTCGCCGCCGTCGACATCCCCGGCGCCCTGCGCGACTTCCGCCTCCGCTATCCCTCGGTGCGGATCAGTCTGCGTGCCGGCGCCTCCGATCAGCTCATCGAGCAGGTCAAGGAGGGCGCCGTAGAGGTCGCCTTCCTCGGCCTGTCCACCACCGCCCGCCCCGAGGGTGTCCGGGCCCGGGTCCTCGCCAACGACCGCCTCGTCGCCGTGGTCGCCCCCAACCATCCCCTGGCCAACGAGCCCACGGTCGACCTGCGCCGTCTCTCCCACGAGGTGTTCGTCGACCTGCCCGCCAAGACCGCAGGCCGGGCGCAGACCGACCAGGCATTCGCAGCCGCCGGCCTGACCCGCAACGTGGCGTTCGAGGTGACCACCGCCTATCTGACCGCCGGCCTGGTCCGCGAGGGCCTGGGCATCGCCATGTTGCCCTCCGCCTACGCTCCGCAGCTCAGCGGCGTCACCACCATCGAGGTCACCGACGCCCCGGCCCGGGTGGAGTACGTCATCTGGAGCCTCCTCAGCCGCACCGCTGCCGCCAACGCCTTCCTCGACCTGCTGGACGCCCACACCACAACCGCCGTCGGGCCGGCGCCGCCGCCCGACGACCCGAGCCAACGCCACGGCCGGTAGCGGGCCGGCGGGTTCGGGATAGCTGCGTCCGGCGATGAGGGTGCGGTTCTTGGCGTTCACCCGCCCGCCACCTCCGCCCGGTAGCGGGTGTGCGCCGCGGCGAGCCGGCCGCCGACCTCGGCCGTGCTGATGAGCACGGCCATGTTGGCCCGGGCCGAGCGGCCCTCCGTGGCCGCGTCGACGGCCCGCATGAGGTACTTCGTGATCGCCTGCCCCCGCACCCCGTCGCGCTCCGCAGCCGCGATTGCCTCGACGATGGCGGCGTCGACCTCCTCGCTGCCGATCGCCTCCTCGGGCCTGACCGGCGTGGTGACGAGGAACCCGCTGTGGTTGCCCAGTGCCCAGTGGTTCTCGATGGCGCGGGCGATGACGTCGTCGTCGTCCAGCCGTAGCGGGCTGCGGAAACCACTGGAGCGGCAGTAGAACGCCGGGAAGTCGTCCGAGCGGTAGGAGATCACCGGCACGCACTGGGTCTCGAGGTACTCCAGGGTGAGCCCCAGGTCGAGGATCTTCTTGGCCCCGGCGCAGACGACCGCGACCTTCGAGCGGGTGAACTGGATCAGGTCGGCGGAGATGTCCA
Organism: Actinomycetota bacterium; assembly: GCA_016201065.1. Lineage (GTDB taxonomy): Bacteria > Actinomycetota > Actinomycetes > Mycobacteriales > JACQDL01 > JACQDL01. The sequence continues at coordinate 129,991 of JACQDL010000023.1, forward strand.
TCGACGCCTGCGCGCCGCGGTGCACGCCGCCGATGCCGGCGGAGGAGAAGAACGGGATACCGGCGAGCTCCGCCGCCACCAGGGAGGAGGCGACCGTGAGCGCGCCCATTCCACCGCCGGCCAGCACCGGCCCCATGTCCCGGCTGCTGACCTTGGGGATGCCCGGTACGGCGGCGAACCGCTCAATGTCGGCGTCGGTCATGCCGACGACCACGCGGCCGCCATCGATGGCGACGGTGGCCGGGACGGAACCGCCGGCCCGGACGGCCCGTTCGACCTTCCGGGCGGTGGCCGCGTTCTCGGGGTACGACAAGCCGTGCGTGATGACGTTGGACTCGAGCGCCACCACCGGCCGGCCGACGTGGATCGCGTCGGCCACCTCGTCGCTGAAGCGGAGCGGGACCCGCATGGCAAGCACGCCCCGTCAGTTGTCGTCGAAGCTGTAGTTGGGCACCTTGCCGAGGATGTCCCGGCGGTTGACGATCTCCGGGAGATAGACCTTCTCCCGCCAGGATTCCTGGTCGATGGGCTCGAAGGCGATCGACACGACCCCCTCGTCGCAACAGAAGGCGTTGGTCACCGCCGCGGTCACGGCCGTGATGAGTTCGGACTGCTGGGCGTCGCTGAGCTTCATGGGAAAGTACTTGATGTTGACGTGCGGCATGATGTTCGCCTCTCCGATGTTGAGCCGCCGGCGGATGGCGGCCACGAGTTCGTCAACGCCAGCCGGCCGCAGCAGCGCGTAGTGGTCGGCCTGCAGCGGAACGGCGGCCGGGGTGGCACTGGAGTAGCCGCCGCTGCCGTCAAGGAACGAGTAGTCGTCCCCGCGGGCCTTGAAGATGGTGATCGGTGCCGCGATGCGGCGCTCGGCCAGCTCGCGGAAGGAGTAGCTGAACTCGAACGTGGTGCGCACCACCCGGAGGATCCGGTGGACCAGGTCGGAGTCGAGGCGGCCGAGGTTGGCGCTGAGGAATGCGGCGAGGCTCTCGTCGTCGCGCGCGACGGCCAGGCACCGGTCCAGCAGCGGGCCGGCGATGGTGCCGCTGAAGACGGAGAACAGGATCGTGACGTAGGTCCTGTTGGCGTAGTCGGCAACCTGGTCCTGCCGGTCGTCGTCGCCGACCTTGGGCGCGCCAGGGGCGATCAGGAAGACGTGGTCGACCCTCCGCCCCGCCTGCTCGAGCTGGTAGGCGGACTCGAAGGCGACGCGGGCGCCGAAGGAGTACCCCCACAGCGTGATGGGCCCGTCCGGCTGCGCCCGTCCGATGATCTCGGCGTCGGCCGCGGCCATCTCCCGGACCGTCAGGTACGGCAACTCGCCCGCGTTGATGCCGTGCGTCTGCACCCCGAAGAACGGCCGTTGCCCCCCCATCCGCTCGGCCAGCAGGCGCAGGCTCATGGGGTAGCCGCCGAGGCCGGGCCAGCAGAAGATCGGCCGGTCGGGTCCCTCGGGTTGCAGCGGGACGAGACGCGAGAGCGGCTCGGCGTCGACCCGCTCAAGCCGGCGGGCCAGTTGCTCGATGGTCGGGGCGTCGAAGAGCACCTGCAGCGGCAGCTCCGCTCCAAATTCGCGATTGAGCCGGTTGACCAGCCCGACCGCGATGAGTGAGTTGCCGCCGGAGGCGAAGAAGTCGTCGAGTACCGAGACCTCATCGCGCTGTACCGCCTGCCGCCACAGCTCGGCGACGCGCCGCTCGGCGTGGCTGCGCGGGGCCACGAAGGGGTGGTTGCCGCCGTTGACGTCGGTCGCCCTCGACTCGGCCAGCGCCCGCACGTCGATCTTGCCGTTGACGGTGGTGGGCAGCGTGTCAAGGACGACGACCTCGTTCGGGATCATGTAGTGCGGCAGGAGGTTGACGAGGTCGTCGCGGATCATCTCGGCCGGGCCGCGCATGTGCACGATGTCCTCGTTCATGGCTTCGTGCCGGCGCTGCTCGTCGCTCACGCGGCCGCCGACGAAGAAGTACGACGGGCCGCGTGCCCGGCCAAGACCACCCAGGATCGCGTCGATGCGGCGGGCCGAGGGCAGGTCGTCGCCGGAGTGGGAGCTGTAGCCCGACGACATGAACCCGAGGTTGAGGTCGTTCATCGACAGCCGCTGCAGGGCTCGGCCGAGGTCGATGTAACGGCGCCAAGCCGGTCCGGTCCGGCTGACCACGGTGATGCCGAGGCTGGCCCGGTCGTAGACGGCTTGGTTGATCGCGATGACCTGCCTGCGCAGGATCAGCTCGCTGGAGACCGGGGTGAGCCGGCCGCCTTCGTACGTGTACTGCCCCGAGGGCAGGCCAGCGACCTTGCCGGGGTGGGCCTGGACGTACACGTCGAGCATGTCGAAGGGACGCGGGCCGGCGAACGGGATACAGTCGAACGCGCCGAGGTAGTAGTCCTCGGCGGCCACGTCCAGGGCGTCCTTGACCGCGGGGACGAACGGGGCGTCAACGATGTCCAGGCCGTAACGGGGCAGGACCTCCTCGATCAGGGCCGTCATGTGGCCGGTCTCGATCTCCAGGACCTCCTGGATGTTGTTCGTGTAGACCGGCGCGATGGCCGCCTTCCTGCCCAGGAAGTGCAGCCGGACCCGCTCCCCGGGGGCGCCCGACGTCTCGGTGATCAGCACGATCCGGTGCTCGACCGGGTGGAAGTAGTAGATGCCCGGGCGCAGCTCGCCGACGCCGGAGAGCTCCAGGTACAGCTGCGTGGCGTACAGCGAGCCGGGCGAGGCGTAGGCGTACTTCGGCAGGAGCCGTTCGGAGCTGAGGTGGGGTCCGAGGTACCGCATGATCCCGCCCAGCTCGGCGAGGCTGAGCTGGGCGGGCCGGCGCGGCGGCACCGCGGCGGCGCGCCGGTCGCGCAGCCGGCCGAGCAGCCGCACCACGTCGGCCACGGTGACCTCGCCGCCCTCGTAGAAGCGGTAGGTCTTGCGGGCGAACGCCGCCTGTCGCTGCGCCGGGGTCCCGTCCCGGCCCGGCAGGTCGAGGCTGAGCCGGCCGGCCAACTGCGCGGCGTCGCGCGTCCCGGCGTTGGACAGCTGGGCCCGCACCTGCACCTTGCTCGCCTTGGACTGGTGGTGCGCGCCGTGGTTGCCCTGGTCCATCAGGGCCGCCTCACGCGGGTTGAGCTCCACGCAGGCGACCAGGTTCTGGTAGCCGGTGTGCGGGTCGGTCTTGACGAGCACCGCGGCGTGCCGGACCCACTCGTGGGTCTCGATGGCAAGGCGGATCTCGTCGAGCTCGATCCGGAAGCCGCGCAGCTGGGTGTGGTTATGCGGCTACAGGGTTGAGGGTGACGGTGTAGCCAGGGCTTGCAGTTGGTGGACGTGGTTGCGGATCTTCTTGTCCGTGTCGGTGCGGTTCGCGTGATGATCGGCGCCCAGGTCGTGGAAGCGGGCGGTGGGATCGGCGAGCAGGTGCCAGACGATGACCAGGATGGATCGGGCGACTGCCACGAGGGCCTTGAGCTTGCCGCGGCGCTTGACGAGGCGCCGGTAGCGCTCCCCGAGGAAGGTCTGGGTCTTGGCGGCCGCGGCGGCGGCTTGGCCGAGGGCGCCTTTGAGGTAGGGGTTGCCCTTGCCGGTCTTGCCGGCGTGTTGCCTGGTCCCGGACTGGATCGTGCGTGGAACCAGTTTCGCCCAGGACGTCAGCCGTTCGGGGGTGGGGAACTGGGTCATGTCCAGACCGATCTCGGCTATCAGCGTCTGGGCGATCTCCCGGCCGATCCCGGCCGCTTCGTCGAGGCGGTCCACCACGGGGAGCACCGGCGCGTCGGGTCCCTGTCCTGCGTGCGGGCTGGTGGTGCCGTCGGCATCGACGCCCCACGTGGCCGGGATGGTGGCGATCAGCTCGTCGATCCGGGTGGTGAGCCAGTCGATCTGACCGGCGAGGGCGTCGATGGAGTCCAGCAGCATCCGGGCCAGCTCACCATGGTGATCGTCGAACCGGCCGGTCAGCGCCTCGATCAGTGCGGCATGCTTGGCACGCATCCGGCCGCGGGCCAGCAACGCCAGCTGGATCGGGTCACGCTGTCCGGCGATCAACGCCTCGAGCATGTCCCGCACCGACTTCGTGTCCAGCGTCGAGGCCACCGACGAGACCTTGATCAAGGCGTCCTCGAGCAGCTTCTCCAGCCTGGCATAGTGCCTGGTCCGCTCGTAGGTCAGGTCGATACGCAACCGGGTGTAGTCCCGCAGTTGGCGGATCTCGGTCGGCGGCACGAACGAAGGTCGCAGCAACCCCTTCTCCGTCAGCTTCGCCAACCACACCGCATCCAGCTTGTCCGTCTTCGGCCGCCCGGGGACGTTCTTCACGTCCCGGGCATTGACCAACTGCACGTCCAGGCCCGCCGCCTCGAACAGGTAGTACCAAATGCGCCAATAATCCGAAGTGGATTCCAGGGTGACCTTCTGGATCCCCGCCTCGACCAGAGCCGTGGCCAGTTCCGTGACCGACCGGGTGGTCGCCGGGACGTCCCACACCCGGCTCACCCGAACCCCGGGCGGCCCGCCCTCCCGCGGCAGACGGGTGCACACCTTCCCCGACGCCTTGGCCACATCGACCGCGCACACCCGCTGGAAGAGCCTCTCGCTCTCCTCATCGGGGATCTCCTGAACCTGCACCGTCCTGCCCCCTCCTACACGCTGTCCGGCAGCCATGATGGATCGCCCGGGGGCCTCGGTCGGGAACCGAAATACTGACCGGCGTGCTCGAGGCAACAGTGCGTGACCCTTCAGGTCGGGCCCCAACGCCAAGCTGCTCCTCCGGGCTCGAACGTCCCAAGTGGTAGATCGGCGTCGACGGGCGATCTGACCCCATTTTCACGCCTGCGAGGCGTCACCCGGGACGGATAGCTGCCCTCAAGATGAGTGCGGTTTCAGCTAGTATGTGCGCATAGGCGGCGACACGGTGACGACTTGGTAATGATCACCAGTACCTGCATCTGGGTTGGTCGGGCGCGCGTGCTGATGGCGAGGAGGGCGCCACGCCGATGACGTCCAGGTTGCGTGGGATGTGGTGAAGCTCCTGGAGTCGGTCGACCCCCGCACCGTGGTCAACCACGACCAGGCTCGCAGGCTCATGGCGGCCGTGGGCCAGCAGGGCTGGGCCGGTCGCCACCTGGTCGGCTTCTTCGGCTGCATGTACTACTCGGCACTCCGGCCCGGTGAGGTCACCGCGTTACGCCACGACGAGCTGCACCTGCCGGACACCGGGTGGGGAAGTCTCCGCTTCGCAGTCAACGAGCCCGCTGTTGGCCGGGGTTGGACCGACTCCGGCAACCGCGAGGTGCGCCAGCTCAAACACCGTGCCGTTGGCGACAGCCGCACAGTGCCGGCGCCCCCACCACTGGTCCGAATTCTCCGGGACCACGTCGCGGAATTCGGCCCCGTCCGGACGGGCGGGTGTTCCGGGGCGCACGGGGCGGGCCGGTCTCCGACACGGTCTACACCCGGATCTGGGCGAAGGCCCGGGTTGCGGCGTTGACGCCGGCCGAGGCGAGCTCGCCGCTGGCGGACGTGCCGTACGCGCTGCGCCACGCCGCGGTGTCGACGTGGTTGAACGTCGGCGTCGACCCGACCCAGGTGGCGGAGTGGGCCGGGCACAGCCTGCATGTCCTGCTGCGGGTCTACGCCAAGTGCATCGCCGGCCGGCAGGCACTGAACCAGCAGCGCATCGAGGACATCCTCGGCCCCGATCCTGCCGGCTGGTAGCGGACCGTTCCGCATATGTTCCACGAACACCCGTCAACGGCCGTCCACCGCCGTGGAGGACCGGACATCGACGGCGCGGCCCCTGACCGTGTTTCCGCTGGTCAGGGGCCGTTTTCCTGCTGGTGGCGGGTGTTGGGTTCGAACCAACGTAGGCTGAGCCGACGGTTTTACAGACCGTTCCCTTTGACCGCTCGGGCAACCCGCCGTAGCTGCGCGCCACGAGTTGGCGTGGGCACGCGGGGCAGGATACAAGGTAGGGGCACCGGATCTCCACTCGGTTCCGGGCGACCGACGCAGCACAGCACCGGAGGACTCAGCCGTGGCAGACTCATCGTTCGACGTCGTGAGCAAGGTCGACCGGCAGGAGGTCGACAACGCCCTCAACCAGACGGGCAAGGAGCTGGCCCAGCGGTTCGACTTCCGGGGCACGAACGCATCGATCTCCTGGTCGGGCGAGCTCAGCGTCACGCTGGAGGCCGACACCGAGGAGCGGGTTCGGGCGGCGCTGGAGGTGTTCAAGGAGAAGCTGGTCAAGCGGGGCATCTCACTCAAGGCGCTGGAGGCCGGCACGCCAGCTCAGTCCGGCAAGGCATACAAGCTCGTCTCCACCATCCAGCAGGGCATCGCCAGCGAGAAGGCGAAGGTCATCGCCAAGAAGATCCGCGACGAGGCCCCGAAGGGCGTTCAGGCCCAGATCCAGGGCGAGCAGCTCCGGGTCACCGGCAAGAAGCGAGACGACCTGCAGGCAACCATCACGCTGCTCAAGGACGCCGACTTCGGTATCGCGCTGCAGTTCATCAACTACCGCTGACCCCGTGCGATCTCGGGAACTCGATCGCTCGGTTGCAGATCCGGGATCGTCCGAGTCCCCGTCTGTCGTGGTCCTCAGCGCCGTCCGGACGCAGGCATCAGTGTCTCCGATCGACAACATAGGCACGATGTTGCCGATCGAAGACTTAACTGCTATGTTGTCGATCGGCCATACCGACGTGGGAGGGGACGATCGTGAGGGTCGCCAGCGCGCGAGATGTCGGCGCCTTGGTCCGCGACCGGCGGGTGGAACTCGGGCTCACGCAGGCTGAAGCGGCTCAGGCCGCTGGCATGGGCCGGGAATGGCTGGTCGCCGTCGAGGCAGGGCATCCCCGTGCCCAGCTGGCATCGGTCCTCCATGTCCTGACCAGTCTCGGACTGGTCTTGGATGCCCAGCTGGCGCCAGGGTCGACGGGCCGACCGGACGCTGGGTCAGGGCACGACCCGGCACCCGCTCGCCACGGCCCCGAGATGGCCGATACACCGGCCAACGTAACCGGCCGTGCGTCTCGGCTTGACCGGCACCTTGCCCGGCTGGCCAAGGACGCCCGCTGACTCCGCCGCGGGAGCTGGTCGTCGTCCTCGACGGACGCATCGCCGGGACCATTCAGCAGAGCAGGACCGGGCAACTCTCGTTCGACTACCAACCCGAGTACGCCGGAGACCACCTCGCGACGCCGCTGTCACTCTCGATGCCGAAGATGGCGCTGCATCACAGCAACAAGGTGGTGCGTCCGTTCCTGGCCGGACTGCTGCCCGAGAACCCCGAGGTGCTCCGTCGCTGGGGACGACGGTACGACGTGTCACCTAGCAATCCGTTCGCACTGCTGGAACACGTCGGTGACGACGTCGCCGGAGCCGCGCAGTTCGTCATTCCCGACCGGGTCGACGACGCCCTTCAGCCGGGTTCCGTCGAGCCCGTGGATGCCGCTTACATCGCCGATCGGCTGGCCACGCTGCGCCTCGATCGGACCGCATGGGAACCCGACCAGGGCCGCGGCCGATTCAGCCTTGCCGGCCAACAGGCCAAGTTCGCGCTCTACCGGGGACCCGACGGCTCCTGGGGACTCCCCGACGGCCGGAAGGCAACCACTCACATCCTCAAACCCGCCGTTCCCGGTCTCGACGACCACGACATCAACGAACATCTCTGCCTTGAGGCGGCCGGCCACCTCGGCATCCTCACGGCCCGCAGCAGGATCGAGGAGTTCCACGGGCAGCGGACCTTCGTCGTACAGCGTTACGACCGGGACGTCCTCGACGACGGCTCCGTCGAACGCATCCATCAAGAAGACATGTGCCAGGCCCTGTCCGTTCGCCCCGAGGGCAAGTACGAGGACGAGGGAGGCCCATCAGCGAGGAAGATCATCGAGTTGCTTCGCGGCGTACAAACAGTCGACCAGGCTCGAGACTCGGTGGAGCGGTTCACCAAGGCGCTCATCTACAACTGGGTGATCGCCGGTCCGGATGCCCACGCGAAGAACTACTCGGTGCTGCTCGATACCGATCAGGTCCGTCTCGCGCCGCTGTACGACGTGTCATCGGTGCTGTCGTACCCGCAGCAGTACCGCCTTCCAGGAGTCGAGCTGGCGATGTCGATCGCGGGGGAACGCCACCCCACGCTGATCACCGGTCAGCACTGGACCGAGTTTGCCCGCAGAAACCGGCTCGACGCTGACGACGTCGCCGGCTGGGCCCACCAGATCGCATCCGGGGCGCCGGCGGCGTTCGCCCGCGCGATCAGCAGTCTGCCCAGTGAGGCATTCCGCGTAACCGGTTGTGACTGTGTGTGATTGTTGGGGTGGTGGTGCGACACGCCGGGGCGGGTGCGACAAAAGACGCGGAACCCCCGGTATGAAGGTGGTCCTACGAAAGATCATCTTCACCGGG
>JACQDL010000021.1 GCA_016201065.1 Actinomycetota bacterium
ACTCCCGGTGAAGATGATCTTTCGTAGGACCACCTTCATACCGGGGGTTCCGCGTCTTTTGTCGCACCCGCCCCGGCGTGTCGCACCACCACCCCAACAATCACACACAGTCACAACCGGTTACGCGGAATGCCTCAGTGTTGGAGCGCCTCCGAACACGTCCTCGGCGGGCTCTGCTGGTGATCGGAGCGGTGGCGTTCGCGATGGCGACCGGCGGATACCCGAGTTTCAGCCCGGAAGCGGAGGTCGGCGTGGCCCTCCCGTGCATCGTGATGCTCGGGATCGTGGTCTTCAGCCCGCCGGAGCGAAGGCCGGCGCCGCGCCGGATACCAGCGGTGGGGTGGGTGGCCTGGTCTGTTCCGGTGGTCGTCTTCAGCGCCCTGGAACTGGTCAACAGTCTCGGTTTCGACTCGGCTCCCGAGCACCCCACGTGGAGCGTGCTCATGGACCCGGTGCTGGCCTGGCCCCCGGCCCGGATGGTCGCGATCTTCCTCTGGCTGGTGGCGGGCTGGGAGCTGGTACGCCGATGAGCAGCCGCATGATCATCATCGTGCTCTTCGGGCTGGTCATCCTGAACGTGCTCGCTCTGGACCGGAGGGGCCGCCGACCCGAGTCGAAGATCCCGACTCTTGGTGAGCTGCTGGGCTACCTGGCGGCCAAGCCGGTCGGTCGGACCTTCGTGCTGGCGCTCTGGGCGTGGACCGGGTGGCACTTCTTTGCCCGCTGATCGGCCCGCTGACGCGCCCGCGGCCCGGCCCCGTCGCGAGGGAGGGCCCCGCCGGAGGTGTGCTCAGGTCGCGTCCTGCCCCAGGATCGCCATCGCGAGCGTGGTGAGCTCCGCCTCGAGCGGGGGCCGGCGGCGGAACCGGCGGGTCCGGACCGCGTCGACGATCACCGCCACGGCCGCGTGCACCGCGATCCGCGCGTCGCGTTCCTCCCGGCCCGGGAAGGTGGCCGTCACCAGCCGCGCCCACTCGGCGAAGTAGTCACGCTGCATCCGGCGCAGCTGCTCACCCTTGGGGTCGGGCAGGCTGCGCCCGTCGGAGAGGTACACGGCGATCGGATCGTGCTGGCTGACGGCCACCCGCACGTAGCCGCCGACGAGCTCGCTCAGCGCCCGGTCCGGCGCGAGTCCGGGCCGGTGGGCCGCCGTCACGGTCTGTGCCAGCTGCTCGGCCACCCGGTCGCTCACCGCCGCGAGCAGGTCCGCCTTGCCGGTGAAGTGACGGTAGACGCTGGGTCCGGCGATCCCCGCCGCGTGCCCGATGTCCTTCATGCTCACCGCGTGGTAGCCGCGCTCCCGGAACAACATCACGGCCGCGGTCAGCAGCAGCTCGCGCCGGCTCGCCGGTTCCGGCCCTGGGGCCTGCGCGTCGAGCGCCTCGGCCGGCGCGGGCACCGGCGCCGACGCCGGCACCGGCGCCGACGCGGGCTCCGGGACCGTCGGGCACAGCAGCACGGCCCTGGCGAGCAGCGGGAGCATGCGTTCCAACCGGCCCCGGGACGGCCTGACGTGGTGCGTGGCGAGGCTGCCGAAGACCGACAGCGCCGACCAGCACAGGAAGTCGGCGTCCGCGCCGCGCAGCTCCGGGCGGAGCTCCCCGAGGACGGCCGCCCACCGCATGATCAGCTGGGTCAGCTCCGCCCGGCGGCTCTCCTTGTCGGCGGTGAGCAGGTGGTGCCCCTCCCGCTGCCACAGCGCGCTGAGGTCCCGTCGTTGCACGGCCAGGAGGGCCAGCGCGTCCAGCAGCGAGTCCAGCTGCCCGGCGGCCCCGGGTCCGCGGTCGAGCGCGTCGTTCGCGGTCGTCACCAGCTCGTCGACGCCCGAGAGCACCGCGTCGGCGAAGATCGCGTACTTGTTCGGGTAATGCCGGTACAGGCCGGGCGCGGTGATGCCCACCGCGGTGGCGATGTCGGTCATCGCCGTACCCCGGTAGCCATCGCGGCGGAACAGCTCCGCCGCGATGGCCGCGATCTGGGTTCTGCGGCCACCGGGTCGGCGGTGCGCGTCGAGCGCTGGTTCCATCCCGCTCCCAATCTGCGTCCGAGCCCTCCGAGGTGGTCCTCTGCCGGGCCAAGGGTGACCGAGAGGGCACCTTGACAGCAAGCCGGCCGAGCCCGGAGGGTTAATCTTGATTAGCATCAGGCGGCGAAGGGAACTCCCGGTGATCGACGCGTACCTCTTCGATGGGATCCGCACCCCGCGGGGTCGCGGCAAGCCCTCCGGCTCCCTCCACGGCGTCAAGCCGATCTCGCTCGTGGTCGGCCTGATCCGGGAGGTCCAGGCCCGCAACCCGGGCCTCGACCCGGCGCTCGTCGATGATCTCGTGCTCGGGGTGGTCAGCCCGGTCGGTGACCAGGGCGCGGTGCTCGCCCGGGCCGCGGCGGTCGCGTCCGGTCTGCCCGACACGGTCGCCGGGGTCCAGGTCAACCGGTTCTGCGCCTCCGGGCTTGAGGCGGTGAACACGGCCGCCGCCAAGGTCAGGGCCGGTTTCGAGCAGCTCCTGCTGGCCGGCGGCGTGGAGTCGATGTCCCGGGTGCCGATGGGTTCCGACGGCGGTGCCTGGCCGATGGACCCGGAGACGAACTACGACACCTACTTCGTGCCGCAGGGCATCGCCGCCGATCTCATCGCCACCATCGAGGGTTTCTCCCGGGAGGACGTCGACGCCTACGCGCTGGAGTCCCAGCAGCGCGCCGCCAAGGCGTGGTCCAACGGGTACTTCGGCCGTTCGATCGTGCCGGTGCGGGATCGCAACGGTCTGGTCGTGCTGGACCGCGACGAGCACCTGCGGCCGGACTCCTCGCTGGCCGGCCTGGGTGCGCTGCCGCCGTCGTTCGCGGGGATCGGGGACTACGGCGGGTTCGACGCGGTGGCCCTGGCGAAGTACCACTGGGTCGAGCAGATCGAGCACGTGCACACCGCCGGCAACTCCTCGGGCATCGTCGACGGTGCCGCGCTGATGGTCGTCGGCAGCGAGCGGGCCGGCGCCGCCTGCGGGCTGACCCCGCGGGCCCGGATCGTCGCCGCCGCGGTCAGCGGCAGCGATCCGACGATCATGCTGACCGGGCCGGCGCCGGCCACCCGCAAGGCGCTGGCCTCGGCCGGCCTGTCGATGGCGGACATCGACCTGGTGGAGATGAACGAGGCGTTCGGCGCGGTCGTGCTGAGGTTCATGAGGGACATGGACGTGCCGCACGAGAAGGTCAACGTCAACGGCGGGGCGATCGCGATGGGCCACCCGCTCGGCGCGACCGGCGCGATGATCCTCGGCACGCTCCTGGACGAGCTGGAACGCCGGGACGGCCGGTACGGCCTGGCCACGCTCTGCATCGGCGGCGGCATGGGGCTGGCGACCATCATCGAGAGGGTCTGATGAGCGAGCAGGACATGATCGGCTGGCAGCGGGGCGAGGACGGGATCGTGGTGCTCGTCATCGACGACCCGGAGCAGTCGGCGAACACCATGAACGAGCGGTACATCCACGCCATGGGCGTCATCGTGGACCGGCTGGAGGCCGAGCGGGAGTCGATCACCGGCGTGATCGTGACCTCCGGCAAGAAGTCGTTCTTCGCCGGCGGCGACCTGACGATGCTCAGCCGCGCGACCCGCGAGGACGCGGCGCAGGTGATGGCCCAGGTCACGGTGGTCAAGGACCAGCTGCGCCGGCTGGAGAAGCTCGGCCGTCCCGTTGTCGCGGCGATCAACGGGACGGCGCTGGGCGGCGGGCTGGAGATCGCGCTGGCCTGCCACCACCGGGTGGCGCTGTCCTCGCCGCGGATCGAGATCGGCCTGCCCGAGGTCACCCTCGGCCTGCTGCCCGGCGGTGGCGGCGTGACCCGCACGGTGCGGATGCTCGGCATCGCCGACGCGCTGCTGAAGGTGCTGCTGCAGGGGCAGCGGATGCGGCCGGAGCAGGCGGTGCAGGCCGGCCTGGTGCACGAGCTGGCCGACACCCCGGCGGCGATGATGGCCGCGGCCCGTGGCTGGATCGCGGCGCACCCCGACGCGGTGCAGCCGTGGGACGTCAAGGGGTACAAGATCCCCGGCGGTACGCCGGCCAACCCGTCCTTCGCGGCGAACCTGCCGGCGTTCCCCGCCAACCTGCGCAAGCAGCTCAAGGGGGCGGACTACCCGGCACCGCACCACATCCTCGCCGCCGCGGTCGAGGGCGCCCAGGTCGACGTGGACACGGCGTTCGTGATCGAGGGTCGGTACTTCGTCGACCTGGTCACCGGCCCGATCTCGAAGAACATGATCAAGGCGTTCTTCTTCGACCTGAACCACGTCAACGGCGGCGGGAGCCGGCCGGCCGGCTACCCGCCCTACACCGCGCGCCGGGTCGCCGTGCTCGGCGCCGGGATGATGGGCGCCGGGATCGCGCACGCCTGCGCCGTCGCCGGGATGGAGGTCGTGCTCAAGGACGTCTCCACCGAGACCGCCGGGAAGGGCAAGGCGCACTCGGCGGCGCTGCTGGACAAGGCCGTCGCGCGGGGGCGGATGACCGAGCAGAAGCGGACCCAGATCCTGGACCGGATCACCCCCACCGGCAACCCGGCCGACTGCGCGGGCGCCGACCTGGTGATCGAGGCGGTGTTCGAGAACGCCGTGACCAAGCACCAGGTGTTCGCCGAGATCGAACCGGTCGTCGCACCCGACGCGCTGCTCGGCTCGAACACCTCGACGTTGCCCATCACGGAGCTGGCCGAGGGGGTGCGCAACCAGGAGAACTTCGTGGGGCTGCACTTCTTCTCCCCGGTCGACAAGATGCCGCTGCTGGAGATCGTGCGTGGCCGGCGCACCTCCGACGAGGCCCTCGCGCGCGCGTTCGACCTGGCCCGGCAGATCAAGAAGACACCGGTCGTGGTCAACGACAGCCGCGGCTTCTTCACCAGCCGGGTCATCGGCACGTTCCTCAACGAGGCGGTCGCGATGGTCGCCGAGGGGGTCTCGCCGGTGTCGATCGAGCGTGCCGGGCTCCAGGCGGGCTACCCGGCCCCGCCGCTGCAACTGCTGGACGAGCTCACCCTGACCCTGCCACGCAGGATCCGCGAGGAGGCCAGGGCGGCGCTGCGGGCCGCGGGTGCGCCGGTCGTCGAGCACCCGGCCGACCCGGTCATCGATCGGATGGTCGAGGAGTTCGGCCGGACCGGCCGGTCCGGTGGTGCGGGCTTCTACGACTATGGCGCCGACGGGACGCGGGGCCGGCTGTGGCCGGGGATCTTCACCCACTTCCACGTCGACGGCGCGGAGGTCCCGTTCACCGACATCAAGGAGCGGATGCTCGTCATCGAGGCGCTGGAGACGGTCCGCTGCCTCGACGAGGGGGTGCTCACCTCGGTACCGGACGCGAACATCGGGTCGATCTTCGGCATCGGCTTCCCGGCCTGGAGCGGCGGGGTGGTGCAGTTCATGAACGGCTACCCCGGTGGTCTGCCGGCGTTCGTCCGCCGGGCGGAGGAGCTGGCCGCCCGGTACGGCGACCGGTTCACCCCGCCACCGTCCCTGGTCACACGGGCCAGCTAAATTTGCTTGCGCCATGCAAGTTTGTCTAGGCTGGCCCGGTGACCGATCACCCCAGCGTTGACGAGCCGGTCGAGACGAGGCTGCTCGTCGCGTTGTTCGCCGTGCTCCGCCGGCTGAAGGAGCGCGTACCCGGGGTGGCCATCGACCCGGCCGCGTTCTTCGTGCTGCACGCGGTGCACAGCCGTGGACCGGTCCGCCCGTCCGACCTCGCCGAAGGCCTCCGGCTGGATGCCTCCACGATCAGCCGGCACGTCCGCCAGCTGGAAACCGCTGGACATCTGGTTCGACTCGCCGATCCACAAGATCGGCGAGCGTGTCAGGTCTCGGTGTCAGAGGCGGGCCGTACCGTCCTGGACACGGCGTTCCAGGCGCGGCGGTCCCGGGTCGCGGCGGCGATGGCGGGATGGTCGGCAGCGGACCGGGAGCTGTTGGCGGCTCTGATGGTGCGGTTGTCCGAGGACCTCGACGAGGTCGACACCAGCACCGCCGTCGCGGTTGAGGGCCCGGCCAGCGGAACGACATGAATCCGGAGCGGTTCCAGACTGGAGAAGATATGAACACGACCACCGCCGATTCGACCGAGGCTACCGCGCAGCTGTCGCACCGGGAGATCCTGGTCGTGCTCGGCGGGCTGATGACCGGCATGCTGCTGGCCGCGCTCGATCAGAGCATCGTCGGCACCGCGCTGCCCCGGATCGTCAGCGATCTCGGCAGCCTGAACAAGCTGTCCTGGGTGGTCACCGCCTACCTGCTGACCTCCACCGCGGCGACCCCGCTCTGGGGGAAGATTTCGGACCTGTACGGCCGACGGCTGATCTTCCAGGCCGCGATCGTCAGCTTCCTGATCGGGTCGGTGCTCTCCGGCATGGCGCAGAACATGGGCGAGCTGATCGCCTTCCGGGCGGTGCAGGGGCTCGGTGCCGGCGGGCTGATCTCGATCGCGTTGGCCGTGGTCGGCGACGTGATCCCGCCCCGCGAGCGCGGGCGGTACCAGGGGTACTTCGGGGCGGTCTTCGGCACCGCCAGCGTGGTCGGCCCGCTGTTGGGCGGTTGGCTGACCGACGGTCCCGGCTGGCGGTGGATCTTCTTCATCAACGTGCCCATCGGGCTCGGGGCCCTGGCGGCCACCTCGGTCGCGTTGCGGAAGATGCCGCGGGTGCGTCGGGAGCACTCCATCGACTATGTCGGTGCGGCGCTGATCGTGGCGTCGGTGTCGTCGATCCTGCTCTACATGGACTGGCGGGGCCAGGACTACGGCTGGACCGAGTCGTACGCGCTGATGCTCCTCGGCGCCGGGATCCTGCTCGCGGTGCTGTTCGTGTGGGTGGAGCAGCGGACCAGCGAGCCCATCATCCCGATGCGGCTGTTCCGCAACAGCATCTTCTCGGTCAGCAGCAGCTACGGCTTCATCGTGGGCATGGTGATGTTCGGCGCGGTCGTCTTCGTGCCGCTGTACCTGCAGGCGGTGAAGGGCTACTCGCCGACCAGGTCGGGGCTCGCGCTGCTGCCCGTGGTGGTCGGGATCTTCAGCACGTCGATCACGTCGGGACGGCTGATCAGCAGGACGGGACGGTACCGGACCTACCCGATCATCGGTTCCGTCGTGCTCCTGGTGGCGATGTGGCTGCTGTCGCGGTTGCATGTCGACACGCCGTACTGGCAGATCTCGATCGCCGCGTACGCGCTCGGCGCGGGTCTGGGGTTCACCATGCAGACGATCGTCGTGGCGGCGCAGAACTCGGTCGAGATGCGCGACATGGGTGTTGCCACCAGTGGCATTGCCTTCTTCCGGTCGATGGGTGGCGCCATCGGCACGGCGGTGTTCGGCGCCGTGCTGGCCAACCGGTTGGCGCACCATCTCACCGTGATCTTCGCCGGTACCCCGGCCCAGGGGCCGGGCGGTGCCGGGCTCACCGCGGGGGGCGCTACCGAGAACATCCAGGCCATCCAGGCACTCCCGGAGCCGGTCAAGGAGAAGGTGTTGTTGGCCTTCACCCTCGCGCTGCACGACGTGTTCCTGGTGGGGGTGCCGTTCGCGGTGATCGCGCTGGTGGTGGCGCTGTTCCTGAAGGAGATCCCGTTGCAGACCCGCACCGGCGCCGCAGGGGAGGACGCGCCCGCGCCGGCGATGGTGGAGCAGTGACGAGAGGTCGGGACCGGATCGATCGGCCACGCTGATCGGGATGCGGGTACTGGTCGCGCCGGACTCCTTCAAGCAGTCGCTGGGTGCCGCCGAGGTGGCGGCCGCGCTGGCGGCGGGGTGGCGGCAGGTCAGACCGGATGACCAGGTGACCGAGCTCCCGCTGGCCGACGGGGGCGAGGGCACGCTGGAGGTCATCGCGGCCGCCGTGCCAGGCTCGGTCCGGCACGGCGTGCCGGCCGTCACCGGACCCGACGGGCACCCGCACCAGGCGGGTTGGCTCGCCATGCCGGCCGGCCGGGCGGTCGTCGAGCTTGCGCAGTGCTGCGGGATCGGTCTGCTGGGCACCTCGGACCCGCTCGGCGCGCACACCCGGGGGTTGGGCGAGGTGATCGCCGCTGCGCTGGATGCTGGGGCGAGGGCGTTGGTCGTGGCGCTCGGCGGCTCGGCCAGCACCGACGGGGGGTCGGGTGCGCTGGCCGCGCTCGGGCTGCGGTCCGTGGACGCCGCCGGCCGGTGGATCGGGCCGGGCGGCGGAGCGTTGCCCGGGCTGGCCGGGGTGGACCGCACGGCGCTGCGCCCGCCGCCCCGCGACGGCGTCGAGCTGCTCGTGGATGTCGTCAACCCGTTGCTCGGGCCGGCCGGGGCGGCGGCGGTCTTCGGACCGCAGAAGGGGGCCGGCCCGGTCGAGGTGGCGATCCTGGAGGCGGGCCTCGCCCGGTGGTCGCAGCTGCTGGGAGGCGATCCGGATCAGGCGGGCGCCGGGGCGGCCGGCGGGACCGGGTACGGCCTGGCCACCGTCTGGGGTGCGCGGATCACCTCCGGTGCGGAGCGGGTCGGCGAGCTTGCCGGGCTCGCTGCGGCGGTCCGGCGGGCGGATGTCGTGATCACCGGGGAGGGGCGGCTGGACCGGACGTCGCTGTCGGGCAAGGTCACCGGGCACGTCGCGCGGGTCGCGGCGGCGGCCGGCCGGCCCTGCCTGGCCGCGGTGGGGCAGGCCGAACCGAGGCTGCGCTGGCCCGGTGGGCGGGTGATCACCCTGGTCGACGTGCTGGGCTCGATGGAGGCCGCGTTCCGGCATACCCGCGCCGGCCTGGAGCGGGCGGGCGGTCTGCTCGCCGGCTGATCGCCGGTTGATCGTCGGGGTCAGGGCGGGACCGGGTCGGCGACCGCCCCGGCGGCTCGCAGCGACCCGAGCTCCTCGGCGGTCAACCCCCACTCAGCGAGGTCGGCGGCGAGGTCGGCGGCCGGCCCGGGTCCGGTCAGCGGGTGTGGTGGCGGCGGGACTCCGGCCGGCGTGCGGTCGAACCGTGGGGCGGGGGCTGGCTGCATCACGCCGTCGACCTCGACGAACCCGGACCGGGCGCGGGTGTGCGGGTGGTCGGCGGCCTCCCCGGGGGCCAGCACCGGTGCGACGCAGGCGTCGGAGTCGGCGAAGACCGCCGCCCACTCGTCCCGGGTCCGGCCGGCGAACACCTCGGCGAACCGGGCCCGCAGCCGCGGCCAGCCGGCCGGGTCGTGCTGGCCGGGAAGCTCCTCCTCGGCCAGGCCGAGCCGGTCCAGGAGCGCGGCGTAGAACTGCGGCTCCAGCGCCCCCACCGCGACGAACCGGCCGTCCGCGCAGGCGTAGGTGTCGTAGAACGGCGCCCCGCCGTCGAGGAGGTTGCCGCCCCGCTGGTCGGACCACAGGCCGCCGGCGCGCATCCCGTGCAGCATGGCGGTGTGCAGTGCCGCACCATCCACCATCGCCGCGTCGATCACCTGGCCACGCCCGGAACGGTTCCGCTCGTACAGCGCGGCCAGCACACCGACCGCGAGCAGCATCCCGCCGCCTCCGAAGTCGGCGACGTAGTTCAGTGGTGGCGGTGGTGGCTCACCGGGCCGGCCGATCGGCTCCAGCGCCCCGGAGACGGCGAGGTAGTTGATGTCGTGGCCGGGGCGCCGGGCGAGCGGACCCTGCTGGCCCCACCCGGTCATCCGGCCGTAGACCAGCCGGGGGTTGCGGGCCAGGCAGTCCGCCGGGCCGATGCCGAGCCGTTCGGCGACGCCGGGGCGGAACCCCTCGACGAGAACGTCGGCCCCGGCGGCCAGCCGGCGGACCAGCTCCGCACCGTGCGGGTTCTTCAGGTCGACGGTGAGCGTGCGGCGGCCGCGGTGCAGCGGGTTGCGGGGTACCTCGCCCAGGGCGCCGTGGCCGGGGCGGCGGACGAGCAGCACCTGCGCGCCGAGGTCGGCCAGCACCATGCAGCCGAACGGCGCGGGCGCGAGGCTCGCGATCTCCACGACCTTGAGTCCCTGAAGCGGTCCCATGGCTGCCTCCCGGATGGCCGCCGACGGTGCCCGCGGTGGCGCGAGGCTACCGGAAGTCCCGGGACCTGCTGCGGGTCGACAGCGGCAGCAGCCGGAACTGCTCGGCGATGACGTTCACCACGCCGTCGGCGCTCTCCAGCCGGCCCCGGATGATCAGTGCCGGTGACTCGCGGGCGATCCGTCGGTACCGCTGCCACACCCCCCGGGAGCAGATCACGTTGACGAAGCCGGTCTCGTCCTCAAGGTTGAGGAACGTCGTGCCCCCCGCGGTGGTCGGCCGTTGCCGGTGGGTGACCACGCCGGCCACCAGGACCCGCTGCCCGGTGCCGCGCCCGCGCAGCTCCGCCGCGGGGATCACCCCCAGCGCGTCGAGCTGCTCCCGGGCGAACTCGGTGGGGAAGCTGTCCGGTGAGACACCGGTGGCCCACAGGTCGGCGGCGGCCCGCTCCACCGCGGTCATCATCGGCAGGGTCGGCGCGGGGGTGGCGGCCGGTGGGTGCGGGAGCTGGTCGGGGCGCAGCCGGGCCGCCGCACCGGCCGCCCACAGCGCTTCCCGCCGGGTGAGGCCGAGGCAGTCCAGCGCGCCAGCGGTGGCCAGCGCCTCGATCACGGTGGTGGCCAGCCCGTGCCGGGTGACCAGGTCGGCCAGGTCCGGGTACGGCCGGCCGGCCGCGATCCGCTCGGCCAGCGCGTCCCCGACGTGCCGGATGGCGGCCAGCCCCAGCCGGACGGCGGGCTGCGCGCTGGCTGCGGCGCCCGGTTCCAGGGTTGCCGGTTCCAGGGTCGCCGGTTCCAGGGTCGCCGTGGCGGCGCTGGCGTTGATGTCCGGGCCATGCACCAGCACGCCGTGCCGGCGCGCGTCGGCGACCAGCGACTGCGCCGAGTAGAACCCCATGGGCTGCGCGTTCAGCAGCGCGGCGCAGTACGCCGCCGGGTAGTGGAGCTTGAGCCAGGCGCTGGCGTAGACCAGCAGGGCGAAGCTGAAGGCGTGGCTCTCCGGGAAACCGAAGTCGGCGAACGCGAGGAGCTTGCCGTAGATCTGCTCGGCAACCTCCGGGCCGACCCCACGCTCGGCCATGCCGGCCATCAGCTTCGGCCGGAGGCCGGCCAGCCGCTCGACCGAACGTTTCGCCGACAGCGCCCGCCGGAGCTGGTCGGCGTCGGCGGCGGAGAAGCCGGCCACCTCGATGGCGATCTGCATGAGCTGTTCCTGGAACAGTGGAACGCCGAGGGTCTTCTCCAGCGGGCCCTTCAGCAGCGGGTGCAGGTAGGTCACCGCCTCCAGGCCGCTGCGCCGCCGGAGGTAGGGGTGCACCGAGCCACCCTGGATCGGGCCCGGGCGGATGATCGCGACCTCCACCACGAGGTCGTAGAACTTCTCCGGCCGGAGCCGGGGCAGGGTGGCCATCTGCGCCCGGCTCTCCACCTGGAACACCCCGACGGTGTCGGCCGCGCAGAGCATCCGGTAGACCGCCGGGTCCTCCTTCGGGATGGTGGCCAGGTCGTACCGGATGCCGTGGTGGGCCTCGATCAGCTCGAAGCAGTACCGCAGCGCGGCGAGCATGCCCAGCCCGAGCAGGTCGAACTTGACCAGGCCGGCGTGCGCGCAGTCGTCCTTGTCCCACTGCAACACGCTCCGGCCGGGCATCCGGGCCCACTCCACCGGGCAGACCTCCACGACGGGGCGGTCACAGAGCACCATCCCGCCGGAGTGGATGCCCAGGTGCCGGGGGAAGCGCAGCACCGTGGTGGCCAGCTCCAGCACCGGCCCGGGGATGTCGGTGTCCGTGTTGGTCAGCGGTCCGTGGTTGTCGACCTGCCTGGACCAGGCGTCCTGCTGGCCGGGTGCGTAGCCGAGCGCGCGGGCCATGTCGCGGACCGCGGATTTCGGCCGGTAGCTGATGACGTTGGCCACCTGGGCGGCGCGGTCCCGGCCGTACCGCTCGAAGACGTACTGGATGACCTCCTCCCGCCGGTCGGACTCGATGTCGATGTCGATGTCCGGGGCCTCCGTGCGGGCGGTGGACAGGAACCGTTCGAAGAGCAGCTTGTGCGCCACCGCGTCGACGGCGGTGATGCCCAGGGAGTAGCAGACCGCCGAGTTGGCGGCCGACCCCCGTCCCTGGCAGAGGATGCCGTGCCGCCGGCAGAACTCCACGATGTCCCAGACGATGAGGAAGTAACCGGGGAATCCTTGCCCGTCGATGACCCCGAGCTCGTGCTCGATCTGGGCGTACGCGCCGGGATGCCGGTCGGGTGGGCCGTACCGGTCGGCGGCACCGGCGAGGGTGAGCGCGCGCAGGTACCCCATCTCGTCGTACCCGTCCGGGGTGGTGAAGCGGGGCAGGGCGGGGCGCAGCAGATCCAGGTCGAACGCGCACTCCCGCCCGATGCCGGCCGTGCGGTCGACGATGCCGGGATAGCGGGCGAACCGCTGGGTCATCTCGGCGCCGGTACGCAGGAAGGCGCCGCCCGCGGCGGGGAGCCAGCCATCCAGCTCGTCCAGCCCGCGCCGGGCCCGGATCGCGGCCAGCGCGCCGGCCAGCCGGACCCCGCGTGGGGTGGCGTAGTGCACGTTGTTGCTGGCCACCGTGGGCAGCCCGGCGTCCGCGGCGAGCGCGGCAAGCGCGTCGTTGCGGGTGGAGTCGCCTGCCTGACCGTGGTCGATCAGCTCGACGGCGACGTTGTCCCGGCCGAACAGCGCGACCAGCCGGTCCAACGCCTGGCGGCCGGCCGCCGCCCCGCCGGTGGCCAGCGCCGCGGGTACGGCGCCCTTGCGGCACCCGGTGAGCACCAGCCACCGCCCATCCGCCGCCGCGGCCAGCGCCTCCGGGTGGTAGCGCGGCCATCCCTTCGCGCCGGCGAGCTGCGCCCCGGAGATCGCCTGGGAGAGTGTGCGGTACCCGGCTGGGTCGCGGGCGAGCACCAGCAGGTGGGTGCCGGCGGGGTCGGGCTCACCGCTGCCCGGCCTGGTCAGCTCCAGCGAGAGCTCGGCGCCGAACAGGGTCCGCACCCCGGTGCCGGCCGCAGCCTCGGCGAACCGGACCACCCCGTAGAAGCCGTCGTGGTCGGTCAGCGCCACCCCCTCGATGCCGAGCCGGCCCGCAGTCTCGATGAGCTCCTCGGGATGGCTGGCGCCGTCGAGAAAGCTGAAGTTGGAGTGGCAGTGCAGCTCGTACCAGGGCACCGGTGGCTTGTTCCAGCCCACGTCCTGAGCACCCGTTGCGACTGAGCGTTGAACAGTGCTCATGTCGCAGTCCCGTCTTGCGTTGGGACGGTCCCGGTCTGACCGCGTTGCCGTGTGCCGGGTTGACGCTTCACAGCCACCCGCACCCCGGAGGGTGTCTGACGGTCGGCTCCACGTCCGTTGCTGTCCGGGCCACTCCCGGCCAGTACACGCCGCCCGAGGGCGGCCAGGTTGCGTGCGGCGTTCAGGTCACGGTCGGCGACCATGCCGCAGGAGGCGCATACGTACGTGCGTTCCGACAGGGCCAGCTTGGCTTTCGCCGCCCCACATCCGGAGCAGGTCTTGCTCGACGCGAACCACCGGTCCGCGACGATCACCCGACCACCCCGCCACGCGCTCTTGTACTCGACCTGACGGCGGAACTCCGCGAACGACGCGTCCGCGACATGCCTGGCCAGCCGCCAGTTGGTGAGCATCCCGCGCACGTGGAGGTCCTCGACCACGATCGCCCCGAACTCGGATGCGAGCCGGGTGGTCAGCTTGTGCAGGCCGTCCTTACGCTGGTCGGCGACCCTGCCCTGAGCCTTCCCCAACGCGGCCGACGCGTCGCGCCACCGGTTCGACGGTTGCTGGCGGGTGCGCCGATCCGGTCCCTGGCGGCGGGACACCGTCCGGGACAGGCGACGCACCTTCCGCAGCGCCTTGGACAGGTGCCGGGGGTTCGCCACATCCTCTCCGGTCGAGAGGACCGCGAGGGTCTTGATCCCCAGGTCGACACCGACGACGGCGTCCGCCTCCGCCGCCGCGGTGCGGGCCATCGATGCGTCCACGGTGAATGCCGCGAACCAGCGGCCCCGCTCGAACCTCACAGACACGGCCAGCACCCGGGCGGAACCAGCCTCCACGAGGAGAGCCAGACGCACCCCGTCCTCGTGGAGCTTCACGCGTCCGACCCGGGGCAGGACCGCGTGCCGGGCCTCGCAGCGGAACGCGCCCGTGGTGAACCGGATCGACGGTCGGGCCTTCCGCCGGGACCTGAACCTCGGGAACCCAACCGGCTTGCCCTTCCGCTTCCCGTTGCGGGAGTCACCCCAGTTCTTCAACGCGCGGGCGAGCTGGTCCAGGCCGGTGTTGAACGTCACCCGCGCGGCCCCGGCATGTGACCGCAGGGCGCGCTCCTGGCGCGGGGTCGGGTCCAGGGCGAACCGGTACGCGAGCAGGGTCACGACAGATCCTGTCCGAGTGCGGCCATGGCGCGTGCTACCCGGTTCGCCGCCGCGCGCCGCCCGTACAGGCGCGCACACAGCGACGTCAGGATCTCCGTCACGTCCCGGACCAGGTCGTCGTCCCGCTCGGCCGGGTCGACCACCAGCAGCCGGCGCCCCGTTGCGGACAGCGCGGCCTCAAGGTGCTCCACGCCGAACCGGGCCAGCCGGTCACGGTGCTCCACCACGATCGTCGATACCTTCGGGTCACGGAGCAGGGCCATGAGCTTGCGGCGGTGCCCGTTCAGCACGGACCCGACCTCGGTCACCACCCGGTCCACCGGCAGGTGCTGACTGGTCGCCCACCCGACGACCCGCGCGACCTGCCGATCCAGGTCCGGCCGCTGATCCGCCGACGACACCCGCGCATAGACGACCGTCGAGCCGGCCGGCGCTTGAGGACCGGGCTCCCCGATCACGATCAGACGCCTGGCCTGGTACGCGGGCACCGGCAACCGTCCAGCGAAGTACCAGCGGCGAGCCGTGGAGTACGACACGCCCTGGCTCGCCGCCCACTCCTTCAAGTTCACGCAGCAACTCCAGCTCACTAATGACCGCTTACGCCAACTCAACGCGCGGCGGTTGCACCCCCGTGCCGTGAGTCGTACCTGCCGTCAGTCGTACCTGCCGTCAGTCGTATTCGGCCTCCACGTGCCACCGGCCGTCGTGGCGGGTGAGCAGGTAGGCCCGCCCGTCCGTGGTGGCGACCTGCATCCGGGCCAACCGGCGATGCCGGGCCGGGTCCCACCATCGCTCGTCGACCGGCCACGGACCTCCCCAGCCGGTGACGGTGGCTTGCTGCTGCTCACCGATCATGAGGCGGGCGGGCGGTTCGGACAGGGCACCGCGGCCGTCCACCCGCACCGGTGTGCCGGTCTGGCCGACCAGTTCCGCCGCGGGCCACCGGTCGGCGTACACCACGGCCGGATACGGCGGGGGAATCCCGCCCGGCCAGGGTTTCACCGGGTCGAACCGCGCGTGCCGTGGCTCATCCCAGGGCACCCAGGTGAGCCGATCGGCCGGGCCACGACCGCCCCCGGGCACCGCGACGACCGCGGCATCCGGCCCGAGGAGTCCTTGCACCCGGGCGACCGCGCGGGCCATCCGGTCGGCCGCGTCGCGGTCCCCGCCGGACAGGTCGAGCTGCTCGCCACCGGCCCGGACCACCTCCTCCGGCACCAGCCGCAGCACGCTGATCTCCCCGCCACCACCTGCGGCCAGCCATCCCTCGAGCTGCCAGCGCAGCCGGTCGACCACCGCGGTCGCGGAGCGCGATCCGTGCCGCCACAACCGGGTGGAGAGGCCACCCCGGACGGTCTCGGCCTCGATCGCCAGCAGCGTGCAGATCAGCCCCCGGTCGGCCAGCAGGGCGTGCAGCTCGTCGGCGAGCGGCCGGACCGCGAACGCCGCCGCCGCCACACTCACCGCTGGCGGGTCGAGGTGGGTGACCGCGACCAGATCGGGCTCCGGGTGCCGGGGGGCGACCGGCCGTTCGTCGAGCCCGCGGGAGAGCCGGTGCACGACCGCACCGTCCGGACCGAACCGGGCCAGCACGTCGGCTCCGGGCAGTGCGGCGAACTCGCCGAGCGTGCGGATCCCGAGCCGGTGCAGCAGGTTGGCCAGCTCCGGCCGCCCCAGCACGCCGACCGGGAAGCCGCCGAGGAACGCCGGGGTCTGCCCGATCGGCACGATCACGCCACGCCGGCTCGCCAGCGCGGCGGCGAACAACCCGTCGGCGACGCCGAACCAGCACTCCCCGCCGCTGGCCGCGCCGACCGTGTCGATGACCAGCTCGGCCAGCCTCTCCTCGCCGCCGTGGTACCGCGCGGCCCCGATCGCCGGGAAGGCCAGCAGCCCGGGCTGGACCACCTCGACCCGGGGGACCAGCCCGGTGAGCGCCCCGACGATCCGCTCGAACTCCCGCCCGTCGCGTAACGGGTCGTCGGGGAGCAGCCGGAGCCCGGGACAGGCGCGTTGGGCGTCCCGCCGTTTCTGTCCGACCCGGACCCCCTCATCCCGGGCTGCGGCGGTGCAGGCGCTGACGAGATCGGTCCGGACGATCGCGGCGGGGACAGCAGGGCCGATCCCGGCCGCGGACAGCGGCCAGTCCGGGCACCACGCGACGGCGGTGCGTGCCGGTCGCGTCACGCCACGCCCTCCGCCACGCCCTCCGCCACGCGAACGTCCGGCGTTCCAGCGTCCGGCGTTCCGGTGCCCGTGAGGGCGCGGGAGAACCAGAGCCGCCCGCTCCGGGGCCGGGCCGCCGCGCCCCGACCATGCGCCTGGATGGCGAGCTCTCGACCGACCAGGTGCCCCGCGCCGTGCTCCAGCCCGAACCACCGTGAGTCGGTGGTGGACAGCCGGAGCTCCGCGCCGGGCCACTCGCCGGCGACCAGCAGCGTCGACTGCCGCTCGCGCGCCCGGGCGGAGAGCCGGAGGGCGTCCCGGGCGTCGATCCGGGCCGGTGGGCGGACCACCACCAGGTCCCCTCCGTCCAGCAGCGCCGAGGCCACCACCAGCCAGGATGCCCCCGGATCAGGCACGGCGATCAGCCGCGCGGGCACCACCCCCAGCTCGACGGCGGCCAACCCACCCAGCTCGGGCCAGCCGACCACACCGCACCACGCGCCGGCTGCCGATGCCGCGGCGAGCAGGGCCAGCAGCAGTGAGGTGCTCCCGGGTCCGGGATGGATCGCCACGGTGGAGCCTCGTCGTAACCCGGCCGAGGGCAGCAGCCCGGCCAGCTCGGGGAGGACCGGGAGCAGCGCCGGAGACGGTGTGCCAGGTAGGTCCGGCAACCGGGTCAGGGGTTCAGCGTGGACCGCATTCACGTACACATGTTCGAACACCCGTTCGAGTTACGCAAGAGGTCTGTCGGAGATGGCTGGTCAGCCCCCGTCGCTCCCCAGGCCGTTGGCGAACCACGCCACCCACGGGTGGAGGTGCCCCTTCAACGCCACCGCGAGGAGTGCTCCGGCGAGAACGCCGAGCAGGACGAGGGTGCCGCGGGTGCTCGCGCCACGCACCGCCGGGCGTCGCCTGAGGTCGGCCATCAGGAGTGGCGGCACCCGGCCGAGGTAGGCCAGCACGTGTACCGAGGTAACCCCGAGCCACACCACGAAGCTCGCCTTGTGGAGCTGGACCAGCCGGCCGGCGCTCGCCGGGTCGGTCAGCAGCAGCGTGACGCCGGTGGCGAGCAGGGCGAGCGTGGCGACGATGAGGACCGGTGCGAGGAGGCGGAGCAGTGGCCGGGGTGGGCCCGCCCGCCGGTACGCCGGGTCGCCGGTGTAGTAGCGGGCGAACCGGTAGGTGGCGCTGGTCAGCTTGACCATCAGCGGCCCCACCAGCACGAGCCCGACGATCGCGTGCACGGTGAACAGGCCGCGGACCGACAGGATCGACAGACCCTCGACCGCGAGCAGGACGAACAACACCGCACCAGCCATGGCGGTCAGCCGCTGGTTGCCGCGCGGGCCGGCATCGTGAGCGGTCATGAAGTCGAACCGTCGCGCGTCGATCGCCGTCCCTGTCCCTGTCCCTGTCCCTGTCCCTGCCCCTGTCCCTGCCCCTGTTCGAGTCACGTCGGCAGTATCGGAAGCCGAGCTTGGAGGATTCTGGGTCCCGGCCCGCGGAGGCCGGCCCGCGGCTCGGGAACGCGCGGCGTGTGAATGACATGTGAATCTCACGGTCGTACCCCGGGGGGTAGTGGGGGATGGGGTAGCATCGTCTCGACAGATACCCCTAGGGGTATGGCCGGTAGGTGTGAGTGGGAGGATGTATGCGCGAGATCGACCTGGGTGGCTTCGCGGCCGCCCACGCCGACGGGGCGTTCGTGATCGATGTGCGGGAACCTTTCGAGTACGAGTCCGGGCATGTGCCGGGTGCGATCTTGATGCCGATGGGGCAGGTTGGGGCGCGGGTCGCGGAGTTGCCGAAGGACGGTCAGGTGTATGTGATCTGTGCCTCGGGTGGGCGCAGCCTGTCGGTGGCGACGATGTTGGCGCGGGCGGGTGTGCGGGCGATCTCGGTGGCCGGTGGGACTGCTGGGTGGATCGGCCAGGGCCGGCCGGTGGTGCGCGGGCTGCGGGAACGTGTGAGCTGATCACGATCCTCTCGGTGGGGGGATGGCCTCCCACCGAGAGGATCGTGTGGGGATTGTCGAGTGAGAGTAGGAGTGTGTGATGGCGACGGTGAACCTCACCGAGCAGGATTTCGAGTCGGTGGTGGTCGGCGACGGGATCGTGTTGGTGGACTGGTGGGCGGCGTGGTGTGGCCCGTGCCGGGCGTTCGCGCCGGTCTTCGACGCGGCGTCGGTGGTGCACCCCGACGTCGTGTTCGGGAAGGTGGACACCGAGGCGCAGCCGCGGTTGTCGGCGGCGGCGGGGATCCAGTCGATCCCGACGCTGATGGCGTTCCGGGACGGGGTGTTGGTGTTCTCCCAGCCGGGGGCGTTGCCGGCCTCGGCGTTGGAGCAGGTGATCACCGCGGTCCAGGAGCTTGACATGGACGACATCCGCCGGCAGCTCGCCGAGCAACAGGCCGCCACCAACCAGAGCTGACCGCCACGTTGGCGTGGACTACATTGTCCGCGACCCTGTTGTTTGGTGGCGTTCGGGTCCGGTTGTTCCCGCCCGGAACGGACGTCACGCACGACGGACCGGAAGGCGGACATGACCGCGTTGACCTACCCTGAGGCGCTGGTCGTGGGCCTGTTCCAAGGGGTCGCCGAGCTCTTCCCGGTCTCCAGCCTTGGGCACAGCGTGCTCGTGCCGGCGCTGGTCGGCGGGCGGTGGGCGCGTGATCTGGATGTGTCGTCGCGCGAGTCGCCGTACCTGGCGTTCGTCGTCGGCCTGCATGTGGCCACCGCGCTGGCGTTGTTGGCGTTCTTCTGGCGTGACTGGGTGCGGATCATCGGTGGGTTCCTGACCTCGCTGCGGGACCGCCAGGTGCGCACCCCCGATCAGCGGCTGGCCTGGTTGCTGATCGTCGCGACGATCCCGGTCGGGCTGGCCGGCCTCGTGCTGGAGCGCACATTTCGCACCACGCTGGGGCGCCCGATCCCAGCGGCGATCTTCCTGGCGGTCAACGGTGCGGTGCTCTTCGGTGCGGAACGGCTACGCAGGTCGACCGTGATGGTCCCGGCAACCGGGCCATCGTCGGAGTACGGCACGCCGGGTTTCGATCCGGACGCCACGATGGTCATCGGTCGGGGAGCGGGGCACGCCACCCCGCCGGGGCGGCATCGGGAGCCGGCCGTCGTGCACGCTGACGGGTTCGCGTCGGACCATCGGCTGGCGCGGCTCGGGCTTGGTCAGGGGACCCTGGTCGGGGCGGCACAGATCCTCGCCCTGCTGCCGGGCATCAGCCGGTCCGGGATCACCATGGCCGCCGGGCTGCTGCGCGGGCTGTCGCATGAGGATGCGGCGCGGTTCTCGTTCCTGCTCGCCACCCCCGTGATCCTCGCGGCCGGGGCGCTGAAGCTGCCCGACCTGGCCGGTCCGCTTACCGCCGGGATCCATGGTCAGGTGCTGCTGGGGAGCCTGGCCTCCGGGATCGGCGCCTACTTCTCGGTCCGGTTCCTGACCCGGTACTTCGAGACCCGTACCCTCACCCCGTTCGCGATCTACTGCACGCTCGCCGGCCTGGGCAGCCTGGCCTGGCTGACGCTGCGATAGGGCCGCTGGCCCGCCGGGTGATTTTCTCGATTCTGTGCCAATCTGGGTGGTGACGTCCGTGCCGCCGGCTCCGCATGTCGCCGCCAGCGGACCGCGCGTCCATGAGGGTCATCTCGCGAGGGAGTGGGAAAGCGCTCACAGAGGAGTCGTCGTGATCAAGAACATGTCAACGATGGATCGGGGCATCCGGGTCGCCGTCGCCGTGCTCGCTGCCATCCTGGCGTTTGTCGTCGGAGCAGGCTCGTTGCTGGGCATCCTGCTGCTGGTTGTCGCGGTGATCGCGGCCGTCACGGCGGTCACCGGCTTCTGCCTGGTGTACCGGCTGTTCGGGATGAGCACCCAGTCGACCGCCTCGGCGGGACGGTCGAGTTCGGGCACCGAGGCCGACACCTCTCGCTGATCGGGCGGGAGCCGGCCCGGTGCCGCCGGGCCGGCTGTGCCGGGCCGCGATTCGCACCGGTAGGGTCTCCCGAAGCTGGTACCAGCCGGGTCGTCCACAGCACGGTTCGGCTCAATCGGGAAGCGTGAAACCGGGCGAGCAGAGGAGTGCCGCGGGTGGGTAAGGCCAATCGGCAGCGGCGTCGGATGAAGGAGAAGGCACGCAAGCGCGCCTCGACGACACACGCGGACGATGTGCAGTGGGTGCTGGGTGGGCCACCGTCGCTTGAGGACCGGGTGGCGCTTGAGGTCTCCGCGGCGCTGCACGCGCTGGACCACGACGACAGGCCCGCCTTCGAGGCGGCGGCCGCGAGAGTGGCCGAGCGGCCGGGCATCGCCGGCTGGGCCCGGGTTGCCGAGCGCGCGCTCGCCAGCTACCTGCAGGCTGCGCTCCGCGAGCTCTGGCGCCGAGGGTGGCAGCCGGCCGACATGGTCCGGGTGGTGGGACGCCAGCTGAGCGCTCGGCACGTGCGCCTGAGCTGTGACGCGATCGCGGCCGAGCTGCAAAGTTACGCGGCGGCGACCATCGACCCGCGGTGGGCGGCCCAGCTGGCCGAGCTGGAGGTCCAGGTGTGGTGGCGGGCCGACCAGACCTACCTGCGGGCGTGGGTCGAGGCGCAGTACGCGGAGTGGGCCGCGGTGGTGGCGTGCGCGCTGGAGGTGTTCGATCTTGTCGCCGCCCTGCCGGAGCTGCAGATGCTGGGTCCGATCCCCGGCCGGGCGCGCACGACTGGTTCCGCGGCACGTCGGCGGGGGCCGGCCGTGGACGAGCGGGTCCTCAGCCGGGTCCGGGCGATGCTGGCGAAGGCCGAGTCGACCACGTTCCCCGCCGAGGCCGAGACGTTCACGGCTGCCGCCCAGGCACTGATGGCCCGGCACAGCATTGACCTGGCCTTGCTGGCCGCGACCGGCACGGGCCCGGCTGACGAGCCGACCGGCCGGCGGCTCGGCATCGACAACCCCTACGAGGGTCCGAAGGTGATGCTGCTCGGGGCGGTGGCCGAGGCGAACCGGTGCCGCACCGTCTGGAGTCGTCAGCTGGGCTTCTGCACCGCGGTCGGCTTCGCCGCCGATCTGGACGCCGTCGAGATCCTGTTCACGTCCCTGCTCCTGCAGGCCACCACGGCGATGACGTTGGCCGGGTCCCGCACCGATGCCTACGGACGTTCCCGGACCCGGTCCTTCCGGCAGTCCTTCCTCACCGCCTACGCCTCGCGTATCGGTGAACGGCTCACCGAGGCGACCGGGGCGCAGACCGCGCAGGCGGCCAGCGAACCCGCCGGGCGGAACCTGCTGCCGGTACTGGCAATCCGCGACAAGGCCGTCGAGGATGCGGTCGCTGTCATGTTCCCGCAGATGACCTCCAGCGTGCTGGGGTCGGCCACGGACCGGGAAGGGTGGATCTCCGGCCGGAACGCCGCCGACCTCGCCGCTCTCCACACCGGCCGGGAGCTCCCGGAGTGAGGGGGCTCGCGCCGCCGCTCCTAGCTGGTAGCACTCTGGGTGCTACCGTTGCGATATGGGTGTGCGGAAGATCAGCGTGAGCCTCGATCAGGCCGTGTACGAGGTGGCCGTGGAGCAGGCCGAGGCGGCGGGGGTGAGCCTGTCGGCGTGGTTGTCGCGTGCGGCGCGACATGAGGCCAGGATCGCGGCGGGGCTGCGTGCGGTGGTTGAGTGGGAGGCGGACAACGGCGCGCTCACGGCAGAGGAGATCGCCTGGGCCGACGGCGTGCTCGGGTACTCCGGTACCGCGCAGCAGGCCAGCTAGTCGGGTGGGACTGACCTACGGCGCCGGAGCGTTGGTTGCGGCCGCCCGCGATGACCGGCGGGTGTGGGCGATACACAAGGCCGCGTTACGGCACCGGGAGCTGATTGTGGTGCCGGCGGTGGTGTTGGCGCAGGTGTGGCGTGACGGTGCCCGGCAGGCTCGGTTGTCACAGCTGCTGGCTGGCTGCGAGGTCGAGGTGTTCGGCGGGGAGATGGCCCGGGCGGTCGGGCGGTTGCTGGCGGCATCCGGTACCACGGATGTGGTGGACGCCGCGGTGGTGATCGCCGCGACGCGCCGTGCCGATCTGGTTGTCACGAGCGACCCGGACGACCTGTCCGGGTTGGCGACCGCGTTGGGTCGCTCCCTGCGCCTACACGCCGTGTAGGGGGGACACGCAGGGCAGAACTCTCGGCGCAGCCTTGAGAGGTGGCCGACGGGCTCGGGGTGCGCAGCATCGCGTTCCCGGCCGTTGTGGTCAGATGAGGCGTGCGGATGCTGCTGAACGTCGTCTGGTTGGTCCTGTCGGGTTTCTGGTTGGCCGTGGGCTACGCGCTGGCGGGTGTGCTGATGGTGATCCCGATCGTCACCATCCCGTTCGCGATCGCCTCGTTCCGCCTGGCCGGGCTGTGGATCGCGATCGGGCACGTCGTCACCGCCGTGGCGTTGTTCCTCACCATCATCGGCATCCCGTTGGCCATCGCAAACGTCAAGCTCGCTGCGGTCGCCATCGCCCCGCTTGGTAAGGAGATCGTCGACGTCGACGACCCGAGGGCGGCAGCCGCCGGCATCTGGTGACGGTGGATCGGGCTCTCGGCTGGCGACCGGCGAGGCGACGTCGAACGAGCTCGCCGAACCCTTCCCGCTGACCCTGCATGCGGTGTCCAAGCACGCGAAGGTGCTGGGACGGTCCGGTCCAATCTCGCGGGGCGGGTCGCTCATCCCGCCCGTGCCGGCTTGAGTCACAGTCACTGGACGCCGCCGTGGACTGGATCGAGCGCGCAGTTTCCAACCGTGGGTTGTTCGTCGAGGTTGCGGTGCCCGCGCGGCTGGCGTGGACCGAACCGGATCCGGGCATGACCACCACGGTGACGTTCACCGATCTCGGTGATGGTCGGACCGAGGTAGGAATCCACCAGACCAACGTCCCCGAGATGTTCCGCACCCCCGAGGCGCAGGCCGGCTTCAACAGCTTCCTGGCCACCCGGTAGCGGTGTGAGTGTTGCTCGCACCGCCCCGCAGCCGAGGGTCAGTTCACTGAGCCCTCGGCGGGCACCGCCGGGGTGACGGGCCCGAACACCACGTGCCCGAGGCTGGCTGCGTGCCGCCCGGTCGTGAGGACACGACAAACAGCCCCACGGCGATCGAGGCGACGGCTGCGGCGGTCAGTCCCGGTACCAACCACCGCCCCCCGGACCGCCCGGAGCTGACAACGCCGTCCGGTGCGCGATCCATCACGGCCCCGGAGCCCGCCAGCACGTCGGCCCGATCCCCGACGTGGGTGGTCGCGTACACCTCGCCCAGCAGGCGCTCGACCTTGTACTCCTCCCGCAACAGCGTCGCGGTGTCGGCGGGGGGAGCCAGACCATAGTCAGGCTGGGCGTGACGCCGGAAGAGCACGCGGCGGCGATGCCGCGACCTGGCTCCGTTGACCACACTGACGCGCAGGTACCCACCGATACTGGCCGGATCGGCCAGCGGTTGCTGGCGTCGTTGCAGGCCCACGAAGGCATCTTGGACGACGTCCTCTGCCTCGTTACGATCCTGGGTCAGGACCGCGGCGAGCCGGATCAGGCTGCCGCGCTCGCGGCGGTATGCCGCCTCAAGCGTGACGGATGTGTCCGCCCCCGGACGTTCGGTCTGTCCAGCTTGTCTACCCGCTGGTCTACTCACGGCGTTTCGATCTGCTGGATGAGACCTCATCTACCCTGTACACGCTTGAGCACCAAGATTGTTGAGCATGCCGTGAAGAGTGCCAGCAGTATCGAAGCCGCCGCAGCTGATCCCGTGGCGTGCGATAGACCCGTCTTCTTTCGACGGTGCGCGATCCATCACGGCACCCAGAGCGGACCGTGAGACCTCCAGGGTGGCCCGTCGTCGAGGCCGCTGTGGCACGTCGTCGCCCCCGGGGCCAGGATGTCAGGCGTCAGCCCCGACTGTGCGGGCGATGAGGGTTGCGGCGTCGTGGCCGGCGAGGCCGAGGTCCCACAGTTCGTCGGTGTAGTGCTCGGCGTGCACCAGCCGGCGACGTTCTCCAGTTCGGGTGGACGCCTTCGCGTTCATGCGGCCAGAATGCGGCGCTCCTCCCGCCATGCGGCATTGAGGCATTCCGCGTAACTGGTGCTCACGGTGTGTGATTGCCGGTGTGGGTCAGGTGGTGCGGTGGTGCTCGTGGTGAAGCAGGACCAGGGCTGCGGCGACGATATCGCCGATGCGTTGCGGGCAGCCACGCCAG
>JACQDL010000024.1 GCA_016201065.1 Actinomycetota bacterium
ACAGGTGAGCCACCCCCACGCCGGGGTGGCTCACCACCCGAGCAGCCCGGCCCAACCCCGACAAGCCCAGTGGCTCACCCCACCCGAGACCGGCGGCTCAGCCCGGACGAGAACAATGGCTCAAAACCCGGCAAGTAAGCATCGGCGAGGTGGGAGGGACCAGGGCCACGTCATCGGGGACCGTTGCTGGCCGTACTGCCAACCCTCATGGCTGCAGGAACGACCGTTCCCAGGTGGGGCGAGGATGTCGTGTCGATGCTGGCGGACAGCCGTCCCGTCGCGCTGGACCAGCTCGTCGAACGGATGGGTGTACGGCGCGGCGAGCTGCTGACCTTCCTGCAGCGGCAGCCTCACCTGCTGGAAGCCGGCACGGGTTGGGTCGATGCGCTTCGGCTGGCCGACGGCGTGGCGTTCGTCCATGAGTTGAGCGCAGCTGAGCGGGAGGCCGATGTGCTCGCCGCCGATGACGACCTCGCGCTCTGGGCTGTGCTCGCGGACGGGGGAATTCCCCTTGCCGGAGGCGGGGAGGTGTGGGCACGACCGTTGCCGGAACTGCCGGCCGCGGTGCGCTCCACCCTGCCGGCCGGCTCTGGAATGATCGGCCAGGGACTCGTCGGACCGGACGGTTGGCTCGCCGGCTTCCATGCCGGGGACCTGCTGCGGGTGCAACTACGCGGTGGTGTCCTGACGGTACGGGCCACCGCGCCGCCAGAGTACCGGCCCGAACACGTCGCCGTGCTGCTCGCCGCGTGTACCGCCGCGTTGGGGCAGGCAATGGAGCGGTACCGCGATGGCGATGGCGGCGGCGAGGCCCCGGCGGCAGACCTCGCCGGCGTGCTCGCCGAATTGCTCGTGACTCGACCAGACGTGCTCGCCGACCCGTTGCCCCCGCTTCGCTCCCTGCTGCGAGCAATCGGTTGGGAGACGTTCGGTGGGCACGTCGGTTTCGCCGGTACCGCGTGGAACCTCACCCCGATCAGGAACCTGAGCCGGTCGGGCGCGATGGCCGCCATGACGACGCTCGGGATGATGCTGACCTGGGATGAGATGCACCCTGACGGCGGGCAGACGATCGAGCTGCTGACCAGAGGTCTGGCCGTCCCCGAGATCCTGGGGTACCTGGCTGACGAGGTGGAGCGGCGGACCGCGACGGCAGGCACCTCGTTCGCCGCGGTGCTAGACCGGTTGGCGGCCGCCGCAGGTACCCCGGTCGAACGCGCCGCCACCGCCCTGCTCGCGGCCAGGGCCGCCGAGGGGGCCGGCGACAGCGTGACCGCCCAGGGTCTGGTCGAGCGGGCCCTGGCCTATCGGGCGGACCTGCAACCGGCGTTGCTGGACGCGGCGGAGTACGCCGCCTGCCGGGGTGCGCTGCGGGAGGCCGACGGCTACCTGCGCCGCATTGACCACCCCAGCGCCGACACCCTGCGCAGCGCGGTCCGTCCGTGCTCGACGCGCCCGCCGGGGGTGGCCAGCCTGGACGCAACCAGCCCTGCCCGTGCGGATCGGGCCGCAAGTACAAGGTGTGCTGCCAGTCCTCAGCGGTAGCGCCGCTGAGCACACGATCCGGGTTGATTTACACCCTGGTGGCCGCATTCGCGCAACGCGCCCCGCACCGGGACCAGTTCGGGCTGCTGATCAACCAATGCGGCCGCAACCCGCAGGCCGCCCTGCTGTGCGTAGACCTTCTCCTGACCCACGAGGGGGCCGCCGAACGGTTCCTGCGTACGCGGGGCGCCTGGCTGCGCGGCGACGAGCGGCACCTGGTCGAAGGGTGGACGACGGTTCCGATCGGCGCCTTCGAGATTCGCGAAATCCGCCGCGGCGTCGGGGTCACGGTCCGGATGTTGCCCGGCGGTGAGTCGATCGTGCTGCTGGACCGGAGGTTCTCCACCTGCGTGCGCAACCTGGACCTGTTCTGCGGACGGATCCTGGACGACGGCGCACAGCCGCAACTGCTGGCCCTGCCCGCGCTGGTGGCCCGCGACCGTCGCCGCGACCTGTACGACCTGCTGGCCTCCGGGCCCCCGACTGAGCAGATCGCGCAGTTCTTCGGCCCGCAGCCCGACCCGTACCTACAGAACAGCGACGGCCACGACTACCTGGACGCCGAGCTCAACCTCCAGGTACCCGACGATACCGAGGGTGCCTGGCAGCGGCTGTCCACGCGCCTGGTACGCATCGACCAGCACACCCTGGAACGCCACGACGAACGCGACGGCAAGATCGTAAGCCTCGGCAGGCTCACGCGGGCGGGACACCGGTGGGCTCTGCACGCCAACTCCCGCGAGCGCCTGGCCGCCCTGGAGTCGCTGGTCCGTGCCGAGGCCGCGACCGCCCGGGAGGTGGTCGGCGTGCCGACCGGCTGGGTGGCGAACCACCCCGGCACGGCCAGCGGGTCCGCACGCTGGTGGTGGACAACTACCTGGTCCCCGCCGGCACCCACCCAGACGAGCGGAACGCCGACGATCACCTGCTGCGCACCACGCGGGAGTCCTGGACAGACACCCCCAACAGCCTGGGCATGACACCCCGCGAGGCAGCCAGGGCCGGCGGCGATGTCCGCGTCGAACTCGAAGCCATCCTCGACGACATGCAGTGGAACAACGACCGCAGCCGCGAGCGCGGTGACCCCCCGACCATGGACGTCGCGTGGATCCGCGAGGAGTTGGGACTTCCGGCATGAGCGCCGGCAAGCCGACCACAACGGGGACTGGGACGAGTTGGACGCCGCCATCCAGCAGACCAAACGCACCTGCAACGAGGGCCTGTGGTGCCACCTGACCCGACGCCTCGACGCCGCTGGGCTGACGGCCGCCGACCTGCTTGCCGCCTGTCCCACCCAGCGTGGCCTGCGGCCAAAGGCTCGTACCAAGGTGATGAAATCAGAACCGAGCAGGCACCAGCGGACCCCGCCCATGCGCGATGTGCCTACCGAAGCCGCGCGACCTCTGCTTGACCTTGACCCAGGGTCAGGGTTTGAACAGGTGTGGCATGAACCCACTGACCAAGCGCCAGACACGCACCGCGGTTTCCGCGACGGGCCTGCGCAAGACATACGGGGAGAAGGTCGTCCTTGACGGCGTCGACCTGCGCATCAGTGAGGGCGAGATCTTCGCACTGCTCGGGCCAAACGGCGCGGGCAAGACCACCATCGTGCAGATCTTGTCCACCCTGATCCCGGCGGACGCCGGCACGGCCAGCGTGATGGGACACGACCTGCGCGGCGAGGCCGGCGCGGTGCGCGCCGTGATCGGGGTCACCGGGCAGTTCTCCGCGGTCGACAACTGGCTCACCGGCGAGGAGAACCTGCTGCTGATGGGCCGCCTGCTGCATCTGCCGGCGGCCAAGCGGCGGGCGCGGACCGCCCGGCTGCTGGAGCGCTTCGACCTCGTCGAGGCGGCGAAGCGGACCCCGGCCACCTACTCCGGCGGGATGACGCGCCGCCTCGACATCGCGATGACCCTGATGGGGCGGCCCCGACTGATCTTCCTCGACGAGCCCACCGCCGGCCTGGACCCGCGCAGCCGCCACACCACGTGGCAGCTCATCCGCGACCTCGTCGCCGGAGGCGTCACCATCCTGCTGACCACGCAGTACCTGGAGGAGGCCGACCAGCTCGCCGACCGCATCGCGGTGCTGGACCGGGGCCGCATCGTCGCCGAGGGCACGCCGGAGGAGCTCAAACGGCGCATCCCCGGCGCGTGCATCCGGCTGCGCTTCGCCGACGCCACCTCCCTCGACGCGGCGGCCAGGGCGCTGCCCGGGGGCACCCGCGACGAGCTGGGGCTTGTGCTGCGGGTACCGAACGAGGACGGCGTCGCCTCGCTGCGCGACGTGCTCACCCGCCTCGGCGACGACGTCGACGTCAACGTGGCGGACCTGTCCATCCACACACCGGACCTCGACGATGTGTTCTTCGCCCTGACTGGCCGCCCCGCCAAGGAGCAGACCCCGTGACCACGCTGAGCATCGCAGCCCAAGACTCCACCACGATGATCGGGCGCGAACTCAAGCACACCCTCCGGTTTCCCTTGTTGCTCATCGGCTCGATCCTGGGACCGGTGGTGTTCCTGCTGTTGTTCGTCTACATCCTCGGCGGGCCGATCGGCGGCGGGCTCCGGGACCACGGCGATCACCGTGTGCACCGACATGACCGGCGGCATCATGGACCGGTTCCGCACGATGGCGGTCACCCGCGGCACGGTACTGACCGGGCATGTCGGCGGTAGCGTCCTTCGCACGCTGGTCACCACCACCGTTGTCACCGGGGTGGCGCTGCTGGTCGGCTTCCGGCCACGGGCCTCGGTCGCCGCCTGGTTCGCCGCCGTCGGCGTCGTCGCGGCGTTCTCCTTCGCGCTGGCCTGGCTGTCGGTCGCCCTCGGCCTGGGCGCCAAGACCATCGCCGGCGCGAACAGCGCGAGCCTGCCGATCCAGTTCCTGCTGCCGTTCCTGTCCAGCGCGTTCGTGCCGGCCGACTCGATGCCGGCTGGTGTGCGCTGGTTCAGCGCGCACCAGCCGTTCACCCAGGTGGTGGAATGCCTGCGCGCGCTACTGACCGGCGCGCCGGTCGGCGACACCGCCTACCTGGCGGTGGCCTGGTCCGCGGCGATCGCGCTGGCCGGCTACCTGTGGGCCCGGGCCGGGTTCTACCACGGCAGGCGCTGACACGATGACCATGCTGGGTGCCAAGGTGGTGGAAGGGAGACCGCAGCACATGATCACCATCGGCCAGCTCGCCAACTACGCGGGCGTGACGACCAAGACCGTCCGCCACTACCACCAGCGCGGCCTCCTCGCCGAGCCGCCCCGCGACTCCTCGGGCTACCGCCGCTACGGCGCCCAGCACGCCATCGACCTGGTCAAGATCAAAGCACTCGCCGAGGCCGGCGTGCCGCTCGCCCGCATCACCGAACTGCTGGCCGCCGGCCCCGACCGGTTCGCCGCGGCGATCGCCGAGATCGACCGTAACCTGCGGGAAAGGGCCGAGGAACTCCTCCGTACCCGCGAGCGGATCGCCCAGCTTCGCGCCGGGGACCGGCTGTTCGTCTCCGCGGACGTCGCGGACTACCTCGACCGGCTGCTCGAGGCCGGTGTGAGCCAACGCATGGTACAGGTGGAGCGCGACGGCTGGATCCTGCTCCAGTCGGTCGCGCCGAACGAAGCGGCACTCTGGATCGCCGACAAACAAGACGCGATCACCGATCCAGAGTTCCGGGCCATCTACCTCGAGTACGACGCGGCGTTCGGCTGGCCCCCGGACGACCCGCGCCTCCACCCGCTGGCCGACCGCACCCAACGGTGGATCGCCAACCGGTACGGCCAGCGCCAGGACGGAGAACGATCGGTCCAGGACCCGGCCATCGCCCAACTCGTCGCGACGTCGGTCGGCGCGTCGTCGCCAGCCTGGAACCGACTCATCGAGATCACCAACGAGCGCAACGTGGGCGGGTAGATGGCGTGGCGCCGGTGATGGGACACGCGCAAACCTCGACCACGTTGGGCCGGTACACGCACCCTCGGCGGACCAGGTCTACGGCGGGAACAACCCAGAGCAGTCGACCCCGACAAACCCCGCGGCTGCCCGCTCGATGGCTCGAAGACACCAGCCGGTGCCAAGACCACAGCGGCACGCGGTTGCCGACATTCACCGCGCGTCCCTGGATACCGACCTGCGGTACCCGGATCGCCGAACCTTGCCATGCCGCGCACCGGCCGACACGACCGGGCCCGTGACCAGCGGATTCGGGGGTTCCCGCGCGGCAGACGAGACAACCGGCTACGTGGCGTAACCTCCCAGCCGGCGGCCACATCCGCGGCGTCGGGCCTCGTCGCCGACGGGCAGTCCTGCGCTGCGCACAGATGTCGGGTCTTCCGTTGACATTCCAAGACGACCGGTCGTAGAGTCCCGACATGGCGCGACCGAGACTCAGCGAGGGCACCCGGGTGCGGCTGCTCGAAGCGAGCGTCTCGGCGTTCCTGGAGCATGGCTACCATGGCACCGGCCTCAAACGTGTTCTCGACCGGGTCGATGTCCCCAAGGGCTCCTTCTACAACTACTTCGCCAGCAAGGAGGAGCTCGGGGTCGCGGTCATCCAGCACTACGCGGCGCGCTCTGCCGAGGATCTGACCGACGCGCTGGACGGAGCACCGGATCCGCTGACCGGGTTGCGCACGTTCTTCCAACGGCAGATTCGGGATTTCGTGGCCGCCGAGTACGCGGGCGGCTGCCTGCTGGCCAACCTCGCCGGCGAGCTCGACGGCAGCGAAGCCAGCCGGCTGGCGCTCGCCACGGCGTTTCGCGAATGGCGGGACGGTGTCCGTGATGCGCTCGAGGAGGCGCAGCGCCTCGGCTCGGTGCGTGGCGACGTCGAGGCCACGGAGCTTGCCGACATGCTGATCGAGGCATGGGAGGGCGCGGTGATCCGGATGAAGATCGACCAGACCGTCGCCCCGCTTGAGCGCTGCCTTGAGCGTCTTCTTGACGGCTACTTCCGGCCCTGAGCCGCACGTTCTTTCTTTTTTCCTCATTCCAAGACGACCGGTCTACTCAGCCGACACGACACAGGAGAAGACACATGTCCAGAACCGTCATCGTCACCGGCTCATCCAGCGGCATCGGGCTCGACATCGCCCTGGCGTTCCTCGACCGAGGCGCCAATGTCGTGCTCAACGGCCGCGACGCAGACAAGCTCGCCGCCGTCACCGAGCAGGCATGCGCCGCCGACCGGGTCGCCGCGGTCCTCGGCGACATCAGCCTGGCAAGCACCCGCGAGGCCTTGGTCCACACCGCTGTCGAGCGGTTCGGCGGGGTGGACGTGCTGGTCAACAACGCCGGAACCTTCGGCGCGAAGCCGTTCCTCGACGTTACCGAGGACGACCTGGACAGCTACCTGACCGGCAACCTCAAGAGCACCTACTTCACCACCCAGGTGGTGGTGCGGCAGATGATCAGCCAGCCGGGCGGCGGCGCCATCATCAACATCGGCACGGTCCTCATCGACCACGCCCTCACCGGCCTTCCTGCGTCCGCCCCCCTGGTGAGCAAGGGGGGCGTGCACGCGCTGACCACCAGCCTGGCCGCCGAACTCGCCCCAGTAGGCATCCGGGTGAACGCCGTGGCGCCCGGCATCATCCGGACCCCGCTGCACCCAACCGCGACCGTCGACGATCTCGGTGGCCTTGCCCTGCTCAAGCGGGTCGGCGAGGTCGAGGAGACCACCGCCGCGGTGCTCTACCTCGCCGACGCCACCTTCACGACCGGGCACATCCTCCGGGTCGACGGCGGCTTCGTGACCGGGCGGGCCTGACATGCCATTCGTGAACATCAAGATCACCCGCGAGGGCGGCACCACCCTGCCCAGAAGGCCGTGCTCATCCGCGGCGTCACCGACCTGCTGCACGACGTCCTCGGCAAGCCACCGGCCAGCACGTTCGTGGTCATCGACGAAGTCGATCTGGAGAGCTGGGGCGTCGGCCGCCTGCTACCGCGCCGAACGCATGCGCCGGGGCAACGTATCCTCACCCAGGTGCGCGCTCGTCTCCGCTTCCGGGCAGCCGGGTGAGCAACGCGGTCTCGGTCGGGTACGGCAGGCACGGCGCGGCACCGCGGATCCGCTCCACGTGTAGCCCGCAGTGGCGCAGCGCCGCGTCGTACCGACGCCGGTTGCTGTTGTCGAAGACCAGCAGCCCGTCCGCGGCCAGCCGGCCGGCGCTGTGCGCGAGGCACTGCTCGCGGGCCCGGCCGTCGACCACGATGAGGTCGAACTCGCCGGGCACCGTGTCGATGGCCCGCACGTACTCGGTGAAGTCGAGGCCGCGGTGTCCGTGCCGGCGCGAGGGTGTGGCCGGCCGGCCGTCGGTCGCAGGCTGGGCCGGCACCTGCCGCAGCGACACCCGCGGCAGGCCGGACACCCGGTCCGCCATCAGGTCGGCGAAGGCCGGATGGTGCTCCACGGAGTGCACCTCACCGGCCCGGCTGGCCAGCCAGAGGGTGCTGGCCCCGCTGCCGTACTCGAAGACCCGGGCCCGACCGCCCCGTTCGCGCAGGAACCGCTCGACCCGCTCGGCCGCGCCGTAGACCCACCACGGCACGTCCAGGGCCGCCAGGTCGTCCACGTCGTGGATGGCGAACAGGGTGCGGGTGTGCCGGGCCAACCGGCCGTCGGCCGCCTCGAGCCGACGCAGCACCCCGAGCCGTCCGGCGACGGAGCGGCCCTTCCGGGCAACGAAGACGTATGCCCCACGTGATGACGATGCAGAACTCATGGGCTCCCCAGGACCGGCGGGCGACCAGCGACGTGTGACGTGTGACTGCCGGACTGTACCGGTTCGGCAGTCCTGTCCGGCACGCCTTGGTGTTCTGCGCCGGACGGCGGTGTGCCCTAGTCTGGCCCGGTGGGCAGCAGCGGCGCGGCGGACGGCACCACCCGGCGGCGCGGTTCCCGGGCGCTGCTGCAGCTCGGGCGGGCGGCGTTCCTGCTCGCC
Organism: Actinomycetota bacterium; assembly: GCA_016201065.1. GTDB lineage: Bacteria > Actinomycetota > Actinomycetes > Mycobacteriales > JACQDL01 > JACQDL01. The sequence continues at coordinate 8,485 of JACQDL010000024.1, forward strand.
GCGCTGGGGCTGCTGGCCCGGCAGGTCGCCCGGGACGGCGACGGCGTCGGGCGGGCGCTGCAGCAGCTCGACCTCGCCCACGCCGCGCTTTCGTTGGTCGCCGCCATCGTCGGACTCGGCGCGAGCGGGCTGGCCTGGCGGGCGCTGCTGGCGGCGCAGGGCTATGTCCTGCCGGTGGCCGCGGTGCCACCGGTGTTCTTCGTCGCGCAGATCGGCAAGTACCTGCCCGGGGCCGTCTGGCCGTACCTGGCGCAGGTCCGGCTCGGCCGCCGCTACGGCGTCTCGGCGTCCCGGTCGGCGGTCACCTCGGTGCTGTTCGTGCTGGCCCACTGCGCCTCCGGCGGCGCGATCGCGGCCGCGGTGCTGCCCTGGGTGAGCCCGGCGGTCACCCACCGGTTCTGGTGGGCACTGGTCTTCGCGCCGCTGCTCCTCCTGCTGCTGCTGCACCCCCGGGTGCTGCTGCCGTTGCTGGGCCGGGTGCACCGGCTGGCCCGCCGCGGCGTGGCGCCACAGCAGCTGGCCGGCCGCCGGGTCGCGACCGCGCTCGGCTGGCTGCTGGTCGCGTGGGCCTGCTACGGCGCCAGCCTGCTGGCCCTGCTCGGGCCGCTGACCACCCGCAGCGTCCTGTCGCAGGCCGCCCTCTCGCTCGGTGCCTACGCGCTTGCCTGGACCGTGGGGTTCGCCGCCGCGGCGGTCCTGGTGATCGCCGCCCCGGCCGGGCTGGGCTTCCGCGAGGTGGTACTGGTCGCCCTGCTCGCCCCGGTGTCCTCCACCGGGGCGGCGACCGCCGTGGCGCTGCTCAGCCGGCTGGCGCAGACCCTGGGCGACGCCCTGTGGGCGCTGGCCGGTGTACTGTTGGCGGCCAGGTCCGGCCAGGCCGTGGCCGAACCCGGAGCCGACCCAGCGGTGGCCGACCCGGTGGTCGACCCGGCGGTGGCCAGCTCCGGCTGACGCTTCCCGACAAGATCTCGAACTCCTCGGGCCAGGCGACGAAGGATCGTCAGTCGTCTGGCCAGATCGGGCGTAACCGGTCGAGCAGCGCCTCGGTCTCGCGGAGCGCCGACCCCCTACCATCACCTTTGACCCACTGCGTCATCATGGCGTCGATGGCGCCCAGATACGCCCCTGCGATCACATATGCCATCGATTCGGACGGCATGGCGGGTTCCCTTCGCAGCAGTCCGACGACCCGGTCGATCCATCCCCCGCTGGTCGCGCCGGTCGATGTCAGAGTGGACGACTCGCCGAGAGCGGCGTACGCGGTCAACACCTCGGACCGGTGGGCGTCGATGTATCGGGCGACGGCGAGGCAGGATGCCTCGGCCACGGCGATCGGGGACGCAGCGGGGAGCGCGGCGACCGCCGCATCCCAGACCGCCAGCCACCGCTTCGGAACCTCGAGCACGATGCGGTCCTTGGTGCGGAACCGCCGGTACACCGTGCGCCGCGACACGCCGGCGGCCTGCGCGATGTCCTCCATCGTCACCTGACCGAATCCGTGCTGCTCGAACAGCGCCAGCGCGGCGGCCACGATGTCGCCCTTGGTTTCGGCGTGTCGACGCTGCTGCAGCTCGGCCATCACATCATTGTAGTGAGCGATGACACGTTGTGCCAACATGGCATGATGTGTCAACATCGATCCATGCAGGACGATGCCCCACAGGTACGGCCCGACGCCGCCGCCCGGCGCGCGTTCGCGCTCTGCTGGCTCCTCATCCGAGGGCCCAGCGGTCTCATCCGCCGAGGCTGGTTGGCCGCCATCGACCGCAGCGCCACCGCATGATGCGCTACTGGCCGCGGCGGGCCGATGGGCTCCCGCCGGGGCAGCGCCTCATGAATGAGATGCCCCGCTTCAGCGATCTGCCCCATCTCCCTCCGCCCGAGATGCCGGCCGAGCCCCGGTTGGAGATCAGGAACGACGGCGATCTGATCGCCGTGCTGACCGGCGCGGACCTCCAGGCGCTGAAGCCCCGCGACCATCGGGCCGACTTCCACTGCGTCACGACGTGGTCCGTGACCGGGCTGATCTGGACGGGCGTGCCCCTGCGTGAGGCCTTCGCCTCGGTCGGAATCACCGACGCGCCGGCGCCGTACCTCGTGGCCCGAACCGGTGACCGTCGCACGGTCGCCTTCAGGTGGGAAGACGCCACCGCTGAGACCGTGGTCCTGGCAACCCATCTCAACGGCGCTCCCCTCGACCGCCGCCACGGCGCGCCGCTGCGGCTCGTGTCGCCGAGCCAGTACGGCTACAAGAGCGTCAAGCACCTCGTCGCGATCGACTTTCGCGCCGAGGAGCCCCGGGTCAGGTCGAAGGAGCACCTCAGGGCCCGCGTGTCGGTCGAGGAACGACATCCGACGCTGCCGAGCTGGCTGGTGACGCTGCCGTACCGGCTGATGATTCCCCCGACCGCGTATGTGGCCGAGCGGACGCTACGCCGTCACCGGCCTACCAGCAGTCAGTGACAACGGCGTCGTGCGTGGTGAGGCCGCCGTATCCCAGGCCACAACCCGGACCTGGTTGCCCCGAACCTCCGGCGCGGAAATCCGCGCTATGCGCCGGGGAGTTCGGTCGACGCACCGACCATGTCGTAGATGAGGGCGGCGCGGTGGTCGAGGGTGATCAGGGTGGCGCCGTGTTCGGCGGCGGTCAGCCCGATCATGGCATCGTAGATGCGCCCACCCAGGATCTGGGCCTTGGCCATGGTGGTGATCAGGTCCCGGTGTCGGCGTTCGGGAAGGCAGAGGAGCGGCGTGCCGAAACGCTGCCGGAGGAACTCCTCGACCAAGGTCGCCTCCGCCCGGTGCGGGGGTGGCAGCCGGGTCAGGACAGAGTAGGTTTCCACCGCCGCGTGGGCCACGAGCCGGGGATCACGCTTCAGCACGGCGGTCGCGGCGTGGTGCCGTTCGTGCCAGCTGGCAAAGGCGGCGATGACGACGGAGGAGTCGACCGCGATCACCGGCGGACCTGGTCCAGGGTGTCGCGGACCTGTTCGACGGTGAGCGGGGGAAGATCGGTCTCGGGCACAGCCACGATTCCCTCCCCCAGATCGGTCAGGCGCATCGGGGTGGCTGCCGGGACAAGTTCCAGGTGCCCGTCCCTGAACACGATCTCCAGGGCCTGCCCGGGGGCGAGTCCGAGGGCGTCACGCAGGGCCTTGGGCACCACGATCCGCCCGGCGGAGTCAATGGCAGTTCTCATGACAGAATCATGCCATCGCGAGCTGGCCCGTGACGAGTGTGCGGTTGACTGAGGCCGGGTCGACGCGGTTGGGCAGGGCCCGTACACCGGTCACGGTGCCGTGGGCCGCCACGTCCACGACCCGTCAACGATCCTCGACCATGACCGGCCGACCCCGCACGGCGTTGACCGGCCCTCAGGTGATCGCCCCGAGGTAGGCCAGCACGGCGAGCACCCGGCGGTGGTCGGCGGGCGTGGCCGCGAGGTTGAGCTTTGCGAAGATCGCGGTTGAGTGCTTCTCGACGGTACGTTCGGTGATCTGCAGCCGTTGAGCGATGGCCTGGTTCGTGCGCCCTTCGGCCATCAGGTGCAGCACGTCCCGCTCCCGCCCGGTCAGCGCGTCAGGCGAGCCGTGCGGTCCGGTGTCGCGGTGTCGGCGACCGACGAGGTGACCGATGACCAGAGGGTCGAGAGCGGCGCCGCCAGCGGCCACCCGGCGGATGGCGCCGGCAAACTCATGCAGGTCGGACACCCGGTCCTTCAGCAGGTAGCCGACCCCATCCGCGCCGGTGGCCAGCAGCTCGACCGCGTAGCCGACCCGGACGTACTGGCTGAGCAGGAGGACCCCGACACCGGCGTGCTCCCGGCGGATCCGCCCGGCCGCGCGCAGTCCCTCATCGGTGTGGGTAGGGGGCATCCGGATGTCCACGACGGCGACGTCCGGGCGATGGACCTCGACGAGGCGGAGCAACGTCTCGACATCGCCCGCGAGGCCCACCACCTCGAAGCCGGCCTCGGCGAGCAACCGTGCCACGCCTTCCCGCAGGAGGGTGGAGTCGTCCGCGATCACGACTCGCATGGCAGCTCCGCCACCACCGTGGTACCGCCACCGAGCGGGCTACCGACCGAGAGTGTGCCGCGCAGAGCCTCCACCCGGTCGGCGATCCCACGTAGCCCGCTGCTCCTGGTGATGTCCGCACCCCCGACGCCGTCGTCAGCGACGACCACCCGCAGCCGCCCGTACTCCTGGCGGACCGAGACCCGCGCCGAGCGGGCGTGCGAATGCTTGGCGACGTTCGTCAACGCCTCGGCGGTGACGAAGTACGCGGCGGCCTCCACCGCCGGTGGTAGCCGGCCGGACAGCTGATGGTCGAGCTCCACCGGGACCGGGGCCACCCAGGCGAGCTCCTCCACGGCGGCGCCCAGCCCTCGTTCGGTCAGCACCGACGGGTGGATGCCCTGGCTCAGCTGGCGGAGCTCGGCGGTGGCCGCCGCGAGCGTTTCCCTCGCCTCGGCAAGCAGCCCGCCCGCCGCGCCGTCCACCGGGCACCTGGCCTCCAGGAGCACGAGGAGCATGGTCACCGACACCAGACGCTGCTGCGCACCGTCGTGAAGATCACGCTCGATCCGGTGCCGCTCGGCGTCGACCGCCTCCAGGATGCGGGCGCGTGAGGCGGCCAGCTCGGCCACCCGGGCCCGCAGCTCGGCCTGCAGCTGTTCGTTCTGCAGCGCGAGACCGGCGGCGCTGCGTACCGCTTCCACGAGGTCCGGATCGCGGGCCACCGAGCGGTCGTGGACGAGCACGGCGATCGGCCGACCCTGCCGAAGCACCGGCGTCACCATCCGGTGCTGATCGTCGTCCGGTACGGGCAGTGGGCTGCCGAGGACATCGAGGTACGCCTCCTGGTCCGGGACGCGGTAGCCGACCTGAAGGTCGGGGTCGCGCAGCACCCGAGCCAGGGCGTCGCGCACCGCCACGGGCGAGGGCCCGGCGTCGAGGTCGATCACCAGCCGCGCCACCCCGGCACGGGCCAGCCGGGACCGGAGAAGCCCTGCGATGAAGCTCAACGGCACCAGCGCATACCCGGCGGTCAGCCACCACGACGCATGCCGGTAGGGAGTGCGGTCGGCGATGCCCTCGGCCGCCAGTACGGCGAAGCAGGCCACGGCGACGCACCCGGACCACAGCACCGGCGCCAGCACCCGGCGGGCGGCGGGCGAGGCCGCCCGCCAGCGCCCGACGAGCAGCGCCATGATGCCGGCTGCTGTCACGATGCCGACCAGGTACTGCAGCCACACCACCCGGACCAGGTCGCCGCGGCCGACCCCCGGCACCAGGTGCGGCAGCTCGGCGATCGCCATGGACGCGACGACCGCGTTGAGGTAGGCGCCGGTGACCAGTGCCTTGGTGCGACGCGACCGGAGGCGACCGGACGGGTAGGAGACCACGAGGTGGGCGAAGACAGCCAGGTAGGACTGCCCGAACCGGTCCGCCACCCACCCCAGCACCGCCTGCAGCTCGGTGCAGGAACGCTGGTGGACACCGAGAAACCAGAGGAAACCCACCGCGACCAGCAGCCAGCGAACGCGCCGCCCGTCGGTGTCCGGCCGCATCGCCAGGCCCGCCGCCACCGACGACCAGCCGACGACCAGGTAGAGCAGGGTCCGCGCCCGGGGCTCCGGGACGGACGACGTGTCGACCGCCCACACCGCGGCCAGCCCCCATCCGACCGCGGCCACGGCGACCAGCGTGCGGAGCAACCGGTCGCGCCGGGAGAAGGCGGTGCGCGTCATCCGGCTCACCGTAGCCGCGCCGTCGTCAGGCAGGTCGTGGTCCGTGGCTCGCCGCCGGCCGGGTCGGGACCATGAGAACGGCGAGAGCCAGCCCGCTCAGCGCCGCCCAGACGACGACCCCGGATGACAGCTCGGCCGGCCACGTCACGCCGGAGGTCACGGCGACCACGGCCAGATAGGTGGTCCAGGTGACCGCCGGTACCAGCGCGCCGGCCAGCCACGTCCGGCCACGACCGTCCGGGTCCGGACGTACCACGGCGAGGACGAGGTCCGCGACGAGGCCGGACGCGACGAGGCCGGCCAACGCGCCCGGGAAGGCGTACTGGCTCGCCAGGCCGAGCATCAGGCCGACGGTCGTGTAGAGGGTCGTCGCGGTGCCCAGCGGCACGATCCACCGCCGCGACAGGTACAGCACCGCCCCCACCAGGATCAGGTTCGTCACCAGAATGCTGGCCAGCCCCTGCATGGCGAGGTCCTGACCGGCCGGGGAGCTCCACCGGGCCAGCGCGTGGGGTGCGGTGCGCTGCACCGACCAGTACTGGAAGAAGAACGCCACCGCGGCGCTGGCCAACGTGATCGAACAGAGCGCCGGCAGCAGCCGCCGGTAGCCGGGATCGCGTCCCAGCTCGCCGTTCCACCACGCCGAGCGCAACACCGTCGTCAGGACCAGGAAGACCCCCCCGAACAGCATCAGGTGGGTCGGGCTGTACAGCGCATCAATGCCGACCTCGATGCCGAGCAGCACGTGCCAGGTCATGTCGCCCAGCCCGCCGAGAAGGAACAGCCCGGCGCCGGCCAGACCCAGGCCGTAGCCGGCCGGCACCCGGGTCCGATCCCAGCCGCCACGGGGCTGATGCCGCCACACCTGCCAGCCGATCCAGCCGGCGCTCGCCGCGAACCCCGAGTACAGCAACCCATGCCAGGGCGTGAAGAACGTCTCCAGCTGGGCGAGGTTGTTGTGGGCCCATGCGTCGACGAACGCTCCGACCATGAGCCAGGTGCCAAGAACGACCGTGACCACGTGCACCCCGGTCGGGAGCTGTGGTCGCTGTGCCGGCAGGCCCTGCGTGCGGTTGACGCTCATCATGACGTCAGCCTGACCGAGCCGTCGTGCCGGTGCCAACCGAGCCAGCCCCCACCCACCGTGGTGTGGCCAGCACGTACCCGCCGCCGGAGCTGGGCAGGCACCGGGCGACCCCGGCCCGTGGCGCCGGTGGAACCGCTGGCGCCGGCGGGTTAGGCTGCGGGTTCGGTCCCTGCGGCTACCGCGACGCACTGACCTCCCCAGCAACCCGGGAGCACCGAGTATGGCCAGGACCACAGGCGACCCGACGGTCGACGCGATACTGGCGGACCTCGCCCGCGACGACCCCGACGCCGCCGAGGCCGCGCGAGCCGGCTTCGAGTCGCTGACCAGTGGCGAAGGGCTCGCCTCCGTCAACGCGCATGGGCTGGCCGATCTGCTGTGGTACCAGCTGCCGGTGAAGTGGATCTGCGATCTGGACGAGAAGTACCAGATCGCCGCCGGGCTCGGCGAGCTGTTCGCCCGGCTCGGCCGTCCCCGCTACGCGGCCATGTGCACGTCGCCCACCACGGCGCGGGTTCTCACCACGTACGAGCACGATGGCATGACCGCCGGCTTGCGGGCGTACCGGGCCGCGCTCTCAGCCAGCGGTGTCGAACCGCCCGACATTCCCGACATCATCGCGTGGGGTTCGGTGATGGGCGACGACGAGGCCAGTGCCTACTCGTCGGTCTCGCTGGCGCTGGAACGGGCGATCGAGTCCGGTGACCTGACACCCGGCGGGTCAGGTTGGCGCACCAGCGCGCGGCAGGTCACCGTCGGTTTCCTGGACAGCCCGCACGACGACGTCACCGGCACGACCTGGCTCCAGTGGGTGAACGCCGAGCGGCTGCAGCTCTGGGCCGAGTCCCGCGGCCCGATCCGATCGCGCCTCGCCGGCCACCTCGCCGACCTCCTCACCAACCCGCAGCCACCGCCCGCCGACGCCGAGGCGACCCTGGCGCCGATCCGGTGGCTGCTCGACCACGCCGCGGCGGGCGCACCACTCACCCAGACCGGCAACCTCGCCCGTAGCATCGTCGCCGAGGGATGCCGGCGCTTCGACTGGCTCACGCTGTCCGGCAACCCCCGCTCCGAGTCCGACATACCGGAGCTGTGGACCCTCCGTGAACTCGCCAGGCAAATGGGGGCCGTCCGCCGCGCCGGCCGCCTGCTGCTGTTGTCCCGCGCCGGGCAGACGCTGCACGCCGCCGGCACCGAAGACCTGTGGCAGGCCACCATGGCCTGCCTGCCCGGCCCGAGCGGCGCCGAGGCGGCCGCCGCCGAGCTCGCCCTCATGCTGCTGCACGACCAGCCACTCGACCACGGCGCGCTCAACTCCGCCGTCGCCCACAGCCTCACCGAGGAGGGGTGGCGCGGCAGGGCCACCGACCAACCCGTCGGCCCCGAGCAGGCCACCATCCTGCTCGGCGACCTCCGGCGCCGGCTCCACCTGCTCCACCTGTCGGCCGATCGGCGGCTGGACAACCCGATGCTGGTCGGCCTGCGGGAGGCCGGCCGCGACGCCGCGCGGACCGCGCTGCGGGCCCGAGCACTGCGGGCGCGCAACCTGCCGCCCGGGTAGCAGCGGCGGCCCGCCGTTCCGCACCATCAGCGGAGCTGGCATGCCTATGCTGCGATCATGGGTTGGCTGGAGGTCATCGGGTGGATGGGCTCCGCGCTCATCGTCATCTCGCTAGCCCAGGCCCGGGTCCTGCGCTTCCGGGTGCTCAACCTGCTCGGTGCGCTGCTCGCCACCGGGTACAACGGATGGCTGTCGATCTGGCCGTTCGTCGCGATGAACGCCGTGATCGCGGCCATCGACGCCTACTGGCTGGTCCGGCTGCTCCGGGAGCGCCACGACGCCGACACCTACCAGGTGGTCGAGCTGGCGGCCAACGACCGCTACCTGCGATACGTCATGCGCCTGCATCTCACCGACATCCGCACCTTCCAGCCGGGCGTGACGTGGGACCCGCAGGCGCCCGGGCGCAGCGCGTTCCTGGTGCTCAGGCGCGACCAGACCGTCGGTGTGGTGATCGTGCGCGACGCCGGTAGCGGGATCGGGCAGGTCGAGATCGACTACGTGACACCGCAGTTCCGCGACTTCACACCGGGTGAGTTCGTCTACCGGCACGGCGGAGTGCTCGCCGGCTGCGGTTTCCACCGGGTGGTGGCGCCGACCGACATGCCCTCGGCCGCGACGTACTACCCGCGGGTCGGCTTCCGCCGCGAGGATGGTCGCTGGGTCCGCGAGGTGGCGCCGGCGACGCAGCCGAGCACCCGCGGGTGACCCGCCCGTAGGCGGTGGGTGAACCATCTGTGTGGTGCAGTTCGGTGAGCCTTTCCGCATCGGGATTCGGAAGAGGGCCGCTTCGCCCTGGTAGCCCAGGTCAGCCAGGCTCAACCCGCCGTCGGCGACCCACTGGGCGGTCACGGTGAGCCGGTCGGGGTTGGCGCTAGCGGCGGTCATGTCGTGGATCACATGCGCGTGCCCGGCGGCCTGGCGGCCGGCACCGCCTGCGGGCGCTGCGCGACAACTGTCCGAGACGCTGACCGCTGGGCGGATCGCAGCGCCCGCGCATCGGAACCTCAAGGTCTGACGCACAGCGGCGATCCCAGCGGACCGTTTCCGGAACCCCGCTGGGATCGCCGCTGTGGACGCCGGACCGGGTGGAGCTACTGCCCGTACGGGGGCTGCTGGCCGTAGGGGTTCTGCCCGGGGGGCTGCTGGCCGTACGGCGGCGGCGGCGGTTGCTGGCCGTAGGGCGGCTGACCATACGGAGGTGGTGGCTGCTGGCCGTAGGGCGGCTGACCATACGGAGGTGGTGGCTGCTGGCCGTAGGGCGGCTGACCGTAGGGGCTCTGACCGTAGGGGCCCTGGCCGTAGGGGCCCTGGCCGTAACCCGCGGGCGCGTAGGGCGACGGTCCGTAGGCGTTGGGGTTGGGATCGCCCGCCGTGGCGTACCACACGATCAAGAAGATGATCCCGACCACGGTAAAGACGATCAGAATCCACCACCCCGAGCGTCCGGTGTCATGGAGCCGCCGGACCGCCACGGCCAGGCCCGGCAAGAACAGCGCGAGACTCACCAGAAGGCCGGGGATCGTCGAGGACACCGCGCTGTCGAAAATCGACATGACGATGTTGACCAGGATCGAGAACAGGAACCAGTACCAGAATTCCGAGCGGCGCGCGCGGCCGCTGAAGCCGACGTACTGCGACAGAACCGACCGTATTGCGTCCACAAATGACACTATTTCCCCCTTGTCGCGAGCAGTGTCGCCGGACTCAGATCGACCGGACGGTACCAGCAGCCGACCGCCTGGTCCATGAGAGGCCGGCGATGGGCGCGGTTCCCGCCGATCGGGTCGGATGGCCATATCTGCCCGCGCCGAGGGTCGCCACACTCGAAGGAATGGACGTCCAGGCGATCGGCGAGCCCGACGCGGCCGAGGCACTCCTGCGGACCCTCCTCGCCGTCGGTCCGGCCGCGCTCATCGGCTTGCAGCGCGAGCTGTCCGGGCAGCAGGCGGGGTTGCGCACCCACGCCCTGCTCGCCCTCGGCGCGTGCCTGTTCACCCTCGCCGGGCTGCACCTCGGCGGCACCGAGGCCGGGCGGGTAGCCGGGCAGGTGGCCACGGGCGTGGGGTTCATCGGTGCCGGCACCATCATCCGGGACAGCCTGCGGGTGAAGGGTCTCACCACCGCGGCATCGCTGTGGGTCACGGCGGCGATCGGGGTGGCCGCGGCAGTCGGCGCCTACTCGGCGCTCGCCGCGACCGTCGCGGTCACCCTGCTGGTGCTCCTGATCGTGCCGCCGATCGAGCGGCAGATCCTGCCGCACCGCAAGCAGCAGCGGGTCACGGTCTCGCTGGAGCCGGGCACCTCCCCCGCATCCGCCGCACGGTCGATCGCCGCCATCCTCCCCGACTTCCAGGTGATCCGGGTGCGGAGCACCAGCGCCGGCGGGCAGGCGCTCACCGGCGAGGCGCGGCTCCAGCGCGGCGTCGGCCCGGTCGAGGTGCTCGCCGACATCCAGGCCCTCCGCGGCATCCGCGACGTTGACCTGACGATCTGATCCGGCCCGATCCGGCCGGAGCCGTTGCGGGACCGCGCCACGCGATGTCAGCGGAATGTCGGCATCCCGGCCGAGGTCTCAGCGCGTTCTCAGCGGAATGTCCCCGGGTACGGCGACGATGCAGCTACCAACGAAGGGAGCGTGGCGTGACCGATGTCATCACCACCGAGGGGCTGGTCAAGCGCTTCGGGACGACCACGGCTCTGGGCGGTGTCGACCTCCAGGTCCCAGCCGGGGCGATCGTCGGCCTGCTCGGGCCGAACGGCGCCGGCAAGACCACCCTGGTGCGGGTCCTGTCGACGCTGATCCGACCGGACTCCGGGCGTGCCTGGGTCGGTGGACATGACGTCGTCTCACACGCCCACCAGGTCCGCCAGATGATCGGCCTGACCGGCCAGTACGCCTCTGTCGACGAGAGTCTCACCGGCGTGGAGAACCTCATCCTCATCGGCCGGCTGCTCGGCCTGCCCAGGGCCACCGCACGTGAGCGGGCAGCGGTGCTGCTGGACGGCTTCCGGCTGGCCGACGCGGCGAACCGGCCGGCGCGGACGTACTCCGGCGGGATGCGCCGCCGGCTCGATCTCGCCGCGAGCCTCGTCGGCCGGCCGCAGATCATGTTTCTGGACGAACCGACGACAGGGCTGGACCCCCGGAGCCGCAACGAGATGTGGAACCTCATCCGCGAGCTGGTCGCCGACGGCGCCACCGTGCTGCTGACCACGCAGTATCTGGAGGAGGCCGACCAGCTCGCCGACCGGATCGTCGTGATGGATCACGGCCACGTGATCGCCGCCGGCACCCCGCTGGAACTGAAGGAACGGGTCGGCACCCGGACCCTGGCGGTCCGCCCGCTCCACGCCACCGACCTGGCCAGCGTGGTGGAGGCGGTGACGGCGGTCGTCTCCGCTCCGCCACAGGTGCAGCAGACCCTGGTGACGGCGCCGGTGACCGATCCGGCGGCGCTGCCCGCCGTCGTCCGACGGCTGGATCAGGCCGGCGTCGCGATCGGCGAGCTGTCGCTGCACGGCTCCACCCTCGACGAAGTCTTCCTCGCCCTCACCGGAACGCCGGCAACCGGCTCTCCGGACCCCACCACCGCCACCGCCACCGCCACCGCCACCGCCACCGCCACCGCCACCGCCACCGCCACCGCCGCCGACCGTGACCCGAGCACCATGTCCAGGAGTCTCGCGTGACTGCCCTCGCCCCGCCGACCGGCCCCACCCCACTGACCAGCCAGATCAGCCCGGTGGACTGGGTCCGGCACACCGGCACCCTGGCCTGGCGGACCCTGCTCCAGATCCGGCACAACGTGATGGAGCTGGTCGACCTCAGCATCCAGCCGATCATGTTCATCGTCCTGTTCACCTACGTCTTCGGCGGCGCGATCTCCGGCTCGCCCGCGGCGTACCTGACCTTCGCGATGTCCGGGATCATCGTGCAGAACTCCCTGTTCGCCACGATGAACACCGGCTTCGGGCTGAACACCGACCTGACCAAGGGGGTCTTCGACCGGCTCCGGTCGCTGCCCATCGCCCGCTCGGCGCCGCTGGCCGGCCGGATCGTCGCCGACCAGGTCAAGCAGGCCTGGGCGATCGCGCTGCTGATCGGCGTTGGCTACCTGCTGGGGTTCCGGATCCACACCGGGCCGCTGGCGGTGCTCGCCGGCGTCGCGCTGCTGCTCACCTTCGCGCTGGCGTTTTCCTGGCTGCCGGTGCTCGTCGCGATGCTGGCCTCCAGCCCGGAGAAGGTGCAGATCTTTGGTTTCGCGGTGATTTTCCCGGTCACTTTCACCAGCAACGCGTTCGCGCCGACCTCGACGATGCCGGGGTGGTTGCAGGCCTGGGTGAAGGTCAACCCGGTGACCTCGCTCGCCGACGCCACACGCGGGCTGCTGGTGTCGGGCCCGGTCGCGGTCCCGGTGGTGCACTCGCTGCTGTGGGCGGCCGGGCTGACGGCGCTGTTCGCGCCGCTGGCCGTGCGGGCGTTCAAGCGTCGGGTGTGAGCTCCGCGGACGGGTCCGCGCGCGGACCCGTCACTCCCAGCGAGACGTCAGCCTCGACACGACCTCGACACGAGGAGTGCGGCGGCCGGGAAGGCGGGCATGGCGCCGGCATCGGCCGCCCGCCACCCACCATGAGATGACCTGGTCGCTCACCGCAACCTCCACACCGCGGTCCACAATTGACCACCGATGGTAGTTGGTGGTTCGGTGGCATATCCGCCGTTTTTCTACTGACAGGGGTTCACGAGACCACGTCATGCGGTACGACTCCCAAGGGGGACCGCCATGTCAGCCAGAATCACAACCCGATGGATGCCCGCAGCGGCGATCGCCGCCATGGTGGGTGCGCTGATACCGATCGGGGGAGGTGCGGCAACCGCCGGCGCCGCCGCCTCGGACCGGGGCCGCCCGGACCCGGTCCTCATGTTCGTCGCCGACGGGATGCGCCAGGACCTCGTCGAGCGGTACGCCGCCGGGCCCGGCTCCATGCCCGCCATGGCGGAGCTGCTGAAGAAGGGTTCCTCGGCCACCGGCGGCGGGCTGCTCACCGAGGCCCCGCCGAACACCGGCGCCGGCTGGTACAGCCTCGCCACGGGCGCGTGGCCCGCCGTGACCGGCTCCACGAACAACACCTTCCACGTCAACGGCCAGCCGTTCAACAACCGGACTGGTTCCTTCGACGCGGGCGTGCTGCAGGCCGAGTCGATCGCCCAGTCCGCCGAGCGCGGCGGCCTGAAGGTCGCCCAGATTGAGCTCGCCAGCGGCCGTGGTGCCACGATCACCGGCCCGACGGTGGACTACCGCACCTTCCTGTCCGGACGCGGGGTCGCCACCAACTACCTCTCCCCGACCGACGACGCCGCGTTCACCAAGTCCTTCGGGTTGCAGTTCGACCATCCCGACGGCTTCGCCGGCAACGCCGCGTACCCGCCCGCCGCCCCAGCGCCCGCCACCGGCTGGACCGGCGTGCCGGCCAGCTACAGCCCGGCGCAGGAGATGCGGCTGCGGGTCCTCGACTTCGGCACCGACAAGTACGGGCTGGACGCCTACCTCTTCGACAGCACCGACGACGGGGCGGTCAGCTACGACCGGGTGCTGCTGGCCACCGGCAAGGACGGTGGTCACGCCGTGGCGACCCTGCGCCGTGGCCAGCTCGCCGACGTCAAGGTGACCGTGGTCGGCGGCGCGCTGGCCGGCCGGACCGCCGGCTTTCTGGTGAAGGTCGAGGAGCTGACCCCGGACCTGTCCAGGGTGCGGTTGTTCCACACCTCGGTCGCCCGGGCCATCGCCAGCTGGCCGTCGTGGCCGGGCGAGCCGGGCTTCGCCGGCGACTTCGCCGAGTACGTCGCCCAGCGGTTCCCCAGCTCCACCGCGGCCGACTACGCCGTCCTGGAGGCGGGCATCGTCAGCGAGGAGACCTACGTCGAGCAGGGGCTGTACTGGGAGAAGGCGCACCAGCCGCTGATCCGCTACATCCTCGACAGCTACCACCCCGACCTCGCGCTCGTCGGCTACCCGACCACCGATGAGTTCCAGCACCAGTTCCTCGGCCTGGTCACCCGCACGCTGCCCGGCGGCGTGCCCAACCCGGCGTACGACGACGTCCAGGTGAACGGCACCCCGGACGGTCGGGTCAGGCAGCGGGCGGCGTTCCTCCGGCGGGCGTACGAGGGCGCTGACGACACCCTCGCGCTGGCGCAGCGGTCGCTCCGCCGACACGGCGACGTGACCACGATCGTGTCGTCCGACCACGGCTTCGGCCCGCAGTTCGCGGCCGTCGACGCGAGTCGGGTGCTCGTCGACCTCGGCCTTCTCGCCAAGCCCCAGACCTCCAACTGCCGGCCGGCCTCCGGCGAGACGATCGGCAGGGCCAAGGCGTGCTGGGCCGGCGGCACCGTGCAGATCTACCTCAACCTGGCCGGCCGTGACCCGGCCGGCGGCGGCTACCAGCAGGTCGCGGCGGCCGACGCGGTGACGACGGTGGAGCGGATCAGGACGGCGTACCGCGCGGTCAGCGACCCCAACGACTGGACCGGCGACGGGACCCCGGAGGGGTGGACGGTCATCGACCGGGTGTTCAGCAAGGCCGAGGCGCGGGCCATCCCTAACGGCCCCGGGTCGACGGCCGACATGGCGCACCCGACGAGGACCGGGGACGTGGTCGCGTTCGCGTTCCCGCCGTACCAGTTCGACGCCGCCACGCCGGGCACCCTGGTGGCCCGCTCCGCCTTCTTCGGGCAGCACGGCTACGTGCCCGACGTGCAGGACCTGGCCAACAACATCAACATGCGGGCGACGTTCCTCGCCGGCGGGCGCACGATCGCGCGCGGGCGGGTCGACGGGGTGCGGACGATCGACCTCGCCCCGACCGTCGCCTACCTGCTCGGCGTGCCGGAACCACAGCAGAGCCAGGGGCGGGTGCTGCTGGACATCCTCCGGGACCGCGGCTCGGTCACTCCGCTGACGATCATCGGGCTGAACGACTACCACGGCCAGCTCGACCCGACCACGGTGCGGGTGGACGGGGTCAACACCTCTGCCGGTGGCGCCGCCACCCTGGCCACCCTGTTCGATGAGGAGGCCGCCGCGCTGCCCGGACCCGGCCTGCTGCTGTCGGCCGGGGACAACGTCGGCGCCTCCCCGCCGGCCTCCGGCCTGCTCCAGGACGCCCCCGCGATCGATGTGGAGAACGCCTGGGAGCTGGACGCCACGGCGTACGGCAACCACGAGTTCGACTACGGCGTGACCCGGCTGCGGACCCACCAGGACCGGGCGAAGTTCCCGTTCCTGGCGACGAACATCGTCGATGCGGCCACCGGCGGGACGCCGGACTGGGTCACGCCGTCGGTGGTCTTCACCCTCCGGGGGGTGCGGGTCGGCGTGATCGGTGCCGGGCTGGACAACACCCCGGAGCTGGTCTCGGCCGGCGCGACGGCCGGGTTGGCGTTCCTGCCGGCCGCGGACCGGATCCGCGCGGAATCCGAACGGCTGCGCCGGCTGGGGGTGCGGGTCCAGCTCGTCGTGATCCACGAGGGGTCGACGACCGGCGCGAACGCCACCGGCGAGACCCCGGCCGCGCCGTGGGACGGGCCGATCGTGCCGATCGCGACAGCGCTCGCCGGGACCACCGTGGATGCGATCCTCGCCGGCCACACCCACCGGGTGTCCAACCTCCAGGTCGGCGACATCCTGGTGGCCGAGGGGTTGAACGCCGGGGCCAGCTACTCGGTGCTCCAGCTCATGGTGCGCGGCGGCGATGTCACGTGGGCGGGTGGCGCCAGCCGGCTGGCCCGCGCCCTCGGCGTCCCGCGGCGACCGGACGTGCAGGCGATCGTCGACGACGCCAACGCCCGGACCGCGGTGCTGCGCAACAAGGTCATCGGCACCCAGGGAAGCGACATCCTGCGCGACCCGACCCGGCTGCACGAGTCCGAGATGGGCAACATGGTCGCCGACGCGATGCGGGCGAAGTACCCCGGTGTCGACGCCGCGCTCACCAACTCCGGTGGTCTGCGGGCCGACCTCGTCGTCGCTCCGCCGTCCGCGTCGGAGGCACCCGGCGAGATCACCTGGGGTGAGATGTTCGCCGTGCTGCCGTTCGGCAACCGGACGGTGATCGAGACGCTGACCGGCAGCCAGCTCACCGAGGCGCTGCGCAACGGCTTCGCACCGGCGTGCAACCCGCAGGTCGCGACGGGTCGCTTCCCGCAGGTCTCCGGTCTGCGGCTGGCCTTCTCCTGCGACGGCACGACCGCCGTCGTGGACGGCATCTGGAGGGCCCCCGACGGTCCCGGCGGGACCCTCACCCCGGTCGGCCCGACCGACCCGGTCCGGATCGTGACCAACGACTTCATGTTCACCGGTGGTGACGGGTACACGGCACTGGCCGGCGGCAGCGACGTGCTGCAACCCGGCGACGACCTCCTGGAGGTCGCCATCGACTGGGTCAGCGCCCACTCCCCGGTCGACCCGGTGGTGGAGGGACGGATCGTCCGGAACTGATCCCCGCCGGCCACGGCCAGACCCGGTCAGCGCGTGCGGGTCACCTTTCCCAGCGCGCGGGGGGTGTCCGGGTCGTGGCCACGGGCGAGGGCGAGTCGGTGCGCGAGGAGCTGGAGCGGCAGGACCTCCAGCACCGGCGAGAGCGACTCCGGAACCGGTCCGGGCAGCACGACGCCCCCGCCGGCGGACTCCACCGCCGCGCGGGCGCCCACCACCGTGAGATCGGCGCCGCGCTCCCGCAACCGGGCGAGCACCGGTCCGAGCGCCGCGCCGCCGGCACCCTCCGGGGCGACCACGAGACAGGGGGTCCGCTCGTCCACCATCGCCAGCGGTCCGTGCAGCAGGTCCGCGCCCGACCACGCGTGGGTGGACAGGAAGCTGGTCTCCATCACCTTCAGCGCCGCCTCCCGGGCCGTGGCGTGGGCGTAGCCACGGCCGGTGACGACCAGACGTTCGGCGAACCGGTAGCGGTCCGCCACCGCCGCCACCTCGGCGGTGCGGGCGAGGGCCGCGGCCGCCAGCGCCGGCAGCGCGCCCGCGTCCGCGCCGTCGCCGCCGCGCCACCCGTCCACGAGCAGCCACAGGGTGAGCAGCTGCGCGGTGTAGGACTTCGTCGCCGGCACCGCGCGTTCCGGGCCGGCGAGCAACGCAAGATGCAGCGCGCTTGCGCGGGCCAGCGGCGAGGCGGCGTCGTTGGTCACCGCGACGGTGAGCGCGCCGCACTCCCGTGCCACCCGGGTGGACTCGACGAGGTCCGGCGAGCCGCCGGACTGGCTGACCGCGAGCACGAGCACGCCGCGCAGGTCGGGGCGGGCGCCGTAGAGGGTCGTCGTCGAGGGTGAGACCAGGCCGGCCGGTAACCCGAGCCGGATCTCGACGAGGTACTTCGCGTAGAGCGCGGCGTGGTCGCTGCTGCCGCGTCCGGCGACCAGCACGAACCGCGGCGCGTGGCGGGCGACCGACCCGGCGACGGCCCGCACCGCGGTCCTGCCCTCGGTGAGTATCCGGTCGAGCACCGCCGGCTGCTCGGCGATCTCGGCGGCCATCAGCTGGCCGGTCACCGGTGCGCTCCCGGGTGCGGGCGGCCGGCCAGCAGGGTACGGCGCACGGTGAGGTCGGGGTCGAGCAGCACCACGTCCGCCCGGCCGCCCACCCGCAGCACACCGAGGTCGGGGCGGCCGAGCAGCCGGGCCGGCGTCGACGTGGCGGCGGCCAGCGCCGCCAGCAGCGGCAGTCCCGCGTCCCGCAGCGCCCGGATCGCCGCCGGCATGGTCAGTGTCGACCCGGCGAGCACCCCGTCGTCGCGGCGCGCGACCCGGTCCCGGACCCGCACCGGCACGTCGCCGAGGCGGTAGTCACCGTCCGGCGCGCCCGCCGCGGCGATCGCGTCGGTGACCGCGAGGACCCGGCCCGGTGCCGCGCGCCCGACCACCCCCAGCAGCTCGGGGGCCACGTGCACGCCGTCGGCGATCACACCGAGGAGCACGCCGGGGTCGCTGAGCGCGGCCCCGGCGAGGGCCGGTTCGCGGTGGTGCAGCGGGCGCATGCCGTTGAACAGGTGGGTCACCGCGGCGGCGCCCGCGCCGAACCCGAGCCGGGCCTCGGCGCCGGTCGCGTCCGAGTGCCCCAGCGAGACCGCGACCCCCGCGGCGCGCAGCTGCCGGATCAGGTCGAGCGCGCCGGGTAGCTCGGGGGCGAGCGTCATCAGGCTCACCGGGCCGGCGGCGAGCAGCCGGCGGGCGAGCTCCAGGTCGGGTGCCCGTAACGCGTCGACCGGGTGCGTGCCGGCCCGCCGGGCACTCAGGAACGGCCCTTCCAGGTGCGCCCCGGGCAGCTCCGGTCCGGCCGCCGACCGGCGTGCCTCGGTGAGCGTCGCGAGCGCCGCGGTGGCAACCTCCGGGGCACAGCTGATGAACGTCGGCAGGTACGCCGTGACACCGGTGCCGAGCAGCGCCGCACCCACCTCCCGGTAGCCGTCGACGTCCGCGGTGAGCAGGTCCACCCCGGCGAACCCGTTGACCTGGAGGTCGACGAGGCCGGGCACCGCGAGCAGCTCCCCCGCAGCCGGCGGGGCGGTGTCGACGACCCGGCCGTCGGCCACCACCAGGTCGCACCGCCGCAGCCGGCCGTCGAGCAGCGAGCGGGCCGCGCCGACCCTCACCCGGCCCCCGCTCCCGGCTGCGATCCCGGCCCCGCCAGCGGCAGCCGGGATCGCAGCCGCAGCTCGACCTGGTCGCCGAACTCCGCCGCGCGGAGGCGACCACCATCCGGGCGCAGCCCGTGCCGGGCGTAGAAGCGGCGGGCCGCCGCGTTGGCCTCGAACACCCACAGCGTGAGCTCGGTGTGCCCACGGGTGGCCGCATCCACGGCGGCGTGCCGCAGGAGCTGCCGGCCGACCCCGCCGCCGGCGTACGCCGGGTCGACGTACAGGGAGTGCACCTGCGCGCTGCCGTCCGGGGCGACCCCGTGCCGGACCCACCCGACCACCGTCCCGGCACCGGTCTCGGCGAGCGTGCAGCTGACGTCGCCGGTGGCGGCGCCCGCACCGACGATCACGCCGGCACGGACCGGGTCGACGGCGTCCACCACATCGTCCGGGAGCACCCCCCGGTAGGCGCCGTGCCAGGCGGCGTGGAACACCCTGGCCATCGCGGTCAGGTCGGCCATCGCGGTCGGGCCGGTCGCCGCGACCGCCCGCAGCCGCACCGGCGTGCCGACCGGCCGGGGCGCGGCCGCGAGCAGCAGCCGCCGTGGCACGGTTCCCGCCGGTGGCGGCAGCCGCAGCGGCAGCCGGCCCGGCGTCAGGCTGCCGAGCAGGGACGGGCCGCTCGCCCCGGTGCACGACGGCACGGTCCCGGGCACCCCGTGCACGGTCAGGAAACCGAGCAGCGCGAACGCGAACGCCTCCTTGGCACCGGCCGGGATGCCCAGCTCGTCGGTGCGGCCCAGCACGACGCCCGGCAGGTGGGCGGCGAGGTCGGCCATCAGCACCGGGTTGTGCACGCCGCCGCCGGCGGCGTGCACGGTCGTGACGCCGTGCCGGAGGCACGCGTCGGCGACGGTACGGGCGGTGAGCCGGGTCAGGGTCGCCACGACGTCGTCGGGCGCCAGGCCGGGGTGCCGGGTGAGCGCCGACCGCAGGTACGCCGCATTGAACCGCTCCTTGCCGGTGGACTTCGGCGGCGGCTGCCGGTAGTAGGGGTCGGCCAGCAGCTCCGCCAGCAGGGCCGGGACGACCTGGCCACGGCGGGCCCGCCGGCCGTCCCGGTCCAGCTGCTCGGCGCCACCGGTGGCGTGCTCGACCGCCGCGTCGATGAGCGCGTTCGCCGGGCCGGTGTCGTAGGCCAGCGCCGCGCCGTCGGGCGAGACCACGGTGATGTTGGCGATGCCACCCAGGTTCAGCGCGGCCCGGGGCGCCCCCACCGGCCCGAGCAGCAGCGTGTCCAGCAACGACACCAGCGGCGCACCCTGCCCGCCCCGGGCCACGTCCCGGGCCCGCAGGTCGCTGACGACCGGTAGGCC
The DNA here is from genome assembly GCA_016201065.1 of Actinomycetota bacterium. Classification (GTDB taxonomy): domain Bacteria; phylum Actinomycetota; class Actinomycetes; order Mycobacteriales; family JACQDL01; genus JACQDL01. The sequence goes on from JACQDL010000024.1 coordinate 28,911, forward strand.
GGTCCGCTCGGCGATCCAGGCCGGCTGGCCGAGCTGGAGGGTGCCCAGCGCCCGGCCGCCGGCCACCCAGTGGTAGACGGTCTGCCCGTGGCTGACCACGAGCTCGGCGTGCCCGCCGCAGATCTCGTCGATGGCCCGCGCCGCCGCCTCGGCGAACGCCTGCCCGAGCCGGGTGTCGAGGCGGCAGATCTGCCCGACGGTCGTGGCACCGGGTGGGAGGCACGCCGCGACCGCGGCGCGCAGCTCCGGGGGGAACGGGGTCGAGGCGCTGCCGAGGAACGTCGCGACGACCTGATCGCCGTCCAGGGTCAGCTCCGCCGCCGCCGTCTCGATCGCGTCATGCGACGTTCCCGAGATCACCCCGACTACCCGCACCGCGACCCTTCCGCCGCCCGGCCACCGATTTCGTAAGAGACTATCAGCAGGCGCTCTAGTTGTGATATGAAATATCGCCACTACCGGAAACTGGAGGTCGCCATGCAGGGAACGTGGGGCAGGCGGGTGGCGACGGCGAGCGTCGCCCTCTCGCTCGGGTTGACCGGAGCGGCGTGCAGTTCCCGCAGCTCCCCGACCGGCGACGCTGGTGGCCAGACCGCCAGCACGCAGTTCGTCATCGCCCGCACCGGCGACATCGACCTGCTCGACCCGCACCGCGCGACCGCGTTCCAGACGGTGCAGACGCTCGGCCTGATCTACGGCAACCTGGTCAAGGCCGACTCCAGCGGCAAGCTGCACGCCGACCTCGCCACGGAGTGGAGCTACGCCGACGCCGGCAGGACGGTCACCTTCACGCTCCGCCAGGGCGTGCGCTTCCACAACGGCGACCCGTTCACCTCGGCCGACGTCAAGGCCAGCATCACCCGGCTGCAGGACGAGAAGACCAGCGCCGTGGCGCGATCCAACCTGAGCGGCATCACAGGCGTGGACACCCCGGACGACCACACGCTGGTCCTGCACCTGAAGGCCGCCGACTCGGCCCTGCTGTACGCGCTGTCCGCGGTGAACGCCGCCGTGCTCGACGCCAAGGACATCGCCGCCGACACGGTGGGCAAGAAGCCCAACGGCACCGGGCCGTTCTCGTTCGGGTCATGGCAGCAGAACCGGGACCTGACCCTGAAGGCCAGCCAGGGCTACTGGGGCGGGGCACCGAAGCTGGCCACGGTCATCTTCCGGATCATCCCCGACGAGCCGTCGATCCTGGCCGGGATGCGGGCCCACAGCTTCCAGATGGCAACGATCTCCGACCCCACCGTCGCTCAGCAGGTCTCCGGGGACGCGGTCACGTTGGTCAAGCAGCCGGCGCTGTCCTACCACGCGCTCATGCTCAACGGGCGGCGTGCCCCGCTCGACAAGCCCGCCGTCCGGCAGGCCATCGCCTGCGCGGTGGACCGGCAACAGGTGATCACCACCGTGGCGAACGGCGACGGCAAGGTCACCGGGCCGATCACCAGCCCGGCCTTCGACTACAGCGCCACGCAGGGGCTTCCGTGCACCGCCGGGGACACCGCCAAGGCCGGCCAGCTGCTCGCCGGCGCCGGGTTCGGCCCCGACCACCCGGTCAAGCTGCGCGCGATCGTGGAGACCGGCGAGTACGCGACCTCGGTCGCCGAGGGGCAGAACCTCCAGGCGCAGCTCAAGGCGATCGGCATCCAGCTCACCCTTGAGCAGGAGGCCACCGACTCCTACGTCAAGCGCTGGCTCGCCGCGGACTACGACGCGGCCGTCGCCCTCAACGGCGGCAGCTACTCGCCGTACACGATGTACGGGCGCTACTTCACCACGGGTGGGAGCCTGGGCATCCCGGCCGGCCTGGACTCGCCCGACCTCAGCGCCCTGCTCAACCGGGCGAACCAGGAGACCGACGACGCCGCACAGCACCAGCTCTACCAGCAGGTCCAGGAGAAGCTGCTGGAGCTGTCCCCCTGGGTCTGGCTCTTCCGCGGCGACGACTACTACCTGCTCTCGCCCACGGTGCACGGCTTCGTCCCGATGCCCAACCAGTCGCTGCAGTACCTTGCGGAGACGAGCGTCGGCTGACCATGACCGGCAAGGAGATCCGCAGCAGGGTGGGCGGCACGCTGCTCACCCTGCTCGGGGTGTCGGTGGTGGTCTTCATCGTGCTCCGGGCGCTGCCCGGGGACGCGATCACCGCCAAGCTCGGCACCGAGTCCGGGGTCCTCGACCACGCGCAGCGGCAGGCGCTGGAGCACTACTACGGCATCGACCAGCCGCTGCTGGCGCAGTATTTCGGGTGGTTGCGCGCGGTGCTCTCCGGCAACCTCGGGGTCTCGGCGGACAGCGGGCAGAGCGTCACCTCGATGCTCGCCGCGGCGCTGCCGGTCACCGTGGAGCTGGCGGTGCTGGCCACCCTCCTCGGTGCACCCGCCGGCGTGTTTCTCGGCGTGCTGGCGGCCGCCCGGCCGGGGCGGCCCCGCGACATCGGGGTGCAGGGTGCGGCGCTGCTCGGCCTGGCCATCCCGGAGTTCGTGCTCGGGTCGGTGCTCGTGGCGGTGCTCGCCTCGGCGTTCGGCTACTTCCCGAACGCCGGGGCGTTCGTCCCGCTCACCGAGTCGGTCAGCGCCAACCTCGGGCAGATGATCTATCCAGCCGCCGTGCTCGCGGTGGCGTTCGCGGCGATCGTGATGCGCACCACCCGCTCGGCGTACCTGGAGATGGCCCGGGCGGACTTCGTGCGCACCGCGCAGGGGAAGGGGCTCGCCCCCAGCCGGGTCCGGCTCCGGCACGTCCTGCACAATGCCGGCATCCCCATCCTCACCATCATCGGCATCCAGTTCGGGTACCTGCTCGGAGGCACCGTGATCGTCGAGCAGATCTTCGCCCTTCCCGGGGTCGGACGGTTGCTGCTCAACGCGATCCTCAACCACGACTACGCGGTCGTGCAGAGCACGGTCCTGGTGATCGCGGCGATCTTCGTGCTGGTCAACCTGGTGGTGGACCTGCTCTACCGGGTCCTCGACCCGAGGGTCCGGATCTCATGAGGGCGCCCGGATGACGGCGCCCGGATGACGGCGGCCAGCCGGGCCGCCGCCCCGGACTGGGGGCGTGGCCGCCGCCGCTCCGGCGGACGCATCGTGCGCGGCGTCGTTGCCGACCGCAACGGCGCGGTCGGCGCGCTGCTGCTTGCCGCGATCCTGGCCCTGGCGCTGGCCGCGGTCACCGGCCTGCTGCCGCACGACCCGCTCGGACAGCAGCCGGCGGACCGGCTGACCGGGCCGTCGCCGGCGTACTGGCTGGGCACGGACCAGTTCGGCCGGGACATCGCCACCCGGACCTTCGTCGGTGTCGCCGCCTCGCTGCGGGTCGTTGTCCTCGCCGTGGCGATCGCCGCGCTCACCGGCACGCTGGCCGGCGTGACGGCCGGGTTCCTCGGCGGCCACACGGACGCGGTGGTCGGGCGAGCCGCCGACGTGCTCTTCGCCTTCCCGGCGATCCTGCTCGCCATGGCCGTGGTCACCGGGCTCGGGCGTGGCTGGGTCAACACGGCCATCGCCATCGCAGTCGTCTACACCCCGATCTTCGTCCGGGTGTCCCGGGGGCCCACCCTGGCGGTCCGCCACGCCGAGTACGTGCTGGCAGGTCGGGTTCTCGGGTTCTCCCGCCGCCGGTTGCTGCTGCGCCACGTGCTGCCCAACGTCGCCGCACCGGTCGTCGTCCAGGTCGCGCTCTCGCTGTCCTGGGCGGTGCTCACCGAGTCGGCGCTGTCCTTCCTCGGCCTGGGCACCCAGCCGCCGGACCCCTCCCTGGGGCTGATGGTCGCCGACGCCCGTACCCTGCTGGCGCCGGCACCGTGGACGCTGCTCGCGCCGGCCGCGGCGATCGTGGTCGTGGTCGTCGGGTTCAACCTCCTCGGCGACGGGCTGCGCTCGGCCCTCGACCCGACGGTGGGGCCCCGATGAGCGCGGGGTGCCGATGAGCGCGGGGTGCCGATGAGCGCGGTGCTGGAGGTGGCGGAGCTGAGCACCGCGATCCTGACCGCGACCGGAGCGCGCCCCGTCGTACGAGGGGTCTCGTTCGCGGTCGCCGCGGGCGAGACGCTCGCCATCGTCGGCGAGAGCGGGTCCGGCAAGACGCTCACCGCGCTGTCGGTGATGGGGCTGCTGCCCGACGGCGCCCGGGTCACCGGGGGTTCGGTCCGCCTCGGCGATCGTGACCTGCTCGGCCTCGGCGCGCGGGAGCGGCGCGCGGTCCGCGGCGCCGAGCTGGCGATGATCTACCAGGACCCGACGACGGCGTTGAACCCGCTCATGCGGGTCGGTGCGCAGGTGCGCGAAACGCTCCGGGCCCACGGCCGGTCGGCCGAGGCGGCCCGCGGCCGCACCCTGGAGGCTCTCGACGAGGTGGGGCTGCCGAACCCGGAACGGATCGCCCGCGCCTTCCCGCACCAGCTCTCCGGCGGCATGCGGCAGCGGGTCGTCATCGCCATCGCGGTGTCGACCAGACCCCGGCTGCTCATCGCCGACGAGCCGACCACCGCCCTGGACGTCACCGTCCAGCAGCAGATCCTCGCCCTGGTGGACCGGCTGCGGGCCGACCACGGGATGGGCGTCATCTGGATCACCCACGACCTGGGCGTCGTCGCCCGGATCGCCCAGCGCACCCTCGTGATGTACGCCGGGCGGGCGGTCGAGGTCGGGCGAACCGCGGACCTCTACCGCGCGCCGCAGCACCCGTACACGGCCGGCCTGCTCGGCTCCGTCCCGCCGGCCCGGGGCACCCAGCGGCCGCCGCTGGCACAGATCGGCGGGCAGCCACCCGACCCGGGCGCGCTGCCACCGGGGTGCCCGTTCCGGCCGCGGTGCCCGCAGGCGCGGGACCGGTGCGCCGCGACCGAGCCGCCACTGCTGGCCCGCCCACCGCAGCAGGCTGCCTGCTGGGTGCCGGTGCCGGAGTGGAGCCGGGCGTGCTGAGCGTCGAGCACCTCGTCAAGGACTACCGGGCCGCGGGCGGGGCGGGGCGGGTGCGCGCCGTCGACGACGTGTCGTTCCACCTCGACGCCGGCAGCACCCTCGGCATCGTCGGGGAGAGCGGCTGCGGCAAGTCGACCACCGCCCGGCTGCTGGTCCGGCTGGAGGAGGCCAGCTCCGGGCGGATCACGCTGGATGGCACCGACATCACCCACCTCGCGGGCCGCCGGCTGCGGTCGGTACGGCGGCGGGTCCAGCTCGTGTTCCAGGACCCCTACGCCTCGCTGAACCCGCGGCTGACCGTCGGCGACGCGCTGCTGGAGGTCCTCACCGTGCACCGGGTCGGCACCGGCACCGCGATGCGTCGCTCCCGCGTCGCCGACCTGCTCGACATGGTCGGGTTGTCGCTGACGCTGGCCGGCCGGTACCCGCACGAGATGTCCGGCGGGCAGCGGCAGCGGGTCGGGATCGCCCGCGCGCTGGCCGTGCGGCCGGCGGTGCTCGTGCTGGACGAGCCGGTGTCCGCGCTGGACGTGTCGGTGCGGGCCGAGGTGATGAACCTGCTCTGCCGGCTCCGTGACGAGCTGGGGCTGACCTACGTCTTCATCTCCCACGACCTCGCGATGGTCCGGCACATCAGCGACCGGATCGCGGTCATGTACCTCGGCCGGCTCGTCGAGGTCGGGCCGTGGCAGGCGGTGTCCGACGCGCCGCTGCACCCCTACACGCGCGCGCTGCAGGCCGCCGTCCCGGTCGCGGACCCCGACGCGGAGGCGGCCCGCGCCGTCAGCGTCGTCATCGGCGAGGTCCCCGACGCCGCGGCCCCTCCCCCGGGCTGCCGGTTCCACCCGCGCTGCCCGATCGCCGAGCCGAGGTGCGGCGAGGAGGTGCCGGCCCTGGTCGAGCAGCGGACCGGGCACCTGGCGGCGTGCCATCTGGTCACCCACGAACGGCGGGCCACCGTGCCCGGCGACACGCTGTCCGGCGACACGCTGTCCGGCGACACCGTGGCGGCCGACCAGTGACCGCCCGCGACGGCCGCGCGGCGGCTCCCCCCGACGGTGCCAGCGTCCTGGCGCGGCTGCGCGGCATGCGCGAGTCGCTCCCGCCGGCCGAACGGCTCGTTGCCCAGCGGGTCCTCGCCTCACCCGCCGGGGCGGCCGCGCTGACGATCGGTGCGCTGGCCGCTGCGGCCGGTACGTCGGTCGCCACGGTCCAGCGACTGTGCCGCAGCATCGGGCTCACCGGCTACCCGGCGTTGCGGCTGGCGCTGGCCGAGGCCAGCGGGCGGGACCGGACCGAGGACGGGCGGCACATCGGCAGCGACATCGCGCCCGATGAGAAGGTCTCCGCCATCGTGGAGAAGATCGCCTGGGCCGACGGCAGGGCCATCGAGGACACCGCGGCCCAGCTCGACCTCGACCAGCTCCAGCGGGTCGTCGACCGGCTCGTCGCGGCGCCGCGGATCGACCTGTACGGGGTGGGGGCAAGCGCCTTCATCGCGTTGGACTTCCAGCAGAAGCTGCACCGGATCGGGCGTACCGCGTTCGCGTGGGCCGACCCGCACATCGCCCTCACCTCCGCGGCCCTGCTCGGCCCCGGCGACGTGGCCATCGGCATCTCGCACACCGGCAGCACGAGGGACACCGTCGAGGCGGTCGCGGAGGCCCGCCGGCACGGGGCCACCACGGTCGCGCTGACCAACAGCCCACGCTCGCCGGTGACCGAGCAGGCCGACCACGTGCTCCTCACGGCCAGCCGCGAGACGACCTTCCGCTCCGGTGCCATGGCCAGCCGCATCGCCCAGCTGCTCGTCGTCGACGTGCTGTTCGTCGCGGTCGCGGCCCGCAGCTACACCAGCACCCAGCGCGCCCTGGAACGGACGTTCGATGCCGTCAAGGGCCGCCGAATCGGGACGGAGAACCACCGATGACCGCGCGGCCCGCCACCCAGCCCGACGCGCCGACCGAGGCACGCAACCCGCGCACCCTCGACATCGACCTCGTCCCGGTCCGGGACATCCTGCGGATGCTCAACGAGGAGGACGCCCGGGTAGCGGTCGCGGTCGCCGGCAGCCTGGACGATCTCGCCCGCGGCGTCGAGCTGGCACACGACCGGGTCCGGTCCGGCGGGCGGGTGCACTACTTCGGTGCCGGTACCTCCGGCCGGCTCGCCGTCCTCGACGCGGCGGAGCTGCCACCGACCTTCGGGCTCGACGCCGACGTCGTGGTGGCGCACCACGCCGGGGGCGCGGCGGCGCTCACCGCCGCCGCCGAGAACGTCGAGGACGACACCGGGCTCGCCGAACGGGACGCCGCCGGGGTGTCGGCGCGGGACTTCGTGGTCGGCCTCACCGCCAGCGGCCATACCCCGTACGTGCGGGCCGCGCTGGCGGCGAGCCGGCGCCGGGGGGCGGCCACCATGCTGGTCACCGCCAACCCGGCCAGCCCGCTGGCCGCGCTGGTCGACGTCGCGGTCGTCTGCGACACCGGTCCGGAGGCGATCGCCGGGTCGACCCGGCTGAAGGCCGGTACCGCGCAGAAGCTCGTCCTGAACGGTTTCTCGACGGCGTTGATGGTGCGTCTTGGCCGCACGTACTCCAACCTCATGGTGACCGTCGTCGCCACGAACGCGAAGCTCCGCCGCCGCTCGGTGAACCTGCTGGTCGAGGCCACCGGTCTGCCGGTCGAGCGGTGTCAGCAGGCTCTTGCCGAGGCGGCCGGCGACGTCCGGGTCGCGCTGGTGTCGCTGCTGACCGGGTGCGGCGTCGCCGCGGCGCGCACCTCGCTGACCCCGGCCGGTGGCGTCGTCCGGGACGCCGTCCGCGGCTCCACGCCGCCGGTCAGGCAGCGCCGGGGCGGGGCGGAATCGTGAAGGTGAAGGTGCTTCCCGCACCGAGGACGCTCTCGGCCCGGATGGTCCCGCCGTGCTGCTCGATGATGCGTCGGCAGATCGTCAGGCCGAGGCCCGTGCCGCCCTCGTCCGGCGAGCCGGCCGCGTCAACCTGCCGGAACCGCTCGAACACGGTGTCCAGCTCGTCCGCGGGGATTCCCCGCCCGTCGTCGGACACCGACACCACAAGGTCGCCGGCGTCCCCGGCGTGGGCCGCCACCCGCACCGTCCCACCCGGCTGCGAGAACTTGATCGCGTTGCCGACGAGGTTGCCGAGGACCTGGGCGATCCGGTCGGCGTCGCACCACGCCCGGACCGGGCCGACGTCGGCACGCAGCCGCACCCCGGTCTTCGCCGCGATCGGCAGCAACAGCTCGAAGGTCCCGCCGACCAGCTGAGAGACGGGCGCCTCGGCCATGACCAGCGTCACCTGGCCGGTCTCGATCCGCTGGAAGTCGAGGATGTCGCTGATGAGGCGGATGAGCTGGTCGGTGTGTGACAAGGCCGTGTCCAGCAGGTGGTGCGAGCGCTCGGGCAGGGGAGCGCGCTCGTCGCTGGCCAGCAGCCCGAGCGCGGCCCGGATCGAGGTCAGGGGGGCGCGCAGCTCGTGGCTCACGATCGAGACGAACTCGTTCTTCACCCGCGAGACGGCGAGCTGGTCGGTGACGTCGGCGAAGGACACCACGGCACCCATCGTGCCGAACCCGCCGGAGTGGCACAGCGGCTGGCAGTTGGTCGAGATCCAGCGCAGCGGGCGCCCCGGCCGTCGTACGCCGAAGACCACCTCACGCTGCGGTTCGCAGGTCCGCAGGGTCACGACGCTGGGGAAGCTCCCCGGTGGCGTCGTCCGGCCGTCCTCGTCCACGAGGTGCCAGCGCGGATCCGCCGGCCGGCGGCCCACGATCTCGTCCACCGGTAGACCGAGGATGCCTTCGGCCCTCGCGTTGGCGTGCCGGACGATCCCGTCCCGATCGAGGATCAGGACCCCCTCGTCCAGCGCCTTGATCACGGACCGGTGCAGCTCCTCGCTCGCCCGCAGCGCGTCCTCGGCGCGCCGCCGCTCGGTCACGTCGGTGTCGATCGCCATGATCGCGATCGGCTCACCGGCGGCGGTCTCCTGCAACGAGTAGCGGCTGGCCACCACGATCTCCCGCCCGTCCCGGCGGACCTGGATCAGCTCACCGGCCCACGAGCCCGCGGTGAGGATCGCCTCCCTGATCACCTCGACCGGCTCGGGATGGACGGTCTGTAGCACCTCGTCGGCCCGCCGGCCGAGGACCTCGCCCAGCGACCAGCCGTAGAGGGCCAGCCCTCCGGCGTTCCAGAAGGTGATCTTGCCGTCGAGATCGGCCACCCTGATGCAGTCGGTGGCCAGGTCCAGCAGCTCGGCCTGGCCGCGGAGCTGGCAGGCCTGGAGCCGGAGCTCCTCCTCCGCCCGCTTCCGCTCGGTGATGTCGTTGGCGACGGCGTAGATGAGCCGGTCGCCCGGCGTGCCGACCACCGCGTTCCACAGCAACCAGTGGTAGGAGCCCTCCCAGGACAGGTAGCGGTTCTCGAACGAGACCGGCGTCTGACCGGCCGCGCCACGGGCGGGACCGGTGCCGTCAACGAGGCTCGCCAGCGCCGCCGCGGTGGCCTGCCGGTCGTCGGGGTGGACCCGGTCGAGCAGCGAGGTGCCCAGCAGACCGTCGCGGAGGAGTCCGAGGCGCGTGGTCCAGGACGGGTTCACGTCCGTGAAGACGCCGGCGCCATCGACGATGCAGACCAGGTTCGGGGAGACGGCGAAGAAACGGCGTCGTTCCTCCTCCGCCCGCTTCCGCTCGGTGATGTCGCGGGCGAGCCCGAAGTACCGGCGCGCCGCGCCGGTGCCGCTCTCGGTGACGGCCAGGTCGAGCGGGAACGTGGACCCGTCCTTGCGCCTGCCGACGAGCTCCCGCCCGATGCCGATGATCCGCGCCTCGCCGGAGGAGGCGTAGTCCCTCAGGTAGCCGTCGTGCCTGCTCTGGTAGGGCTCCGGCATCAGGACGCCGACGTTCTGCCCGATCAGCTCGGCCCGGGTCCACCCGAACATCTGCTCGGTGACACCGTTGACCCACTGGATGATGCCCGCCGCGTCGATCGAGATCAGCGCGTCGATCACCGCCTCGGCGATCGCGAGCAGGTGCTCGCCATCACCGGCCCGGTCGGGTGCGGTCACAACGGTGCGCTCGGGTCCGCAGGACGTGCCACACCCGTGTTTCGGCACCTCGGCTCGGGAGCTGAGGGTCTCGATCGTCAGTGGTGCGGCTGACCAGCGACTACCCGGTGGTGACACCGGCCGGACGCCGGCCACGACGCAAGCCAGGGCGGCCGGGTACCCACGGTGGCAGGAAACGCCAGGATCGTGTCCTTGCTGCCAGTCTCCCGGCTGGGCATGCTGCTGACATGAGCGGTCCCCGGCAGGTGTTCGTCGCCGTGTTCGACGGCGTCGAGCTGCTCGACGTCACCGGTCCGGCGGAGGTGTTCACGGCCGCATCACGGCTGCTCGGTGCCGGGCGGCGGGGATACGGCGTCACGCTCGTCGCCGCCCGGACCGGACCGGTGGTCACGGCCGGCGGCGTTCAGCTCGTCGCGGAGGCGAGGTTCGACGAGGACGCCGGTGAGGAGAACGCCGGTGAGCTTGACACCGTGGTGGTTCCCGGCGCGCTCGAACTGGCCCCAGACGGCGCCCGGCCCGTGGTCGACCCCGAGGTGGTGGACTGGATCGTCCGAGTTGCCCCGCGATGCCGGCGGGTGGCGTCGGTCTGCTCGGGTGCCCACATGCTCGCGGCCGCGGGCCTGCTGGACGGGCGCCGGGCAACGACGCACTGGTTCACCGCGGAGCGGCTCGCCGCGGACCACCCCGCCATCGACGTCGACCCGGACCCGATCTTCATCCGGTCCGACCGGATCTGGACCGGCGCCGGGGTGAGCTCCGGGATGGACCTGGCGCTGGCCATGGTCGCCGAGGACCACGGCGAGAGCGTCGCCCGCACGGTCGCCCGGTGGCTGGTCATGTACCTGCAGCGGCCGGGTGGGCAGAGCCAGTTCAGCGTGCCGATGTCCGCTCCGGTCGTGCGGCACGACCGCATCCGGGAACTACAGGGCTGGATCACCGAGAACCCCGGCGCGGAGCTGTCCGTGGCGACCCTCGCCCGCCGAGCGCACCTGAGCGAGCGCCACTTCGCCCGGGTGTTCGCCCGGGAGCTGGGGATGACCCCGGCGGCGTACGTCGAGGCGAGCCGGGTGGAGGCGGCCCGCCGGATGCTGGAACGCTCCGACGACACGCTTCCGGTGGTGGCGGCGCGCTGCGGGTTCGGCTCGGTGGAGAGCCTCTACCGGACGTTCCGGCGCCGGCTCGGCAGCACACCCGGCGACTACCGCCACCGGTTCCGCCTTCCCACCGCCGGCTGAGCGGGCCCACTCGACCCGCCGCATCCCCTCCGTACCTCCCCGCTCCCCTCCGTACCTTCCCCTCCGTACCATCCCCTCCGCGACTGGAGTGTCAGCAGATGCCCGCATCGATCGCCCCACCCCCGGACACCGCCCTCGCCGCCGCCGCCGAGGCGCTGCTGGTCGAGTCGTCCCCGACACCGCTGGTCAACCACTGCCGGCGTACCTATGTCTTTGGCGCGGCGCTGCTGGAACGGCGGGGCCGGAGCTTCGACGCCGAGGCGCTCTACGTCGCAGCGCTGCTGCACGATCTCGGCCTGACCGACCGGTGGGACGACGGGGTGACGCCGTTCGAGCAGCTCGGTGGGCGGATCGCCGCGACGGAGCTGGTTGCGCGGGGCGCGCGACCAGAGCTCGCCACGCTCGTGCACGACGCGATCGCGCTGCACCTGGAGCTTGAGGTGACCAAGGACCACCGACCCGAGGTGGCCGGGATCGGTCTCGGCTCAGCCGTGGACGTGCTCGGGTTGCGGCTGGATCAGCTTCCCGGGCCGCTGGTCGCCGAGGCGTTGGAACGTTTCCCGCGACTCGGCGTGAAGGCCTTCCTCGTCGAGGCGATCAGCGCCCAGGCCCGCGTGAAGCCGACCTCACGCATCGCCCTGCATGTGGAGCGGTTCCCGTTCACCGACCTCATCGTTGCCGCGCCGTTCGAGAGCTGACCGACCCGTCCACCCGACTCACCGTGGGCAGACCGCCCGGTGCGTTGATCTGTCAGCCCAGTGCCTCATGATGCTCGGATCCGAGAGATGGACCGCCGCGTTCGTACGAACGGGGCAGCGAAGGAGCAGGGCATGAGCGGGGTACGGGTACTGGTGGGCACGCGCAAGGGGGCGTTCATCCTGGCCGCGGACGGCGCCCGCCGTAACTGGGAGGTCAGCGGCCCGCATTTCGGCGGCTGGGAGATGTACCACGTCACCGGATCGCCGGCCGACCCGAACCGGCTGTACGCCTCGCAGTCCTCCGGGTGGTTCGGGCAGCTGATCCAGCGCTCGGACGACGGCGGCAGGAGCTGGCAGCCGGTCGGCAACGAGTTCGCCTACACCGGTGAGGTCGGCGACCATCTGTGGTACGACGGGACGCCGCGCCCGTGGGAGTTCAAGCGGATCTGGCACCTTGAGCCGTCGCCCGACGACCCCGACACGGTGTACGCCGGGGCCGAGGACGCCGCGCTCTTCCGCTCGACCGACGGTGGTGGCAGCTGGCAGGAGCTGCCCGGCCTGCGCACCCACGAGTCCGGGCCGGGCTGGCAGCCGGGGGCCGGTGGGATGTGCCTGCACACGATCATCCTGGACCCGGTCAACCGGGACCGGATCTTCGTCGCGATCTCGGCGGCCGGCGCGTTCCGCACCGACGACGGCGGCACGACGTGGCAGCCGATCAACCGGGGCCTCGTCTCGCAACAACTCCCCGACCCGGACGCCGAGGTCGGCCACTGCGTACACCGCCTCGCGATGCACCCGTCCCGGCCGGACGTGCTGTTCATGCAGAAGCACTGGGATGTCATGCGCAGCGACGACGCCGGCGGCTCCTGGCGCGAGGTCAGCGGCGACCTGCCGACCGACTTCGGGTTCCCGATCGCCGTGCACGCGCACGAGCCGGAGACCATCTACGTCGCACCGATCACCAGCGACTCCGAGCACTACCCGCCGGAGGGCAAGCTACGGGTGTACCGCAGCCGCACCGGCGGGAATGAGTGGGAGCCGCTGACCACCGGCCTGCCGCAGGCCAACTGCTACGTCAACGTGCTGCGCGACGCGATGGCCGTCGACACGCTCGACCCGTGCGGGATCTACTTCGGTACGACCGGTGGCCAGGTCTACGGCTCGGCCGACGGGGGCGACAGCTGGGCGCCGATCGTCCGCGACCTGCCGGCCGTGCTCTCGGTGGAAGTCCAGGCGCTGCCATGAGTCCAGGGCACCGCGATGTGCGAAATTCTTGACGTCACGTCAAATTATTCTTACATTGGAGGTCGTCGAGGACCACCTGCGTCGGAGGCGGGCCGGTGCTCGCCGTCCCTGGAGATCGCCTTCCGGATCGCCCAGGTGTTCGGCGTTCCGCTCGACGACGTGTTCCAGTATCCCGACTCCCCTGGGGGACGACATGAGGGCGATCGTTCAGGACGCCTACGGCTCGGCTGACGTGCTCGAGCTGCGTGACATCGACCGGCCCTCGATCGGTGACGACGAGGTGCTCGTCCGTGTGCGCGCCGCTGGCGTGGACCCCGGCGTGTGGCACCTCATGACCGGTGAGCCATACCTTGTCCGCGCGATGGGGTTCGGGCTGCGCAAGCCCAAGGTGGCGATACGCGGCCGTGACCTGGCCGGGGTGGTGGAGGCAGTCGGCGCCTGCGTGACCCGCTTTCATCCCGGCGATGAGGTGTACGGGACCTGCGAGAGCGGCTCGTTCGCCGAGTACGCGGCCGCACCAGCCGAGCGGCTGGCGGCCAAGCCGGCGAATCTCTCCTTCGAGCAGGCCGCGGTGGTGCCCATTTCCGGGGTGACGGCCTTGCAGGGCGTCCGCGACTGCGGGCGCGTGCAACCGGGGCAGCAGGTGCTGGTCATCGGCGCGGCGGGCGGGGTGGGGTCGTTCGCCGTGCAGATCGCCAAGGCGTTCGGCGCGAGAGTGACCGGCGTGTGCAGCACGTCGAAGGGCGACCTCGTGCGTTCCCTCGGCGCCGACGATGTCATCGACTACACGCACGACGAGATCGACCGCCACGGAGCGCAGTACGACGTCGTCATCGACACGGCCGGCAACCGCCCGTTGTCGTTGCTGCGGCGCGCAATGACGCCACACGGAGCCCTGGTCCTGGTGGGTGGCGAGCACGGTGGCGGTCGCGTGCTCGGCGGCTTCGACCGGCAGCTCCGGGCGCCCATGGTCTCGGCGTTCGTCGGGCAGCGACTGCGTGGCCTGGTCGCCAAGGAGCGCGCCGAGGACCTTGAGGCCATGACCCGGCTCATCGAGTCCGGCGCTGTCACGCCCGTCATCGACCGCGCCTACCCCCTCGCCGACGCACCCGATGCCGTCCGATACCTGGCCGGGGGGCATGCCGCGGGAAAGGTCGTCGTCACCGTCGACGCCCAGGCGCGGTCATGATCCGGGTCAGACTCCCCGCACACCTGACGCACCTCGCTCAGGTCCGCGGTGAGATACGGCTCGACGTGGTGGGGCCGATCACGCAGCGCCTGGTGCTGGACGCGCTGGAGGCTCGGTACCCGATGCTGCGCGGCACGATCCGCGACCACCAGACCGGGCGACGCCGACCGTTTGTCCGGTTCTACGCGTGCGAGGAGGACCTGTCCAACGAGTCGCCGGACGCGCCGCTGCCGGACCGGGTCGTCACCGGCGAGGAGCCGTTCCTCGTCATAGGCGCCATGGCCGGCGGTTAGGAGCCGGCGTCGTGACCTACGACCTGCGACTGCTCGCCGCCACCGCGACAGTGCCAAGCCAGTAGCTCCCATCCGCTGTGAACGACTGCTGTAGTGTTGGCGTCGTGAGATCGGGTATCTCCGGGGAGTCGCGGGCTGCGTTGGCGGCTCTGACGGGCCATGGTCGGCGATTCGTCACCGTGTCGGACGCCGCGCAGTCACTTCAGATCGGTCGGGGTGAGGCGGCTCATCGGCTGGCACGGTGGGCGGAACAAGGATGGCTGCGGCGGGTCCGCCGAGGTCTGTACATTCCGGTGCCCGTGGATGCCGTAGACCCGGACAGCTGGGGTGAGGATCCGCTCGTGCTGGCCGACGCCGTCTGGGGCCCGTGCTACGCCACGGGCTGGACAGCGGCAAGTCACTGGGGTCTCAGCGAGCAGGTCTTCCGCACCACGGTGATCAAGACGACCCAGCGCGTCCGACAATCAGCACAGCACCTGCTGGACAGTGACTTCCTGCTCACACACACATCCCCGGAGTCGTTGACCTGGGGAGTGCGGCAGGAGTGGCGTGCTGAACGTCGGGTCCGGATCGCCGATCCCGCTCGGACGGTGGTCGATGTACTCGACGACCTGCGGCTCGGCGGCGGCACGCGGCTCGCCGCCGAGATCCTCTCCGCCTACCTGGAGGAGCACGACCCGGACACGCTGGTGCGCTACGGCGATCGTGTCGGCAACCGCACCGTGTTCAAGCGTCTTGGCTTCCTGGGTGAACAACTGGGGGCTGACCAGCGGCTGCTTGCAGACTGCGAGGCCCGACCGTCGGCGGGGTTCCCGCTGCTGGACCCGACCCTGCCCGGCCGGGGAGCGCGCTCGAGTCGGTGGCGTCTGGTCGTCAACCTCCGGTTGGACAACCTGGAACCGTCGTGATCCCGGCACGCGAGATCCTCGCGCTACGCGATGAATGGACGCTGCGCAGCGACGTCATCGAGAAGGACTGGGCGCTCGGCTGGGTACTCGCTGGCATCGCCGCGCATCCGGACCTCACGTCATTGGTCTTCAAGGGCGGAACCTGCCTGCGCAAGTGCTACTACGAGACCTACCGGTTCTCCGAGGACCTCGACTTCACCGCGACCGCGGGCGGACCGGAGGACCCGGGACAGCTCACCGGGGTCTTCACCGAGATCGCGGCGTGGCTGGCGGAGCACGCTGGACTCGAACTCATCGTCGACCAGCGGTCCTTCGTGCGGCGACGCAATCGACGCGGGAATCCCACCACCCTGGGCCGATTGGCCTACCGCGGCCCGACAAAGCCGCCCACGCCGCCCAAACTCAAGATCGACCTCACCGCAGACGAAGTCATCGTCAACCGGCCGGCACTGAGGCCGATCTTGCATCCCTACTCCGATGCGCCGCAGCCGGTCGCCGCGATCGGCTGCTATGCCATCGTCGACCTGCTCGCCGAAAAGCTGCGCGCACCCACCGAACGGTGTCGCCCGCGCGACCTGTACGACGTCGTGCACCTCTTCCGCCACCCCGATCTGCTCGGACGCGCAGGCGAGGTCACGGCGGCCATGGAGGACAAGTGCAGGCACGTCGGCATCAGGCCTCCTGACCTAGCCGCAATCCGGGCAACTCCCTACCGCGCCGAGATCGAGGCTGAATGGGCCAACATGCTCGACCACCAACTGCCCAGCCTGCCGCCATTCGCGCAGTTCTGGGCATCCCTGGACGACGTCTTCGCCTGGCTCACTCGCGGGGTCGCCCTTCCCGCCGTCGATGACGTCCTGGCGCAGCGGTGCGCCGCTGGAACTGATCAGGTTCGCCGGAGCCAACCGCCTCAAGGTCGAAATCGACTACCGCGCTGAGTGGGGACGCCAAGGCCCTCGCGTCGTTGAGCCCTACGCCCTCCGTCGCACCCGCGATGGCAACCTTGTGCTCTTCGTCGTCAACGACGACGGCGACCTGCGATCCTACCGCACCGACCGGATCGCACGGGTCTCCGTCACTCGCCGGACCTTCCAACCCCGATACATCATCGAGTTCTGACACTGGTGGGCATCGAACCAGTGACGTCCTCATCGTGATCATCACCGGACAAGGCGCGCCGCAAGCCGTCTCTGGGTCTGCCAAACGTGCGTTGACCTGCGGTGTTACCGGTGGGTGGGCGATACTGGGATCGAACCAGTGACTTCCTCGGTGTGAACGAGGCGCTCTCCCGCTGAGCTAATCGCCCGGGTGCGACGCACACCTTACCGGATCGTCTGGCCAGCCGCCCGCCGTGTCGACTCACCCGCCGTGCCGACTCACCCACCGAACGGGACACCCCGCCAGAGCAGGTACCCCACCGCCACGCCCACCAGCAGCAGCAGGACCCCCGAGCCCAGGAGTATCCGGACCGGCACGGACTGCCTGCTCACCCACCGGTTCCAGAACCGCGCCACGGCCCGCAGCCGAGACGACAGCTGCTCGGCCCACCGGTACTCGCTGGCGAGGATGCCGAGCCCGAGAAAGATCACCAGCCAGCCCGGTCCCGGCAGCGCCAGGAGGACGATCCCAACCCCGATCGTGGCGACACCGAGCGAGGTCACCACGATCAGGTAGGGGCGCCGGGTCAGCCGGTTCGTCCGCAACCACCGCCGTACCGCACCCGGGCGGCTCCGGTGGGTGGGCGGATCACCCGGCCGACCACGCCGTCCCATTTGCCCTGACGACACCCTTCATCACTCCCCCGGATGACCGACCTCTTCAGTCTTGCCGAGGAAATCTCGTCGCACTTCCCAAAGGCCCTAGTCGGATTCGACGAAAGCAAAGCTAACGGGTCACCACAGGGAGCTCACGTCCGGCGTCACCGGTGGGACCGCACTTCGTTAGCAGAGAAGCGAACAGACACGGGGAGGCGGCATGGCACCGCGATCGCGCGCAGTGCGCTCAGCGATGGGACTGCACCTCGTCGTACCGGGGGCTGACGTGATCGTGGACGCCGTCTTCCGGTACGACGTGAGCGATCCGTACGCGATACACGTCACGTTCCGGACCGGTCCGGGCGAGGACGGGAAGATCGAGTGGTTGTTCGCGCGCCAGCTCCTGGGTGCCGGGCTGGTCGCCCCCATCGGCGACGGGGACGTCCGGATCTGGCCGGGCACCGACGGCGAGGAGGGGCCGATCTTCCTGGAGCTGTGCTCACCGTCCGGGCAGGCGCTGTTCGAGGCACCGCGGGAGAAGCTGGTGGACTTCCTCTTCCGCAGCTACGCGTTGGTGGCGCCGGGCCACGAGGGCGACTTCCTCGACATCGACGCCGAGCTTGAGCTCCTGCTGCTGCACGGCGACCTCGCGTAGTACCCCACCGAACAGCGCGGCGGGCCGGCGATCGCGCCCGAGACACGCCGAGGACACGCGAGCTGACCTGCCACCAGGCGGCGAAGGGCACGGCACACGGCCGGCCGGCGCGTAGGCTTCCGACCGAACCAGCGCCACGTGATCGCTGCGGGTTCGGACTCGGGGAGGGCTCGTGGGCCGGCATACCGTCGTACGTCGTCGCTCCCGTCCCCGGATCGCCTCCGCCCTGGTCGGCATCGCCGCGGCCGCGGCTCTCGTCGCGGGCGTGGCAGTCGTCGCGGGCGTGGCAGTCGTCGGCACGCAGCCGTCGCCGGCCGCCGTCCGTGGCGCCGGACAACCCGCCGGGCGACCCGCCGAGGCGACGCCACCGCCCGCGCGGACCACGACGGGGCCGGTCCCGGTCCCGGCCCGCCCCGGTGCCGCCGCGAGCGATCCGGAGATCACCATCGCGTTCGGCGGTGACGTGCACTTCACCGGCCGGGTGGCCAGCCGGGTGACCGCCGGCGCCGGGGCCGACGCGCTCGGGCCGATCAGCGGCTCGCTGGCCGCCGCTGACCTCAGCATGGTCAACCTGGAATCGTCGATCACCGACGGCGGCACACCGGAACCGAAACAGTTCCACTTCCGGGCACCCGCCGCGGCGCTCGACGCGCTGCGCGCCAGCGGTGTCGACGTCGCGACCATGGCGAACAACCACACCGTGGACTACGGCTCGGTCGGCCTGTCGGACACCCTCGCCGCGATCGGCAGCCACCACCTTCCGGTGGTGGGCATCGGCGCGGATGCCAGCCATGCCTACGCCCCGTGGTACGCCGATGTTCGCGGCACCCGGGTCGCCGTGCTCGGGGCGACCCAGATCCGCGACCGCACCCTCAGCTCGTGGACGGCGGGCGCGTCCAGCCCAGGGGTCGCCTCGGCGTACTCCGACCGGCTGCTCGCCGCGGTGCGGCAGGCGCGCAAGGACGCCCAGGTGGTCGTGGTCTACCTGCACTGGGGCGAGGAGGGGCGGGAATGCCCGAGCTCGGCCCAGGTGACGCTCGCTCGGCAGCTCGCGGCGGCCGGGGCTGACGCCGTGGTGGGCAGCCACGCGCACCTGCTGCTCGGTGCCGGCTGGCTCGGCCCGACGTACGTCGGGTACGGCCTCGGCAACTTCCTGTGGTGGCGCGACAACGCCACGTCCAACGACACCGGAGTGCTCACCCTGACCTTCCGGGGCCGGCGGGTGGTGAGTGAGGCGTTCACGCCGGCCCGCATCGACCCCCGGGGCGTCCCGATGCCGGCCAGCGGCGACGTGGCGGAAAGCATCCACGCCACGTTGCGGAGAGTGACAACCTGCGCTGGACTCGCGGACCATCCGGGCTGACGCCGCGCCGGAAGCGGGTTTGAAGACACGCTGGCGGGTGGGCTACAGTCACTCGCGCTGGGCGGCCTCGTTTCTGACGGCCAGTGAGGCAGTGCGGACGTAGCGCAGCTGGTAGCGCATCACCTTGCCAAGGTGAGGGTCGCGGGTTCGAATCCCGTCGTCCGCTCGGCGTACGCCCCTCGGGCGCCAGACCGGGGTCCCGGGGAGACTCCGGCGGAGTGGCCGAGTGGCTTAGGCAAGGGCCTGCAAAGCCCTGTACGCGGGTTCGATTCCCGCCTCCGCCTCGGGCGATTAGCTCAGTGGGAGAGCGCTTCCTTGACACGGAAGAGGCCACTGGTTCAATCCCAGTATCGCCCACCACACGAAAGTGCAGGTCATGAGCCCTCTTCGGAGGGCTCATCTGCATCTGCGGCCACCTCGCCGGAGCCAGAAGTCAGCGAGAAGTCAGCAAGCGCCGCGCGGACCCGGCCGTCCCGCCCCTCGGAGCCGTGCGTGTAGAGGTTGAGCGTGGTCGAGGTTTGCTCGTGCCCCATCACCCGCGCAATGTCGTTGATCGGCACGCCCTCGGACACCAGCCAGGTGGCGTACGAATGGCGGAGATCGTGGAACCGCAGCCCGCCGGCCGCCTTCCGGACCACGCAGGCGACCGCTTCCCGTTCCGTGGTGAACTCCGCCGACCATTCGACCCCGGCCGCGTCGGGCCACCGGGCCAGGTAGCGGTACTGCCCGGTCGGCACGACCGCGCCGAGGAGCCCGGCCCGGACCAGCGCCGGCCGCCAGATCCGGGCACGGAAGTGAGTACGGCGCAGTGGACCACCGGCCGTGTTGGTGAACAGCTCCCCCGCCGGGCCGGCCGGGTACGCGGCGCGGTACCCGGCGAGGAGTTCGCGGACGAACGGAGGCAGCGGAACGGTCCGCCGGCCGGCTTTCGATTTCGGGTACGGCTTGCTCGTCACCGTGCCGGCGACCTCTACCGCGACCCGCAGCACGGTCACCGTGCCGGCCACCAGGTCGACCGCGTCCCAGCGCAGCCCGACGCACTCACCCCACCGGAACCCGGTCCCGGCGGCCAGGCCGACGACGGCCCGGTACCGCTCGGGCACCACCGGCAACAGCTTGCCGACGATCTCGGCCGGCGTGACCACCTGATCGGCGCTGTCCTTCCGCCGGGTCGGCGGCAACCGCACCCCGTCGAACGGGTTCGCCGCGATCACCCGGTCAAGGACCGCCGTGCGCATCACCGCCGAGCCGAGCCGGTGGCACTGCGCAACGCTAGCCGGGGCGAGCCGCCGCCCCAGCATGGTCACCCATTCCTGCACGGCAAGGTGGTGGATCTTGCCGAGCGGCAGGTCTCCCCACCGGGCGATGACGTGATTGCGCATGATCGAGCGGTCCCGCGCCGCCGTCGTGATCTCGTCGTTGCGGGCCGCCAGCCACCGATCCGCGTAGGCATCGAACATGATCCGGCCGGCGTGCGGATCGACGTAGGTCCCCCGGTTAAGGGTGGTGTCGACCTCTGCGAGGAAGGCGTTTGCTTCCCGTTTGGTGCGGAACGTCTTGGCCCGCTGCCGGCCGGACGGGTCCCGCCAGTTCGCCCGGTAGCTGCCCGCCGGGGTCGGTACGACGTGTCCCATGTCAGCTCGCCTCCTTCCAGCCGTCGAGCCAGGCGTGGAACCGGACTCGCGGGATGACCCAGCGGCCACCGAGCCGCTGGGCGGGGATGGTGCCGTCCCGGACGAGCGCGTACGCGCTGCCACGGGACAGCGAGAGCAGGTGCGCGACCTCGGTCACGGTGTAGACCGCGCGAGGTTCGACAACCGTCATCACTGCGTGAAACTCCCTCTCTGGTGGGGTTGACATGTCGCATCACGGGCCGCCTGTCGTTGCTCGCGTGCCCTGGCCGCCGCCGACGCCGCGAGCGCCGCATCACCGCTGGTGAGGTAGCCCAGGCCGGCGAAGGTCCAGTTGCCGACGACGAGGGTCGAGTCGTCTGGTTCGTCGGCGCCCAGCTCGCGGGCCAGCTCGGCGGCTTGCTGTTGCCGGTAGGCGCGGCGTTCGCCCCGGATGGCGCCGAGGGTGGTGGAGTAGCGGCGGGATTTGGAGGCGAAGTGCCCCCGGAAGCCGAGCATGTGCACCCACCGGCGCACCCCCTCGAACGAGGCGCACCCACCCAGCACCCACCCGGTGTTGATCAACCGCTGCACGTGGGCGGACAGGCCGAGAGCGGGTAGCGCGGCCGGGGTAAGGCGCCGGTCCCCGACCCCGAAATCTTCGGCGGACTTGGTGGCGTACTTGGCGATGTAGCGGGCCGCGTGTTCGGCGGTCAGCTCGGCCGGTCCGCCGTTGATGGTTTGGGTATCGATCTGTTGCCCGAACCGCAGCACCACCCCCGACCCGTCCGGCATGTCAGTCGTCAACCGGACGTGTTCGGCAGCCCGTTTGACCGCGTCCGCCAGGTCGTGCACGTCCAACGGCAACACGGTCGGTGCGAACTCGTCGCCGGGTGCGTCCAGGCGCACCAGGGCGTGGAAGTGGACGACGCCGCGTCGTTGGAACTCGGCGACCTTGACGAACGACACCCGACACGCGTGCGTGAATTCGGTCGCGGTCAGCCCGGCCGTGCGGGCCAGTTCCCGCCGGAGTGTGATCGTGAAGCGGCGCCACAGCTCGGGTGCGTGCCAGTTGAACGCGACATGCGCGGGGTAGTCGTAGCAGTCCGCGCAGATCGGCTCGCCCAGGCGTGGGTCACCCTCGCCATGCACCGAGGTGCACCAGGTCGGCCGCCCATGCTGGCAAAGCCGGGGTGCCCCCCGCGGTGGCCGACACCGAGCCGACCCACCCACCCGATCCAGCCGAGTCGTGTGCACCGCACCGAACCCGGGTGCGGTCAGGGTCGCGAACACCAGCGGATGCGAACGGATCGACTCCGGGACGCCCTTCCGGCCACCGGCCGCGCCCGCGTAGAGGAGTTGCCACATGTCGCCGGCGTATTCGAACGAGCACGACGGACATACCGACGCGCGACGGTTCCCGCACCGGATGAGCAGCACCCGATCCGGCTCCGCATCGGTGGAGTACGTGACCCGTCGAGGCCCACCGTCCGGGTGTTCGATGACCCGGCCGCGTAGCCGGACCGGTCGGGCACAGTGCCCACACCCGGCGACCTGACCCGCCCATCGGTCGAAGTCCGGACGGGCCGCCCGGTCCACAACCTCAGCGACCGTCGCCGGGGCGAGGGAGGCGACCGGCGTCATGCCAACCCCGACTCGTCTAAGTCCCCGGTCACGGCAGCCGCGTCGATGTCCTGTGCGGCACCGTGCTCGGCACGCAGTCGGGCCGCATGCTCGGCGAGCCGGGCGGCAGCATCGTCAGAGAGGTAGGCGGCCTTCATCCGCCGGGGTACTCCACCCTCGGCGATCAACCAGCCGACACCCCGCGCGCCGGGGTCAATGTCGGCGGCGGTGTACCCCTCGGACGCCCACCCGTGGCCGAGGATCACATCCGAACTCGCGTCGGTCGTGCACCGGAACGCCCACCGGTACCCGAACAGATCCCGCAGGCTTGTCGGCACGATGTCCGCCGACGGGCGTTGCGTGGCCGCCACCACGATGATGCCCGCCGCCCGGCCCCGCGCGACCAGGTCGCGGACCAGGGCGACGAACTCCTTCTGCTGCTTGCTCTCGCCGATGGTGGCGGAGAAGTACGCCAACTCGTCGAAGACCACCAACACCACATGGACCCCCGAGGAGCGGGTGACCTTCCTGCGGCCCGTGGCCAGCAGGTCGTCGTAGCGGGAGTCCATCAGGGCTTGCAGGCGCTTCAACAGCTCGATCGCCTCAGTGATCGACGGGCCGATGAACGCCCGCGCGCACGCCCGCCACACCCCCAGCTCGACCCGCTTGCCGTCGATGAGGACCAGGTCGCAATCGAGGGACAGGGCAGCGTGGGCGACGATGAGGTTCAACGCCACCGACTTACCCGCACCCGGTTCCCCCGCCGCCAACAGGTTCCGCTCGGCGAGCCCGATCCGCACGACCTGTCCCCGCTCATCGACGCCGAGGTGGACCGGTTCCCAGATCGACGACACCCCCGGCGCGCGCCTACCGGCCCGAGCGCGAATGCGGAACACGAACCCTCCCTTCCCCGAGCGGTGAC
The DNA here is from genome assembly GCA_016201065.1 of Actinomycetota bacterium. Classification (GTDB taxonomy): domain Bacteria; phylum Actinomycetota; class Actinomycetes; order Mycobacteriales; family JACQDL01; genus JACQDL01. Next base: position 52,423 of record JACQDL010000024.1, read on the forward strand.
GCGACCGGCACACCGTTGGCGAGTGGGTCGCGCCGCACGACCTCCACGAGCACCAGGGCGGAGAACCGCCTGTCCCGGGTGATGCGGACCTCGCGGGCCAGGCACGCCGACCGCAACCGGTCGGTTTCATCGGCCAGGTCTTCGGCGGAGACCCCGATCGGGCACAGCAACCACACCCGCTCCCCGACCACCGTCGGCACCAGGAGCAGGGT